>CAYSYU010000013.1:0-109931 GCA_964435245.1 uncultured Methylomagnum sp.
GTGTAACCAGTTAAAAATGCTTGACGGACTGACTCAGGGCGTGAACCGGACAGTCTTCTGGATTAAGAAGCTGTTTGGTTAATAATCAGACACATTTTTTACCATAATTTGAATCATGGCGATTCGTACCATATTTTCGGCAGATTTGGTCAGTATTTCGTAACCCTTGGACAGCCTCCGGTAGTTTCCCAGCCAAGCAAATGTTCGTTCAACAATCCAAAGTTTGGGAAGGACGGCAAAAGCATCCTTGATTTTTTGTGAAATATGCAGCTTGAGTTTTAATGCCGTCTCAACAAATTCAACGGCAGTGCCGCGATACCCCGCGTCACCCGAAAATGCCTCCAAAGAGTTGTGTTTGGCCGCCGCTTTTAGCACACCACACCCCGCCTTGCTGTCATGCGTGTTGGCGGCATGCACCAGCACCTCAATGAGATTGCCAAGCGTATCCACTACGATGTGGCGCTTGCGGCCTTTCGTCTTCTTGTTGCCGTCATAGCCCCGTTCTTCGCTGGCGTAGGCCGTCTTGACGCTTTGCGAATCGACAATGCCATAACTAGGGGTCGGTAATTTGCCGTTTTTTTTCGGTGCAAGGCGTTCAGGGCATCCAACGCACCTTCCCATATGCCCCGTTGGTTCCAACGCCGCCAATGGTCATAAACGGTTTGCCAAGGAGGAAAGTCATTCGGTAGCATTCGCCAATGGCAACCCGTCTTGTTCAAGTAAAAAATGGTGTTCACAACCTCCCGCTTATCGTGTTTTGGCATCGCACCTCGGGTCTCTGTAGGCTGAAAAAATGCCTCTATCAGCCCCCACTCAGCATCGGTTACATCGCTGTCGTACATATTCCTGATATATTGCCTTTAATTAAAAAGGTAATTATATGATAAATAATGCCGTCTTTAACCAAACAGCTACTTAGAAACGTGGTGCGCCCCGGCAAAACAAGTGCCATTTTGCATAGTGCATATATGGATCCCTCCGGTTTTGCAAGCAAAAACACATTTGGCTTTAGGTTACGACTGCACACGTATATCCGGCCTCTTTAAGTGGGATCAAATTGCCCGGGCCATGATGGCTTATTCGCGCGTTTATGCCTTATCGAATTAGCGTGCTTTTTGCCTGGGGCGTGAAACACGATGCACTAGTCAGGTTTTATAAACTCCGGTTCGACCTGTTTGCCGACAGCGCTCTTGCTTTGCAATCGTGGCGATACCCCCTGGTTTTAAGTTATCCGGTTGTGCCGTAAAAAATAGGCCCTGGACGCGATCAGGCGGCCAGGACTTGGCTTTGGGGGCGGTAATCCAGCCCCTTGCTCAGCGAGGCCCAGGCGATGCGGGCGTTCTTGTTGGCCAACGCCACCGCCGCAATGTTTTTGTTCCTCCGGGCGCATAGGTTTTGTAGCCAAAGGCTGCGCAGGTCAGCTTTCTTCCCGGCAACTTTTACCACCGACCTCGCCCCGTGGATGAGCAGGGTGCGGAGGTAAGCATCGCCACGCTTGCTCATCCCCAATAGGTTGTCCCTGCCGCTGCTGTGCTGTTTTGGGGTTAAACCCAACCATGCCGCCATGTCGCGGCCTCGCTTGAACAACTTGCCATCACCGACCGCGCACACCAGCGCCGTGGCCGTGACCGGGCCAATGCCCTGTAGCCGCTTGGCCTCAGGCTCGGTATCCATAAAGGCCTTAAGCTTCTTGTCCATTTCCGCCACCCGCCTGTCCAAATGAACCAGGTCTTGCCGCAATTCTTCGAGCAACACCCGAAAATCAAGGCCCAAGCCATTACTGGCGTCTTCAAGCAATTCTGGCAAGGCGAGGCGCGGGGTTGTCACCCGCTTGACGACCACAACGCCGTATTCGGCCAATAGCCCCCTGACCTGGTTGGCCTTGGCGGTGCGTTGTTTGACCAGCTCGCTCCTGATCCGGTGCACCGCCTGCAAGTCCTGCTGGCCAACCGTCTTGACCGCCAAAAAGCGCATGTTGGGCCTGCCCACCGCCTCGCAAATGGCCTCCGCATCGTCGGCGTCGTTCTTGTTGTGCTTGACGTACGGCTTCACAAACTGCGGCGCAACCAGCCGCACCTCATGCCCCAGCTTCTGCAACTCCCGTGCCCAATGGTGCGAGCCGCCGCAGGCTTCCATCCCGACCAGGCACTGCGGCAGGGCAGCGAAAAACTGGAGCCAATCCCCCCTGCGCAGCACCGTCTTGCCTTGGGAATCTACGCCATGCACCTGGAAAACTTGTTTTGCAAGGTCAATGCCCACTCGCTTAATATTCATCTCGGACTCCTCTTTCTGTTGTTTGATAAGGCCTTAAGCTTACCACCCTGGCACTTCGATGCCGCTAAGGAGGAGGAGTCCATACCATTGAATTATGCGGACAAAAAGGGCAAAGCGGAAGGCGGACCCAATTTTTTCACATAATCCCCAGCATTATGTAACTTGGCGCGGGTTTGCCCAAACAGCGCCGGATGATGGTGGCACACATGCGGTGCAATACGGCTAGCGCCTATTGCACCCTATGAGCTGCCCCTTATCGGGTTTAAACCGTTGCACCCAACCTTGGGCCGTGATTTTAGGGACGCGTAAAGCCGCTGCAACTTCATGGTAATCCCTGCCTTCTTGCAGGTGCGCCATACCCAGCATCCTGATGCGGGCGCGCGGATGCGGTTCTGTCTTTGCCAGCGCCTGAAAATCATGCGCATAGAGCGTTTCCGGTAATTGTCTTGGCCGTGCGATGGGCGCCTCCCTTCTTAGGAATTACTTTAAAGCAGGATTATAATCTTATGCTATTTATATGGAAATATATTAGAATTGGTATTACATAAGATAATCTGGTCGGCACATGCCTTTTTTACAGTGGTCATTAAAATTTACTTTTCCCGATACTGCTTCATAATTCCGCAACTTAGCTTTTAGTGATTCGGTCATTTGCACTTCAACTGTGTTGGAACGCATATAAAACGGCCCCATATTTGCGGCAGTCACAAAAAAGCACAGGGCTTCGGGTTGTTTGGCTAAGTTGTACGGGGTATCACCAATTCGATTCGGCGGTAGCTTGTAATGAAATACAAGATCGTAGCTATAGGTTCCATTGGCTTTTGGTGGTTTTGGGTAAAGACCTGACGCTCCGGCGAACTCAACGCCAGAAGTACAATCTTTAACATCATAGGTAAGATTGTAAGATCGTGCTGTCGCATAAGCGATTAATTCCCTATCTGCTTCAATCACGGCATGTAACATGCCATTTACCGTTATGGTGCTGCCGTGGCCTGAAAACGTCCGTTCCTGCTCCAACAAATCCAGTTCGGTTACCCTTATATTGATTTCAGCAACTTTGACATGGATATCAGCACACGACACGCAAGTCAATCCAGCAAATATAAGTGTTAAAACAAGGCTTTTATTTAATGTTGGCATGAACAGTTTGAATAAAGAAGAGCGTCATGAGGTGATGAAGCGCCAGTAGGCGCATAATCCATCATTTTTGCAAATTGACCATGATGATATGGCGTGTAGTAACCCGTATTCCACTGCCCACCTACGAATGCAATGCTATCATCTAAGCCCAAGCCAATGGATTTTTTGGGAAATGACCCTGCATTAATCAGCTTAAGTACATTTCCGCCAATTTCAGGACGTGTGTACCCAACTGGATCAATAAGAACCAGAAGATCGACATTTATACCTTCTTTCCCCAGATGGGCTGCTAACTCAGCAGCTGTATCGCCACCATAGCTATGCCCGATTATGTTAATTGGTTCGCAGGCCTTCTCTTTCTTTGCACGACGTATGGCATCCATAATAGCATCTGAGTCGTGCTGAAAATAACTCGCCCACCGCTTAGGATTTTTCCTGGCAAAACCATTACGGTATCTTTTTACAATTTCCGAGACATTATCACCCTTACCGCCTATGAAAATGTCGAATAATCCCAACGGATCCACCGCATTGACCGGGTTGCCCCCGACATAGCTGTAAATGATTGCCCCTGACGCGAACAATCATAAACGAAGCCAGTTTTCCCTAAGCCTTACACACATGAGTTCCACGTTGCGTTGCGCTTCTTTTTCCAGGCGGCGGCTGGATTGGATACGGTTGAGGTAACCGTAGATGTAGAGCTTTAAGAGAACCGAGGGGTGGTAGGGCGGCCTGCCGGTAACCGCTGGTTCCACGCGGCTAAAACCCAGCTTGAACAAATCCAGTTCATCAACGAAAACATCGACCACCCGTACCGGATTGGTTTCCGAAACGTGGTCGCCCAGGCTCGCTGGCATCAGGGTGGCTTGGGTGCGACATTCGCCTTCTATAAACCGTTTCATCAACTTGGACCCATCATCCATGGGATGACAAATTATATCATGACGTTTTTACATGGTCTGAGCCGGTTACGCGCCGCCTTGTACGTAAGGCCGGATTTTTGCTGGCGTTGTTTGAGGTGGTTACGGTTGGCGGCACTCGCATAGCCCTTGTCCGCCAATACCCTGGCGGCTTAGATGTCCGCCGCTTTCAAGGCTGACTCAAAGTGGCCGACTTCGCCCTCGTTGGCAGGGGCGCTGTGAACGCCCCGCACATGGCCGTCCTCTTCATCGGCGGTCACGTAGCGGCGGTAGCCATAACGGGACTTTTTCCTTTCTTCAGACAAGTCGCATCGGTGTCGGCACTTTGCGGTTCGACGGCCACTACCCCGGGTTGGCTGCCGCCTTCATAGCTGACCGGTTGCCCTTGGCTGTCGGCCTCGATGGTAATCCCGCCCCTTGGCCGAGCCGCCGACTGCACTAACGTGGCATCCAATACCGCCCCTTGCGAGGCCTTGGCCATCAGCCCGTTGGCTTGCAGTTGGGCGTTGACCGCCGACAGCAACAGCGGCAACTTGACGGTGGTAATCAAGCGGTTGCGGAACCGGCATAAGGTGGTCTCGTCGGGCATGCCGGATGCCAAGTCCAAGCCGCAAAACACGATGAAGTCGATCCGCACCCTGGGCGCGACTTCCAGCGCGGGATCGGACAAGCCGTAACAGGGTCGCCTTGAACATCATCAGGCTGTTGGCCAGCCCCGTTACTCAGGTCACGCTTGTAAACGCCTTTCAGCAAGGGGCGGAAGGCTTCCCAGTCGGTGAGGGCGTTCAGTTTCACCAATATGGTATCCGGCAGTAACCGTTGCATGACCTCAAGGCCCGCAAAACTCATCTGTTTCGTGGTCATGATGTACCCCCTGTTGCGGCAACTGTCTTTGATGGTGTAAAACCTACTGTTTTAATAGCTTATTGTATCAAATATTGAGGTTGTTTTCTTGCGGATTAATGACCATTAAGTCCATTTTGGCACTGATTTGGCACACTGTTGTGCAGAGGCCTTCACTTGTTGCGCCTCTTATGGACATAACCGCACACTTCGTCAAGTTCCAGGACATCGCCGGGCTGCGCCTCGCCAGGCCGTCAGCCATCTTCGGCAACCGCCCCCCAGGCTGGCGCGTTCCTGGTACGCCCGCAGGATTTCCTCCTTGCGCGCCTCGCTGTACCGGACGGTCAACTCCAGCACCTTGTAGGCCCCGCAGTCCTTGCAGCGGCATTGTTGCTTGCCAGACGCATGCGCCCGTTCTTGACAATGTTTGTGCTTTGGCAAGTCCGGCACGTATATTTTATTGTCATTTGGATCATTGGTTTATGGCAAACCTATAATGTAACTTATCAGTTATGATTTAGCCACTACCAAAAATTGTAACCTATAAAAATAAGTTTTTCGTTGGTTTATTCAGGGATCCCTCAAACAGTAAAGGGACAATTCATCCCGTTTTAGAAGCCAAACTATCAATGCTAAACCGTTGCACTTGCTCGCCTAACCTTAATGCCGTCAACTGCCCTCCCCACAGGCAACCGGTATCGATGCCGTAACAAGCATCCCCTTGGTAATAACCCAAGCTAGACCAGTGCCCGAAAACGATCTTCATATCAAATTTTTTTCGGTTAGGTACTGCAAACCAGGGCATCAGGGTTGCGGGTTGGGAACCGGGCGGGCCATTAAAGTTAAAATCCAGACGACCTTGGCCATCGCAATAACGCATCCGGGTAAAGCAGTTGATGATAAACCGCAAGCGGGGCGCACCGCGCAGCATGGGTGTCCAAATATCGGGTTTATCGCCATACATCGACTTCAAAAGGCTTTGGTAAGCCTTGCCTTGTAAGGCTTCCTGCACCAGATGGGCCATTTGCTTAGCCTGGTGTAAATCCCACTGCGGCGGGATACCGGCATGAACCATACAAAAATGTTTGTCGTGATGGAATAAAGGTCGGCGCCTTAACCAGTCGATTAGTTCATCCCGGTCAGGGGCGGTCAATACTTGATTCAACGCTGCTTTTGTATTGGCGGATGGCGGCGCACAGGATGCTGCAAGTAAGTGCAGGTCATGGTTGCCCAAGACGGTAATTGCCGAATCGCCTAAGGATTTGACTAGCCTTAGTGTTTCCAGCGACTTCGGGCCACGGTTAACGAGGTCGCCGACAAACCAAAGCTGGTCACTATGTTCGTTGAAGGAAATGGCATCGAGTAGCCTTAATAGCTCATCGTAACAGCCTTGGACATCGCCAATCGCGTAAATTGCCATCCAATAGCACCTATTTTGTCGTCGGCATTAGACTCACAATGGAATTTCCAAGTGCTCAAGAAGAAATCCTACTAGCCTTGGCTTTAAGTTTAGGGCATTAAAATAACTAGGGTAGGGTTGTTAACTTGTTGGGTCAGCGACCTTAATTTTTTTGCGGCGATAATTGTGACCGTAAAAAATTTCAGTCACTTCCTTCCTGAGTTTCTTTTCGATCTCGGCTTTTTGCTCTTCAGATAGATTGCTTTCTTTTTCAAACAAATAATTCTCAAGTTCGGTTTCCTTGAGCATCATTTTGGTGTGGAAAATATTTTCCTGATACACATTCACATCGATCATTTGATAATCTTCTTGCGTATCTTTGGCGATATAGTTTTGTATGGATGTAATGTTGTGGTCTATATAATGTTTTTTTCCGGTTATGTCCCGTGTAAAGCCACGCACCCGGTAATCCATGATCACGACATCGGACTCAAAGCTGTGGATCAAGTAATTAAGCGCCTTTAAAGGCGAAATCCGGCCACAAGTAGACACGTCAATGTCGGCGCGGAATGTACTGATGCCATTATCCGGGTGGCTTTCAGGGTAGGTATGGACGGTGATATGGCTCTTGTCCAGGTGCGCCAAGACAGTCTCAGGCAACGGCCCTGGGGTCTGGCTATTCATGCCTGGCGGCATATCATGGCCTTCCGAGATCAACATGGTGACGCTTGCGCCCTGCGGGTCGTAATCCTGTAGGGCAATATTTAATATCTTTGCGCCGATAATTTCGGCGACATCCTTGAGGATTTGCGTCAACCTGTCGGCATTATAAGCCTCATCAATATAATCGATGTAAGCCTGCTGCTGTTCGGCTGGGGCATAGCAAATATCGTAAATATTGAAACTTAATGACTTTGTCAAATTATTAAAGCCGTGCAATTGCAATTTGTTCAACGCATTAAACCTCGATCACTTCAAAATCATGGGTAATTTCCACGGCCTTGCTCAACATGATGGAGGCCGAACAATATTTTTCAGCGGATAATTTCACGGCTCGCTCGACAGCCGACGCCTTTAATTCCTTGCCGCTAACTTTAAAATGCAAGTGTATCTTGCTAAATACGCTGGGGACTGCATCAACCCTTTCAGCGGTCACTTCGGCTACGCAGTCGGTAACGTTATTCCTGCCTTTCTGGAGGATCTGCAAGACGTCAAACGATGAACAAGACCCTACCCCCAGCAGCAGCATTTCCATGGGCCGAATTCCTATATTGCGGCCACCGTGATCGGGCGGGCCGTCTATGACAACGGCGTGGCCGCTGCCGGTCTCGCCTACAAACATCATGCCGTCCACCCACTTTATCGTTGCTTGCATCCCTAAGAGCCTAAATTAAAAGAGCTATAGGGTAGCATAGAAATAACTTTATGGCAGGACATCAATGTGGATATTTTTTGCTAGACTTACGGGAGGGCTAAGAAATTCCCAACAATTACTCTGGATGGTAGCGAACATGAGAATCACACCACAAGAAGACCCTTATAAATTAGTGATGGAACAATTGCTGCATTTCTGTCACAAAAAAAACTACCCGCCCAAAACAGTCGTGTTCAGGCCGGGCGATTTGGGTGACAGGCTTTATTATATTGTAGATGGTTCCGTTAGTATCTCTGTAGAAGATGATCAGAATGACCAGGATTTGGTTCTGGCCTACCTCAATAAGCATGAGTTCATCGGCACTATCGGCATCTTCAAGGGTTCTGAAACCCGTAAAGTCACAGTAAGGACCCGCACCCAATGCCTTTTGGCAGAAATGGGTTACGAACGTTTCAAGCAGGTGCTCAAAAAAGAATTGCTGGAATACGCGCCCGACATACTGTTAATGATAGGCGAACAACTGGCTGGGCGGCTTTTAAAAACAAGCCGTAAATTCAGTGACTTGGCCTTCACTGATGTCGAGGGTCGCATCGCCAGGGCTTTGTTGGACTTGTGCAAAGAACCCGATGCCATGACGCACCCTGAAGGGATGCAGTTGCATATCACCCGCCAGGAAATTGGCCGGATTGTAGGCTGTTCCAGGGAAATGGCCGGACGGGTGTTGAAAGAAATGGAAGATAAAGGGCTTATTTCGGCACACGGCAAAACCATTGTCGTTTTTGGCACCCGCTAAATAATCTTTCGATATCTCCTTACACTTTAACAGTTATTTTTTCCTGGCCTGCTGTATGGTTTCATAAGCTTTCGTGATTTTTTGGGTTTTTTCCTTGGCGAGTTTCATCATCTCTTCAGGCAAACCCTTCGCTACCAGCTTGTCTGGGTGATTTTGGCTCATCAGGCGGCGATAGGCTTTTTTGATTTCCTCATCGCTGGCGGCAGGCGTTAAGCCCAATACCTCATAGGCGTCTTGCAAACTCGGTTGTCCGCGACGGGATGATTTATTGCGCCGCTGCCTTTCATATTGATTTTCCTGGTATTGGTATTGGTAATTAAAACGCCGTTGGGCTTGCACCCGTATTTTCATGCGCTCAAATTCCAAATGCGTAACCCGAAGCTGTCCGCAGATGTAGAGCAATAATTTTTCCTCCTTACTGTCCATCGTGCCATCGGCAAAAGCCTCCTGGATTTGGATTTCCATGAACATACGGATAAGGTCGGTACGGCGGTGGCATTCTTGATAAAATTGGGCCAAAACAGAGTCCAAAGGAAAGCCAGGGTTTTTTCCTTGTTGGAATAGGTTAATCGCCGTCGCCCTCATTTCTCCCGTGATGGACATTTTGTCCATAATGCGGTTAGCCAGGGAGATTTCTTCTGGGGAAACTCGCCCGTCAGACTTCGCGATATGCCCCATCACCGAAAACGTGGCAGTAAAAAAAGCCATTTGGACGCGGTGCTGGTCTCCCGGCCTAAGCGATTCCAGGGTTTCCAGTCGGATCATGCCGATATCGAATTGGTGGCCTACAGAAGCCCCCAAAATGGCGCCCAACGGGCCACCCAGCATGAACCCAAATGCGCCCCCCAAAAACTTGCCTAACCAACTCATCAACACCCGCCCTGCTTACGCCGTAAATAATGGTAGAATCCTGATAAGGAATTCAGCACAATATTTTATCTTGTCGAAAGACCACAAACTAATTCTTATTTGAGGTGCCATGAACGCTCCAGAAGCGCTTTTTCAATCAAACTTGTTATCTTTACCACTACGTGCCAGGGGGAAAGTCCGCGATATTTACAGTATCGATGATAAGCATATGCTGATTGTGGCAACCGACCGGTTATCCGCGTTTGACGTGATTTTGCTTGACCCGATCCCAGGCAAGGGGTTAATGTTGACGCGAATTTCCAACTTTTGGTTTGATAAGCTGCACCACATTATCCCTAATCATTTAGCGGATATCCCATTATCCGACTGTGTGCCCGATGCGGCGGAGCGCTCACAGATTGAAGGCCGAGCTACTGTCGTGAAATTGCTAACGCCACTGCCTGTCGAAGCGATAGTCCGCGGTTACTTGATTGGTTCGGGCTGGAAAGACTACCTTAAATCTGGATCTGTGTGCGGGATTTCTTTACCCAAAGGTTTGCAGCAAGCCGAGCAATTGCCGGAAGCCATCTATACGCCGTCGACAAAAGCGGCTGCCGACCAACATGATGAAAACGTTTCCTTTGAGAAAACTGTCGCGTTATTAGGCGAGGATTTGGCCGAAAAAGTCCGTGAGGCCAGCCTAAGGCTCTACCAAGAGGCTGCTGCGTATGCCAAAGAACGCGGCATTATTATTGCCGACACCAAATTTGAATTCGGCGTCGACAAACAAGGCGAGCTGTACCTGATTGACGAGGCGCTAACACCCGATTCTTCGCGATTCTGGCCCGCTGACCAGTACCGGGTCGGCATCAGCCCGCCCAGCTTCGACAAGCAGTATGTCCGAGATTACCTGGAAACCTTGGATTGGGACAAAACCGCCCCAGGCCCTAATTTGCCCAAAGAAGTCCTGGAACAGTGCGCCGCTAAATACCGGGAAGCTGAAGCCAGATTGACCGCAAAATAAGTAACGCAAGTCAAATCAACCCGCGCTCTGCGAAGGAATAAGGTTCGCCGTCGCCAATGATGAAATGGTCTAGCACCCTAATATCGAACAAGGCCAATGCTTGTTTGAGTTTTTCGGTGATTTGCTTATCCGCCAGACTGGGTTCGGTGACGCCCGAAGGATGGTTATGGGCAAAGATCACGCCAGCGGCGTTGAAATGTAAGGCCTGTTTCGCCACTTCACGGGGGTAAATGCTGGCGGAATCAATCGTACCCCGGAATAATTCGACCCATTGTATCACCCGGTTTTGGTTATCCAGGAATAAACAAGCAAACACCTCGTAACCGTAACCCCGAAGTTGGGCGCTGAGATAAGCCCGGGTAACATCGGGGCTGCTTAACGCATCGCCGCGTTGCAGGGATTCCTTGAAATGCCGCTTAGCCATTTCCATAACGGCTTGCAACTGGGTATATTTGGCCTCGCCCAAGCCATTGCCTTTGCAAAACCGTTGTTGGTCGGCGCTGAGTAGGGCTTTTAGTGAACCAAAATCATCAAGCAATTCCCTGGCCAAATCCACTGCCGACTTCCCTTGCGTCCCCGTACGCAGAAAAATAGCCAATAACTCGGCATCGGTAAGGGCGTTAGGGCCGCGGTTGAGCAATTTTTCCCGTGGGCGGTCATCTGTTGCCCAATCTTTGATGGACATCTCACTTTCCCTGCTGAAATAAAACTAAGCATAGAAGAATTTGGCTATACTTTCCATTACGTTTTTAGCCAGAAAAACAAGGATATTGCCATTAACAAACACGTTTTATTAGCCGTTAGCGGCGGGATCGCCGCTTATAAGACTGCTGAATTGGTAAGGTTGCTCCGCAAACAAGGTTGCGAAGTAAGGGTAGTCATGACCCAGTCCGCGAAACAATTTGTAAGCCCTTTGACATTTCAAGCGTTATCCGGCAACCCCACACATTCGGGATTGCTTGATAGGGAAGAAGAAAACGCCATGGGGCATATCAATTTGGCGCGTTGGGCCGATGTCGTGGTAATCGCGCCGGCAACCGCGAATATTATTGCAAAATGCGCCCATGGATTGGCCGATGACTTGGTAACAGCCTTGTTCCTGGCCGCATCTTGCCCAGTTTACATCGCCCCTTCCATGAACCAAGCCATGTGGAACAAAAGGGTAACCCAGGAAAATATCCGTAAACTTGAAAACGATGGCGTCAATTTGATTGGCCCTGATTCCGGCGACCAAGCCTGTGGCGAAACAGGCTATGGCCGTATGGCGGAACCTGCCGAAATCTGCAGCCGCTTATTATCCGAACCTAAAGCCAAAACCCTCCAAGGGCTTAAGGTACTAATCAGCGCAGGGCCAACACGTGAATATATCGACCCTGTCCGTTACATCACCAACCGTAGCTCCGGTAAAATGGGCTATTCCCTCGCCCGCGCCGCCTTACAAGCCGGGGCGCAAGTCTCGTTGGTCAGCGGCCCGGTAAATCTGGCTGCAACTGTTGGGGTCGATGTTATCCAAGTCGAAACCGCCGCACAAATGTATGATGCCGTCCTTAGGGAGAGCGGTAACAGCGACATATACATAGGGGCGGCTGCTGTCGCCGATTACACCCCTGAAGTGACGCAAAAAGATAAAATCAAAAAACAAGCCGAACAAACTAGCCTCGTTTTGCGTAAGACCAAGGACATTCTCGCAGATGTCGCAAAATTGAAAAATGCGCCGTTTACAGTAGGTTTTGCGGCGGAAACCGTTGATCTTGAATCTTACGCAAAAACAAAGTTGACCGCCAAGAATATCGACATGATTGCTGCCAATTGGGTAGGAAAAGTACAAGGTGGTTTCGATAGCGACCAGAATGCCTTAGAAGTATTCTGGCGCAACGGCCAAACTTCCTTGCCCATGACAGATAAAAATCAATTGGCCGAGCAGTTAATTAACATAATCGCAACGAGATTTAATGAAAAAAATAGAATTTAAAATCCTGGACAATCGTATTGGCAATGAAATTCCCTTACCGGAATATGCAACATCCGGTTCAGCCGGACTGGATTTGAGGGCGTGCTTAACCGAGGCGACAGAACTAAAACCGGGCGAAACCTTACTGATCCCGACCGGTATCGCTATCCATATATGCGACCATCACTTGGCCGCCGTAATTTTACCAAGGTCAGGCTTGGGCCATAAGCACGGTATTGTCCTGGGCAATTTGGTGGGTTTGATCGACTCGGACTACCAAGGCCAAATTTTTGTTTCCTGTTGGAATCGCGGAAATACCGCCTTTACCATCAATGTCGGGGAAAGGATTGCCCAAATGGTTTTTATACCGGTAGTGCAAGCCGCGCTGGAACAGGTTACAGAATTTCATGAAAGCCCCCGCGGTGAAGGCGGTTTTGGCCACACTGGCCGAATTTAAAACGTTATGGTTGAGGTAAAGTAATGCAACGGTTGATTTTAATTTTGGCGGCAATTTGTGTGTCAATGGTTGTAATTGCCGGTTCCGGGGCATTTTTACTGTCAAAATTGTATATCGAACAATCTAAAGTCGATGCTGTTTCCGCAGTTGCCAAGGGCGTGTCTATTACCCTTTCCGAGCAGGTGAACCTGCTTAACAGTATACTGGAAAAAATGGTGCAAGACCCGGAAATCATAAACACGGCGGCGCAAAACAATCCTGAACAATTGGCTACTGTTTTGACAAAATTGGAGAACCATTTTCCAGGAATGTTATCGATAAAATTCTTGTTGCCGGAGAATAACGACCCCAATAAGGCAAGTGCCATGAATATGGGCTTTGCCGATTTTGAAATGGCAAGAAAAACCTTTGCAAAAGACCAGGTGACTGCCATACAAGGTGAAGTCGACGCAGACCGGCATCTGGCTATTGCCCGTAGAATCATGCAAAATGGTACAATGGTTGGCGTAGTGTTGGTAGGATTGAAATACGATTTCATAAATAGGGTACTCGCCGCCACACCGTTGGAAAAAGGTTATATCGAATTAAGGCAAGGAAAGCTGCTGCTGGCTTCGGCGGGCAAGAAGCTCGAAGAAATGGAACTGGATGGCGACCCTATCAATGTACCGGCAACGGATTGGCAGCTTTATTATGAAAAAAGCGGCGGCTCAAGTTTAGGTGAATTATCACTGATGATAGCTGTCGTGTTAATCCCGTCGTTGGCTGTTGTCCTGGGGTTTGCCACAGGTTACCGTAAGCTATCCACTCTCTTGTCGGAAGATATGGCATGGCTTACGAAGGCATTCAAAGATATTGTGACAGAAAAGCCGTTGGGGGATTATCCGGTCAAACTAGGCGAAACCAGAAATCTCATATCAACTTTGGCGCAATTTAAAAGGGTGGCAAACGATAAATGGTTTGAAATTTGAAATCTGCTGTCAAAAACAGGAAAATGTCAGCCTGCTGAATATTAAATACTTACAAAAACCGAATTTAGGCGGCATGACGACTTAATAAACCCGTCCAAATGGCATTTAACATGGAAATCCTCGTTCGCCATCTATTTTATGGGGTAAAAAATGGAACGATTGTTCTCAATTTTGACAGCTACTGCCGTCATAATGACATTGATAGCTGGAACTGGGGTATACCTTACATCCAAGATTGCAGTGGTTCAGGCAAAAGAAGAGGCGGCCTTAGCTTCTGCCAAAGGGATAGCGCAAACATTAACCGATCAAATTAGGTTAATAGACAACACCCTGGATAAAATGGCTCAGGATGCCGAGGTTATTGCCGCTGTTTCCGGCGGTAATCCGGCAGCTTTGAAAGGGGCAGCCGAAAGGCTTGAAAAACATTTTCCTTTTATAAGGAAAATAAGGATATTGCCTATAGGCACTATCGAACCAGACCAAACCAACGTCCCACGCATGGGTTTTGGCGACATCGATATGGTCAAGGCAACATTCCAGGACAATCCACTTCCGGCCATTCAAGGCGAAGTCGGTCCCGACAGGCACCTTGCCATTACGCGCAGGATAATGCATGGCAACCAAGCGGTTGGCGTGATTCTTGCGAGCTTGAGCTTTGATTTTATCAACCAAACCCTCAAGGAAGGAACCGTCGAAAACGGCTATATGGAAATACGGCAAGGCAAACTGTTATTGTCCAATATCGGCGATAAAAATGAACTTACAGAAGACGATTTCAACCACCTCAACGTTGCCGGCACTAGTTGGGACCTTTATTTTCCGGATCCTAACAGCGGTAGCCTTGGCCAAATTTTAACAATATTTAGCTTTATCTTCATTCCGGCATTATTGGTATTAGCCGCTTTCTTTGTCGCTTATAGGCAACTTTCGGAAACACTCTCACAAGATTTGGATTGGATTTTACAAGCTTTTAAAGATGTCCTGATCAACCGCCCTAAAGGCAGTTATCCCGTGTCATTGCCCGGCATGAACGCCGTTATTGCTTCAATGGTCCGTTTTAACCGCGAGGTTGAACTACAAGGCGCCAGCGCCATAACTTCTGCAAATGATGATTTTGAATTGGAAGGTTTTTTTGATGAACTTACCGATATGCCGACAGTGCCGCAGGTTAGCCCATCAACCCCGCCACAACCCGAGGCGATGCCTGCCAACGAAATGAAAATACAGGAGACCGTTCCAAAAACCCCAGAAACCTTAGCCCCTGAAATAATCGCCAAGCCGGAAGAAATACCCGAAATAATCGATCCAAAATCGGCTATTTTTAGGGCGTATGACATTAGGGGTATCGTTGGCGAAACCCTAACTAAAGAAATCGTCTATGACATAGGCAGGGCGTTGGCTTCTGAAGCCAAAGAATTAGGAAGCCAAATTGTCGTAATCGGCAGGGATGGAAGAATTTCAAGCCCTACCTTGGCGGAAGCCTTATCCAGGGGCATCGCTTCAACGGGTTGCAACGTCCTGGATATCGGGATGGTGCCGACGCCGGTACTTTATTTTGTCGTACAACACACCGATGGCCGTACCGGTGTCATGATCACCGGTAGCCATAACCCTGCCGAATACAATGGCTTGAAAATGATGATTAAAGGCGAGACTTTGGCAGGGGCCAGAATCCAGCAACTCAAACAACGTATCGATAAGCAAGATTTTATGACCGGCAATGGTTCCATAGAACAAAACGGCATGTTTGTGAGCGAATATATCGGTACTTTATGCGAGGACATCCAGGTAACCCGATCGATGAAAATTGTCATTGACTGCGGCAACGGTGTCGCTGGCGAACTGGCTCCCGTTCTATTTAAAAATTTAGGCTGCGAAATCATAGAACTGCACTGCGAAGTGGATGGCAATTTCCCGAACCATCACCCAGACCCAAGCAAGCCGGAAAATTTGGCCGATCTGATCACTGCCGTGAAGCAGAACAATGCGGATGTTGGCATTGCTTTTGACGGCGACGGCGACCGCTTAGGCGTGATCGACTCGAAAGGCAATATCATCTGGCCTGACCGGCAGATGATGCTGTTCGCCAAAGATGTATTGGCGGGCAAACCGGGTTCCGAAATCATCTATGACGTAAAATGCAGTCGGCACCTGTCGGAACAGATCGTCAAATACGGCGGCAGGCCTTTGATGTGGAAAACCGGACATTCCTTCATGAAAGCCAAACTCAAAGAAACAGGGGCCAAACTGGCCGGCGAAATGAGTGGCCATATTTTCTTTAACGACCGCTGGTTTGGCTTCGATGATGCCCTATATTCAGCGGCACGGCTTTTACAAATACTCTCAGAAGACACAAGACCCAGTTCAGAAGTTTTTGCCAGTTTCCCGGACAGCATCAATACGCCAGAGCTCAATGTCGAACTGGCTGAAGGCGAAAACTTCAAGTTTATTGAAGGCATGTTTGCCGCTGCAAAATTTACGGGCGGAAAAATTACCGATATCGACGGTATGCGTATCGACTTTTCCGATGGCTGGGGACTTGTGCGCGCTTCCAACACGACCCCTTCACTGGTGATCCGTTTTGAGGCCGACAGCAAAGAAGCTTTAGAAAATATTCAAGCCCAATTCAGGGATATCATGCGTACTGTCAAACCAGACATTAAGCTGCCGTTTTAGCCATTTAGGCTCCACACTCCCTGTAAACTTAGGACTAGCAAAAATGGAAAAACGGACGGCACACCTGATAGCTGACGTATTAATCGAGGCCCTGCCTTATATCCAGCGATTTAAAGGCAAAACCGTGGTAGTCAAGTTTGGCGGCAATGCCATGGTTGACGAAGCCCTTAAAAACAGTTTTGCCAGGGATATTGTTTTAATGAAGCTGGTGGGCTTGAACCCGATAGTAATCCATGGCGGTGGCCCACAAATTGGCCAATTGTTAGGACGACTGGGTAAAACTTCGAACTTTGTCGACGGCATGCGCGTGACCGACAGCGAAACGATGGATGTTGTGGAAATGGTCTTGGGCGGCCTAGTCAACAAAGAAATCGTCAACCTTATCAACCGGAACGGCGGCAAGGCGGTAGGCTTGACCGGAAAAGACGGCGATTTTATCCGTGCCAAAAAACTGCGCGTCGAAGCCAATAATAATCCGGAAATCCAGCAACCGGAAATCATTGACTTAGGCCATGTCGGCGAAGTCAGCAGTATAGACCCTGCCGTTGTCAATATGCTCGGTTGCAGCGACTTTATACCTGTCATCGCCCCCATTGGTGTCGGTGACGACGGCCAATCTTATAATATCAATGCCGATTTGGTCGCCGGAAAAATTGCCGAAATATTGAAAGCCGAGAAATTGATCCTACTGACCAACACCCCAGGCATCCTCGATAAGGAAGGAAAGCTTATGACTGGGCTGACGCTTAATGACATAGATGCCCTGACTGCTGACGGCACAATATCGGGGGGAATGATCCCTAAGACCCGTTGCGCCACAGATGCAATCAAGGGCGGCGTAAGCCGGGTGCATATTATCGATGGCAGGGTTGAACACGCGGTGTTGTTGGAGCTTTTTACCGACCAAGGCGTAGGCACATTATTATTAAGCCGTTAAAAAACAACGCGGACGCTTAATAACGATAAGTAGACAACCCCCCAATTTCTTGAAAAAGCCTCTAAACCTATAGCTTAAACCGTTTAATCAGCCAAACTGGTTTCCAGGTAGTTTTTAAAAGCCATCCTTATATCTTTCACTTTTTGGCTGGCGCATAATTCAACGCCAATAGACGATTCCCGGCAACGGATATCAAGGAAAAGTTTTTGCTTCCGGTCACCCAAATCGACCTTAGATATGGCAAGACTTAGGTCATTATCGGTATCCGGCGTACGCCCCATAATTAACCTGCCCGACTCAATTTCTGGCTCCGTGCTGTTGGACGACGTGGAGTGTTTGCTGATAAAGTCACCGGCAATTTTCCAGGCCTTTTCACATTCCCTGTCGCTTTCACACACGTAAACGCCCAACTGGTTGGCGGCCTTAATCTCTTCTTTTTGTTTTTCCATCCGCTTCAGTTCGGCGGACTGGGTTAGCTGCTTGTAACGGGCAATATCTGATTTGAATTGCTCATCCACTTTATTTTTTTTCTCGATATGCTGGCTGATTTTCACATAAGTCTGCTGGCTATCTTTTTCTGTAGCCTTTATATCTTCGAGGAGCTTTTGCGGAATCTTTTCTCCGTTCCGTTCGTGCGTTGCCGCCTGGCGGTGCAATGTTTCCAGTTGGTTATCCAACCGTTTTAAATTGCTGATTGTTAGTTTTTGTTCCGTTTCCAGTTCTTGTAACTTGGCATTGTAAGAATTTTCCAAATCTTCCAGTTTATTGTACGTTACCCGCAAAGCCTTATCGTGGTACAGTTGCTGGGCAATTACCTTTTCCTGTGCCTCTTTTAAAGCATTAAGCAAACGATCAAGAGCTTCTTCGGACTTGGTTTTCGCCTTTTCAGTGACTTCCAGCACCCGCCCTTGCTTACTTAATTTTTCCCGACGTAGCTTGGAATGTTCCGGCGGTACTTGGTCTGAAAAATAGGTATTCCCCTTTTCATCGACCCACTTGTACATTTTGTTCGCATGCGCCACAAGACTGAATAGCAAAGAGAAAATACAAGCCGTTATTATAATTGTCGATTTATTGCTTGTGCGCATGGTTAATTAATGATTCAAGTGTTTGTACATAATAGGATTATAGGCCAGGTATGACTAATTTTAAATCAAATAAGTTTCCTAAAGACGGTAATATTCAGCATCACTTGTTTAAACCATGGCAAATTTTTTTAAAATGCCGACTTTAGGTATCGATAAAGGGTGGTATCAACTAATTAGGCTGGCTAATTGATGTAATGGCGGCAATATGACCATTTTGGTTAACTGCAACAACATAAGCGCGACCAAAGGCGACAAGTCAACTCCACCAAAATCGGGTATAAATTTCCTACATGTGTCCAGCAGGGGCTCTGTCAAGCTGTGCAGCACTGACGAAGCCGCGTTGAAACTGTTTGGGTTTAACCAACTTAAGATGGCCCTGGCAAATACGGCATAGATGAACACGTTGATCAACAACGAGACTAAGTTGCCGAACGAAAGCAGCGCCAATGCGCCAACATTTATACTGAACCCTTTCAAAAATAAAACCGAATAATCAGCCAGCATTTGCAAGCCAAGCGCTAGGACTATAGAAGATGTGTCTATTTTCCCGGCCGGCGGGATATAGCGGCGCAAGATTTTTAACACCGGATGGGTGATTTTGACCAAAAACTGGGAAATGGGGTTATAAAAATCCGCACGGCTCCATTGCAAAAGAAAGCGCAACATGACAGCCAAAATATAGAGCGAAAACAGGGTGTCGATGATGAAAATAAGGGGATCGGTCATATAATTTGCATTCATGAATTAACTTCCATTTGCTTGGACATTTCAACGGAGCGGTCTCTGGCCGCATGTAAGGCTTGTGACACCAGTTGGCTAAACCCGCCGCGCTCAAACGTTTCTATGGCCTGTTGGGTGGTTCCGCCCGGAGAGGTGACTCGTTTACGCAGTTCGCCTGGCGATTCTGAAGATTCCAAAGCAATTTTGGCGGCCCCAAGGGCTGTTTGTTGGATCAATAAACGGGCGGTGGCTTCATCCAAGCCCAGTTCGACAGCCGCTTTTTCCATGGCCTCCATTAACAGGAAATAATAGGCCGGGCCACTGCCAGAAACCGCGGTCACCGCATCCAGGTCAAGCTCCCTATCAACCCACAACGCAATGCCGACAGCCCGTAAAATAGTCTCCGCCAGATCGTGCTGTTCCGGCGTTACCTTATCATTGGCGTGAAGGGCGGTCGCGCCAGTCAGCACCAATGCCGGCGTATTCGGCATACAGCGGACGATAGCCAATTCAGCACCCAGCCACTTGCTCAGGCTGGCCTGGTTAATTCCCGCCGCAATCGACACCACCAGTTGCTGGGGCTTAAGGAAAGGAGAAATTTCCTTCGCCACTTTTGCGAGTATTTGCGGCTTTACGGCCAACACGACAACGTCCACCGAGTTGACGGCTTCTTGATTGTTTTGCGTCACATTGATGTTGAGATTCGCCGACAAGGCGGTAAGCGCTTCCGGATTGATATCCGAAACCCAAAGTTGTTTGGGCTCATGGCCGCTAGCAACCAAGCCATTGAGTAAGCTTGCGGCCATATTCCCGCCGCCGATAAAACCTATTTTCGTTGTTTTCATGCCTTTTCTATTTTTTGCAAAGTGAACATATTCTACCCAATATAAGGACGGAGTTAAAAATCACAAGCCGATTCTTCATCGCCCAGTGTGCTAAAGTAAGGCAAAAAGCCGATTCCGCAAAATGATTGAAACAATTTATATTGAAGAAAATATCCGACAACATCCTCGTGCTAAAGAGATTTTGGCGCGTTTTCCTAACGCCAGGAACATAAGTTGCGGACGTTACGGCGAGGTCTTCAACCCGAAAGCGCAAAATTTTCGCCTTCAAAAACAAAAACCCGCGTTAATACTTGCGGAGAAGTTTAAAAATTTTGTCCTTGAAGCACCCTTTGGTTATGGAATCGGGGCAGAGCGGAATTATTATTTTTCTCACATGCTCAATTGCTTATATGACTGCCGATATTGCTTTTTGCAAGGGATGTACCAATCGGCAAACTACGTGCTATTCGTCAATTACGAGGATTTTCAAGACGAAATCAGGCGGGTTTGCGGCAACCACCCGACTGAGGAAGTACATTTTTTTTCCGGCTATGATTGCGACAGCTTAGCCTTGGAACCTGTAACCCGCTTTGCCGATGTATTTTTACCTTTCTTTGCCGCACTCCCTAACGCTACCCTGGAATTAAGGACCAAAAGCACTCAGATTAGGGGGCTGGCCAACGCGAACCCATTCTCCGGTTGCGTTGTGGCTTTCAGTTTAACGCCGACTGAAATTGCAACCAAAGTGGAAGCCAAGGCGCCGCCATTGGAACGCCGCTTCACGGCAATAAAACAATTGCAGCGGCAAGGCTGGCAAATAGGCTTGCGTTTTGACCCGCTGATTTATCAAACTGGATACCAAGAGCAGTATAAAGGTTTATTCGATCAAGTATTTGCCTTTATCGACATGGAACGTTTGCATTCGGTCAGCCTGGGGGTATTCCGCTTACCCGAAAGCTACTATAAAAACATCAATAAGCTTTACCCGGACGAAAGGCTGTTTGCCAGCCCCTTGGAACACCACGAAGGCATGGTCTCATATCGACAAGAATTGGAGCAGGAAATGATGCACTTTTGTTCCGGTCAGCTGTTGAACCACATCCCAAAGAATAAGTTTTTCCCATGCATCGCTTAAAGCGCACTGTCCTTGTCACTGGAGCCAGTTCCGGCATAGGCCGCGCTATCGCCAGAAACTTACTGCGGCAAGGCCATGATGTCATTGGTGTTTCCCGCGATTGCGGGCAATTTAAAACACCGATGGCAAATTTCTATCCCAGCCAGTTAGACCTAAGCTTATTGGACGAATTGCCGCAGAAAATTCGGGAACTGGAAGGGCAATTTCCCGCCTTGGATGCCGTTGTCTTTTCCGCCGGGGTCGGCCATTTCGGTTCCCTGGAAGAATTCTCTCATAAGCAAATCCAGGCCCTGATGGCCCTCAATTTCACCAGTCCGGTGTTTGTAACACGAACCTTGCTCCCGTTCCTGAAACGGAAAACCCGAAGCGACTTGATTTATATCGGCTCGGAAGCGGCGTTGAAAGGCAGCCGTAAGGGGACAATTTACTGCGCCAGCAAGTTTGCCTTACGCGGGTTTACCCAAGCCTTACGCGAAGAATGCAGTGCAGATAATGTACGGGTTTGCCTGATTAATCCCGGCATGGTAAGGACTGCATTTTTCGACAAGTTAGGGTTTGCACCCGGTGATAATGATAGCAATTATTTGCTGCCCGAAGACATCGCGGACGCTGTCTCTTACGTTATCCACTCCAGGGCGCATACCGTCATCGACGAAATTAACCTGAATCCCGCCACCAAAGTGGTGAAAAAGAAAAAATAAGGCGCGGCCTAATCTTCCTGTTAGTATCCATCCCGGATAGGGACGGCATGAATAAAACCTATGAGCTCCCCTTTCATTGAGTTGCACTAAGGCTTGCCAACCATCCCACCACACCTTCTCCCGCCCTTTTGCCGGTGGCAAAACAGGCCGTAAGTAAATAACCTCCGGTCGGTGCCTCCCAATCCAGCATTTCGCCTGCGCAAAATACTCCAGGCAGGGCGCGTAACATCAAATGTCCGTCTACCTCTTCAAAACTTACGCCGCCTGCGCTGCTTATCGCCTCACTAATTGGCCTGGTTGCCGATAGTTTGATTGGGAGCGCCTTGATTAGCGAACAGAGCTTGATGGGGTCGGCAAAGCCTGTTTTTGGCAAAATTTCCCGCAGCAATCCCGCTTTTACTCCCGCTATCCCTAAACATTTGCGGAGATGGTTAGCCATGGTTTGTTTGCCGCGGGGTTGGGAAATTTTATCTATCAAAAATGATAACGGCTTATCAGGCAACAAATCCAGTAACAAGGTTGCGCTTCCATTTGCTGCAATTTTGTCCCGCAAAGGTGCGGATAACGCATAAATAAGGCCGCCTTCAACCCCTGTCGATGTCACGATAAGGTCGCCGCGTTGGCGAAAATTTTTGAATGATGCGGTTATCGATTTCAAAGGTTGGCCGACAAAACGACCGCGAAAATACTCGCTCCAACCGATATCAAATCCGCAGTTTGCAGGCATTAAAGGGATAACCCGGACTCCCCGCTCAACCAGCAACGATACCCATGACCCAGTTGAACCGAGCTGCGGCCAACTGCCGCCGCCTAAAGTCAGGACTATGGCATCGGCTTTAATAATGCTTATTCCTTGCGGTGTCATAAACCGTAAGGTCTCGGCGTTTGGATCGCCCCAACCCAACCATTGATGCCGCATATGGAAGGCCACACCGCTTTGCCGCAACCTATGCAACCAAGCGCGTAATAATGGGGCGGCTTTCATTTCAGCCGGAAAGATGCGGCCTGATGAGCCGATAAAGGTTTCAATGCCTAATTCTTGAACCCACGCCCTCAACCTTTCAGCATCAAAACGGTCCAGCATCGGTTTGACCTTATCTTTACGGGAGCCATACCGGGATAAGAATGCATCGTAAGGTTCAGAGTGGGTGATGTTCAGCCCGCCTTTACCCGCCATTAAAAATTTGCGCCCGACTGACGGCATCGCATCATAAACGTCAACCCTTATCCCTGCTTGGCTGACAACCTCGGCAGCCATCAATCCCGCCGGGCCGCCGCCGATGATAGCGACATTTTTAGGTGGCAGGGCAGTCGGTGCAGGCATTATAGTACGGTGGAATTAACATGATCAGGTTACAGGCTTTATGAATCCGACTCAAGACAATATCTTTAAAAACATTCCTGCCATCATACCTGAAGAACTGCTTGAAAGCTTGGTCGACCGGAAAAGGCTTAAAGTAGAACGGATTGTTTCCCGAGGACACTGTACACCCGCCGGACAGTGGTACGACCAAGCTTGGGATGAGTGGGTTTTGCTGCTACAGGGTGAAGCAATATTGGCTTATGCAGACGGCCGCACAGTCAATATGAAATCCGGCGATTATCTTTTAATTCCCGCCCATACCTTACACAGGGTTGAATGGACGCAGCTGGATGCAAACACGATCTGGCTGGCGATACATTTTGAACCCGCGTAAATACCAAAAAAAACCCTAGTTATAGATTCAGTCCTTTAATGTTTGAACCGTTCGTACTGAGCTTGTCGAAGCACATGCGTCTTTCGACAGGCTCAATACCCAATGGGCACAAGGGCGAACAGGAGTTAAAGCTTCATAAGGACGAATCAATAGTTTTCATCCAAATGACCTGGAACCCTACTTAATTAAGCCCCGTTATTTTTTCTTTGGCGCTTCTTTCGGCTTTTCAGTAGGTATCGGGACAGGGACTGGTTCCGGAACAGGCACGGGGACTGTGCTCGCGGCAGGTGTCCGCTTATGTTTTTCAGCTAACTTAGCCTGCCTGTGGCCTTCGCCGTACATAGTCATCACAATCATAAACAAGATGGTCGTGATTATTGTAATCAGCCAGCGTGTGGGTTTTTCCATAAAGAATAAAGCCCATTTCGGCTTAATCATCCCGACCACAAAAAAAAGCAATGCCAAAAGACCTAAATTAATCGCTTGCAGTATCATTATTTTTATCCTGGAAACACATTTACATAGCGTCGTGCATTATCCTGTAGCTGCACCTCGTTTTGCAACATAACACAAAATTTACAGAAGGAAACTTACCAGATTTTGGGGTAAGTCGCCGATTTAGCATGTTACGGTGTCAGATAACTTTGTATAAGCCAAGGTTTTGCTTATTGATTCGGCCCCTTAATGTTTGAACCGTTCGTGCTGAGCTAGTCGAAGCACATAAACCTTTCGACAGGCTCAATACCCAATGGGCACAAGGGCGAACGGAAGTTAAAACTTCACAAGGCCGAATTAATATTATCCGTGTTTTATTTCGGATGACTGCTAAAATCACACGCATAAACATTTCAAAAGCCTAAGGCAACTGCTGCGCTGTTTTACCTTAACAATACGGGAGAATTTATGAGTATCGGCGTCTTTTTTTTATTTTTACTGGTTTTCGTTGTAGTGCTGGTTTTCCTGAGCGTAAAGTCCGTCCCGCAAGGCATGGAATACACAGTGGAACGGTTTGGCAGATATACCAATACCTTAACCCCTGGCCTAAACATTATCATGCCGGTCATCGACCGCATCGGCAAGAAAATGATCATGATGGAACAAGTGATGGATGTGCCGTCGCAGGAAGTCATCACCAAGGACAATGCCATGGTAACCGTCGACGGGGTGGTGTTTTACCAGGTGATGGATGCCGCCAAGGCCGCTTATGAAGTCAGCCGTTTAGACATAGCCATCCTAAACTTGGTGATGACCAACATCCGTACCGTCATGGGTTCTATGGATTTGGATGAACTGTTGTCCCGGCGCGACGACATTAACGCCCGGCTGTTAACCGTTGTCGACGATGCCACTACACCCTGGGGAATCAAAGCCACCCGGATTGAAATCAAGGATATTGCCCCGCCCAAAGACTTAGTGGAAGCGATGGGGCGGCAGATGAAGGCCGAACGCTTGAAACGCGCCTCCATCCTGGAAGCCGAAGGCTTGCGGCAATCCGAAATCCTGCGTGCAGAAGGCGCACAACAGGCCGCCATCCTCGATGCCGAAGGCCGCAAGGAAGCCGCTTACCGGGATGCCGATGCCCGGGAGCGGCTGGCGAAAGCGGAAGCCAATGCAACACTGGTGGTTTCAGAGGCGATAGCTAAGGGTAGCATCCAGGCAGTCAATTATTTTGTCGCCCAAAAATATATCGAATCCTTAAAAGAAGTGGCCTCGGCGGGGAACAGCAAAATCATCTTTATGCCGTTGGAAGCAGGTAACGTCATCGGCGCACTGGGCGGTATCGCCGAACTGGCAAAAGAAGCGATGGCCAAGAAGGGGTAAGCGATGATTGAGACGGTGTTTGAATTCTGGTACTGGTGGGTGCTCGCTTTTGTATTGTTGATTCTCGAAATGCTGACCCCCGGCTTCTTTTTCATGTGGCTGGCGGTATCCGGCTTTATAACCGGCTTGTTGGTTTGGCTGTTTCCGGTGTTGAGCGTCAATATGCAAGTGCTGCTGTTTTCCGTATTTTCCGTGCTTACGATTACCGCATGGCGGTTTTACGGCAAAAAACTCTCCCTGGAAACCGACCAGCCCTTGCTCAACAAACGCGGTGCGCAATACATCGGGCGGGTTTTTAACTTGCACGAGCCGATAGAGAACGGCCAAGGCAAAATCAAAGTGGACGACACCCTCTGGAAAGTCCACGGAGAAGACTGCGACATCCATATTAAAGTCAAAGTCACAGGGATTCGGGGGACGGTGTTTGAGGTGGAGAAGGTGAGGTAAACCATCCATCTTTCAAAAATGGCTTATAAATTTAAGGGGCATTCAGTAAATCTGGATATAGCACTTTCAAACGGTATATTTAAAGCATCATGTCAAACGATATACACGTTAAGCTAAGCGCAAGCAAAATTTCGTATTTGCCAGGAGAAGAATTCTGCCTACAGATATTATTTGACGTTCTGCCCGTTGTTCTTACAGAAGAAATTTGTGTTTGGGTTGCTTTTCATAAAATTGAAGATGGTCGCGTCAACTTTAAACAAGCTATTGGCGAAAAACCTTCTTTGCTAGGAAACCATCTCATAGTAAAAAGAGATTTACCTCCCGAATTTTCTTTGGGTCTTTACCAAATTAGTGATGTTACCCTTTGCTTAATTGAAAATGATATTCCCATACAACATCGATTGGCTTACCCCCCCTTTTTCTTTGCGGTACAGTCATCCCAAGATGATCCGTTAACTGAAGTAGAATTGGTTCAAATGGTTGCGCAGGCGGAGGAGAAAAGGCTTTCTTACATGAACCGTGAAATTCATACAGAGAAATCGCGCCAAACTGAAATTGAAAGAAAAAAGTTTATGGTTCTGGTCTTTGGGGAAGGCTGCCTACTTCATTGTCCACAACAATTAGAAGGCTACATCATCTTACCATTGGGGCTTGGTTTGTCTCATCGCCGATTGAATGAAATCGTCAATATTACATTATCATGTTTAAACCTCGATACATTGGAATTCGATCAAGAATTGGAAAATAAGTTTGAAAACGACACCCCCACATTTCTTGTTTTATATCAAGCAATAGTAGCTATAGATCATGACGATGCAATGGACTATTGCCGTTCACACGCAAATATTGTTTTTGAGCTTATGAGTTTGGATCGAGGACAAAAGCCGCACGATTTCGCTTGCTTAGTATATGACCTTTCATCTTCCCAACGATGGATCAAATACAAGTGGCCTTATTACAAGGGTTTTTTGAATCCAGATTTTGACCCATCTTCAACAGCAAATCTAATTGATCGCCATGCTACGAAGTTGCAGAATAATCCTTTTTTACAATTGCTAATTAAAACCTATGCAGATGCAACAGCGGAAAATAACCGCGGATTTGCATTGTTACGTTTTTGGTCTGTTTTAGAATTACTGGCCGACAAGTATGTTCAAAAAGGAATCGAACTAAAAAATCCGGATGGCACATCTCTTCCAAATAAGAAGGGCAAATCTGAAACAACATGTTCTAAGGTTGGACGTGTCTTCCATTATGTTTCTTCACTTTTTAAAGGCTCAACTCAACTTTATAATGGAGATTATTTAACGGAAGGGGAGTGTAAAAAACCGTATTTGGTGGGTCCGTTTTCGTCTCACCTTTATCCAGAGTTCACTCAGCTGCCCGATCAGTTTTCACACTGGGATATGATAAAAGCTGGTTATGCCGTAAGAAACGCAATCGCACATGAAGGGCAATTTACTTTAACAAGGATTCCAAAAAACGACCCTTATTATCGCTTAGCAACCGAGTTGATCAAAAATGACGCACGGGATCCATATAGATTCATTAGGCATATTGCTGAGTTGGGTTTGAGGCAAGAGCTAAATA
This sequence comes from uncultured Methylomagnum sp., assembly GCA_964435245.1. Classification (GTDB taxonomy): domain Bacteria; phylum Pseudomonadota; class Gammaproteobacteria; order Methylococcales; family Methylomonadaceae; genus Methyloglobulus. The sequence goes on from CAYSYU010000013.1 coordinate 27,630, forward strand.
AAACTTAACCCCGTACGGCGGATCACTTGTAGGACGTGGTTAGCCGCGCACTCCACCGAACCTAAACGACCATCGTTGTTCCCGCGCGGCGTAGCCCGCCGTATGGTTGCCCACCACGATCATTTTCTTTTCCCCTGTCCCAGCCCCTGGTAGGTCAGGTTGCGCCTAAGCGCTGCCTGACTTTTTTATACCCCCAAATGTCACATAACCGCTCACGCGGCAATGTGATCTACATTACTACATTACTTATCCTACTTGGGGGATACAGCCATGCGCTAATGTGACTGCAAGGTAGCCAATAAGGGGACGGTTTTAAACGCATCATTGCCTGGATTGGCGTTTAAACGTCGTTTGAAAGGTACAGCCCTTTAGTATCGAGGGTGAACCACTATGTAGATGCTTAAGGGTCGGCAATGAACAATTAGCTATCTACATAGTGTCAAAATTAACCTCCCTTTCATGACCCCGATTTAAAGAGATTACTTGCAACAAAAGCAATTACCACAAAGGATACAAATTGGATGATAGCCATCATGGCGTGAAAGAACAAATGTAGGATAACCATGTCAACCTCCTATACCGGATAGGCACGTAAAGATTAAGGTAGGGCAATGAGAAATAACCCATTGTCACCGAATGAGCGTAACTTCAATACATATACATAAGCCAAGATGGGATCAAAATATCCCTTTGCCTTTCTGTCCTGAATATCAGGCTCATCGTTATGGTAGATAAAACAACGACAAAAAGCAGTGGAGTTTTACAGGTTTTGCGGTGAATTAATACCGATTTGTCGCTCGTAGCTATCAACCTAAAAAGAGCGGCTGAGCCGTCAAAAATCCGTTCGTGCTGAGCCCAGTCGAAGGGTGAACGGATTTTTGATAGCTCACCGAATGGGTGAATAAGTGGAATTACGCACATGCTTCGACTGGGCTCAGCACGAACGGAATTCCACTTGTTCAAATGCTCATTTTAGGATTAAGGCGGGCGACACCCCAGCGTCGTACAGGACTGAGATGCTGGCATAATCTCGCGGGTGCCCACACCTTTGGCGTACAAGCTCAATATCGTGTCGTCCAGGATGACGAAACGGGCCTGGTGTCCCTCATCAGCTGCAGTTCAAAACCCTTTCCCGTTCGCGCGGGATAGCATTTCTATGCTGCCGACCCTTGTCTCTAGGGTTTTACCGGAATAGCCGTTGCGGTTATTGCTTGTGTTTGACTGGATTTGTCTTTGGCATACCCAAGCGGGCATCCAGCGCCGACTCAGCCGTAATGTTGGAAGGCACTTGCCGGAAACCGGCCAATTTTTTTCCCGTTTTGATAGCCTTCGCCACGCTTGCGGGATAACTTCGCTTTCTTCCCTGCTCATGTTTCTTTCTATCCTATTGGATAAATTAAATGAATGCCGGTGTCGATTGTAATTCTTGCACTTAGTCGGCCTTTAAAAATACTCCCATTATTCCGAAATACTTTATTAGACAAAGCTTTATGAACGGCATAAGGTGGTTATATTTCGGGGGGTGTTTGATATTACGCGTTATGTTTTGCCCATAAGCCCTCTGTCGTCTATGCTTAAAATGTTTCTTTTGCCTTGTACTTAAATACAATCAAAACATTTTTTTACTATCTGCTAGAATTACTTCCGTAACGCCGCAGTTCTGTACCAATCATTTCTTATAAACGACAAAGTAAGCACTCTGATGAAGAGGAGATGCGTGTACCAGGTCGGCTTTGCTGCCGAATCGCTTACCCTCCGCACGTTGCGGGGCATGACACGCAACAACGCGATGAGAAAATATCATGTTTCGATAGCACTTTTGCTGGTATTTTGTTTGGGTTCCGGATTACTTTCCGCCCAGGGCTATCCTCAAAATGCGCTTTGCGTTACCGGCCAATCGGCGCTTTGCTCGACGTTGCCGGTGGATATGCCAAACCTGAACGTCATCACAGGCTATTTTCCGAAAACCGACGTTACCCAACCCTCTACGAATGTCGCCCAAGACAATTTCGATTGGTTTAGCTGGCAGATGTTCGTCGCGTTGAATTGGCCTGCCGACGGAAACGGCAAACCCTTGCCCGGCTCGATCGGAAAAAACCCGAATGCACCCCGAGTCTGGCAAAACCTTCAATCGCCCGACCAAGTTTTTCCAGGTAATGGCATAAATACCAAATCGTGCGCCGCCAATAAAAAAGGTTTGGTGCTGTTCCGCACTTCCAAATTTTCCACCAATTCGTTTATCGAGCCTTTTACATCGTGGCCATTGATTGACCAAGCAGGCAATTATGTGGTTTACGATATCAGGATGGGGACGGTGGAAGTCGATTACCTCAAAAAAAATGGATTGTTGACCGCAGCGGGCCAGAAAAAATTTACCGGTACCTATAATTTCCCTACCGGCCTAGGGACTACCGAAGGCGCTATCGAGCTTAAGACGGCGTGGCGCATATTGACAGACCCTGCTTCCTACAGCAATTTTTTTACTGCACAGGCCACCGTTGTCGTACCAGCCCAAAGCAGTGTTACAGGCAAAGAAATGTGCCTGGATGTGACTGTTGGCCTGGTCGGCATGCATATTATGCAAAAGATCACCAACCCATCGAATTTTTCTAATTTCTGGGTATGGGCGACCTTTGAGCATAACGCCAATGCACCAACCGCACAGGACGCCACGCCGAGCCAAATGAACCAAAAAGCTGCGCAACAAAAAAACAACTACGATCCGTTGCAAGCTTGTCCCGCACCGACTGTATCCGGCTCAAGCTATTCTTTCTTTTCATCGGTCTGTACTAACGATGGGGCGAACTGTGCGCCTAACCAGCCGCCGTCTAAAGGCACTGACGCCAACTTTATGTGGCAAACAAAACCGCCCTATGCCAAATCCTATCTCATGGATGGGCAGTATGGCACTCAGGTCGTACGTTGCTGGGACATGTACGACAGCGCGAAAAACGTCACTACCCAATTCCAGGCCGCATTAGCCGGTACGCCTTGGGTGAATTATTTGCTGGTCGGGTCGCAATGGGCGCAAGCTACTTCAGCGGAGTTCCCAAGCCCGGTCACGCCTTTTGCCGCCCCTTTTTACTTGACGAACACAACCCTGGAAACTTACCTGCAACTAAATCCTATTATCGTTGGCGGAAAACCCAGTACCCAAGCCCCCGGCTCATGCATAGCCTGCCATATTTTGGCGACCGATAGCACTAACAAGCCATCAAATTTTAGCTTTATGCCGGGATATGCGAAGTGATGGTCCTAAGGGTATCCAGTTGAAAATGGAAAACTATTTGGATCGAGTTCTTAAGAAAGTTGTTAGAAGCGGCCAACCGTTCCTGATGTCTGTGGAGGAGATTAGGATTTCGTCGGCCTGTGCGATTCGCGTATTTCGGGGCAGCGGCTGCCAAGGCCAAAGCTACCAAATCCTTTGTCCTTTACATCGCGGTATTTATAACTATATTTAGATAATAGCTAAGGAAACCCTGAATAAGTTAATCCCATTCATGTCACCACAAGTTCAGGACGAGCGGAATCAATACTTTACCGTTCGTCCTGAGCTTGTCGAAGGACTTATTCAGGGACCCCCTAAAGGTACACCCGCGGGAAGGCGAAGCAAATGCTGAATAATAACGAACACTACGAGCGTTAATATTACGGAACTACAACAATGACAACCAGTACAAGCAATTATTCAACAGTAGGCCGTTCACCTTTTGAACCTCATTCAACGTGCTGGCCTGAGAAGCTTACTTTGCGTCCGATTCGAGATCCCGAAGATTTATCTTTTCTTTTGTATCTTTACGCTTCATCACGTGAGGATGAGTTAAACAGTACCGGTTGGCCAAAAGCCCAAAAAGAGCATTTTCTAAGCCTGCAATTTAAGTTCCAGTACCAGTACTACCAAAAGCACTTCCCCAAAGCGCGTTTTGAAATTCTCCAGTCAGAGGGGCAAGACATTGGGCGTTTGTACCAAAACTGGGGTGAGGAACACCTGAACCTAATCGATATTGTGTTGCTGCCTGCCTGGCGCAACAAGGGGATAGGCAGCCGAATTCTTGCCGCTTTGCAAGCCGAGGCCGCGCGTTGCGGCAAAGGTATGCTTTTGCACGTTGAACCCTATAACCCTGCGATGCGGCTCTACCAGCGCATGGGTTTTTACGTTTATGCCGAAAATGGCCCGTACTGCAAAATGTATTGGCAGCCCCAGGCTTTCGTTCACACAGTTACTGAGGCTTATTCATGAGCGGGGATTGGAATCCCATTATGCCTACCCAGTCTGAATTGACTGGCCTACAAGGTATGCAACTGATGACCATGGACGATGCGCAGGCAACAGTTCCACTTACGTTAACAACTGTCTATACCGGCACGCCATTGAATGACGGGTATTTATGCTACAGTGCGACTTTTCAGCTTCCGCCTAATACGACTGCGGCTCAAGGCACTTACCGCTTGTATTACGCCCAGGACAAATATTGGGATCTTTTTCTTACCCCGATAAAACCTACTGCCGAGGGGATAGGCCGGTTGGAGGCGGTTTTTCATGTTACCGATAAAATTCAATCTTGACTGTAGCTAGCCTAGCTGGCTGCAGGTTCTTTGCCGGCCCGGTCCGGCCTGGTGTAATGCACCAGCTCTCTAACAAAAGGTTTGCGACCGAGGAGCAAGCCAATTTATTTCAGGAGTAAGCAATGGAACCGTTTTTAGGTGAAATTAAAATGGTGGGATTTAACTTCGCACCGCAGGGTTACGCATTTTGCAATGGCCAGACTATGCCCATTGCACAAAATACCGCTTTATTTTCCCTGTTGGGGACCATATATGGCGGCAATGGGCAAACCACTTTTTCTTTGCCGGATTATCAAGGCCGTACTCCAGTGGGTATGGGCAATGGAGCTGGGTTATCGTCAATTCAACAAGGCGAGAAGGCCGGTGTTGAAAACGTCACCATCCTTTCTACGCAAATGCCTGCACACACACATGGTATGGTTGTGGCCGGTGCCCCCAGCTCCGATGTATCCACAACTCCTTCGGGCACGAATAATGTGTTAGGGGCCTCTGCATCCGGGGGGCCAAGTAGCGCGGCAATTTGGTCTTCAGCGCTAAATAGCCCGACCCCATTAAACAATGCCCAGATTCAACCAAATGGCGGCAGTCAACCGCTTCCATTGCGCAACCCCTTTTTGGGCACCAATTTTATTATAGCCCTGGAAGGTGTATACCCATCACGGAGTTAACGATTTTCTGGCGAGATCTGGATTTATTGGCTAATCTCAGGGGAGGCGCAACGGACGCGCATCCTTAATTACAGGATAAACAAGAACTTTTTGGTATCAACGAGACCCTAACTTGCCTAATAGCCAAAAGTTTCACTTCATTTCCGGCCTGCCCCGTTCCGGCTCAACGCTGCTGGCGGCATTGTTGCGCCAGAATCCGCGTTTTCACGCTGGTATCACTAGCCCGGTAAGCGCTTTGTTTTCAGGTATGTTGACGCAATTTAGCGCCGGCAGTGAATTTGGGCCCGTTATTGATACGGCGTTAAGGCGTCGTTTATTATGCGGTTTGTTTGAAAGTTATTATGCAGATCAACAAAATATGGGCGTTATATTTGACACAAGCCGTATGTGGGCTACGCGATTGACGGCACTCCAAGATTTATTTCCCCAAAGCAAAGTGATTGCTTGTGTGCGGAATGTGGCTTGGATAATGGACAGTATCGAGCGGCTCTATCGGGCAAACCCCTTTGAGAACACCAAATTATTCAACGATGATGTGGAGCGTAATACAGTATATAGCCGGGTCGACACCCTAGCCCAACGTAACCGCCTTGTAGGTTATGCTTGGTCGGCGCTTAAAGAAGCTTTTTATGGCGAACAAGCGGCCTCGCTTTTGGTTATCGAGTACGATTTGCTTGCCAAAGCACCCGCAAAAGTATTACCGTTAATCTATAAATTTATTGATGAGCCTTGGTTTGAAGGCCACAATTTTACCAATATTGAATACGATGCCAAAGAGTTTGACGACGCATTGGGTTTGAGCGGCTTGCATAAAGTCCGCCCGGAGGTAAGGTTCGAGTCGCGCCGCACCATACTTCCGCCGGATTTATTCGCCCAATACCAGGATATGAGTTTTTGGAAAGATATCCAAAATAGCCGTGCAAATGTGATTACAGTTCAAACGCCATAAGATGGGACTTTTAACAATCATCCACTTAAATACGACAAAGGTTATCGCCAAGGGGCAGCCAACATGAACAAGATACTTGACACAATATGGGGTAAATTGTCGCAACCTTTTGTAATAAATGAAAATCTTATCGAGCCAAACAGTGGGCTTGGTGCAACTCGCGCCAAATCCGGCGCGAGGACGATAAATTCAGTGAAAAGCCCCAAGCTAACGATATTGGCGTTAGAACCGCGATTGGTTTTTGATGGCGTAGCGATTGTCGACCCGCCCATTCCCCAAGTGGACTCAGCAGAAAACGTTAGCACTCCGGCGGCGGACAGCCCCGACGCCGGCCCCATCCAAGCGCCTGTGGCGGCAACGGATATTTCAAAACCGGACGCTTCCGCCCCGCTTTTTCAAGTCAAACAACAAGACGATACGGCGGTTAAGGCTACGCCGATTATGTCCTCGGCGTCGGCAGCAACCGCCCCAATAACGGATACCGTACCGCAAAGCGTATTAATTATTGACGGTCGCGCCCCTGATATGCAGGCCATACTCAACGCTGCCGCCCCTGATGTTAAAGTCGTTATCCTAGATACACAAAAAGACGGGATACAGCAAATCGCAACAGCCTTGCAAGGCATGCACGACATAGCGTCGATTAGCATTGTTTCACACGGCGATAACGGCGTGTTGTTGCTTGGTAATAGCCCGTTATTCAACGGTAATTTAGTGAAATACAGCGCCGAACTACAGGCTATCGGCCAAGCCCTAAGCATCGACGGCGACATCTTGCTTTATGGCTGCGATGTTGGTGCCGGGGCTGAAGGTGAAGCCTTTTTGGATGCGCTTTCGACAGCCACAGGGGCGGATATTGCAGCTTCCGCCGATGATACTGGGGGCATTGCCAAAGGTGGGGATTGGGAATTGGAAATTGCTACCGGAAGCATTTCCTATACAAATTCGTTCAATGAAGCTCAACTCACGAACTATGACCACCTGCTGGTCACTACCAGTGTCAGCACTAGGGCGGCTCTGCAAACAGCAATTAACACAGGCAATACAGACAATGTTGATGATGTTATTACCATCACCGGTAACATCACTTTTGCATCTTCATCCGACACCATTGCAATAAACGTTACTGATGGCCATACCATGTCTATCGTCGGCGGTGGTTTTACCCTTAGTGGTAATAACCTAACACGGGTACTCAATGTTACGTCATCGGGCGCAGGCTCAGCAGTTACCATTGACAATCTCATCATTAGCAACGGTTTTGTAACGGGTGCAGGTGGTGCTCGTACCGCTGGCCCTGGTGGGGCTGGAGGCGATGCGCTAGGTGCGAACATCTCCAATACTGGCACATTAACGATTACTAATAGCACTATAACGGCGGGCAAAGCTGCTGGTGGTGGTGGTGCAGGGGGCAATGTTTTCAATGGAACGGCGGCTGGTGCGGGCGGCGGCGGCGGCGGGTTTGGAACTACCTTCGGAGGCGCGAGCGGCAATAACTTCGGCGGCAATGTGCAAGCAGGCCCCTCTGCTGGAACAGGTGGACAAGGTGGAGGTTATGTAAATGGAGGCCAACATCTAGGTGGCTTGGGCGGCACTACAACTGGAGGTGCGGGCGCTAATTATGGCGGTTATTCCTTTGCGGGTAATGGTGGCACAGCAAATAATGGCTCCATTGGTATTGGCGGCGGTGGTGGCGGCGGCGGTTACAATGCCGCAGGCGGCCGCGGCGGCAACGCAGTCGGCGGAATTTATAATACGGGTACGCTGACCATTACGGGAAGCTCAATCACCAACAACATTGGAGCAGGTGGCGGCGGTGGCGGCGGTTCAATTTCTGGTAATGCCGGTGGTGGTGTCGGTAATGGGGGGGCAGGAGGCTCTGGTACTGGCGCAGTCTGGAACGCTGGCGGAACTGTTTTAATGGACTCAGGCACTTATAGTTCAATGGGCACTACCAATGCTGGTGGTGGGGCAGCAGGGGGCATCGCTAGCTTTTCCACTAGCGTAAATGGCGCGGCAGGCACTGCAACGTCAAAAATCTTAACCACTAGCGGCACAACTAACACCAACTACACGCCTGATACCACGCCGCCTGACCTGAACAGTATTTCGTTTTCCGATACTGCATTGAGGGCTGGTGAAACGGCGACAGTGACTTTCACCTTCTCGGAAGCCGTTACGGGCTTTACCAATGCCGATATCACTGTCGCTAATGGAACCCTGAGCGCCGTCAGTTCAAGCGACGGCGGAACTACCTGGACTGCCACATACACGCCCACCGCGAGCATTGAGGATGCAACGAATGTTATTTCCGTCAATATGGCAGGCGTTCAGGACACGGCGGGCAACCCAGGTTCAGGCACAACCAGCTCTGGTAACTATACCATAGACACCTTACGCCCCACTGCGACAATTAGTGTGGCCGACACCGCACTCGCAGCCGGTGAGACCAGCGGCGTGACCATTGCTTTCAGCGAAGCCGTGAGCGGCTTCACCAACGCCGACCTGACCGTCGCCAACGGCACCCTTAGCGCCGTCAGTTCCTCTGACGGCGGGGTGACTTGGACGGCCACACTGACGCCGACGGCCAGCGTCCAAGACGCCACCAATGTCATCACCCTGGACAACACCGGGGTCGCTGACGCCGCTGGCAATGCAGGAACCGGCACCACCGACTCGAACAACTACGCGATTGATACCCTGCGCCCAACCGCTTCGATTGTGGTGGCCGACACCGCATTGGCTATTGGCGAAACCTCCACGGTGACTATCACCTTTAACGAAGCCGTGTCCGGCTTTACCAATGCCGACCTGACTATTGCCAATGGCACCTTGGGAAGTGTGTCCAGCGGCGATGGCGGCGTCACCTGGACAGCCACTCTGACGCCGACGGCCAGCGTCCAAGACGCCACCAATGTGGTCACCCTGGACAACACCGGCGTAACCGATACCGCTGGCAATGCGGGCACCGGCACCACCGACTCGAACAATTACGCGATTGATAACCTGCGCCCGACAGCCTCGATTGTGGTGGCCGACACCGCGTTGGCCATTGGTGAAACCTCAACCGTGACCATCACCTTCAACGAAGCTGTGTCCGGCTTTACCAATGCCGACCTGACCATTGCCAACGGCACCATGGGAAGTGTGTCCAGCGGCGATGGCGGCGTCACCTGGACAGCCACTCTGACGCCGACGGCCAGCGTCCAAGACGCCACCAATGTGGTCACCCTGGACAACACCGGCGTAACCGATACCGCTGGCAATGCGGGCACCGGCACCACCGACTCGAACAATTACGCGATTGATAACCTGCGCCCGACAGCCTCGATTGTGGTGGCCGACACCGCGTTGGCCATTGGTGAAACCTCAACCGTGACCATCACCTTCAACGAAGCTGTGTCCGGCTTTACCAATGCCGACCTGACCATTGCCAACGGCACCATGGGAAGTGTGTCCAGCGGCGATGGCGGCGTCACCTGGACAGCCACTCTGACGCCGACGGCCAGCGTCCAAGACGCCACCAATGTGGTCACCCTGGACAACACCGGCGTAACCGATACCGCTGGCAATGCGGGCACCGGCACCACCGACTCGAACAATTACGCGATTGATAACCTGCGCCCGACAGCCTCGATTGTGGTGGCCGACACCGCGTTGGCCATTGGTGAAACCTCAACCGTGACCATCACCTTCAACGAAGCTGTGTCCGGCTTTACCAATGCCGACCTGACCATTGCCAACGGCACCATGGGAAGTGTGTCCAGCGGCGATGGCGGCGTCACCTGGACAGCCACTCTGACGCCGACGGCCAGCGTCCAAGACGCCACCAATGTGGTCACCCTGGACAACACCGGCGTAACCGATACCGCTGGCAATGCGGGCACCGGCACCACCGACTCGAACAATTACGCGATTGATAACCTGCGCCCGACAGCCTCGATTGTGGTGGCCGACACCGCATTGGCCATTGGCGAAACCTCCGCCGTGACCATCACCTTCAGCGAAGCCGTCACCGGCTTCACCAATGCCGACCTGACCGTCGCCAACGGCGCCCTGAGCGCCGTCAGTTCCTCCGACGGCGGCATCACCTGGACAGCCACCCTGACGCCGACGGCCGCGATAACCGACGCCACCAATGTGGTCACCCTGGACAACACCGGCGTCACTGATGCCGCTGGCAATGCGGGCACCGGCACCACCGACTCAAACAATTATGCGATTGATAGCCTACGTCCAACCGCAACTGTTGTAGTAGCGGATACGGCACTCTCAGCGGGCGAAACCTCCACTGTGACCATCACCTTCAACGAAGCCGTGACTGGCTTGACTTCGGCAGATTTCACTGTGGCGAATGGCGCTTTGAGCGGATTGAGTTCGTCGGATGGCGGCATCACCTGGACGGCGACATTGACGCCATCCACCAGCATCAATGACGCCACCAATGTCATCACCCTGGACAACACTGGGGTCGCCGACGCCGCTGGCAATACCGGTATCGGCACGACTGACTCCAACAACTATGCCATTAACACTGTACGTCCCATTGTCGGTATTTCACTAGATGATACGGCACTGCGGGCGGGTGAAACGGCGACAGTGACTTTCACCTTTTCAGAAGCCGTGACCGGATTCACCAATGCAGACATCACTGTGGCCAACGGTACTCTAAGTTCCGTTAGCTCTTCCGATGGCGGTGTCACCTGGACAGGAACTTTCACACCTACAGCCGATATTGAAGACAGCACTAACATCATCACTGTCGATAACACGGGTTATAGCAACGCGGCAACCAACACTGGCACCGGTAGCACCGATTCCAGTAATTACAGTATTGACACATTGCTCCCCATAGCAACTGTCACAATAGCGGATACGGCACTTTCGGCGGGTGAAACCTCCATTGTGACCATCACCTTCAATGAAGCCGTGACTGGCTTGACTACGGCGGATTTTACTGTGGCGAATGGCGCTTTGAGCGGCTTGGGGACATCGGACGGCGGCGTCACCTGGACGGCTACCCTTACGCCGACGGCCGGAACAACCGACGCCACCAATGTGATCACCCTTGATAATACTGGCCTACAGGATTTATCAGGCAATGCGGGCACCGGAACCACCGATTCTGGCAACTACGCGATAGACACACTGCGCCCGACCGCTTCGATTGTGGTGGCCGACACCGCATTGGCCATTGGCGAAACTTCCACCGTAACCATTACCTTCAACGAAGCCGTGACTGGCCTGACTGCGGCGGATTTCACTGTGGCGAATGGCGTTTTGAGCGGCTTGAGTTCGTCGGATGGTGGCATCACTTGGACGGCGTCATTGACCCCAACGTCCGGGATAACCGACGCCACCAATGTCATCACCCTGGACAATACCGGCGTCGCCGATGCTGCTGGCAATACGGGAATAGGAACCACCGACTCGAACAACTACACTATCAACACTCAGCGCCCGCCAGTTCCAAGGCCGTCACAAGATAATATTGGCGCACTTATTTTATTGTCAAACCCAAGGCCCCCGTTTTTTCCTGTGGGTACAAGCGAAGCTTTTATGCTTTCCGAATCCAGTAAACATGAACCGATTTGGGCGTTTGACAGGCCCTATTATCCATCGCGTTTGGGCTTAAACTTGGATACCCTGCAACCCGATCTGCAATTAGAAGGGGCCATCCTTAACCAAGTCCTAACTGAAAGGCAAAGCTTCCTATTCCTGATCCCACGGGAATCGTTTGGTCATGTGGCTAACATCCCAGGAATCAAATTCGAAGCAACCCAAGTAGATGGTTCACCCCTTCCGTACTGGCTGCATTTCGATCCCCGGCACCTTAAATTTACGGGCATACCACCCCACAATGCAAAAGGCATCGAAGTCATGATCACGGTGCAAGACAAGAATATGGATTTTGGTCATATTATTTTTAAAATAAGCATTAACAAAGAAAGAATCGGCAATAGCGGAAAAATAAGTCTAAATGACAATATCGACGTAAACCGTAAAATGAGCGAACCTGTCGACAATGGCAGTGAACCCGTGTTAGCAGGCAAGGTCGGGTTTACAGAGCAGCTTAGCAAAACCGACAAGTTTTCTCGCCTTATGGAGAGTATGGCTTTATTAGATAGCCTAAGTTATTTAGTTGACCATGAAAATAATATATCTAATTGAAATAAAATAATAATCAGCTTTATTTAACGGCGCTGATCGATTGGAAATGTTGAAATGGCCGCTAATTTCCGGCCGAAAAGTTAGTATATGCGCTTAATGTCGCATAAGTTTTCTAATGACCCCTCCAAAAGGCCGTATTGGAGAAAAGTCGGGCCAAGTACGCTGGTATCGAGAATATTAGTCTTATGCCGATGCCGGTCGGCTTGGTCAAATTTATTGAAGCATTACAAGCCAAGTATTTGAACAGGATCACCGATTTATCAAGAAAATCACAAAGCCTATCATGGGCTTCACACCAAAATTCTATCTGGCGAGAGCCTGCCAAGGGGCAGCACCTATACAAAATCGTCAAATTTAAAATAATCGCTTAACCTATTCCAGTCTTTGGATATTTTTAGGATAATGGGCGACATAAAAATAATAATAAACAGGAGATTGGTATGACTGAAGTATTGTTTACCGCAAGCGTTGCCTTTGTCGGTTATGTCATCTATGTGTTGGTGGACGAACAAATGAGCCCAGCGAAAAGCTATATTGTAGATGTTCAGTCCGGGTCATCCACCAAAGTTGTTAAACAACCAAACCCTAAGCCTACCAAAACCAGGACAAAACCCGCAAAAGCAAGAACAATTACTGCAATAAAATCGGACCTGAGTGAAAGTGTCGGCACGGCCGCAGGCAGTATTTGGAACTACTTGAACGAAAAGGGCCCTACTGCTGTTGCAAAATTGGTTAGGGAACTTCAAGACGACAGCAAAACGCTCCAACGCAGCATCGGCTGGCTGGCCCAAGAAGATAAAATATCGCTTGAAACCATCGGCCGAATAGAAACCATTTCCTTGAAAGGCTAACGGGCCTTTTGAATAGCCCATAATAATGTTACTTTCGTTTTTAGGGCGACTTGATTGTTATTGCCGACCAATCCAACCTAGTCCCAAACAATATAACCAAATAGCTTCTTGGCTCATACTATGACTCCATAGCCTCCTACGGGAACAAACACCGGCTTATGGGGCTTTCACTTTAGGGCTCAACCTTAAAAGCAGGTTTCTGCTAATAATTACGACTGGCGATTATTAATGCACCAATAAAGTGCGGTAATGCACCAAAATAGAGGCTAATTTATAACCGATGCCCCAACGCAAGCGGCAATTTGGGCTTTGTAGGCCAACTATCTTGGCTTGCTAATTGCTTGATTTTTATGGTTTACGTTTTATGTGACTAATGGAAAAAAATTATCCTCCAACAAATCTCTAAAATCCGAAGGGACTATAACACATGGGTTGCCAATGAAACCATGGAGGATTACGCCCTGCGTTTCGCACCACGCAGCTTCCGGAAATGGTCTGAATTCAGGGTAGCCAATACCGCTTTCGGCTCGACTTCGTTCCTGGTATTGGAGGCGATAGGCGGGTTTTTGTCCATCAACTACGGCTTTACCAATGCGGTATGGGCGATAATTGCGGTCGGCATCATTATTTTCATTACCAGCTTCCCGATAAGCTACTATGCTGCACGCTACAATATCGACATCGACTTGTTGACCCGCAGCGCCGGTTTCGGTTACATCGGTTCCACGGTAACTTCACTCATCTACGCATCCTTCACATTCATTTTGTTTGCGCTTGAAGCATCCATCATGTCGCTCGCGCTGGAACTGTATTTCCATATCCCCATCGCCATCGCACATATCATCAATGCGTTGGTTGTGATCCCCTTGGTCACGTTCGGGATTACCGTTATCAGCCGACTGCAATTGTGGACGCAGCCGTTATGGCTGTTATTGCTTATTACGCCTTATGTTGCAATCGCCTTGTACGATCCGGAAGCATTACTGACCTTGCAGGCTTACGCCTCGATTGCGGGCAGCGGAGAAGGTTTTAACTGGTTATTTTTCGGCAGCGCAGCGACCATAGCCTTTTCCATGGTGGCGCAAATCGGCGAGCAAGTCGATTTTCTTCGTTTTATGCCCGACCTCACCAACCGCAACCGGTTTCGCTGGTGGACGGCAACCATTGCAGGCGGGCCGGGCTGGGTTTTGTTCGGCATGATGAGGCAGCTTGGGGGAGCCTTGCTTGCGCACCTTGCCATTCGGCATGGGATAAATACTTCCCATGCCCATGAACCGACCCAAATGTACCTGATTGCTTATAGCTATATCTTTGACAACAAAGAAATAGCACTGGCCCTTACAACCTTGTTTGTGGTTGTTTCCCAACTCAAAATCAATGTCACGAATGCCTATGCCGGGTCGTTGGCGTGGTCCAATTTTTTTTCGAGGTTGACGCACAGCCATCCCGGCCGGGTAATCTGGTTGTTTTTCAATGTTTCCATCGCGTTACTGCTGATGGAATTCGGGGTTTTCAGTTCGCTCGAAAAAGTCCTCGGGTTATTGTCCAATGTTTCGATCGCCTGGATTAGCGCGGTTTCGGCGGATTTGTTGATCAACAAGCCCTTAGGGCTCAGCCCTAAGCATATCGAATTTAAGCGGGCGTATTTGCCGGATTTAAACCCGGTCGGCACGCTTTCAACCCTATTTTCCTCGGTCATTTCAATCCTGGCTTATTTAGGCGCATTCGGGGAATACGCCCAAGCATTCTCTGCGTTTATCGCGCTGGGGATGTCCTTCATCCTGACGCCGAGCATTGCCAAGCTCTACGGGCGGAAGCGTTATTACGCCCGTTATCATACCCATCTAAACCAAGACCAGCTCAGCCAATGCAGTATTTGCGCGAATCATTTCGAGCATAACGACATGGCGTACTGCCCGTTTTACAAAGGCATCATTTGTTCGCTATGTTGTACGCTGGATTCAAATTGCATGGACGCCTGCAAACCAGGGTTTCGGCTGGACGATTACCTGGAAAGGGTCGCCGAGCTCGTCCTACCGAAGAAATTTTCAATTACCGCTAGGTTGCGCCTGATCCGGTTTAGCCTTTTGTTTGTTTTCCTTACCATCTTAACCAGTGTTTTTGTCGGCATTATTTACTATCAAGATTTACTGAGCGCCCAGCAACATCCGGCCTCGTTTAACCTGTTGCTGGAAAATTTTGTTAAAGTTTATTCGTCGTTATTGGTTTTTATCGGCTTGTGTACCTGGTGGTTGATCTTAAACGACGAAAGCCGACGCGTTGCCCATGAGGAAATCGCCAAACAGACGCAACGGTTAATGATGGAAGTCGAGGAACATACTAAAACCGATGCCAAATTACAGGAAGCCATAAAGGCGGCCGATAAAGCCAACATCGCCAAAAGCCGTTTTCTTAGCAACATGAGCCATGAGATACGCACGCCTTTGAACAGCATCATCGGTTACGCCTACATTTTGCAGCAAGATCCGGCAATACCTATGCATAGGCGGCAAGCGGTTGATATTTTAAAACGCAGCGGCGAACACTTATCGTCGCTGATTGAAGATATCCTGGATATTGCCAGGATCGAAGCCTGCAAATTCGAACTCAATAAGGATGCCATCGACTTCCCAAAATTTATCGAACATTTACTGAGTATTTTCAAGCCGCAGGCCGAAGCCAAGGGCTTGGCATTTTCCTGCCAGATCGTCAGCACCTTGCCCCGGCTGGTGCGGGGCGATGAGAAACGGGTCGGGCAAATCCTCATAAACCTTTTGGGCAATGCGATTAAGTTTACCCAAACGGGCGAGGTGGTTTTTCGGATCGGTTATAGTTGCGGCGTGACCACATTTCAAGTGATCGATACGGGACCGGGCATAGAGGAAGACCAATTGCATAATATTTTTCATCCCTTTACCCAGTTGGCCCATGAAAACCTAGTTTCCGGCAGCGGCCTCGGCCTGACCATCAGTAAAGTCCTGACCGAAATCATGGGGGGGGAGTTGAGCGTAAACAGCATCCCGGAACAGGGCACAACATTTACCGTCCGCCTGTTCCTCGCCAACCTCGGCAATGAACAAGACAAGGTACAGCAACAGTCCATATCCGGTTATCAGGGCGTCCGTAAAAAAATTCTCGTGGTCGATGACCAACCCGAACACCGGCAATTAATAAGCGCATTGTTAAAGCCGCTGGGGTTTACGCTGGACGAGGCCTGTTCCGGGTTGGAATGCTTATCGAAAGTGGAGAAGAACCCGCCCGACCTTATTTTGCTGGATTTATCGATGCCTGAAATGGATGGATTGAAAACATCGGAATCGTTAAGGGAAACTGGCTGTTCTTTGCCGATCATCGTCCTCACATCCAATGCTTATCCTTCTGACCGGGTCAATGCCATCAATGCCGGTTGTAACGACTTTTTGGCTAAACCGTTACAAGTCGCCAAGTTGTTTAACAAGCTTAAACTGCACCTTAACCTGACCTGGATATACCAGGAGGATGAAGCCGACGATTTGTATGGAACCACTACCTTTGGCGATGGCAGCCAAATGCCTTCACCGGCCATTATTGAGGGATTGATAGGTTTCGTAAGGATAGGCGACCTGCTGGGGTTCAACCGATATTTAACCGAAACGATCAAACTTAACCCCGAATTTGGCGAATTAGGGCAACGATTGCTGGCTTTGAGCGGCGAATTTAGGCTTACGGATATTAAAAAACTGCTTAACCAAATGACAGAGAAACGCATCCATTATGAAAAATGAAAAAGCAGATGCCCATAACAATGTTGTCATGATTGTCGACGATACCCCGGAAAACTTGGCGTTATTATCAGATACGCTGTCAGAATCGGGCTATCGGGTTTTAGTCGCGACCGATGGTTTATCGGCTTTAGAACAAATCCGATTCCTAAAACCGGACATTATTTTGTTGGATGTCATGATGCCTGGAATAGACGGCTATGAAACCTGCAACCAGCTTAAATCCAACCCGTTAACAGCCAATATCCCCGTCCTGTTCATGACGGCATTAAGCGAACTGGACGACTTGTTGCGGGGCTTCGGCGAAGGGGCGGTCGACTATATGGTAAAACCTATCCGCCCGCCGGAAGTATTGGCGAGGGTGGAAGCGCAATTGTCCCAAGCCAGGAATATACAGCGCGCCGAAAGCGCTTTAAATAACAGCCAGTTTTCAGTATTGGCGATTACCGCTAGCGGAAAAATAAGCTGGTTACCGGCAACAGGGTCGCGTTGGTTATGCGAATTCCTGCACGTCGAAACGTTACCCGAAACGATAAAAGTCGGTTCATTCCTGCCCGACCCTATCCATGAATGGGTAAAAGCCCGGCTCGCACTTCCAGGAAACAGCGAAACAAAAGGATATGAATGCGGCAGGAACGGCACAGTGTATAGCATTAATTTGTCGCATTGCCATGCCACGAATGAATACCTCTTGTTGCTGGATAAACACACCGGCGACTGGAACCTCGACTCGGTAAGGCATTCGCTTGGGCTGACATCCCGCGAAGCGGAGATCCTGATGTGGATTTCACGCGGCAAGACCAATAAAGAAATCGGCATCATCCTGGACAGCAGCCCGCGGACAGTCAATAAACATTTGGAACATATCTTTGAAAAACTCGGCGTCGTGACGCGCGCCGCGGCGGTTTCCGCCGCCCTCCAACGCACCTCCAATATCAACACAGCCACTGAAAACAGTTAACGAAAAATCCTGCTAAATTGGAAGCTATCGTTTTGACCGGCTTTACGCCATTGACCTCAGCCTATGCCCTCTAGAAAATAACCTCCGGATAAGTTGAGTCCGTCCGCGGTAAGCTTGTATCACAGGCACTTCCTTTTGTCGTCGAACCAGGAAGGGCTCCAGACAGTACCGACCGCCTATAGACCGACTCTATCCAATCCCCTGCTGTGTGACACTTAGCTAGCGGTCAAATCCAACCCGCTGTTAATCCTAACAAAACTCTCAGTTTCCAATTCGGCACATCCGTCAAATAACTGATGAGTCATCTGACGGATTGCGCTTATTGACCGCAAATTTAACAATGGATTCCAAGCTTTCGATGGCGACGCCATTGGAAAACTTACCCATTAAAAGATAACGGACAAGCGTCGATTCGTATTTGTCCTAAAGCTTTATCCACAACAAATAAATTCCTTGCTCAGGAGGTTGACGAATGAAAACGCTGATTAAGTTAGATCTTGACAAGAAGCCCTGGGAACAGGACGGCTTGATCCATAACCGTTGGCATCCTGATTTGCCCATGGTTGCGATGGTCAAGCCCGAAGATGAGTTTCGTGTCGAATGTATGGACTGGACCGGCGGCCAAATAGGCAATAATGACAGTGCAAACGATGTCCGCGATGTCGATTTGACCCAAGTGCATTACCTCAGCGGGCCGATTGGCGTCGAAGGCGCTGAACCCGGCGACTTGATGGTGGTGGATATTCTGGATGTCGGCACCTTGGCCGATTACCAATGGGGTTTCAACGGGCTGTTCGCCAAGGAAAACGGCGGCGGTTTTTTGACCGACCATTACCCAGAAGCGCGTAAATCCATCTGGGATTTCCACGGCATTTACACCAGCTCCAGGCATGTCCCCAGGGTTAAGTTTGCCGGGATTATGCATCCGGGCTTGATTGGCTGCCTGCCTTCAAGGGAGCTTCTGGAAAACTGGAATAAGCGTGAAGCCGAACTCATCGCAACCAATCCGGATCGCGTCCCGGCTTTGGCCTTGCCTCCTAATCCGCAGTCTGCGGTAATGGGTAAACTCACCGGCGATGCCGCCAAGGCAGCCGCGGCTGAAGGCGCACGGACAGTGCCTCCTCGCGACCACGGCGGCAACTGCGACATTAAAAACCTGACTAAAGGTTCGAAAGTCTATTTTCCTGTCTACGTCAAAGACGGCGGCTTGTCGATGGGCGACCTGCATTTTTCACAGGGCGACGGCGAGATCACATTTTGCGGTGCTATCGAAATGGCCGGGTATCTCGATATCAAAGTCAGTTTGATAAAGGACGGCATCAAAAAATACGGCATCAAGAACCCGATCTTCCAGCCCAGCCCGCTCACGCCTTCGTATCGTGATTACCTTATTTTCGAAGGTATCTCAGTCGATGAGCAAGGCAAACAGCACTATCTCGACGTACATGTCGCTTATCGTCAAGCCTGCCTTAATGCCATCGAATATTTAAAGAAATTCGGTTACAGCGGCGCACAGGCGCTTTCCATCCTGGGTACCGCGCCGGTCGAAGGTCATATCAGCGGCATCGTCGATATCCCCAATGCCTGCGCGACGCTCTGGCTGCCAACCGAAATTTTCGATTTCGACCTGAAACCTAATGCAGGAGGGCCGATCAAGGTCATTACCGGCGAAATAGATACAGCGGTAGCGACTTAACGCGGCGGGCAACAGGAGATCAGCTTATGCCTCTTTACGAATACGAATGCGGAAGCTGCGGCCCCTTTTCTGCTTTCAGGAAAATGAGTGAATCCAGTTTGCCGATTGCTTGTGAACACTGCGGCGGCGAAAGCGGTCGGGTTATTTCTGTTCCATTTTTTGCATTTATGGCAAAAGAAAAACGGGTCGCTTACGAACGCAACGAAAAATCCGCGCATGAGCCGAAAGCCATACGCCGTTCCAGTTGCGGTTGTTCGGGAGCCCACACCTGTCACCCCACGACTTCCCAATCTAACGCAAACAAGGAGAACAAGTCTCAATCGAACCAACAGGGTAGCGGTTTTCAGATGCAAACCAAGCTTACCGCCCGTCCCTGGATGTTAGGCCATTAAACCCACTTTACTTGTTATTTACTTTTGGAGAAAAAAATGAATATGGTAAATCGAAGTCAGCGCTTAAAAAAAATGTCGCTATTGAAAACTGCCGCCGTTGCCATTAGTTTTTCCCTAGGCATCGGTGGCGCATTCGCGGAAGATTATCCGACAGCAAAAGTCAATACCACAGGCTTGGCGGTCACCGACTCGACGGTAACCGTCGGCATCCTGCATTCGGCAACCGGCACGATGGCGATCAGCGAAACCGGTTCGATCCAGGCGGAAAAGCTCGCTATAGCGCAGATAAATGCATTGGGCGGCGTACTCGGAAGGAAGATTGAAGTGATCCAGGAAGACGGCGCCAGCGATTGGCCGACCTTTGCGGAAAAATCCAAAAAACTGTTGGAGAACGACAAAGTAGCGGCGGTGATGGGCTGTTGGACATCCGCTTCAAGGAAAGCGGTGTTGCCTGTGTTTGAAAAGGATAACGGCCTGCTGTTTTATCCGACGTTTTATGAAGGCTTGGAGCAATCCAAGAATGTTTTCTACACCGGCCAGGAAGCCACCCAGCAAATCCTTGCTGGCCTCGACTGGATAGCCAAGGAAAAGAAGGCGAAGACGTTTTATTTGATCGGTTCCGATTATATCTGGCCGCGTACCTCCATGAAGATTGCCCGTAAGCATATCGAGCAACACTTGAAAGGCACGGTGGTCGGTGAAGAATATGTCGCCCTTGGCGACACCCAGTTCGGCTCGGTGATCAACAAGATCAAGCTGAAAAAACCGGATGTCATCTACGCAGCGGTTGTAGGCGGCAGTAACGTCGCGTGGTTTAAACAGTTGAATGCGGCAGGCCTGAATTCGAAGAAACAAACCATGCTCACGATTTCGGTCACTGAAGACGAAGTGCTGGGTATCGGCGGCGAAAATCTGGAAGGCTTCTATTCAGCAATGAAGTATTTCCAAAGCTTGAAAAACCCCAACAACGAGAAATTCGTTGCTGAGTTCAAGAAAGCGTATGGTGAAGCTGCCGTCATCGGCGACGTAACACAAGCGGCCTATCTCGGCCCTTGGTTATGGAAAGCCGGCGTCGAACGCGCCGGCAGCTTCGATGTCGACAAAGTAGTTGCTGCCTTACCCGGCTATGAGTTAACGACTGCACCTGAAGGTTATGTAAAGGTCGATCCTAACCATCATTTATTGAGCAAGCTGCGTATCGGCCAATGGCGTAAAGACGGCCAAGCCGATGTGGTTTACGAATCGGAATTGATCGCACCCGATCCCTTCCCGAAAGGTTATCAATAAAGCTTGAAATCTAGCGAGCGGCAGCCCTTAATCCGGGCTGCCGTTACACAGTTGATGCCATAGCGGATTTTAAGAATGTAAGCAGTCGTCAAAAGGAGACCGGTCATGTTTGGATATACGATGACAGAAATAGGAAGCATTGTAATAATGCAAGGATTTGCCGGATTAAGCCTGTTCAGCGTGTTGCTGTTGATGGCGCTGGGTTTGGCTATTATTTTCGGCCAAATGGGCGTAATCAACATGGCGCACGGCGAGTTTATGACCGTCGGTGCTTACACTACCGTCTTCATGTCTAAAATCGCCGTCAAATACGGTTGGGTAAATTCTTATTTCGTTTTTGCCATTATCACGGCATTCATCCTGGCCTTCTTATTGGGCTTCCTGGTCGAATATTTAATGATCCGGCATTTGTACAAAAGGCCGTTGGATACCCTGCTGGCAACCTGGGGTTTAAGCTTGGTCATGCAGCAGATTTTCCGTTCTACCTTCGGCGCCAAGGAAGTGAGCGCCGAACTGCCGGAATGGTTGCTAGGGTCGTTCAAACCAACACCCGATATCGACATCCCGATCAACGGCGTCTTTGTCATGGGCTTGTCGTTAATCGTAACGGTGGGTGTGTATTTGTACCTTTACCGTTCAAGGGGCGGTTTGCGGATACGGGCAACCATGCAGAACAGGGTCATGGCAGGTGCTGTCGGGATTAACACCAAAAAGGTCGACCGCTTCACCTTTGCATTGGGCTGCGGCATCGCCGGGGTCGCCGGGGCTGCATTTACCACCATCGCATCCACCGGACCGACAACCGGTTCCCTGTATATCGTCGACAGTTTCATGGTCGTTGTGTTCGGCGGGGCAGCCAGCCTGTTCGGAACGATTGCTTCGGCATTCGGCATCGCCCAGGCACAATCCATCCTGCAATTTTTTATGACCAGTTCCATGGGCAAGGTTTCTACCCTGATGGTCATCGTGGTTATTTTGATGATGCGGCCTGAAGGCTTGTTTGCATCGAAAGTAAGGAAATAGGAGCCCGTTATGCACATGTTATCGGAAAAATTAC
Organism: uncultured Methylomagnum sp.; assembly: GCA_964435245.1. Classification (GTDB taxonomy): domain Bacteria; phylum Pseudomonadota; class Gammaproteobacteria; order Methylococcales; family Methylomonadaceae; genus Methyloglobulus. The sequence continues at coordinate 49,989 of CAYSYU010000013.1, forward strand.
TCGGTGGAAAACAAGGCGCTATTAACCTGTTGATCCTGGCGATGCTCCTTTTTGTTGTGTTTCCGCTCTGGCTGGACCTGTTCCGGCTCAACCTGTTAGGCAAATACGTCACCTACGCCTATGTCGCGGTCGGCTTAGTCCTGTTATGGGGGAATGGCGGGATTTTAAGCTTAGGGCAAGGCATCTTTTTCGGCCTGGGCGGTTATTGCATGGCGATGTTCCTTAAACTGGAAGCCTCCGATCCCGTCAGCACCAAAATCCAGACCACCCCCGGCATCCCGGATTTTATGGATTGGAACCAAATTACTGAGATACCCTGGTTTTGGGAGCCGTTCAAGAGCTTACCCATCACCTTGTTGATGATCCTCCTGGTGCCCACCCTTTTGGCATTGATTATCGGCTTCGCCATGTTCAAGCGGCGTGTGGGCGGTGTCTATTTTTCCATCATCACCCAAGCTATTGCGCTTATCCTGAGTATCCTGATTGTCGGCCAACAAGGTTACACCGGCGGCGTCAACGGCATTACCGACCTTCGGACCTTGCTGGGCTGGGATATCAGGACGGACAGCGCAAAATACATCCTTTATTTTGTGAACGCCGGACTCTTGATGCTGTGCATCCTGCTGTCCCGTTATATCCTGACCTCCAAGTTCGGCATGTTGCTGTTGGCGATGCGGGACAAGGAAGAGCGCGTCCGCTTCTCCGGCTACGACGTATCCAACTTCAAGATTTTCATTTTCTGTGTCGCCGCCATGATCTCCGCCATCGGCGGCGCCATGTTCACGTTGCAGGTCGGTTTTATGTCGCCCAGCTTCGTCGGCATTGTGCCGTCCATCGAAATGGTCATCTTCGCCGCCGTCGGCGGCAGGATGTCGTTGATCGGCGCGGTGTACGGCACCTTGTTGGTGAACTTCGGCAAAACCATGTTCTCCGAGACCTATCCCGAGTTGTGGTTATTCTTGATGGGCGGGTTATTTATTGCGGTGGTGATGTTTTTCCCGGACGGCTTGGCCGGGGTTTATGAAAAGTACGCCAGCCGATTCGACCTTGCCGGACGTGTTTCCAGGCTGTTCCAAAAACTGGGCAAAAAGGCTTTTAAGACAGTGGGAGAAGAAGCATGAGTAACACCGATTATCTTTTGGCCATTGAAGACTTAACCGTTTCCTTCGACGGCTTCAAGGCGGTCGACGCCTTGTCCATGTATATCGACAACAACGAATTACGGGTTGTAATCGGTCCGAACGGCGCCGGGAAAACCACCGTGCTGGACTTGATTTGCGGTAAAACCAAATCAACATCCGGCTCGATTAAGTTTCACAATAAGGAGCTGACCAAACTCTCCGAACATGAAATCGTCAGGGCTGGCGTCGGTCGGAAATTCCAGACGCCTTCGATTTATGAAAACCTGACCGTCTACCAAAACCTTGAAGTGTCGTATCCCGTCGGCCGCTCGGTATGGGGCAGCCTGACCTTTGTACGGACGGTGGCGCTGAGCGAACAGGTCAACAAAATTGCCGCCGAAGTCATGCTGACCGACCATCTCCAAATGGAAGCCGCTCTACTCAGCCACGGGCAGAAACAATGGCTGGAAATCGGCATGCTGCTCATGCAAGACCCGGAACTGTTAATGTTGGACGAGCCTGTTGCCGGCATGAGCGCCAAAGAACGCGACCAAACGGCGGACTTGCTGAACCGGATCAGCCGAAACCGTTCGGTGCTGGTGATCGAGCACGATATGGAATTTGTGAAAAAAATAGCCCACAAGGTGACCGTGTTGCACCAAGGCAAAATATTGGCCGAAGGGTCGATGGACAAAGTCCAGCTCGATGAAAGGGTCATTGAGGTTTATTTAGGGCATTAAATTTAATAAACCAACTGGGCATCCCTAAATCCCGTTCGCACCAGTACCAACCAAGTAACTAGGTTACGAACAACCAAGAGGAATTCATTCATGTTTGAAGTCAAAGATCTGCAAGTCAGTTACGGGCAAAGCCAGGTTATCCACGGCGTCAGTTTCAAGGCGGATAAAAACGAGACCGTCGCCATTATGGGACGCAACGGCATGGGCAAGACCACCTTATTCAAATCCCTGATGGGCATCCTGCCGAGCAAGGCCGCCAAAGCAGAAGTGGACGGCGAAAACCTGAACGGCATAGAAACCTACCAACGGGTCGCCAAAGGCTTGGCTTACGTCCCGCAAGGCCGCATGATTTTCCCCACCATGACCGTCCAGGAAAACATTGAAACCGGATTGCAAAACGATAAGTCGGGCGTGATTCCCAGCGATATTTACGCCCTGTTCCCCGTGTTGTTCGACATGCGCAAACGCAAGGGCGGCAACCTCAGCGGCGGCCAGCAGCAACAATTGGCCATTGCCCGGGCGTTGGTGACCAACCCGAAAGTGTTGTTATTGGACGAACCGACGGAAGGCATCCAGCCTTCGATCATCAAGGACATTGCCAAGGTCTTGAACGAAATCCGGAAAATGCGCGAGATCACGATCATCGTCTCCGAGCAAGTACTCAGCTTTACCATGGACATCGCCGACCGTATCATCGTCATCGACAAGGGCAATTTTATCCACGAAGATAAAAGGGATGCCGTCGATGCCGAAAAAATTAAGGGGTATTTGTCGGTTTGATTGTCAGGGTTCGTAGTTTTGTAGCCCGTATGAAGTGAAGCGCAATGCGGGATATCGAAGCCGCAAACTCCCGGATTCCGCAAGCTCCATCCAGGCTACTCGCTGCCATGTTAGGCTTGATAAATGAAAAGTTGATAAATACTCGGCGCATTGCCTTTCAGTTAGTGTGCCTACGGCCTATCCAAGCCTTCCTTAGTAAAAAGCACAAGCAAGGCAATGATCCAATACACAGCAATGCTAATGAGCTTCAAGAGAGGGGCGCCGCTCGACGACGAAGCAGTGAGCATATAAAGCGCGATTGGTGCGCCAACAGCTATGCAAACCCAAGCGGCAGCGGCGGAAAACTTGAGTCGTTTCGCGCGCAACACATCTATAGCAACTATGCTCAATGGTGCCACAATAATCAATGATAGCTTGAGTTCGTCCAGGAGTCGGTCATGCAGACGGTAGTTCACATCAAAAGATCCGCTGTATGCATGGACAAACAGTGGAATCTCCTCCAGCAGGATGAGACCTACAAGAAGTAAGCATATCGATAGACGAAATGTGCGAGTGTCGAAGTGCATGCCGGGTCGATTGAAGCTTAACGTAATATATACGACATTCGTTGTCCAAAAAAACCGTCTAATTGTCGCATAATAATGGCAAATAAAATTTAAGTGATTAAATTTATTAGCAAATAATATGGCGATACGATAAATCCCGCAAACAAATACGACAGCTAATCAACCCTAAGAAAAACTCCAATCAGGTTATTGGATAAACGCAAAAAATAAGCAATCACCTCCGCTGATACCCAAACTCCAAAATCACCGGCGCACCCTGGTTATGGATGATGATTTGCCGCCTGGGTTTGTTGGTCTCGATGGTTACGTTGGGCTTTTCAGTATTAATTGCCTTTTGAGGAACAGGCGTTTTGACGTCTGTTTCGGGCGAAGCGGTTGGGGTTGACGTGGAAGGCGGTACAACCGGGGTCGTTACCGGGTCGTCGGTCGTGACTTTTTCCTCGATACGGATTTCAGGTATCCAACCGGGCGATTTGATGGCACCGCCCTGGTCTTCAATTTTTTCCTTAAGCGGCCATTTGGCTTCGGTGAGCAAATTAAAACAGACCGTACTGATATGATCGGCCAAATTTTCGGTAGCCAGGTACTCCTTATCGCTTTGGTCCGCCATAAAATCCATGCTGAGTTCCCGACTTTGTTCGGGATGGTCTATCGATGACAGGACGCAGCCAATGGGCAGGGTATCGGCTTTTTGGAAATCAATTGCGCGCGGGTCCGAATTGCCCGCTGAAAAGGAAAAACCGGTTGGCGTTTGGCCATGCGTGACTTTACCAACGCTCGCCTTCAAGAGATGGCTGAACGCCTCCCCGTCCTTTGCCCCTACCGGATAATTCCAGCCGGAAAGGTTCTTGCTGACTGTATTTGCAATATCCTGCGTTGAAACGGCGGGGTCGTCAGCCGACACTTGCATCTCAATGCGCCCGGGATTATCGAACACCAACACAGGCTGGTTTTTTCCCGTATTTGTTGCGCAGGCGACCAGGCCAGTCAGCGCTATTGTGCAGATCGTTTTGGTTGGGTGAGGTAATAGCATAGTTATTGGATTTCAAAAGGATTTGTCTTATTCTAACACTAATGGAGCATTAACCAATTGGATATACGTCATTTAACTCATCAGTCAAATGACGCATTGTGCAAATGTTCCCTAAGCAAAATAATCCTTACCAAACTTGCAGTTGGCGACCCGCCTTGGGCAAATGCGCTGGTCGGCTTGAGCTGTAATCCCTTGGGGACTCGTTATGCCCGGAATAATGGCTGGATGGAAGGCGAACTGTTGCGGCTGGTTATAAGTTAAGTCCGCTTGCTTGGCCTGGGATGGCTTAATAAGCTTCTGCAAAGTTAGCGGCACGTAACATCGCTATTGGCATCTATCCTGCTCGATATGGGGTGGGGACTGAAGCATTGCTGTTAATCCGGCGTCGCCCGGTTGCGGGATACGGCCTTGCAATCGGTCGATTTTTAACGGCCATAACCTATTCAATGCCATAACTTATGTGCATATGCTTATTTTGATGGTAGCCGTCCGTTCACCGTAGCGAACCTCATGAGGCCGTCCCAGCGGGTTTTCCATTACAAAAAAAGGCAACTCTATGAATAAATATATAAAAAGCGAACCTTACCTGTTCCCCTATGACGGCGACTTAAAGCCGGACAACACCTGCCTGATCATTATCGATATGCAATTCGATTTCTGCGGGGTCGGCGGCTACGTCGACAAGATGGGTTACGACCTGTCGCTGACGAGGGCGCCCATTGAGCCGATACGGCAAGTTCTGGAAGCTTGCCGCAAACTGGACTATCACATCATCCATACCCGCGAAGGGCATCGGCCCGACTTGTCCGACCTGCCGAAGAACAAGCGCTGGCGAAGCCAGCAGATCGGCGCAGGCATCGGCGATATCGGGCCTTGTGGGCGGATACTGGTGCGCGGCGAACCCGGTTGGGAGATCATTCCGGAACTGGCCCCAAAAGCGGGCGAACCCATTATCGACAAACCCGGCAAAGGTTCTTTCTATGCCACCGACCTGGATTTGCTGCTGCATAACCGAGGGATCAAAAATATCGTCCTGACCGGGATTACGACCGATGTCTGCGTCCACACCACGATGCGCGACGCCAACGACCGCGGTTTTGAATGCGTTTTATTGGCCGACTGTTGCGGCGCGACCGATTTCGGCAACCATCAGGCCGCCCTTCAAATGATCAAGATGCAGGGCGGCGTATTCGGTGCGGTATCGGATTCGGAAAGCTTCATCACGGCGATTTCATGAACGTAATCGCCATCAAGCCGCAAACACAAAAGGCCAGCGGAATTTTAGCCGAACCCTATCATGGCTTGGTTGCATTCGAAGCCAGCGATATTTGCATGCACTTCGGCATTGTGCTCGGTAACGATACAGACCTCCCTTTTCAGCCTCAATCCGAAGGGAAAGTCCTTGGATATGGCAAATAATCTTTTATCCCTTGACCTGTTTTCGTTAAGGTCAGCCTACTGTAACCATAGCCTCACCGTCACGGAAGTTATCCAGGAAGTCTTGGAAAGGGCTGGGTGTCATAAAGGCCACAATATCTGGATCAGCCTGCAAAAAACCGAAACGCTGTTGGCGGAAGCTAAAAAACTGGAGCAGCAGGATCCGCAGAACCTGCCGTTATACGGCATCCCTTTCGCCATCAAGGACAATATTGATTGCAGCGGTCTGCCGACGACTGCCGCCTGCCCTGGTTTCAGCTATTTACCCACGGAAACGGCTTTTGCCGTCCAACAACTCATCGATGCTGGCGCGGTCTTGATCGGCAAGACCAATATGGATCAGTTTGCAACGGGCCTTACCGGCACGCGCTCGCCCGAACCTTATGGGATTTGCAAAAACGCGTTGGACCCTGATTATATCTCGGGAGGGTCGAGTTCAGGATCGGCCGTGGCTGTTGCCTTGGATATCGTCAGTTTTTCCTTGGGGACAGACACCGCCGGATCAGGGCGCATACCTGCAGCTTTCAATAATATCGTTGGCTTAAAACCGACGCGGGGATTAATCAGCTGCGCCGGGGTAGTGCCAGCTTGCAAAAGCCTTGATTGCGTCTCGATCTTTAGCCGTTCGACGGCTGAAGCGGGCTATTTACTGGACTTCCTGACGCCGTTTGACCCAAACTACAGCTTTGCCCGCAATGACCGCCAGCTAGAGCCAGCCGACGCTATCCAGGGCGAAGAAACCAAACTACGTTTCGGCGTGCCGAAACCGGAACAGTTAAATTTCTTCGGCGACGCCGAGGGTTCCGGTTTGTTTAGTGAAGCCATCGCTACGCTTAAAACCCTTGGTGAAGTCGTGGAAATTGATTTCCAGCCCTTCCTGGAAGCGGCGGTTTTACTCTATGGCGGACCCTGGATTGCAGAGCGCTACGCTGGGATACAGGGCTTTATCGAAGCCCGTCCGGAGGCGCTGCACCCCGTTATCCGGGAGGTGCTATCGACCGCGAACGACAAAAGCGCCGTCGATGCCTTCAGTGCCTTACACCGTTTGCAATATCTTAAACAAAAGACGCATTCGGCTCTGCGCGGCCTGTCGTGCATCGTCACGCCTACGGCGCCGCGCATTTACCGGATCGACGAAGTGCTCGCCGATCCGGTAAACCTAAACAGCAATCTCGGCTATTACACCAATTTTATGAATTTGCTCGACTTGTGCGCTGTTGCGGTGCCGTCGGGTTGTTATGGCAATGGCTTGCCTTTCGGCATCACGCTGTTCAGCACAGCGTTGTCCGACCGGCGCTTGCTGGGGATTGCCAAACACATTGAAGGACTAGGCCGGACACCGCCCGACCGGATAGGATCGGCTGTCGACCAGCCGAACGCTTTGACGGCTTCGTCAAGCCGATACCGGCGTATTGCCGTGTGCGGGGCGCACATGCACGGCTTGCCGTTGAACAAGCAACTGCTCGACCTGGGTGCGCGTTTTTACGCCACAGCCCGCACTTCGGCCAAATACCGCCTGTACAACTTGGCGATTGCGCCCCCCGAACGTCCGGGACTGGTAAGGGACGAATCGCAAGGCCGAAGTATCGAGCTGGAACTTTGGGAATTGCCAAAAGCAAACTGGGCTGATTTCATAGCCAACATCAAAAGCCCGCTTTGCATCGGTTCGGTAGAACTCGAGGACGGCCAGTGGGAGTATGGATTTTTGTGTGAAAATTATCCGGTCGGCAAATCGGTCGAAATAACGCACTTCGGCGGATGGCGTAACTACCTGCAAGCTATTGATTCGGTTTTGTGAAGTATTAAGTTTCCGTTCACCTTGAGCCTGTCGAAGGGCGGTGTGTGCTTCGACAAGCTCAGCACGAACGGTTCAGGCATTAAAAGGCCGAATCTATAAGACGGTAGGAAGCTGACTAAACTTTCAATCCTGGTATTTAATTGCCTGATAAATTGGTTTGGCAACGTTGGGATTAGCGAGGTATGGGTGCGAAAAGGGTTGCCTTATAGTCCTTGGGAATAGGATAAACGGTTTATACAAGGCCATCTAATCCGTAATGAACTGGACGGGCTTATGCCAGTGCACTAGCACCACGCATCCCTCTTCGCTACTGACGCTATGCTGGGAACCTTCTGGGTTATAAATGTAACTGCCTGAGGGATACAGCCCCCTTTCGTCCTGTTGGGAGCCGGACAGCACGTAAATATGCTCATCGCCGGTATGCTGGTGGAGGGGTACCGAAGCGCCCGGTTCATAACGAATTAACCCGACACTGTAATCGCTGCCTGTATCCTGGAACAAGATACGCAAGTCGACACCTGGCCTGAGTTGCCGCCAACCGGAACTGGTATCCTGGATCATTTCGGGGGGCAATGAGAACGGTATGCTGTTTGATGGCTTATTCATGAAGATCTTGGCTGGATTTTTGCGATTTATATTTGGCGGTTTTTTAGGGAAACCCGGTATTTCACCTTGAATCGAGTGTCAAACGGTGAACTTAATTATCATCCATTAGCGGAACAAAATTTCCCTAGTCCGGAAGTCAATGGGCTTTAATGACCTAAACGATAGGGTTGAAACGATATTATGCGCCAAATTAACAAGAAAAAATATTTAAAAGGTAGCCAAAACAACTTCCGCGCCCTTCAACAAGCTTTGGCGGACGAACACCTGCTTGGAGCATACCCCTACAGCATTTAATCAAAAATCGCCTTGGCTTGGCCGATAAAAATTTTAACGGGTTGCATTTAAATATATCCTGGCGAGCACCTTGTGATAATTACGCCCCAATTTAATGCACATTGCGAAGGAGAGCCAACGTTAATGCACTAATAATAGGCGATTTTTTTGGGCGGTGTTTAACTTTTTCTAGTTTACCCTTTTAATAACAAAGGGTTGCCAAAAATCGACGAAACCCTGGTAAATGGCATGTAATTTGCTGATTTTATTGGATAATAATAGTTCAAAGCTGCGCCTTCAACCAGTCCTATAAATAGACAACCCATGAGTCGCTATGGCAATGATAAAAATTAACGCTGAACCGGAAGCAATAGCAATCGAGTTAGCCAAAACAGCAGTCGTCATTATAGACATGCAGCGCGATTTCCTCGAACCCGGCGGATTTGGGGAAACTCTCGGCAACGATGTTTCACTGCTTTCAGCCGCTATTGAACCTTGCAAGGCCTTACTGGACACGGCAAGGCAAAACGGGATGTTGGTGATCCATACCCGCGAAGGCCATCTTCCGGACATGTCGGATGCGCACAAGGCCAAAGTCGAACGCGGCGACCCTAGCATTCGCATCGGGCAATTAGGCCCGATGGGGCGTATCCTGATCCGGGGCGAACCGGGACAGGATATTATCCCTGAACTGTACCCCCAAGCAGGGGAAATGGTCATAGATAAACCAGGAAAGGGCGCATTTTATGCGACCGAACTCCAGTCCATCCTGCAAGAGAACGCCATAGAAAACCTGATTGTCTGTGGCGTCACCACCGAAGTCTGCGTACATACCACCGTACGGGAGGCTAATGATCGAGGCTACCGTTGCATCGTACCCGGGGATTGCTGCGGCTCCTACATACCGGAGTTCCATGAAGCGGGCCTGAACATGATTAAGGCGCAAGGCGGGATATTTGGATGGGTAACGGATTCGCCCGCTATTTTGACTGCAATAAATACGTAAAACGTAAAACGGAACGGATGTTTTTTTTAATTTAAGCATATCAATGTAAGAGGGCATCATGACAACATTAAAAGTAAAACTTTGGACGCCTGGGGACTGGAACGCATTCTTTGGCTTCGGCACTAATATTCTTGTTAACCTGCTGGTGTTGACTGGACTCTTAAGGTTTGTGCTGAAAATGCCGGATGAAATTGTCTTCGGCCGCATCCTTCCTGCCACCGGCCTCATGCTTTTCCTGAGCACGATTTACTACGCCCGGTTAGCCTATAAGCTGGCTGAAAGTAGCGGCAGGGACGATGTCTGTGCCTTGCCTTCTGGGGTCAGTGTGCCCCACATGTTTGTGGTGGTATTTGTCATTATGTTGCCGATATCGCTGACAAGCGGCGATCCCGTCAAAGGTTGGGAGGCTGGACTGGCCTGGGTGTTTATCCAAAGCTTTGTGCTGATGCTGGGTGGTTTTGTCGCACCCTATATCCGCAAGGTTACACCGCGCGCCGCCCTGTTAGGCACCTTGGCCGGGGTTTCGATTGCGTTTATCTCCTTACGGCCGGCACTGGAAATGTTCATGACTCCCGTGGTAGGCGTGGTTTGCTTCGCCATTATCCTGGCAAACTGGTTCGGCGGGGTGCGTTATTTTAAGGGTATCCCGGCAGGACTGGTCGCCATTGCTGCGGGTACGCTAATTGCCTGGGTTTCTACCGCCATGGGCTTGAATTATGGCGGGATGAGCTTGGAGAATGTCACAGCATCATTAGCAAATTTTGGTTTTTCGTTCCCGATCCCGGCAATCGGCCATGTTTTTTCCGGGTTTGAGTTTTTAGGTGTGATCCTGGTGACGGCGATCCCGTTCGGCATTTATGACCTGGTTGAAGCCATGGATAACGTGGAAAGCGCGGCGGCGGGCGGGGATAGCTACCCGACCACGCGTGTACTGACCGCCGATGGCGTCGTCAGCCTGATCGGCTGCATGATGGGCAACCCGTTCATCAACGCAGTATACATAGGCCATCCTGGCTGGAAATCCATGGGCGGGCGTATCGGTTACTCCGCCGCCACCGGGATTACCGTGCTGGTGCTGTCCTGGATGGGCATCATAGCGCTCATGGCGTCGCTCATTCCCGTCGTCGCCATTTCACCGATCCTGCTTTACATCGGTATGCTGATCGGTGCGCAGGCATTCCAGGAAACGCCAAAAAGCCATGCACCTGCCATCATACTGGCCATGATGCCGAACCTTGCCGCATGGGGGAAACTGCAAATTGATAACGCCTTAGGGGCGGCAGGCACCAGTGCTGCAACGGTCGGGCTAGATAAACTTGGGCAGACAGGCGTCCTGTACCACGGCCTCGAAGTGCTCGGCGGCGGCGCCATACTTGGTGGATTGATGTTAGGCGCTATCGCTTCCTTGATTATTGAACGGGAATTGGTCAAAGCAGCCTTGTTTGCTATCGCCGCTGCAGCATGTACTTTTGTCGGATTGATGCATGGTGAAGCGATTGGCATCGCCCAATCGTTGCCGGTTGCCTTTAGTTACCTTACTGTGGCCGGTATCCTTCTGTTGTCGGCAAAGTATGCCAAAGTCACTGCGGCATCTACGGAAGCCCATTATGATACGGATGCCCAACCGGTCGCCAACGAAACGTAACGGCCAACAATAGCCGCTTTATTTAGGCATAATGCTACCAATAAAAAATCCCCGCTAGAGTTGCAGCGGGGATTCAATGCTTTTTTAGCTGTAAAAACCACCCCTTTTCACGCTTAACCTTCTCAATTCGGTGTGACCCCAATAATGACCAAACCCAATCTTGACGATCCCATAACAGGGTTCGTTTTGTCATTAACCTGGCCAACGAACTTTGGCGATTAAGGGATAATCGAATAATTTCATCTAATTTGCAGACATCACGGCCTTAGTTATTGGCTAGCTTGAGCCAATGCGGTTGTTACTCTAACTTAAAGAATTACCTGCTTTATCTAAGCCTAACTTTATTCAAAACCTTCGAGAATAGGACAGCCAAAAGTGTTTGGAAATACGTCATTTGACTGATGAGTCATTTAACGTATTGTGAACCTCCCCGCCAAAATCAATACTCTTCACAGGCCTGGATGTGGCCGCATTTGCGTAAACCAAGTGCTTAATCGAATCGTACTGTAATTTCTAGGGGATAAGTTATGAGTGACACTAAACAAACGATGGTTGGAATGCGGGCTGCACCGCTGCTTCCGGCAATGGCCATACTCATGTTGGCAGCACTGCATGCACCGCCGACACATGCTGGCGCAACGTTCAAGATTGACGATACCAAATGGGTCAGTATCGGCGCGGGATTGAGGACCAGCTTCACAACTTCGGAAAATACGGCGGGAAGGCCCGGCAACGAGAAATGGTCGACCGATTTCGCCCTAAACAACCTGCGTCTTTACATGAATGCGCAAATCCATAAGTACATCAAACTTGAGTTCAACACGGAATGCTCGAATTGCGGCGACGGCGGCGATATCCGTATCCTGGACGGTGTCGCCAAATTCGAGTTCAATGATTACGCCAATCTCTGGGCTGGCCGCCAGCTCGTGCCTGAAGGCCGTATAGAAATGAACGGACCTTTTTACAGCGCCACCTTTGAACCGTTCAAGACACCGTTCGAACCTTCCGATTCATCGATCCAAAATGTACTGCCGTCGCCGGATGCCGGAACATTTGGCCGTGACGAGGGTGTTAACTTTTGGGGCGCCGCGTTCGACGGCCACCTGAAGTATGTGTTCGGTATATTCGAAGGTTTAAAGCGCAGTTACAATGGTTCGCCGACCGCCAACGCTGACGGCAACCTGCTTTACGCTACCCGCGTTGCCTACAATATCCTGGACGTCGAAAAGGCGCCGGGTTATTACACTGGCGGTACCGCCTACGGCGCCGATGGCGATGTACTGACCGTAGCCGGCTTTGCCCAATACCAGGAAGACGGTGCGGGCAGTTTCGCCAATCCCGGCAATTTCCTGCTCGCCGGCGGCGACGTGAAGTTCGAAAAGGTGCTGCCTGGTAATGGCGTATTAACCGTCAACGGCGAATACAAACATTTCGGCATCTCCAATTTCACTGAAAACGATGGGACGGATCCGGCCTACTTCCAGGCGGGCGGGTGGAACGGCCCTACCAATTCCGCCTTTCAGGGCAACTCCATCACCGGCAACCTCTTGTACCTGATCCCGAACAAAGTATGGATAGGTCAGTTCCAACCCTATGTGATGTATACCGAGGTGATGCGTCACAACGGTGCGGATCAAAGCGAATATGAGGCTGGTATGAACTATATCATCGACGGCCACAATGCCCGCGTCTCGTTGTTATGGCAGGGTGGCGACCTCTCCGGCGGCGGCGGTATCTGGAATCCCGGTGCTAACGGAAATTTCGTGAACGCAATCAAACTTGGCCTTCAAATCCAAATTTAATTAATATGCAAGCTAAGGAATAAAAGATGTTTAAATTCAAATCACTAAAATTCGATAAAAAAAGGCTTCTGACGCCTATCGCCGCAATGGCGATTACGTTCGCGGCCACTGCCCAAGCCGAAGACACCATCAAGGTCGGCGTATTGCATTCCTTGTCCGGCACAATGGCGATCAGCGAAACCACGCTGAAAGACACCATGCTGATGTTGATTGACGAGCAAAACAAAAAAGGCGGCTTGCTCGGTAAAAAACTCGAAGCGGTAGTCGTCGACCCGGCATCCAACTGGCCGTTGTTTGCCGAGAAAGCGCGCGAGCTTTTAACCAAGGATAAAGTGGCTGCGGTATTCGGTTGCTGGACGTCGGTGTCGCGGAAATCGGTATTGCCTGTTTTTGAAGAGTTAAACGGCCTGTTGTTCTATCCGGTGCAATACGAAGGCGAAGAGTCGTCCAAAAACGTCTTCTATACCGGAGCTGCACCTAACCAACAGGCGATTCCGGCTGTTGATTACTTGATGAACGACCTCAAGGTAAAACGCTGGGTATTGGCGGGTACGGATTATGTGTATCCGCGCACCACCAACAAAATCCTTGAGGCTTACCTAAAAGCGAAGGGCGTCCCTAAGAAGGACATCATGATCAACTATACGCCGTTCGGCCACTCCGATTGGCAAAGTATTGTTGCCGAAATCAAGAAATTCGGTTCAACCGGCAAGAAAACCGCTGTGGTTTCCACGATCAACGGCGATGCCAACGTGCCGTTCTATAAAGAACTGGGCAACCAAGGTATCAAGGCGGAAGATATCCCTGTCGTCGCCTTCTCCGTGGGTGAGGAAGAGTTGTCGGGCATCGACACCAAACCTTTGGTTGGTCATCTGGCCGCATGGAACTACTTCATGAGTGTCGACACCACCAAAAACGCAGCATTTATTAAACAATGGCAGGATTTCATCAAGAATCCGAAGCGGGTGACCAACGACCCGATGGAAGCGCATTACATCGGTTTCAACATGTGGGTCAAAGCGGTTGAAAAAGCCGGTTCGACCGATCCTGTGAAAGTGCAAGACGCCATTATCGGTGTGGAATTCCCTAACCTGACCGGCGGCACTGCCAAGATGTTACCGAACCATCACATCAGTAAACCGGTGTTAATCGGTGAAATCCAGGATGACGGCCAATTTACGACGGTATGGCAAACCAACAAGGTCGTAGACGGCGATGCCTGGTCCGATTTCCTGCCGGAAAGTAAACCTATTATCGCCGACTGGACGGCGCCCATTAGTTGCGGCAATTACAACACGAAAACCAAGAAGTGTTCAGGCCAAAACTATAAATAATAATTGTGAAAAAGGGTTAGGTCGGTTGGCCTAACCCCGCATAATAAACAATTAGCACCCATCCAATGCTTTTCCACAAGGATTTTACCGGATCGATATGAAATCAAGTTTAGTTAAGCCCTGCTTTATGGCCATCTTGTTAGTAACATTATGTTTACCAGGATTTGGTTCGGCAGAAGATACCGCAATAACAAGTGATTTCACGAACGCTTTAAACCAATTGGCAACAGCTTCCATGCAGGATCGCGAAGCCGCTGTCCGGCAACTTGCAGAAATAAAGGAACCGAGATGCTTGACCGTCTTGCAAGCCTTATTGGATGGGCAGCTTTATAAACTCAGGGAAGGAGACAAATTAGTCCTTGCTAAACAGCAAGACAACGGTTTTAGTCTGGCCGATGCCGCTAACGGCAGCGACTTGGGCGTTAAAGAAAGTGCCGAATTACAAAAAATTCCTTTAAACAATAGCCTGAGGGTATTGCTCAGGAAAACACTAGGCCGGTTACAACTTAATTCAGATGATACCGGCATCCGAATTGAAGCCGTAAAGGCAATTTCCAAGGTATTGGATGAAGAAAGCTTACAACTGCTGCACGACCGTTTAGCGATTGAACAAGAAACCATCGTCCAAGAACAGATTAAGCTCGTCTTAGCCTTGAAAGAACTTAATAGCACAACCAAATCGGCACGAATTGCCGCAATCGATTTACTGAAAAACCATCCGACCCAGGATGTTGTCAATAGCCTGAATGCTTTAGTTGAGAAAGATGCCGACGGCAACTATCTCGAAACCGATAGCGATGTGCGGAACCAAGCGAAAACAGCCTTGGCCGCGATCAACTCAAAGATCAGTTTGTATAATGGCATTGAAACCCTGTTTTTCGGCTTGAGCCTAGGCGCCGTATTAGTGCTGTCAGCAATTGGCTTGGCGATAACCTTTGGGGTTATGGGCGTCATCAACATGGCGCATGGCGAACTCATGATGCTCGGCGCTTATACCACGTATGTCTTACAACAACTGATGCCGGGGCATTTAGGCACTGCGTTGATTTTGGCTATCCCAGCCGCATTTGTTGTTTCTGCAATCGTCGGTATCGCGATTGAACGCGGCATTATCCGTTTTTTGTACGGTCGTCCACTGGAAACATTACTGGCCACCTTCGGCGTCAGCCTAGTATTGCAACAAACCGTGCGTTCCATTTTTTCACCGCTTAACCGCAGTGTGTCAGCACCTGAATGGATGAGCGGCACCTGGCAAATCAACGATTTCCTTTCCTTAACCTGGAACCGTTTCTATATCCTGATATTCTGCTTGCTGGTATTCATCTTGTTATTGCAGATTTTAAAACGAACACGCTTAGGGCTTGAGGTCCGCGCCGTGGCGCAAAACCGGAACATGGCGAAAGCCATGGGCATCCCTACCGCCTGGGTGGATGCGATGACCTTCGGCTTAGGCTCGGGTATCGCAGGCGTAGCGGGCGTCGCCTTAAGCCAGATCACCAATGTCGGCCCCAACCTTGGCCAAGCCTATATCGTCGATTCCTTTATGGTCGTGGTTTTTGGCGGTGTCGGCAACCTCTGGGGGACATTGCTGGCCGGATTTTCCTTAGGCATCGCCAATAAATTGCTTGAACCCACTGCCGGTGCCGTCCTGGCCAAAATCCTGGTGTTGGTGTTTATTATCCTGTTCATCCAAAAACGGCCGCGGGGCTTATTCCCGCAAAAAGGCCGGGCTGCGGAGGGTTAAGGATGATAAAAAATTTCTATCAAAAAGATAAGGCAACCGTCCGATTATTGGCGGTGATCGGCTGCGTTGTGGTCTTAGCGCCCTTAAGCAACCTCTTCATTCCCGAGAGTTCCGCCTTGCATGTCTCCGCTTACAGCGTGTCCATCATCGGGAAATACCTTACCTTCGCATTGTTGGGCTTATCGCTTGACCTGGTTTGGGGTTATTGCGGGATTTTGGCATTGGGACAAGGGGCATTCTTCGCCTTGGGCGGATATGCGATGGGTATGTACCTGATGCGCCAGATCGGAAACCGCGGCGTATACGGCAACCCGTTGTTGCCGGATTTCATGGTCTTCCTCAATTGGCAGGAACTGCCTTGGTACTGGTACGGTTTCAATCAATTCTGGTTTGCGGCGTTGATGGTGGTGGTGGTGCCCGGCGTGCTGGCGTTCGTGTTCGGTTGGCTGGCCTTCAGGTCGCGCGTCACTGGCGTGTATCTTTCGATCATCACCCAAGCCCTCACCTACGCCTTGTTGCTGGCATTTTTCCGGAACGAAATGGGTTTCGGCGGCAATAACGGCTTGACCGATTTCAAGGAAATCCTGGGCTTTAATATCCAATCCAGTTCGGTGCGCGCCGGGTTATTGATTATTTCAGGAGTCACGCTGATGGCGGCCTTTGTGGCAAGCCGTTGGATCATTAACAGCAAATTAGGCCGGGTTGTGACCGCCATCCGCGACCAGGAAATGCGGGTGCGCTTCCTGGGTTACCGGGTTGAACATTTTAAATTATGGATTTTCGTATTTTCCGCGATCCTCGCCGGCATCGCCGGAGCCTTGTACGTACCGCAAGTCGGGATTATCAACCCGAGCGAATTCTCGCCCTTGAATTCGCTGGAAATTGTCATCTGGGTGGCGATCGGCGGGCGCGGCACGCTATACGGCGGCATTGTGGGAGCCGTGTTGGTCAATTACGCAAAAACCTTATTGACAGGCTGGCTGCCGGAAATCTGGCTATTCTTTCTCGGCGCTGCATTTATTTTTGTGACTGTCTTTTTACCTGACGGCTTGTTCGGCATCTGGCAGAACCGCGCCAAGGCAGGCCGATAATGACAGTGATAGCCCCAAAGCCGGGCGAGCTCGATACCAGCCACGGCCCGATTTTATATCTGGAATCGGTCAGCGTCAGTTTCGATGGTTTTAAGGCGTTGAACAACTTATCGCTGTACATCGACGAAGGCGAATTGCGTTGCCTGATCGGGCCGAACGGTGCAGGCAAAACGACCTTGATGGATGTCATTACCGGCAAAACCAAGCCCGATACCGGCTCGGCGTATTTCGGGCAAACCATCAATTTGTTGGAACTGGACGAACCCGCCATTGCGAAAGCAGGCATAGGACGGAAATTCCAAAAACCAACTGTTTTTGAAAACCTGACGGTCTTTGAAAACCTGGAACTGGCATTGGCGTCAAACAAAGGCGTTTGGCCCACCTTGTTGGCAAAACTGAACCCTGTTCAACGCGACCGTATCGACCAGGTGCTTGAAACCATAGGCTTGACCGACCATCGGACGCAACAGGCCGGGGCATTATCGCACGGCCAAAAGCAATGGCTGGAAATCGGTATGTTGCTGATGCAGGAGCCGAAAGTCATGCTGATTGACGAGCCAGTGGCAGGCATGACGCACCAGGAAATCGAACGTACTGCCCAGTTGTTATTGTCATTGCAAGGCGAGCGTTCCGTCATCGTAGTCGAGCATGACATGGAATTCGTCCGCTCGATTGCCAAACGGGTGACGGTGTTGCACGAAGGTTCGGTATTGACCGAAGGGACGATGGATGAGGTACAAAACGACCCTCGTGTGATCCAGGTTTATTTGGGGGATTGATGCTAACGATTTCAGGATTGAATCAATTTTACGGCGGCAGCCATACCCTATGGGATGTCGAGATGAAGGTGACGGCTGGCGCATGCCTGTGCCTGATGGGGCGAAACGGTGTGGGCAAGACTACCTTACTCAAATGCATTATGGGCTTGATCCCCATCCGTGATGGCGAACTCAACCTTGTGGGCGAACCGTTGACAAATTTAAAACCGGAACGCCGCGCCGAGTTAGGCATTGGTTATGTGCCGCAAGGACGCGATATTTTTCCGTTACTGACGGTGGAAGAAAACCTCAAGATCGGCCTCCGCGCCGCCCGTAAACACGGCATCAAGAAAATTCCGGAACATATCTTTGAGATCTTTCCGGTACTCAAACAAATGCTTAACCGGCGCGGCGGTGACCTATCCGGCGGCCAACAACAGCAACTGGCAATTGGACGGGCGCTGGTCATTGATCCCAAATTACTGATCCTCGATGAACCGACCGAAGGCATCCAACCCAATATCGTCAGTGAAATCGGCGATGTCATTATCCGTTTGAATAAGGCGAAGGGGATCAACACGCCCTTACTGAAAACAGGCGAAGAAGGCCGCGACGAAGTGCGCGAAGGCATCATTAAAATTAAAAATGAATTGGGCGTGACTATTTTAATCGTCGAACAAAAATTGCCTTTCGCCCGCAAGGTTGCCGACCAGTTTTTCATTATGGAACGTGGCCGCGGTGTTGTTGCCGGAGCAATGGCAGAGTTGAATGATGCTTTGGTGAAACAATATTTAACGGTATAAGGGGGCCTAATCATGAAAAACTGTTCCAAAATACTGGTCTTATTACTTTTGGTAAGTTTCCTTACCCCGGCTTGGGCGCATACGGGACTGGGCCATACGCATAGTTTTGTTACCGGTTTCATGCATCCCTGGTCGGGTTTCGACCATTTGCTGGTCATGTTTGCCGTTGGTTTATATGCAGTGACCCTTAGTGGTCGCGCAATACTTTCGATTCCCGTCAGTTTTTTATTGTTTATGGCATTCGGTGCTGGGTTGGCATATTTGGGTATTATATTGCCAGCGGTCGAGCAAGGGATCGTAAGCTCTTTATTTATCTTGGGTTTATTGCTCATTGTGAAAACTCAGCTATCCCGAATAATACTCTTGCCGTTGATCGCTTATTTCGCCTTATGCCATGGTTATGCCCATGCCATCGAAATGAACCCTGACGGGGATGGGTACCTTTATCTTGCAGGTTTTGTATTGTCAACGGCCTTATTGCGCACATTAGGTATGTTAGTTGGGCGGCTAAGCATCAACAAACTAACCTATTTCCGCGTGTTCACGGGTGTGGCGACGATCGCGGTTGGTACGTTGGCCTTAGCGTAATCATCATGTTGGGCAATGTTTATGCGGTACCAACGCATACGGGTTCAGGTTGGGAAGCCTCTTTAAATTTAGGGTTCGCTCGCCGCTTCAATAAAACCTTACTGACCCATCGCAGCCACAAAGGGCCGTTGACGGTGCAACGGCCCTTTTATCCTGAAGGCGGTGAGGTCTGCCATGTCTATTTATTGCATCCGCCCGGCGGGATTGTTGGCGGCGATGATTTAGCAATTTCCATTTCCGCCGATACCAGCAGCCATGCCTTGATTACCACCCCTGCTGCCGGAAAGTTTTACCGCAGCGAAGGGCTTTGGGCGAGCCAGGTGGTGAATATTGATGTATCCGAAGGCGCCGTTGTAGAATGGTTGCCTCAGGAAACGATTATTTATGAAGGCGCCCACCTTAAATCCACGATTAACGTAAATTTAGCGGATAGCGCCCGTTTTATCGGCTGGGAAATCCTCTCTTTAGGACGGCCTGCCAGCGGGGAAGGTTTCGATTACGGCGCAGTCGATTTGAATTGGCAAATCTTTTGCGGACAGCGGCCATTATTTATGGAACGCCTACGCCTGGATGCGGAAGCCTTTGCCGCGCGCTGGGGCTTGCAGGGTAAGTCTGCTTGCGGGACTTTTTTTGCCAAATCCGCCAGCCGGGACAGTTTAACCGCTGTACAAAAATTGATCGGCACTGACCCTTACCGTGGCGTGACGCTGATCGACGATATCTTAGTATGCCGGGCTTTGGATGACCGCACCGATAGGATCCGCGCATTTTTCGAACACGTCTGGGCGAGTGTAAGGCCGGAAATCGCCCAGCGCCAAACCTCTATCCCACGAATCTGGTTAACCTAAAAATGAGACCATGCAACTGACACCCCGCGAAAAAGACAAACTGCTGATTTTTACCGCCGGATTCTTGGCCGAACGGCGCAAGGCCAAAGGCTTAAAATTGAATTATCCGGAAGCGGTGGCTTATATCAGCGCCGCCATCCTCGAAGGCGCGCGGGAAGGAAAAACAGTCGCCGAATTAATGGAATTTGGCCGCACCCTACTCAATCATGATGATGTGATGGATGGCGTCGCGGAAATGTTGCCCGATGTCCAAGTTGAAGCGACCTTCCCCGATGGCAGCAAGCTCGTCACTGTCCATAACCCCATCGAATAGGAGCCATCATGATTCCAGGAGAAATATTTCCCGCTGAAGGCGAGTTGGAACTGAATGCCGGTCGCGCCGTAATAAGCGTCGTGGTTGCCAATAGCGGCGACCGCCCTATCCAAGTGGGATCGCATTATCACTTTTATGAAACGAACCCAGCGCTAAAATTTGAAAGGGAACTGGCTAAAGGTTTCAGGTTGGATATCCCGGCGGGTACGGCGGTGCGTTTTGAACCCGGTCAACAGCGCGAGGTGCAATTAGTGGCCTATGCCGGATTGCGGCGGATTTACGGTTTTCGCCAAGCCGTCATGGGTTCTTTGGAGAATAAGCCATGAGCCGTATTAGCCGACAAGCCTATGTCGATATGTTCGGCCCGACCACCGGGGACAAAGTCCGTTTGGGCGATAGCGGCTTGATCCTTGAGGTTGAAGCCGACTTGACGGTCTACGGCGATGAAGTTAAATTCGGCGGCGGCAAAGTGATCCGCGACGGCATGGGACAGAGCCAGCTCGATTCCCTGACCGCCGTCGACTTGGTGATCACCAATGCCCTGATTGTCGACCATTGGGGCATCATCAAAGCCGATGTCGGCATTAAAAACGGACGGATTGCGGCTATCGGCAAGGCGGGCAACCCTGACACTCAACAAGGCGTCGATATCGTGATCGGCCCGGGAACGGAAATTATCGCGGGCGAAGGCCAGATATTGACGGCGGGCGGCATTGATGCCCATATCCATTTTATTTGCCCGCAACAAATTGACGAAGCGCTGATGTCAGGGGTGACCACCATGATCGGCGGCGGCACGGGACCGGCGACCGGGACCAATGCGACGACCTGCACCCCGGGTCCCTGGCATATCCATCAAATGTTGCAAGCATTGGACGGCTTTCCGATGAACTTCGGCTTGCTGGGCAAAGGCAATGCCAGCCTGCCGACAGCGCTGGAAGAACAAGTCTGCGCCGGCGCCATGGGATTAAAACTGCATGAAGATTGGGGTACGACGCCTGCGGCTATCGACTGTTGCCTCTATGTCGCCGACCAATACGATGTCCAAGTCGCCATCCATACCGATACCTTGAATGAATCGGGATTTGTCGAAGACACCTTCGCGGCGTTTAAAGGCCGCACCATCCACACCTACCATACCGAAGGCGCAGGCGGAGGTCACGCCCCTGATATTATCAAGGCTTGTGGCGAAGCCAATGTGTTGCCTTCGTCGACCAATCCAACCCGGCCTTACACGATAAATACAGTGGACGAGCATCTGGATATGCTGATGGTCTGCCATCATCTCGATCCCGGCATTCCCGAGGATGTCGCATTCGCCGAGTCGCGCATCCGCCGCGAAACCATTGCCGCCGAAGATATCCTACACGACCTGGGCGCCTTTTCGATGATCTCTTCCGATTCGCAAGCGATGGGACGCGTCGGAGAAGTGGTAATCCGCACTTGGCAAACCGCCCATAAAATGAAAGTGCAGCGCGGTAGCTTAAAAGAAGATTCGCCCAATAATGATAATTTCCGTATCAAACGCTATATTGCCAAGTACACCATAAACCCCGCCATCAGTCATGGGATCGCGCATGAAGTCGGCTCGATCGAGGTCGGCAAGCTGGCGGATTTGGTGTTATGGCAACCTGCTTTTTTCGCCGCCAAACCCAGCCTGATTTTAAAAGGCGGATTTATTGCGGCAGCGCCTATGGGCGATCCCAATGCATCGATCCCAACGCCCCAGCCAGTCCATTACCGTCCTATGTTCGGCGGTTTCGGAGCAGCGGCATCGGCAACTTCCATGTTTTTTTTACCCAAGGTGGCGGTAGAATACGATGTGGCTACCAAATTAAAACTTAAAAAGCAGCTAGGTACCGTATCCGGAACGCGAACCATTGGAAAAAAAGACTTAATCCATAATCACTACCAGCCCCGTATCGAAGTCGATTCCCAGACTTATGCGGTACGCGCGGACGGTGAATTGCTCACCTGCGAACCGGCAACGGTCTTGCCTTTTGCACAACGTTATTTCTTGTTTTAATCATGTTGAAGTTAACCGAACTTACCGACAACCTGATGGCCTCGGATGATGTCGTCACCTTGCCCTTTGAATATCGCCAAAAAAGCCGTTTACTAAGCCAAACCGATAAAGGCACCAAGATAGGGATATTTTTACCGCGCGGACAGACCTTACAACATGGCTTTGTATTGACCGGACACGACGATTATCGTGTTCGTGTGAACGCGGCGGCAGAGCCTTTGTCCGTTGTCAGGACCGACGACGCCTTGCTGTTTGCACGCGCCTGTTATCACCTGGGCAATCGGCATATCCCGCTGCAAATCCAACCCGGTGAACTGCGATATCAAACCGACCATGTCCTCGACCAAATGCTGGTTGGCTTGGGCTTAACAGTTAACCATGAGACCCTGCCCTTCGAACCGGAACACGGTGCCTACCATACCCATGGTCACTGACCTTAAACTGTTAAGATTGCTGCAACTGGTCAGCCCCGGTTTGCCGATCGGCATGTACAGTTATTCCCAGGGCATGGAAAGCGCCGTTGCCGACGGTTGGATTACGAATGCCGAAGAAACCAAGGCATGGTTAACCGGCATCATGCAAACAGGCTTTGCGCATATCGACTTGCCGATTTTGGACCGGCTTTACTCCGCCTGGGAGAACGACAATCCTGAGTTGGTCGATTATTGGAGCCGATTATTGATCGCTTATCGTGAAACCGCCGAATTGCGTTTGGAAGACCGGCACAGCGGCCAAGCTTTGGCGCGGTTATTGTTATCGCTAGGGTTTGAAAACATGCGGACTTGGAGTCGGAATGCCGACGCCACTTTAGCCGGGATATTTAGTTTTATTGCAGTTAACTGGCATATTCCCAAACAACAAGCCTTGATAGGCTATTGCTGGAGCTGGCTGGAAAACCAAGTGCTCTGTGCGGTAAAGCTGGTTCCCTTAGGTCAAGTCGCAGGACAACGATTACTGCTTGACTTGTCCGCGGAGATCCCGGCCTTGGTCGCCCTTGCCTTATCGTGCGAAGATGGCAAGATCGGCGGCAGCGCCTTTAGCCTAGCATTAGCCAGCAGCCGCCATGAAATGCAGTATTCACGACTATTCCGTTCCTGAGGTTAATCATGATTGAAAAACAAATATTAAGGGTGGGCATCGGCGGCCCGGTCGGTTCAGGCAAAACCGCCTTGGTCGATGCCTTGTGCAAAAACATGCGCGACCAATTCGAAATTGGCGTGGTCACTAACGACATTTATACCCGTGAAGACCAGCAATTCCTAATCCGAAGCCAAGCCCTTCCGGAAGAGCGGATCCTGGGCGTGGAAACCGGCGGTTGCCCCCATACAGCCATCCGCGAAGATGCCTCCATGAACCTTGCGGCAGTTGATGAGTTAAGCCAGCGCTTTAAAAACCTTGATTTTATAATGGTCGAAAGCGGCGGCGACAACCTTAGCGCCACTTTCAGCCCGGAACTGGCCGACCTGACCATCTATGTCATTGACGTAAGCGCAGGCGACAAGATTCCCCGTAAAGGCGGCCCCGGCATAACCCGTTCCGATTTGTTAGTGATCAACAAAATCGACTTGGCGCCTTATGTAGGCGCATCATTGGAAGTCATGGACCGCGATGCAAAAAAAATGCGTGGGGACAAGCCCTTCGTCTTTACTAATTTAAAAACAGGATCGGGCTTAAATAATATAACCAATTTCATTATTTCACAGGGGATGCTGAATTAATTTCGAACTGACATTGGTAAGGAATGCCTTACGCTTTTTAAAGCCAATAAATTAATAACCCTCCGTGTGAGATGAAATCTTGCAGAATAACTGTAAATAAACTCCTTTGTCATTGGATGGCCACAACATCTTGAGGTAGATATTCAATTTACAACTCTGTATATGACAAAAGATGGAGAAAGTTTGTGTAGCTAGTTGAAATATAATTAAAATACTGTATTTTGTTTTGGGGGCATGAAAAGCAGCGAATTACAAACCGTCGAACTGAGAGGCATATTAAAAGCATTTTCATTGGCACAAGGCAAGGTTGGATTGTTTTGTGGGCATGTTGTTGGCTTTGATGGTGGCGAGCACGGTGAACCTGACTCAGTTGGCGGTATCGTTCCCAAGCCGGAACCCGATACCCTCTCACGCTACCGCCGTTTGCAACGGCTCAAATTATATCATTACGTTTTTACACGGTCTGGGCCAAGTGCTGCCGTCCCCTCTGCATTAATATCGGCTTTTTATTTATTCATAGCGGTCGCTTGAATCAGTATATAAAATTAGCTTTTGGGCTTCTAGCTTTAGATTTACATACTGGATGTATTGCAGATTGTTGACAGTTTTTTCAAACTATTATTGCTGGTGAGCGCTCTCAATTGACTGTAACTTATTGAAATACAAAATTATTGTTCTTTAGGGTGCGTTTTATAAGACATTGATTTTAATAAATAAATAATACTATCGAGAACGCCATCTGGCTAAACTTAAGAAAATAATGATGTTCTACTGCCTGAGCAACCATATAAACCTTAAGCTTGGTTTCACAACCTGCAATCGAAAACTCACAAACCTGAAATCTACAGCTTTATGTTAAGAAGATTAAGAGCTTTATTAAGTGGCACTAAAGTTACCTGCCCAGTTCGTGCTCGCGTTTTGATTGTCCAGGCTATAGTTCCGCACTATCGGTTTAAGCTTTACGAATTACTCTATCAGCATCTACTGCGAAATTGTATTGAGCTGCAAATAGCCTATGGCATGCCTAATACTCAACAAGCCGCCAAGCACGATTTTGTCGATTTGCCCGAGCCAGTTGGCCTGAAAGTAAATAACTACTGGTTTTGGGGCGGCAAGGTTCTCTATCAGCCGATATTGTGGCGGATGCTATCTGTTGATCTTGTCATTGTTCTTAACGCTAATGGGCATCTTCTGAATTATCCCGTCAGCGTTGCAGCACTGTTAGGACATCCCAAACTTGCTTACTGGGTATGGTGGAAGAAATTACGGACCGGCGAGAAATCAATTCCGGAACGACTGCGGCGACAATTAACGCGAGCCGGGCAATGGTGGTTCGCTTATACGGCCGGGATACGCGACTACCTTTTACTTGATGGTATGCCAAATGAGCAGATTACCACCCTCAACAACAGTATGGATGTTGTCGGCTTTCGCGAGGCACTGGCGGCGGTGACTGCGGTTGAGTTGCATGAATTCGCTAAAGTTAATCATATACCTATCGATGCACCAATCGCTGTATTTTGCGGAGGATTGTATGGTGATAAGCGTTTGGAATTTCTGTTTGAGGCAGTGAAATTGATTCATGCCGGTCAACCGGATTTTCACTTGCTGGTGATAGGTGACGGAGTCATGCGTGATCTGGTGCTGCAAGCAGCGAACGAAGATTATAGAATTCACTATTTCGGCCCTTCTTTCGGGAAGGAAAAAGCGTTATGCTTTCGTCTATCAAAACTATTCCTATGTCCAGGACTTGTCGGACTCGCTATCTTGGATGCATTCGCAGCTGGGTTGCCGATGATCACCACAGATATTCCCGTTCACAGTCCAGAAATCGAATATTTAAACGATGGCGTGAACGGCCTACTGATTACCGACGACATTCGTACTTACGCGGACGAAATTGTTTCCCTTCTTAGAGAAGAATATCGGCTACAAAGCCTGAGTAGCGGTGCGTTAATCAGCGCACAGCAATATTCTATTGAAAGTATGGCAGAACGCTTCGCCGAGGGCATTATGTCATGCCTTCAGCAACCCTAAACTGTGCCCGAGTGCATACCGGATTGCGCTATCCGGTTCTTCAGATCGCATCTAGCGCCGCATCATATATTTGAATGAGCTGCCGGTCATTCTCGTGTTCGTTGTATCTGGCCTCATAAACGCGGCGCGCGGCAACACCCATTTCAGCCATACGACCAATCGCCCAATCGACCTTTGCCGCTAAGTCGTTGGCATTTCCGGGGGTAAAATGTAGGCCGGTGACGCCGTCATCGTCATCGATAATTTCGTCCATAGCGACTAACCGGCTGGCATCATCAAAACTCAGCTTGGTTCATGAAACGCCCAACTTTGGAATTAGGTTGATGTCCGAGCAATGTCAGGCATGGGTTGGAGACTCTTTGTAGTTATTCCATCAGCGGCCCATTTCCAACAATACGTACCGGTTACGCAAAGTTCGCAGTGCTGTTCTTTACTATAAAGAAATGCACCGGCACGGCAAAACGAGCGAAAGCCATGCAAGCCTTGAACTGCCTGCACGCTAATCTCGCGTACAGCACCATAAGCAGCCAGGGTAATTCGGGGAAAAGGTTATGGCAATGCATCACATCCGGCTGAAATTCGGCAATGTGCTGGCTCAGAGCCGCTTTCATTTTGTGGTTATGTGTCGAATTTAATGCTGTTTCAATTTTAGGCCGCAAATGAATGAGGTCGTCGTTCCGTAAACTACACAGGGATATTTGTGCCCCTTTGATTTTAGCAGCGAAGACTCGGCGGCGACCGCAACATCGCCCCTCCGAAGCCAACGTAATGGTTATGGGCGATTAGAACTCGCATATTGCGTCCGGGCTGATATGATAATTGGGACTGCGTAAGTCCGCTGAGGCTTTGCATGGGGATGCGGTTTTCCGGGTCTTCGAATACAATGCCAAAATGACAACGAATAATAACATCCTGATATTGTCCCCGCATATCGACGACGAGGTGCTGGGCTGCTTTTCATTTTTAGGGCCCGACTGTTTTGTTCTCCATTTTGGCGCAGAGGATCGGCCCAATGTTTCTCGTATCGAACGCATTCAAGAGCTGGAACGTGCCGCCAGCATGCTCGGGTTCCAATGGGAAGTCCTCGAAAATCAGGTAAACAATTACAGAATGCAGGATCTTATCTCGACCATTGAACAAAACATAAACCGACTTAAGCCCCTAACCGTACTAATGCCGGAGCCGTCTTATAACCAGGATCATCGAGCAGTCTACGATGCGGGACTGGTGGCTACCAGGCCGCATGACAGCAATTGGTTTGTGCCGGAGGTATTGATATTCGAACAGCCCGACAGTGTGCTTTGGCCTCATTCGACACCAAGCAAACCAACCTACTTCCGAGAAATACAAATCGAACGCAAACTAGCGGCTTACGCGCTTTATGCCTCTCAGGTCCGTGGGCATAGATCGCCGGAAACCCTACGCGCTCAAGCCTGTCTGCGCGGTGCGCAAATATGTAAACCCTACGCTGAAGCGTTTCGGGTCAAGCGGATTGTCGATAGCCGCTAAATATTCCAGCGTTAGGAATTTGGCCCCGTTTTTAATTTCGTTATTTTTGAGTTCTTTTTACCCAAAATCAGCAACCCTGTTCCTCGGAACGGATCCCACTGGAACGTTGATGTTGCAGTGGGATAATGATATTGTTTTTGTTAAAGGCCACTCATGCTATCCTAGTTTGTTAAAATTCATACACTATCCCCATTGAGCCGGAGTGAATTGGCTGCGTTCTTGCAGATCAGAAGAAAAACCAAATAAACTGGGTGTTTAATAATGGCAAAGCAAATTCTCGTAAGCGGTGGACTTGGCTTTATAGGCTATCACCTCTGCAAGCGCTTATTGGAGACAGAACCGGACAGCAGTATTGTTGTCGTCGACAATCTTAGCTCTACCCAACTGGATTTTTCCGATCTTATTGGCCGTGTCAAAATATTCACCACCGACTTACGGTCTATGCCCGACGACATGGGCATATTTAACGAGATCTATCATCTAGCGAGTCCGGTAGGATCGCTCGGAATTCTGAAAAAGTACGGTTACATCGCACAAGAAATTCTCGGCCTGGCAGAAAAGGCCGCCCGCATTGCTGCCCATTCTGGAGCCCGTCTTCTCTACATATCCTCATCTGAGGTTTATGGTCGGGACGGTCAGCACCAAGAATCCGCTGAGCAAATTGTGCCATGTAAGCGCGGTGCCCGAATGGAGTATGCACTCGCGAAGTTAACGGCTGAGCATGTGCTGCTAAACCTTGCCGCGGAAGGCGCATTCGAACTCCGGATTGTGCGGCCGTTCAATGCGATGGGGGAATGGCAAAGTTCAGCCATTGGCTTCGTCATCCCTAAGTTTTTCGAAGCCGCGCTAAACGGGCAGGAGCTGCAAATTTACGGTACAGGCCAACAGATTCGATCACTCTGCCATGTGCTTGATCTTATAAACGGTATTATCCAGGTACAGGCAAAAGGACACCTGAACAATATTTACAATATTGGCCACCCGGATAACACCACTACGATAGAAGAATTAGCATTGGCTATCGTGCGCTTGTGCAATTCAAGTTCCAAGGTGCAGTACGTAGATCCGGTAAGCTTGTATGGTAACCGGTATATCGAGGCCTTCGATAAGGTGCCCGACATCGCAAAAGCCATTGCCGATACGGGATGGCGGCCAAGTATTAGCCTATCGAACGGCCTGGAGCGCATTCTAAACCACTACCTAATCCGTATACGGTCTGGGACGCTTAGCAACGAACAGCCGCCTTGCATTGACAAAACCGGCAGGAATAGTGGCATACGGACGATATTGGACGATGTGGCAGCGAACTAGGCAATGTCTGAGTTGACTTCAATCTCTGTGGCAAACAAGACAGTTAGTGCCGCTAACTTCGGGATAAAGTCCTATACGTTTGGTCGGTTGTCGCTAAATACGGGTAACTTGTCTGAGTTAGATGCTTGTCTTCAGGAGTGGATCCGTAATCCCGACAGACAAGGCAGGCTTGTGGGTTTCCTTAACCCGCATGTATATAATTGTGCCAGACGGGAACCCTGTGTGCTCAATTTTTTGCGAGCATGCGACCTCGTTTGTGTTGACGGTGTAGGCGCCTCCTTGGCGTTTCGCATTTTGTTCGGGCAGACGCCGCCTCGCGTGGTTTCGACGATATTGTTTGATGCTGCGCTGGATTGGGCCTTCCAAGATATAAATGCAATACTCATCGGCGGTACTCCTTTGCAAGCAAAGCTTGCTGCCGATGCTATTAATGCACGCAGAGGTGCTTGGCGAATCTCCGGGACATCTCACGGATTTTTAGATGCCGATGCTTATAAAGACACTTTGCGCAAACATAGGGATGTTGATGTTGTTCTGGTAGGTGCAGGAACCCCGAAATCAGAGCAAATTCTGCTGGATGCTCGCGAAATTTGCCGCGACTCACTGTGCTGGCATATTGGCGGGGGCACTGTCGGCATATACGCGGGTGAAAAGCATCGCGCCCCAACTTGGGTTTCCGGTCTGGGTGTTGAATGGGTTCACCGCTTCATCCATGAGCCCCATTACCGGCCTAGGGTATATCTTGGGGCTTTCGAGTTCGCAAGCCATGTCCTGAAGGATCGTTTTTTTGCCAGCAACGAGGTCGGATCGTGAATATTTTGATCTCCAATCCAGCCTTTCGACGCCCGCTATCCGGCGGTTTGGAACGCTACATGCTGGGCTCGGGAATGCGCTTTCCCCTCACGCTATTGAAGCGTTCAACCGAGCGGCCGCGTTATGTGACCTTTCCGTTCTTCCTCGCATACACTGCGGCGTTACTCGAACGCGACGGTTTTGATGTTTCCGTGATCGACGGCGTCCCATTGAACCTTACCGAAGACGAGTTTCTGCAGAATGCGCTTGACTTAAAACCAGCCGTTATCCTTCTGGAACCCAATACCGCCGTGATTGATGATGCGTTGCGGTTTTCCAATAAACTCAAAGAGAAAACCGGGGCAAAAATCGTTCTAGCAGGCTCTCATGTCAGTGTGTTTGCAACTGAATTACTGGAGCAGCACACGCATATCGATTTTGTTCTGGTAGGCGAATACGAGCTGGCATGTCTTAACTTGATCAGGGCCTTGCGTAATAATGCCCCACTAACAAGCGTTGCAGGATTAGCCTATCGAACACCGGACGAGCAAGTACTTGTCAATCCGCCGGAACCCCTGATCGATCCTCTTGACCAATTGCCGCCGCCTGCGCGGCACCTGTTTCCGCGGAATTCGGAACCGGAAATCACCGCTTATTATGACGGGATGTTTCAACATAGCCCGACAGCAATAATGCACACTAGCCGCGGATGTCCCTATCGCTGCAACTTCTGCGTCTGGGTACAAGTATTGTACCGAGGCGAGCCGCAACGCTACTTCGGCACCTCGCGGATCGTTGATGAGATGCAGTTGCTGATTGATAAGTTTGGCGTGAAGGAGATCTATTTCGACGACGACAACTTCACATCGAACAAGAAGCATGTCCGCCAACTCTGTGATGAGATCAAACGGCGTCAATTATCGATTGCCTGGTCGGCGATGGGCGACGCTATTGCCTTAAATGACGAAATGCTGGAATGTATGGCGGACGCTGGCTGTGTGGGCTTGAAGTTCGGTTTGGACAGCGCCGATTCGGCAATTTTGGATGCCATAAAGAAACCGCTAAAGGTACAGCGTTTGGAAAGCTTGATAGACAAGGCAGGTAAACTTGGCATCAAGACCCACATGTCCGTCGTGTTCGGATTAACAGGGGAAACAAGGGAGTCGATCAAGGCTACGTTCGAGTACGCCTGCGAGCTGGATATTGATTCGATCCAGTTCAGCATGGCAACCCCCTGTCCCGGCACCGATTTCTATAACGAACTTGCGGCTGAAGGCAGGATTCGTCCCGCTAAGTGGGAAGAGTATGACGGCAATAACATGAGCGTTATCAACTACCCGGATTTTTCCGGAGAGTATTTGGAGCGTTTTACCACCGACGCGCACACCCGCTGGTTGCGGCGTAAGTTCCGAAACCCCGGTTGGCTCTGGCGGCAGGCGCTATATCTAATACGTCTGACACGTGGACAAGGATTGTCCGGTCTATCTAAACGTTTCCGGCGTGCGATACAATTACTGACCGGCGATTCCGTGGCCGTTTCCAAAACGGATGTAGCGCGAGTCATGCGCTGGTGAAGTTACAAATCAGATATGCGTGGTAACGCGAACTCAGAAACAAGCAGCGGTGTTCTTGCCGGAAGTAAAACCAATCAGGAATCTATAACGATGAAGCTTCTGCTTTGTGTGCCGAATCAGCTCGTTCAGTTGGATGGCTTGAAAGCCAGGCCTGCTATTAGCCCACCGGCGGGTTTACTGTCCATCGCCGCGTATCTGCGGGCAAGCCAATGGCGCGGGACAATTCAAATCTACGATGCTCGGATGAGCGCGGACTTTCGGAATGAAGGCAAGCAATGGATTTTCGGCGATACCGACGAGCAGATGGCAATGCAGATCCACACGGCGAGACCCGATGTGATTGGGATCTCCAATATGTTTACGGCGCAGATTGAGCGGGCTTATCACTTTGCCGACCTGGCCAAGCGTATCGCACCCGATGCAACGGTTATAATAGGCGGGCCTCACGTCTCGGTATATCCGCTCGAAGCATTATCGCGCCCATCTATTGATTACGTGGTCGTGGGTGAAGGCGAGGAGCGTCTAACACAGCTTTTAATTGCCTTGCAGCAGGGAGAAATTAAGCCTCATTTGCCGGGTGTCATCGGCGATCCGGAAGACTTGAGGCTGCTTCGCCCCAACCCGCGCGCGCCGGTAACCTTTGTAGAACCCCTAGACGAGCTGCCCCTGCCGGCTTATGACCTCATTCCTATGGAGGAATATTTTGCACTGGCGCGACGCGGACTATCGCCGCGGTTTCGAGAATGGGGCGAGCGTCCGATTAGCCTGCTAACCAGCCGCGGTTGCCCCCATAAGTGCGTATTTTGTTCGATCCAAACCACGATGGGTTATAAGTTCCGGGCGCATTCGCCCGGCTACACGCGCAGGCACATCAAACATCTCGTAGACAACTACGGCGTCGACTTCATTCATTTCGAAGACGACAATTTTGTGCATGTTCCCGAACGTTATGACGCGATCGTCGATTTCATGATGACCTTCAATCCCAGAATTAAATGGGATACGCCAAACGGCGTTCGAGGAGATGCCTGGACTTTGCAAAGAATCCGCCGTACCAAGGAATCCGGATGCCAATTCCTGACCGTAGCCATTGAATCTGGAGTGCAAAGCGTTATCGACAATATCGTGCGCAAGCGGTTGGATCTCCAACAAGTTGAAGAAATGATGCAATATTGTCACGAGGTAGGCCAACGCCTTCATGCTTTTTATATCATCGGTTTTCCGGGTGAAACCCTGAGTGACATTCAAGCAACCGTTACCTACGCCCTGGACCGATATTGGCGGTTAGGCGTTGTCCCTATGCTGCAACCCTTAATTCCGATCCCCGGGACCGATGTTTACGATGAGATCGCTGCACAAGGCTTGCACAATGGAACTATTGAAACTGAGTACAACCAAGTAAAGACCGCTGACTTCGATCCCGAGATCATTCAATCAATTTACCGAAGCTATCTACGCAAGCGGCTCCTCATTTTTGCGCTCAGATCCCTTATATCTGTTAGCGAACTTATCTATAACGTGCGTTTGATCCTAAGATACCCAAGAGGTGCAATTTACGCGATCCGTAACGCTATCAGGGCTAACGGTTAATTTTGTGGCTACATCGCTGGTCACTGGCGCAACGGGATTTGTTGGTAGCCACTTGATTCGCAGGTTGGCAGCCGATGGGCAATATGTCAATGCCCTGACGCGCAGCGGCACTGATATCCCGGACATCCAAGGAGTTCAGTGGCGCTGCGGCGATATTACCGACAAGCAATCGATAGCTGCAGCACTTCGAGGTGTATCGGTTGTTTACCATCTTGCTGCGATTGTTCCCGGCAAGGGAGGTCACTCAGCGCAATGGCGCGTCAATCTCGGCGGCACTCGAACTCTGTTGCAGGCTTGCCTGGAAAACGGGGTAAACCGCTTGGTTTTCCTTAGTTCGGTCTGTGCTTATGCGCCACCTCTTAAGACGCTTATTGATGAAGACTGCCCGCTTGGAGGCATCGATAGTTATGGTCAAAGTAAGGCCGCTGCGGAACTCGAAATTATACGCTACGCTACGGGTAATTTTTGCTACGTAATCATAAGGCCTTGCCAGATATACGGACCTGGCGATTTAAACGGGTTTACTGGACTGGTCACGTCGATACTTAGCAGAAATTACGTGTTCACCGCTGGCCGCACCCCACGCCGCTTCTCGCTCGTGTATATTGACGACTTGATCGAGGCTATCATCAGGGCGGGCACATCTAATATCACAGGTTCATGCACTGCCAATATCGCTGGCCCGTCACTCACCAGCCTTCAAGAGATCATTTCTGCTTCAGCGGAAATTAAAGCCCACGTTCCGAAGCTCGTGTCGGTGCCTACCCCTGTCGTACGGTTTGCTCAGGAACTGCGTTGGATTAAGAGTAACCTAGGAGCGAAAGGAATGCTGCCGCATTGGAAGCCTTACTCGTCGGATCACGTCTATGGGTCTCTTTTGTTAGGAGGCCCTGAATACTCTTTGCAACGCGCTAGATCAGGACTCGGGTTCGAGCCAACGACCTCAGTTGGGGATGGACTAGCAAAGACCCTGCTCTGTGGTATCACACCGAATGCATAAACATTAACTAAATTTGTTATGTGGCTACCTTCCAAGCCTAGTTTAACAAAGCGATCAATGCATCTTTGATAGGCCTTTACGCGTTTCTATTATATAGGGGAGGGGGGCTATAATTGTCCCTGGTTGAGGGTTTTCCTGATGGACATCAATAACTTCTATTGGTCGACATCCACCTTTGGAATTGAATGTCTGCTTGCAGTAGGTATGTTTTCATTTGGAAATCTGGATTGAGTGACTCCTAAGAATCGCAACCAGACGATTAGATTTTGGTTGCCGACGTCAGGATTGGGTCGGACTGTCACATTCATCTAAGAGAAAAAATTAAATTTTTGAGCGGCTGGTATGGAGAAAGTTTCTAAGCTACCTCACGCGCAGCTTCTTCAATAATGCTGTCGGGCACTCCGCGCTTTTTTAATGCGGCGATCAGCTTGGCTTCTTTGCTGAAGACAAATTGAGCCTCATCCCGGCGCAAGCCTTCGCTAATATACGATTTTAATAGTGCCTGATAACCCGTAAAGCCTTTATAGGGCGCAATGGCTTTCATCGATTCCACGGCATCAACGGGAATACGTATGGTAATAGAAGTCATCGGGCGGTCTTTGGTTAGGCGGTTTTTAAGGGTATCAGGAATCATAATCATTTCGCTCCGTTGCGGTGGCCTTTCGGGCCGATATTACACGAATTACTTCATCTTCAAGCTCGATATGAACGACAAAAAGCAACCGGCCGGATTCGTCATATCCAATTACCGCATCACGCGCTTCCTGATTCCTTTCGGCATCGACTAGTTTGAAAAAAGGATCAAAAAACACTTCTGTGGCTTGCTCAAATGTTATGCCATCGTGCTTATTAGGATTAGCCGCCGCTTTACGGGCATTCCAGACAAAAACAATTCCATTTTTCTCATAGCGGATATCCATGGGAGTTATTCTAAATTCTGTATTAACAATGTCAATACATAAGTCTCTAAAAGATTTTACGCTTGCTCAATGGCAGGGAATATTGGGAATAAAAACTCACTAGAAATTAACCACTCTAAAACAGATCAATACTCCTAATTTGTTTGATATTCATGTGAAAAGTTAAATTCATATTTAAATATAATATTTATTATCAATGAGATATATGGTTTCTACATAGCCGACATTGGCTCATACCAACCACTTTGGGAAGATCGGCCATGACCCGACCGTCGCCAGTTTTCCGCTAACGGCGGGTCAGCCCTTGGTTGTGGACATTCAAATAAATTTTTATATCGAGGTGTTTTGTAGAAGAAATCACTTAGAAGGAGTACAGGAAGCGTAACGATAGTGGAGCGGAGTACGACGACCCCCGGATAGCCGTAGGGCCGGGCGTTTTGACGGAGTTGTAGCGGGAGCGGAGTCGAAATGCAAGGCCATCCGACACGGCGTCAAGTCATTTGGGCAGCCGTGATGCGCAGCGTACCGGAGGGGAGTTGTGCATCGTGGCGAACCGAGGACGAATCCGGGCAGCCGAAGGCATTGGCGGTCGCGTTAAGTTAAGGCCGCTTGCTTGGGCTGGGATGCCCAAAACAAGCTTTCGCAAAAATAGCGACTCTCTTATCGGGCATAACCCTCCGGTTTAAGCCATTGTTGCATCGATAAAAATAGCACAAGCCAAGGTTTCATAAGATAATGCGCCTATTTTAAGGTTTGCTTGACGCAGTATTGACCATGACAAACGCCATCTCTCCCGACCACACCTTATACTGGAGCGAATCCCTTGCCGAGGAATTGCTCCAGTTTTTGACCCGGCGGCTCAGGTGCTCGGACATGGCTGCCGAAATCACCCACGAAACTTATATCCGCTTTTGCCAGACCAGCCAAGCCACACCCGTCAATAATGCCCGTGCGCTGGCCTACCGTATCGCCCTCAATTTGGCGCTTGATTACCAACGCAAAGCCAAGGTCAGGAGCGACCGTGCGTTCGATGTGGATTTTGAGGAATTTGCCGACAGCTTCCAATCGGCGGAGGCAGGGCCAGAGCAGATCGCCAGCGCCCAGCAAGAACTGACTATACTCGAACAGGCACTGATGGAACTGCCTCCCGATTGCCGTAATGCGTTCTTATGGCGCGGCATCGACGGGTTGACCTACCTTGAAATAGCCGCCCGTCTGGGCATATCAGAATCCATGGTGCATAAACATTTGTCCCGGGCGACGGCGCATTGCACCCAACGCACGAAAGAAACCGGTTGAGCCTTATATTTTACCCATTAAGGGTAATCGTTTGGGCTTGTCATCCGTCTTATAAAGACAAGATACTTTGTTTCTGTTAGCCGATGCCCACGTACCCTAACGAACCCAACCTGCCTGAGTTGAACCAGCAAGCCATCGATTGGCTCATCACGTTGCGCGCGGATAAGATAAGTGACGAAGACATGCACGGCTTTGCCGATTGGCTCTCGCAAGATGCCGCCCACGCCGCCGCTTTTGCCGAAGCCGAAGACACATACAACGACATGATTGACGCCGGTAAGAGTTTACGGCAAAAACTAAGCAATGCAGTGGATGCTCCCAATACTAAACCAGTAGAGGCCATCGCGCCGGTCATTACCGTTAACATGGCCAAAACACGAAAACAACCGCACCACACAAAGCGCTGGCTGGCGATCCCTTTGGCTTTGGCGGCAGCCTTGCTGGTTGCCGTCTTGGGTGTCATGCCCCAACAGGCACATCTGTTTGATGCTTACCTCAGTGATTACCACACCGGTACGGGCGAACAACGCGACATCCAACTAACCGATGGCAGCCATTTGTTGCTCAACACCAACTCGGCGGTCTCGGTGGATTATCAAGATGCAATACGCTTGATTACCCTACTCCACGGCCAAGTGCGGTTTACTGTCGCCAAAGACAGCAACCGGCCTTTTGAAGTCCACAGCGGCAACTTGTCAGTCCGTGCGTTGGGGACGGTGTTCGAGGTTTATAACCAAGAAAGCGGCATCAGCGTGACCGTACAAGAACATGCCGTATCTGCAAGGCTTTCGGCATCAGAACTGTCCACCACATCGGAACAAGCCCAACCCGTCGTCATCAACGAAGGCCAACAATTACATTACTTGGGCGGAAATTACTTACCATCACCAAAAAATAGCGACATAAGCCAATTAACGGCTTGGCAACAGCAAAAACTTTTCATCAATGACCGCCCGCTCAGCGAAGCCATCGCAGAACTCAACCGCTACCGCAACGGGCGGATTGTTGTGCCGGATGCCAAGCTTAACAACCAACGCATAACGGTCGTGTTTTCCCTGGCGAACCCTGACGAAACCCTGCGCACCCTCAGCACCGCCTTGGCCTTGCAGGAAACCCGCCTCGGTTTCTGGTGGGTGGTGCTACACCGATAGCGAAGATTCCGTTCATGGTGGGTTGGTCGGGCCACATGCGAAATCAGATTGTTAATAATTGTGGCTACGCGAAACCGTGTGGAAAACCAAGAAACCCGAAATTTTAACGGACTTATCGCTAATCCTATAGATTCAGTACGAATAAGTTTTAGCTCTTATGAAATTAAAGCCACGACTTACTTGTTATTCAAACAACACGACTTCACGCATCAAGAGGCAGGATCAACGACTAAACCTATTCTTAATAACATAGGGAAACGGCATACCCCTTTGATTCACCTTCAAAATATTGGCGTTGTCAAACGATTCATAAGATAATGCCCAAAATTTTTGGCATTACCATTTTATCGTATTAGCTATGAGCGCATCCTCATCCCCCGACGTCGCCATATACTGGAGCGAAGCCCTAGCCGATGAATTGTTGCGCTTTTTGACAGGTCGGACCCAATGCCCCGAAGCCGCCGCCGACCTGTGCCATGAGACCTTTCTCCGCCTCCACGAGTATATCAAGGAAAACCCGCCCAATAACGCCCGCGCCTTGGCCTACCGGATTGCCGCAAATCTAGCCACCGACTACCAGCGAAAAATCAAGGTCAGGGAAAACTTGGTGGTTACTGTCGAACCGGAACTCCTGGCCGAGATGACAGCCAGCACCGCCCCTGGACCTGAGCAGATCGCCATGGACAGGCAACGGCTTAGCCGGTTCGAGGCCGTCTTGGACGAACTGCCGCTGGATTGCCGGACGGCTTTTCGCCTACATGGCATCGACGGGCTGACCTATTCGGAAATCGCCGCCCAGCTTGGGATATCCGTCTCCATGGTTTACAAGCACTTGACCCGTGCCATCGACCATTGCATCAGGCGGCTGGACGATACTGAATGAGGGCAACCCTGTTTTTTTGTGGTACGGGTAAAAGAATGGGTGCATTAAACGTCTTATCTAGTATGCCCTCTGTCTTCCTGGAATGTTAATGCCCCAGCCTGCTGACGAAACTCCGTCGCCCGACCTTACCGAAACAGCCGCCGAATGGCTGGTGCGGTTGCGGGGAGGCGACCTCAGCGAGGCACAGACCCATGCCTTTGCCGACTGGCTGTCGGAAAGTATCGAACATGCCAATGCCTTTGCCAAAGCCGAGCGCTACTTTAACGAGATGGTCGCCGCCGAGAAGCACCTGCGGCCTGCTGACAAAGCGCATGTCCGCCAAGAACACACGCCAAGCCCACAGGTAACAGCATTGCCCAGACGAACCGTCAAGCCCTGGTTGGCGCTACCGCTGGCCTTGGCTGCAACCTGGATGGTTGCAGTAGGTTTGGTATGGCCTAGCCAGACCAGCCTCTGGGACAACCTGTTGAGCGACTACCATACCCAAACCGGTGAAATCCGTGATGTTGCACTTGCCGACGGCAGCCATCTGCTGCTCAACACCAACACCGCAGTCTCGGTGGACTACCAGCCATCGCAACGCCTGATTAACCTCCACCACGGCCAAGTCAACTGCACAGTGGCCAAAGATGCCGCGCGGCCTTTTGAAGTCAAGGCCGATAACTTAATGCTCAGGGCGCTGGGTACGGTCTTCGAGGTTTACCGGAAAACCGCCAGCAACATCACCGTGACCGTCCAGGAACACGCCGTGGCCGCCCGAATCCAAACAGCCAGCACCGAAAATAATGCAGGCGAAGCCACCCCGGTTAACATCCAGGCAGGTCAACAACTGGTTTATCAGGGTGATGGAAACCTGCCCCAGCCAACTCCCGTCAACCTCGCCCAAACTGCCGCTTGGCAACACCGCCACCTGTCCGTTAAAGACCGCCCCTTGCGCGAATTGGTCGAAGAACTCAACCGTTACCGGCTGGGGCGTATTTATCTGGCCGGGGACACCCTGAAAAACCTGAGGGTCAGCGGCGTGTTCCCACTGGATAACCCCGATGCCGTACTGTCCAGCGTCCGCAAAGTGCTGGGCTTGCAGGAAACCAGGTTGGGGCCTTGGTGGGTGTTGTTGCACCGCTAACCGGACAACCTAACCAATCCCCCAACCGGCTTCCCTTACCCCGCAATACCGGCATTGATGCGATTGTCCGGCAAAAAACCCATACCAGATAATAATTTTATCTAACTGATAACTAATGTTTTTTTAAATTTAAGGGAGAATCATCGCTAGCATTAAAAATTTTTTCAATATCAGGTAATGAAATCGTGTGGCTAAAACGCCTTATTAACATAAGCAACCGTTTATTAAAGGAGAACACATGATTGAGCGTCTTGGTTTTAGCCGCCAACCAGCCCATCAAGCCATACGGTGGGCAACACTTGTTACCGTTCTGGCCATGCAACTTTGTGGGGCAGCGCTTGCGGACGCCACCCGGCATTACCGGATAACCGCGCAGTCGCTCGAAGATGCGCTGATGCAATTCGCCACCGACACCAACCTGCGGTTGCTGTTTACCGCAGACCAGGTGCGCGGCATGAGTGTCAAGGGCATAGACGGTAGCATGACCCAGGCGCAAGCCTTAGCCCGCTTGCTGCAAGGCAGCGGGATGGAATACCGCTTTGTCGATGCAAATACCGTGACGGTGGAAGTACCGGATGCTAATTTTACGAAAACGGCTAATGTTGATGAAAAGCCGGAAACTCAATCTGGCGGTGATACGACGTTGCCGAAAGTGACGGTGGAAGCGGATACAGCTTACGATCCCGAGTGGTCTACCGACCCTTATAATCCAGATTACAACCGACCTAATGCCTCTACGGCAACCAAAACTGATACACCCATTATGGAAACACCGGTCAACATCCAAGTTGTCACCAGAAAAGTGTTGGATGACCAGCAAGCAATAACCCTACAAGATGCGATAAAGAATGTCGCTGGCGTACAGCCCGGTTTCGGCGGCGGGCATCTTAACGATATATTCACGATCCGGGGGTTCGGCACAGCGCCTTTCGATGTGTATTCAAGCACCAGCGTTTACCGTGAAGGCATGTGGCTATCATTCGTACCGCTTTCAACCGCAAATTTGGATCGTGTTGAAGTATTAAAAGGCCCTGCGGCTGTCCTCTATGGGCGACTTGAACCCGGTGGGCTTATTAACGCAGTGCCAAAAGATGCTTTAAAAACCCCTTACTACTCCTTGCAGCAGCAATTCGGTTCTTATAATTTGTTCCGTACCAGTGCTGACGCTACCGGCCCAATTTCCACAAATGGAGATGTGCGTTACCGGATTAATTTGGATTATTTGGATAATGGCTCATTTATCAATGGGGCGTTTAATCAACAGTTGAATATCAATCCCAACCTGACATGGGATATTAACGATAACACGACCATCGAGACGGAATATGTTTACCAACATCAAGATATTTTTACCGATCCGTCAATTCCAGCGGTTGGGTTGCGGCCTGCAAACATACCCATTAGCCAAATTAGCCGGAATTTAGGCAATGGAAAATTGGGTACTAATTTAAGTCGAGACGACCATATCGTCGATATTGATTTAGAGCATAGGTTCAACGAAAACTGGAAAATAAAATGGAAAGGCGGATATGTCCATACTGAATACCAGGAACAACAAACTGGGGTGGATAACTTTGAGGAAGGTTCAGGGAACCTTAATCGGTATTACTACACCGCAAACAGCAACCGGAATCAATTTTACACTTCACTCAACCTTACCGGACATTTTGATACCTTCGGTTTGAAGCACACTTTTTTAGGCGGATTCGATTATTACCAAAACAAATATGTCGGCAAGTTATTGACCTATGACGACCCCATAACGCCTTGGGGTGGCCCGGTAACGCCTGTGAATCTTTTTACAGGGCTTACCTCTCCATTTAAACCTTCGACATTTAACGGTACACCGCTCAGAATTGCTGATTTTCTAAACAGTTGGCATGGCATCTATCTTCAAGATCAGATGGAGATCACCGATCAACTGCATGTTCTGTTGGGTGGGCGTTACGACCATGCCGAATCATATTACGACACTAGAGGTCAAACCCAAAACAAAACCACAGAAAAGTTAAACCCGCGCTATGGTATCGTTTATCAGCCCTGGAAGTTTCTATCACTCTATGGCCATTATGTTGAATCCCTGGGCGGGATGATAACCGGGCAGGCATTTGACGGAACGTTATTCGATCCGGAAACTGCCCAAGAATACGAAGGCGGAATAAAACTCGATCTGCTTGATGGACGGTTTACGGGAACATTGGCTTATTATGACCTGACTAAACAAAATGTCCTCACCCCCGACCTAAGGCACAGGGATTTTAGTCTTGCGATTGGTGAAGCCCGAAGCCGTGGGGTTGAGGTGGACTTATCCGGTCAAGTGACGGATAACATCAGTTTGATCGGCACTTATGCCTACACTGACAGCCGCATTAGCAAAGATAACCCAAATCCTGATACAGGACTCAGCAACCAAGGTAACCGGCTACCCAATGCGCCGGAACATTCCGGCAGTTTCTGGGCTAAATACGCTTTTGATCAGACTCCTCTTTCAGGACTCAGCTTGGGTGCAGGTGTCTATTTGGTCGGACAACGTGAAGGTGATAATGAGAACACTTTCCAACTTCCTGGCTACGCACGGTTAGATGCCATGGCTGCTTATAGCTGGAAGATTGGGGATTCCCGGTTAACTGCACAAGTTAATGTCAACAATGTACTCGATAAGCAATACTATTCGTCAAGCCGTTATGGCCGTAGCGCGATCAGTCTGGGAGAGCCAATGGCTGTGTTGGGTTCAATTCGATTACAGTATTAAAGCCCGGCAGGGTGGGCACATGCTGTTTGTGCCCACGCGGAATAAATCGGCGATGCAAACGGTGGGCAAAAAACCTGCCCACCCGAACTGGTGTGGCAAGGGAGGAAATCTTAAACTAAGGGGCAACTTTTCCACACGGACGTGAAATTGAAGTTTTTAAAGTTTCCACACGGTATCGCGAAGAGACATAATCATTAGCTTTGCCTCAAGGTCGCCACCACGGGCAAAGCCCCCAGCTTTTTTCATTCTCAAACGTAAACAGCGTGCTTGCCCCGGCATTTTGGGCGCATCTGGCGATTAAGCAATCAGATAAATCAACTTGGCTGAATTCAATATAATCCAGCAAAGCATTGTTCAACGCCGCCCAATCCTCAAACTGGAATTGGGTGTGGCTGGCAAGCGTATGGATCAACGAATGTGTCTGCTCGCGGGTACAGGCTAACAGACTTTCCAACACCCATTCTGTTTCCGCAAGCACGATATGGCAATAAACACCTGCTACCTCTGACCAAAAAATATTTTCAATTGCCATTCCCAAGTTGCGCCCCTTAAACGTCTCATTGAGATGGAGACCTAAAATAAACGAGGGAAAATCATGGAACAACAGCAAAACCAACGCGCAGCAAGCAGGGCAAACCGATTTTTTGTTAATCTATCAATTAGATTTGTAGGGTGGGCAACGCTAAGCTGCCCAGCATTTCTTGTAAAAGGTGGACAAACGATAAAGCGGTTTACCCACCCTACCATTTTTGCCCTAATCGCCCTGGTATTAAGCTATCAAGTTTGCGCAGGCGACGCCACCCGGCATTATAAGATCGGCGCAATCCCTCAACAACGCCTTGATGCGCTTTGCCGCCGATTCCAACCTGGAACTGGTGTTTACCGCCGACAAGGTGCGCGGCCTGACCGCCAACAGCCTGGACGGGACGATGACGGCAGGCCAAGCCTTAACCCGCTTACTGCAAGGCAGCGGCATGACCTACCGGTTTATCAATGCCCATTCCGTCACCTTGGAACAACAGCCGGGTAATTTCAGGAAAACCGCCACTACTCCGGATAACCCCGAACCGCAGTCCAACAGCGGCGAAGGCCAGGTGATGCCCAAAGTCACCGTCGAAGCCGACTCCGAATACGACCCCGAATACTACGCCGACCCTTACAACAAAGATTATGTCCTGCCCAACGCCACCGCAGGCATCAAGACCGACACGCCGATCATGGAAACACCGCTGAACGTGCAGGTGATCAGCAAGCAGGTGTTGAAGGAGCGACAGGTGTTTCGGCTGGCCGATGCCTTGAAGAACGTCAGCGGGGTGACCACGACATCTTCTAATCTTAATGCGGACATTTTCGGCGGGACAGCGCAAAATATCTACCTCAGAGGATTTGGCTCGCAATTCTTTATGCGCAACGGCTTCCGGTTGCAAGACGGCGCGGCCAGCCGTGAGTTGGCAAACGTGGAGTCAGTGGAGGTGCTGAAAGGCCCGGCCGCCATCCTGTACGGCCTGGTCGAACCCGGCGGCATGGTCAACGTGGTGACCAAACAGCCGCTGGCAACGCCTTATTACGGTTTTACCCAGCAATTCGGCTCTTACCACACCTACCGCACCACGTTTGATGCCACAGGACCCTTGACCCAGGCCAAGGATTTGCTGTACCGGGTCAACCTGTCCTACGAGAACAGTGGTTCGTTCAAGGAGAACGTTGACCGCGAGGACGTGTTCTTCGCGCCGACCCTGAAATGGATTATCAGCCCAAAGACCCAAGTCACCTTTGAGATGGAATACAACTGCCTGCACCAGGGCTTGGAATCCGGCTTTGTCCCGGTCATCCCAGGCCGGCAGCTCAACATCCCCTTTGGCCGCAGTTGGGACGAGTATTCCCCTGCGGTAACCGAGACGATCTTCGGCAGCTTCAACTGGTCGCACCAGTTTAATGACGATTGGGCGGTCAGGCACAGCCTGATGGTCAACCATAATACTTTTGATGCGCCTTTTTCGACCCGGGCAACTCAGGCAGGAGACAAACCGTACCTTCAGAACGGATTCCCAGGTCCAGCACTTGATTTTTCTGGCATACGTGACAATTTATTTGTTTTAAGGGAATTTGCATCTGCAAGGTCCAGTAACAACACCTACTCAACCAACCTGGACGTGACCGGGCATTTCGATACAGGGTTTTTGAAACACAACCTGCTGATGGGGGGAGAGTTCTATCACCGCTATTCTCCCGGAACAAGCAATTTAATAACGTCGGTTCGCTCATACTCATTGATTGGGCTTAACAATCCGGTTCATCCAGGCTCCCCTATCGGTCCAGACGGTTTTTTTTCTTCCACTGATCGCTCTTACCAGTATGGACTGTATATCCAAGACCAGATCAAGCTGCCTTACGACTTGCATGTGACCGGCGGTATCCGTTGGCAGTACATCCATAATGGTAATTCATCAATAGTGCCTCAGACTCCTTCCTTGAATTCTACTTCCGCTGCAACCCAAGATGCAGTCACGCCCCGGGTCGGCATCCTCTGGCATC
The DNA here is from genome assembly GCA_964435245.1 of uncultured Methylomagnum sp. GTDB lineage: Bacteria > Pseudomonadota > Gammaproteobacteria > Methylococcales > Methylomonadaceae > Methyloglobulus. Next base: position 94,498 of record CAYSYU010000013.1, read on the forward strand.
CTGAAAGCTGGGTCAGCCTGTACGCCAACTATGCCGAGAGCTTTGGCGTAAATAACGGCAATACCTTCGTTCGAGATGGCGTCAGCAAGGTCATTGATCCAACCAGCGCCGAACAGTACGAGGGCGGGCTGAAGTTTGAGCTGTTCGACAATAAGCTGCGCGCCAACCTGACCTATTTCGATTTAACTAAAACCAATGTGGCGGTTAGCGATCCAAATAGACTGCACAATTGTGGAGCTGGCCCCGGCGACTGCGTCATCGCCCTGGGCAAGGTCAGGAGCCGCGGCCCCGAAATCGACATCCAGGGCGAAATCCTGCCGGGTTTGAACATCATCGCCACCTGGACTAACCTGGACATTCGGGCGGTCGAAACCAACGCCAAAGGCGATACAATCTCCGGGGTTTCGCCGGGCGGGCGCATGCCTTTTGTCTCGCGGAACACAGGAAGTTTTTGGAGCACATACGAAGTCCAGAATGGCGACTTTAAAGGCCTGCAGTTTGGCGGCGGCGTTAACCTGACCGACAGCAAATTATCTGATAATGGTTTTGAACCATCCATAACCGTGCCCGGTTATATCACCGCCGACTTGATGGCCAGTTACACCCGCAAGGTTGGCGATGCCACGGTGTCCTTGCAGTTCAACGTCAACAACCTGCTGGATAAGCGCTATTACAGCAGTATATCCAGCAACGTAAGCGGCGGACATTACCAGTGGGTGGATTTCGGCCAACCGAGGACGTTTATGGGGCAGGTGAGTGTGCAGTATTAGGGCAAAATGTAAGTTAATCCTGAGTAGCTTATCAGTGTCATCTTGATTTAAGCCAAAGGCGTGATACACTGAAAAATCCTTATTTGCAGGGGATTCCGTTATGGCAACTTCAATCAGGCTTGAACCTGAAATCGAACAACGGCTTGACAATTTGGCAGCACAAACGGGTCGCACCAAGGCGTATTATCTGCGCGAGATTATCAAACAAGGCCTTGAGGACGTGGAAGATATTTACCTGGCGGATAAGGTGCTGGAAGATATCAGGGCTGGGACAAGCCAAACGTACAGCACCGAGGAAGTAAGGAAAGAACTTGGCCTGGAAGGTTGGGTTCAGCGACAAGGCGTTAAAGCGGCTTGACAGGAAAGTTGCCGGGCGGATTGTTGACACAATGGAACAAAAAATAGCCATAAACGATAACCCGAGGCTTGAAGGCAAGCCGTTTGGCGGAACTGGCGTTATAGGATCGGCGATTACCGAGTTATCTGCTTGCTTAAAGATGAGGTGATGACTGTGTTGGTGGTTGATATCGGTCATCGAAGTCATGTTTACCAATAGTTGTTGGAATAAACGACCATACGGCGAATCAATTGATCGGGTGCAGATTATTTAATCATCCGCCTTGATAGGCACTTTTAAACGTACTATTAGGGGTTTAGTGACTGGGCGACATGGATCATTTCCCATTGTTCTACGACAATATCGATATCGGCGGTCTTGTTCTGCAGCGGCGCAAATATCCCATAATCGGCATTCTTTTCTACCCGGTACAGTTGCTGGTCTTTTAGGTCACGGATTCTGGGCATGAAGTAATAACCCAGCAAATAACACAAGGCGAACACGATTTCAGTATTACCGTGGGTGTTCGTCGTATGTTCCCTAATCTTTAGGATCGTGTTGTTTTCCAACAGGCCATCGATGACATACAAGGCTTCCCGGGGGGCTACAGGAAATCGCCTGGGTGTTGAGGACGGAACATTGATCCGAAACATGCGTGTAAATGCCTATCGCCTTTTCATAATACCCGTAGTATCTTGGGTAATAAGCGGCCAGTAGGCTGTCTGCCCTGATCTTAAAGCACTCAGTTGGCAGATTCTTGTATAGGGCATCGAATAACTGTTCGTGGGTTTCGGCACAAACTTGGATAACCAACCGCTCCAATACGCTCGCCCCAGGCAACACCACATGCTCAGACAAAAGGTGTCGTTCAGCGCGGTGGAACAGTTCATCGGGCAGGCCGCCTAGCTGAGCCTGCTTCCAGCCATGTTTGCAATTTGGCTTGAATTGTATCGTCGTACCTGGAAAAGTCCAGATAACCAAGTATGTTCTTGCGTTGCCCGGAGAAAGTGGCTTCCCGGCTGGGTGTGTTGATGGTCAGGGCGGGCGGCAAGCCCAGTTGGGTGTTCAGGTAACTGACAATCCGGGGCGACAGGTTATTGGCCTCCGCCACAAACCGCCCGTACAAGCGTACCGCACACAACTGGATGGCAATGAACAGCCTGGAGTTCTTGCGGTATTGGCCTATCTCCACCCGATCGGCCTCGGAGAGCGTCCAGTCCATGGCAATTTCTTCGTCAGACAAGTCTTGCTGCGCCACCACGGGGCGATACCGTTTTTGAGGTGGCAGGAGGAGTTCTTTCGGGGTCACGGTATTGTGTTGGTTGTTGGTATCGTAGAATGAAAACACAGCATACGGCGGATTACGCCGTGCCCATCCAAAAGTGATAAATCAAAACCCAAACAATTTGCGCGACTAATCCGTTACGGAATGCACCTTTGCCTTAATATTGGATATTAATCGACCCCATAAACGTACGCGGCGTACTGAAGGTGACAAAGCCGAAATTTGCCCCTGGCTGCGGAGCGACATTGGTAACATAGGTTTTATCTAACAGGTTATCAATATTCAGTTGTGTGGTGATTTTGGCTTTGCCAGCCTCAAAACTGTAGCCAGCTAACAAACCCACCAAGGCAAAACCGGGAGATTTATAGGTATTGGTGGCATTGACTACGCCATCTTGTAGTCTTACGCCACCACCGATTTTAAAGCCTTTTAAATCACCGCTTTGGACTTCGTAAGTACTCCAGACGCTGCCGAGATTGCGTGGCACATACTGAACACGGTTGCCAACAACTAAAGCACCTTCGGTATCATTACTTTTACTGACGCGGACGTCCTGGTTGGCGTAGGTTGCTATCACATTCCAGCCCGGCAGAATTTCGCCCTGAATATCCAGTTCCGGTCCCCGGCTACGGACTTCGCCAATTGCAGCCGAGCAACTTAAAGCGCCACCACCATTACAAGTATGGCCTTTGGTAAAATCGGTTGTTTGAACATTTTGCTTGGTCAGGTCGTAATAAGCCAAGGTGGCACGTAAGCGGCCGTCAAAGAATTCCGCCTTAGTGCCTATTTCCCATTGCTGGGCGCTGGTTGCCGGCAATGGTTTACTAGGTAAGGGCCTGCCGGATGCATCCAAACCGCCGAAGGCTGTGCCAAAAAAATTAGCGCCAAAACTTTCAGCATAATTGCCATAGAAGCTCAGCCATTTTTGGGGTTGCCATAACAGGCCAACCCTTGGCGTGACGGCTTGTTGCGTCCGCGGCGGCCTATCTAGCGAAATTGTGAGCGGGGCATCTTGTGATGCATCTTGGGTTACCTGATGGATGTTTTGGTAGCGGAAGCCGCCCATGAGATGAAAATTATAAGGTAATTTGATTTGGTCTTGCAGATAGAGCCCGTAGTTATCGACATTTTGCTGAAATTGGCCTTTAAAGTTAGGTTGAATAACAGCGTGAACTCCAGGTTGGTCGAATTGGATTGAGTTAGTCAGTGAAGCAAATGTATTCAGGTCTAAAGCATCCGAGCTATGACTGGAATAATCGTAGCGATAATAATCGCCGCCGAAGAGTACGGTATGTTCAAGCTTCCAGGTCTTAAAGTGTCCCGTCAGGTCAAGAATGGTGGCTATAGTATCGTTATGAAGATTAGTTTGATTAAAAAAACGATTAACCCTTTTTGTGTCTAAATTCACATCTAGAATTGAGGCTGCGAGCCCTTGATTTTGGTCAAGCCTTTTAAAGTTCACCTGATGTTTAATCGACCAGTCGTCATTAAATTGGTGTGCCCAATTGAAACCCACAAATATATGCTCCTGTTCAACCGGGTTACTTTCCATTAAGTTCCGGTTCGGTGGCAGTCTGATAAGCTGGTTACCGTTCATAGGTAAAATTTGAGGGTCAAAATTCGTATTCTGATGTTGGTATTCCATTTCCAGAGTTGCCTGGGTACGGGGGCTGATATTCCATCTAAAAACAGGTGCCAGGAATACGTCTTCATTCTTGACCAGGTCGCGGAAGGTATTATTGCTTTGGAAGGAGGCATTCATGCGATAAAGCAGGGTGTCATCTTTGGTTAACGGCCCGGTGACATCAATGCTGGTACGATACAAAGAGTAAGACCCAAACTGCTGGTTAAACGAGTAATATGGTGTTGCCTTGGGCATTTTGGTGGTGATATTGATCATGCCGCCGGGTTCGACCCGTCCGTACAGGATAGCGGCGGGGCCTTTAAGCACCTCGACACTTTCTACATTGGCAAACTGTTGGCCGTCGTCAAAGCCATTGTAGCTGTCTATTCGGAACCCGTTCCTAAACAGCGTATTGGTGGAAAAGCCACGCAAAACAAAGGAATTACCTAAACCTGAATCCAAGCCAGCTTGCGTTGTGACACCGCTGACATTGCTTAATGCTTTATCAAGACTGATCACCTGCTGATCTTTCAGCACCTGTTTGGATATTGATTGTACATTAACAGGAGTTTCCATAATCGGCGTGTTGGTCTTGGTGCCGGCCGTGGCATTGGGCAGGACATAATCCTCGTTGTATGGATCGGTTTGCCAGGTAGGGTCGTCATAAGGGTTTTCGGCATCGGCTTCTACGGTAACTTTGGGGAGGGTGGTGTCGCTACCAGTTTCGTTTGCTTTCGCATCATCGGTGACCTGCACCACTGGCAACAGGTTTTCATCCGCATTGACGTCGCTGTCTTTCCCCGTGCGCTTGGTCAGCGTCACCATGTGGGCGCTTTTGATCTGGTAACTCAGCCCGGAATGCCCTAAAAGCTGCGCCAAGGCTTGCCCAGGGGTATAAGCCCCCTTGACGGCAGGGCTGGTCATCCCGGCCACCAGGTCGGCATCGTACAGCAATTGCAGGTGGCTGCTGTCACTGAATGCCTGCAATGCCGCCGCCAGGGGCTGTGGCGGGATGTTGTACTGTTTGTTGTCCCCGGCCATTGCAGCATCACCCAGGATGTTCAGCAGGACGAAAAGCAAGGGCGGTATTATACGGCTTGACCGGGCAGTCGGGTGGAATGGGTTCATCATAAGCGGCCTGTCTCCTTTGTTGTTTGGCATTCCATTAGGTAGACGGTTTTGCCTGGGCTTGCCCGTACTAAATTTGTTAAATTTTTTTTGGGGTGTGAGAAAATATTTCAGGTAAACTATTTTTATAGCAATTAGAGGTACTATAAAATGACCACACAAACTCAAGGGCTTAGCAATGCCGAACGGATTTTGCTGGCAGAAGAATTATGGGACAGTGTTACCAAAGACGATAATTTGTTTAATGTGTCGGACGCACAAAAACAACTGCTCGACTTGCGATTAAATCAGTATTTATCCGATAAAGATGCAGGTGCATCATGGCATGACGTAAAAAATCGGATCAGCGGAGGGTGAGCAAAACCCTAACAATTCGGCCTGAAGCTGAGGAAGATTTAACGCAGGCATTCGAATGGTATGAATCGCAAAGAAAAGGGCTAGGGCATGATTTTCTTTTATGCGTCGAAGCTGGGTTGGCAAGAGTAAGCCGTAATCCTGGAATCTATGGCAAAGTGTATAAAGATATTAGGCGGGTTTTGATCGACCGCTTCCCATTTGGTATTTTTTATATTGATAATGAAAACAATATTATTGTTTTAGCCGTGTTACACGCCCGTCGAAATCCCAACACTTGGCGAGATAGAGTTTAACAAAATATCTCACATTCATTTTATTTGGCTGCACATTAATACCACGCCACCACATAACCGTTAACCTGCACGGGTTTTAATCCCAAGATGTCGGCAATCACCACCATGGATTCATCCAGTTGGCCGATCTCGAACACCCCGCTCACAGGGCGGTTGGCGGCGCTGTTGTTGAGCAGGAACAAATGGCCGGAGCGGTAACGGTTGATTTCGGCGATAACGCTTTGCAAAGGACGGGCAGTAAAGACCAGTTTGCCGTCCCGCCAGGCGTTGGCTTCTTTCAGGTTGACCGTAGTTTTTAGCGGCTGTGGGCTATCGTCGCTGATTTGCAGTTGATCCCCCGGTTTGAGCAGGCCGATGACATTGTTATGCTCGCTGACCTGGACGGTGCTTTCAAAGACGGTGACGGTGCAGATGTCGCCGATCCGTGCCACGCTGAAGTCCGTGCCCAAAGCCTTGGATTCATGGTGGCCTGATATGATGACCAAGGGGCGTGAGGGGTCATGGGCGACAAGCACCTCGGCTTCGCCGTGCAGCAGGTGGATCGTGCGTTGTTGCGGGCTGAAATCGAAGGCCACGGCAGTATCGGTATTCAGGTGTAAGGTGCTGCCATCTTCCAGATGCAATGTTTTATGGTCACCAACGGCAGTCACGACATCGGCGAGCAGCGCATCCTGTACTTTGGGGTAAAACAAGGACAGGGTGACGGCCAAGAGGACACTAGCTGCAGTCATCATCCAGGGCTTATAGGTTTTTGACGGCAGGTCTAAGGGTTCTGCCGAGTGCTGGGCGGCCTGCCCAAGATGTTGCCAATGCTTACGCATGGCAAAAAAGGCTTGCCGGTGCGCGGGTGATTGGGCGACCCAGGCGTTAAATTGTTGCCGGTCTTCGCCGGATACCGTATCGGCATTCAGCTTGGCAACCCAGGTGGCCGCTTCTTGGTCTATCTGTTGTTGGTCTGTCATTGGTGTATTCATTGCCTTACCTCTCTTGACCACTGACCCAATTCCGGCAGGCCGTATGCCTACCTTTAGGTGTGAATTTTTTTAGTTGTTATTTAGAGGTAGACGGTTTAGGGCACCCCTAGCCGTACTAATATTCAATATCATCTATTTTTTGTCGGCAATGCAGCAGGGCACGGGCGATGGACTTTTCAATCCAACTGGTCGATTTGCCCAGTTTTCGGGCTATTTCCTGGTGGGTCAGGCCTTCTATGTGGAACAGACGGACGATTTCCTGGACGTAATCGGGCAATTCACTTAACGCTTGTTGGTAGGCAGCCAATAATTGCTGGTAATGGAGTTGTTCAGGCAGGGAGGGTACCGGTTCAGTGCAATCGATGTCTTCGAGGGGTTGTTCGGTAAACCAGCGTTGGTAAAGTTCTTGCTGGCGGTAATGGTCAACCAGCAGGTTGTTTGCCAGCCGGTGAAGGTAAGCGTTGGGGTTTTTGATAACGGACAAATCCGGGATCGCCATCAGCTTCAGGTAGATGTCTTGCAGGATGACTTCCACGAGGTCTTTCGAGCGAGTACGGGAGATAAGGAATTTTTCCAGGCGTTCATAGTGCGCCCTATATAACTGCTCGACCTGCGCCGGTTGAAAGGCATTGCCGTCAACGGCTTGTTGTCCTGAGTCTGCACTGTCTGGGAACAGGGCTGTGAGTGTATGGGAAGTCATGGGGCAGTTACGGCATTGGATGGATTTCGATAGCAGGTTTTTATTATTATCGTTGCACAAACGTTCGTTTGTGCGGCTAAATTGTTGTCCCAATAAAAATCAGGGCTTGCGCGTTGCGATATGGTATTGCAAAATAAACTAAATTGGCAATAGGATATTGCAATAATGCACATCGGTTATGCACGGGTTTCCACCCAAGACCAAGACAACCAAGCCCAGTTGGACGCATTAAAGGCTAACGGCTGTGAACTTGTCTTCCAAGAAAAAGTTTCCGGTGGCCGTTGGGACCGGCCAGAGCTTCACAAGCTAGTCGAACACTTACGTAAAGGCGATATGGTGATTGTTTGGAAACTGGATCGGTTGTCGCGGTCATTGAAGGACTTGGTGCTCATCCTGGAGAAAATTGAGCTGGCAGGCGCAGGATTCCGCAGCCTGACCGAAGCCATTGACACCACCACACCCGCAGGACGGATGATGATGCAGATTGTCGGTTCGTTTGCCGAGTTTGAGCGGGCTATGCTCCGGGAACGGACGAAAACCGGCCTGGATTCAGCCAAGAAACAAGGCCGGGTTGGCGGGCGAAGGCCGAAACTGACGTTGCAACAACAGGATGAAATCGTTACCTTGGTGACATCAGGCCAAAAGACCCGGGCGGATGCCGCGCGTTTGTTTAGGGTTCACCCCTCAACGGTCGTGCGCTTACTGGCAAAAACTCGGCAAAACCAGATATAAATCGTAGTTGTTTTAAAATGAGGTCTTTATGAAAAACCCCACAGACTATGACACCACGACACAACAACCATCATCAACGGATCATTCTGAAACCAGGGTTGTCTGGATAGGCTTGGCCTTCTTGACTGCCTTTTTTATCCTGGACTGGCTTTCAGGCTGGCAGATTTAGGACGGACGGATTTATCACTTTGCCCAGTTGAACATATTTGATAGTGCCCTAGCGTATATTCACGGACGGATATGCGCGGCAACATGCGGAATCGTGCTGAATTTTATGGTTTTGTAAAGCAATATGAACTCGAAACCGTAAGTTTCTGTTCAAATGCCCCCGCTAGTCCACCCTTGATATATTGATTACTTGTTGGTGGGGGATTGTGCTCGCTGGAACGTCTTACGGCTATTGGATATTTATAACTGTATTTGCAGGGCAAAAAACATGACCTTAAGGAAGTCCATTTTCACTATTATTTTCTTGCTGACCGTATTGGACGCTTATGCGGGCAATTTGCAAAACGGAGTATGGCAAGCCGCAGGCTGCGGTCTTAAGCCGCCCTCCCCAACAGTCAACACCCAAAGTGTGGACGACTTTAACAAAAGCATTAAGGACATCAATGCCTGGCAAGCCAAGGCCCAGGAATATTACAACTGCATCGTGAAAGAAGCGAATACAGATAACGATGCCATTGCGAAAGCCGCCCAGGATGAGTTTAAGCAGGAAGTCAACCGGATTCAAAAAGCAGCGAACGAAGGCAAGGCCAAGGTGGAGAAAAATAAACGTGTCCGATTCACGACCTTAGGGCGGATGATTTCGTACTCGAGAATCGCTGCACTTATGGACTGAATCAATAGCGCTTATTCAAACCGCTGCCCAAACCAGCGCCGCAACAAGGTCTTTTCGTATTTCAGCGGGTCGTTGTTGACATAGCCGGGATCGGCAAGTTGCAAATAGTTCAGGTCGCCTAAGGTTTCTTCTTGTTCGGACAGGGTTTTTCCTGCCTTATCCTGCAAGGTATAGCGCAGCTTGATCTTGGGCGGGTAGATGTCGCGGATGAAGCGGGTATTGGTGAGGTTGGGCGTTCGCCAGGGTTCGGTGCGTCCGGCCATGTCGATGTCCAGCACATCAATCGTTAAACGCTGGCCTTGCGGTAGCTTATCTTTTGCCAGCGAAACCAGATAATCACGTAAGCTGTCCAGTACGGAATCTCGCATCCTATCGGTATGCGCGCCCGACAGGCTAACATCGGTGTAGTTTTCCGGCGCGATAAAATTGATTGTGACCCGGCTGGGGGAGTCTTCCGCCCAAACGGGGTTAATCAGCAGCATGCAGATAAGCCAATAGTGTGATTTCATGGTAATGCTCCGTCGGTATTACGTGGGTTAGTCCATTCCCTTATAGGAAGGTTCAACGCTGGGTTACAAAGTAGATACAATCCATTCCTTTGCCCCAAAAAGCAAATCCCCGCCTGACGTAATCCTACATCTTAAAACTGCGTGATATGACACACTCACTGCGGCATATCACACAGTTTTTTAACACTCAAAATTCAAGTAATCCCCTGGATCGCCTGTTATCCGGGCTTTTCTGTCTTTTGGCTTAAATATTGCTTTATATTTTGGCTGGGCGGAGTACTTGCTCGCTTAAACGACTGTCCTCATGTTAATGGCAGGGATGCCTTTTTTCATGGCGCTTATCCAAAGGCCGTCCGATAAAATTAATCAACCAACCGTCTTAGCTATTCATAAAAGCCGCCTTATGCATGCAAACGCCCTGACTGACCTGATGCAGCAGCATTGCCAAGAACTGACGCGCTTTCTGATGCGCCGCGGTACCAGTCTCGATGATGCCGACGAAATCATCCAGGAAACCTTTATCCGCTATGCCGAATGCCGGGAAGCCGCCGTCATCGTCAATCCCCGCGCCTGGCTGTTCAAGATTGCGGGCAATTTGGCCGTGGATTACCAACGCCGCTGCGCCCAGCGTTTGCCGCACGAGACGGACGCGGCCTTGCTGCACGGCTTGCCCGATGACGCGCCCAGCTTGGAAAGCGTTTGCCACGCGCAGCAACGGCTCGATTTGCTTTATCAACTGTTACAGGAATTGCCGGAAAACTGCCGCCGGGCGTTTTACCTGAACCGGGTCGAAGGCTTGACTTACCTGGAAATCGCCGCCGAGCTTGGGGTTTCCGAAAGCATGGTCGGCAAATACCTGGTGCAGGCTATGCGCCATTGCCGCGACCGTCTCCAGGAAACCTGACCGCCTTGACCGCCTTTTTTGCCAGGTAATGCAAAATCCACGGCAGGATTCCGCCGCTGATACGTCATAATAAGGACAACCACCCAATTTGCAAGCCATGCCCCATAAACCCAAAACGCAACTGAACGCCTTATCCGACCAGGCCATCGACTGGGTGCTGCGGTTGAAATCCGGCCAGGCGACCGGTGCGGACAGGCAACAGGCCGAGGAATGGCGTAACCGCAGCCCAGCGCACCAAAACGCCTACCTTGAAGCCGAGCAATTGTGGCAGGACATGGGCCTGGCCTTGCAAGCCAAGCAAAACCGGCAAAACCCGCAGCAATCGGCCATAACATCCAGCCCACCAAACCGCCTAAGCCAATGGCATTATGGCTTGACCGCCGCCATGCTATTGCTTGCCGTTGCCCTGCCATTTTCCCAATACCCCGACCGTTGGTTAAGCGATTATTCGACGACCATCGGTGAACAAAAAAACATCACCCTGGCAGACGGCAGCCGTATCTTGCTGAATACCGGCACTGCCATCGACATCGATTTCCAGCCCAACGGCAGGCGGATCACCTTGCGCCACGGGCAAGCCTTGTTTACCGTTGCCGCCGACCCAAAACGGCCTTTTGAGGTGGCGACAGAGACGGCGCTCACCAAAGCCCTGGGGACGGTGTTTGAGGTCAAGGATGAAGGCCAAGACACGCGGGTAACGGTACAAGAACACGCGGTCGGCGTAAAAGGCATTAATGATAAGGACTATGCGCCTGCCGCCCGTATCGAAGCCGGGCAGCAAGCCGTGTACAACGCTGGCCAAGGCTTAGGGGCAATCACCCCGGTGGACATAACCCAAAACAGTGCCTGGCAACGTGGCAAGCTGATCTTTAAAAACCAGCCTTTCCAAACGGTGGTGGCAGAACTGGACCGCTACTATCCCGGCCGACTCCTCATCGTCAACAACAAGCTCGCCACCCTGCGCGTCACCGGGGTTTTCCCCGCCAATGACACTACTGCCACCCTGGGCATGATCGAACACATCCTGCCCGTAAAGGTCACACGGGTCATGCCATGGTTGACGTTGTTACATGGTTAGATAGCTAATTTTTTCAAGCGTTTGAAGCAGTCTCAAAATACAAATAATTTTCTTCTGTCACTTTTTCAAAATAACAACATCCGCAAGATATTCCTCAAAAACCCTATCGTATGTAACAAGGGTCAAAGATTCATGCTTTGCTTGTGCAATCAGCAAGCGGTCAAACGGGTCTTTATGGTAATGTTCCAGGTTTAACACAGTTTGGGCATGGTAAGGCGAAACCGACAGCCATTGAAAACCTTGTGCTTCAATGGCTGCGGCAATAGCCACTTGTGGCAGCGGCATTTTCCCCAGCCCGTTCTTGATCGCCATCTCCCATACCGTAACTGCGCTGACCAGGGCGCCTTCAGATAGAATCCGGTCAATGATGGCTTGACCCTTGATCGTCCCCAGCAGCCAATCGTACACGATGCAGGTATCAAGCAGCAGCATAGCCGCCTTATTCGGCAACGGTTTCGTTAAACAACCGGCTTACTTCGGCATTTGTCTCGTCTGAATCCCACTCCGGGGAATAATCGACCAAACCTTTCCAAGCACCGGGAGGCGCAACTTTGGGCGCGGAATATTTGATGATTTTCGCAACCGGCACCCCATTACGCGCCAGCACAACTTCTTCATCACGCTCAGCGGCCACAATCAGGCTTGATAAGCGATTTTTGGCATCGAGGATATTGACTTTCATAGTCACCTTCTTTCTACATTGGCTAATGTTAGCCAATGTAAATCGGGAATCTGGAATTGTCAAACAGTAAAACCAATCCCTGCCAATAAATTGCACACCCCACTGCATGATTTCCATCCTGAAACGTCATAACAATAAGGCCAGCGTATCCGCCACACCGTACAGGAGAAACCATGTTGTTCAAATTAGCCGTAACCGCGCAAAAAAAGGAAAAAATTACCGGCAAGCCCTTGGGCGACCAACGTAAGTTAAATTATGAAAATTCTAGTACCGTTCGTCTTTATAACCTGAAGGTCACAAGTGCCCCAGAGGGTACTGAGCCGGTCGAAGGACATAACCAGCCCCACTTAACCACGCGTTTCCTGTTGCTCCTTGCCTTCTATGCCGCCGGTATAAGCGCGGCATCCGCGCAAACCTTCCACATCCCCGCGAAACCCCTGGACAACGCCCTGACCGAACTCGCCGACCGCGCTGGCTTGCGCCTGCTGTACCAAGCCGACAAGGCCGCCGCCTTGCGCTCCCACGCGGTGGATGGCGACTACGCGCCCGAGCAGGCATTGGCGGTGTTGTTGAAGAATACCGGGTTGGCGTACCGCAAGACGGCGGATAATGCCATCACGGTTGAACAGCCGCTGGCAAAACAGGGTTCTAGTAACGATTATCTCCTCCCCGTGGTGCAGGTGACGGCGGACAGCCCAAAAGACAGCGGCGAAGGCCAAGTGATGCCCAAAGTCACCGTGGAAGCCGACTCGGCGTACGACCCTGAATACTACGCCGACCCTTACAACAAGGATTACGTCATCCCCAACGCCACCGCAGGCACCAAGACCGACACGCCGATCATGGAAACGCCACTCAACGTGCAGGTGATTTCAAAGCAGGTGTTGAAAGACCAGCAGGTGATTAGGCTGGGTGATGCTTTGAAAAATGTTAGTGGCGTAACCACTACAACCAATACGTCAAACGCAGGCCAACAAGGGGGAATCAGCCAAAACATTTTTTTACGTGGTTTTGAATCGTCAACTTTTTTTCGAAATGGTTTCCGGCTGCAACAAGGCTCGGCCAGCAAAGGCTTGGCGAATGTAGAATCGGTCGAGGTTTTAAAAGGCCCGGCAGCGATACTGTACGGCCTGGTCGAGCCGGGTGGTATGGTCAACATAACCACCAAGCAACCACTAGCAACACCGTATTATGGCTTTACTCAGCAGTTCGGCTCTTACGACCTGTACCGCACCACCTTGGATACAACCGGTCCCATCACCAAAAACAAGGATTTGCTTTACCGAGTTAATATGTCCTACGAAAATAGTGGTTCGTTCCGGGATCTGGTCGGTACGGAAAACGTCTTCTTTGCCCCAGTGCTAAAATGGGACATCAGCCCCCAAACCCAAGTGACGTTTGAATTGGAATATAACCGTCAACACCAAGGTATGGACAATGGCTTTGTTCCCTTCATAAATGGTCGGCCTTTGAATGTCCCGTTAAGCCGAAACTACGGCGAATACTCCCCCGCAACCACGGAAACCATTTTTGGTGGCTTTAACTGGTCGCACCAATTTAATGACGACTGGTCTATCAAACATCGGTTTTCGGTCAACCAAAATTCATTGATCTCGCCTTTTTGGTCGCGACCTCAATTTTCAGGCGACAAAGTATTCTTACGGAGAGTGTGGGATAGTTTTGGATTAACTTCCCGTCCAAATTTTGATGCACTGCCCGAAGGGTCTTATGTTTGGCGAGACGCGAATGCTAGCAACACTCAAAACAACACCTATTCCACGAACCTCGACCTGATTGGTCACTTTGACACCTATGGGTTGAAACATACCTTGCTAATGGGTGGCGATTATTACCGGCTTGATTCTAAGGATAAAGAAAGATTTGATATTAATTTTTTAGGCTCTTATATATCGCTAAGTAACCCGGCACACCCCGGCACAGCCTTTTTACCCAGTAACTCCGGATTTGGCATTTCCAACAAAACGGATCAGTACGGCTTATACATACAAGACCAGATTAAATTGCCGTATGACTTTCATGTAACCGGTGGTATCCGATACCAATACATTGATGTCGATAAAGCCGAACAAGATGCGGTTACGCCACGGGTCGGCATTTTATGGCAGCCGAAAAGCTGGCTAAGCCTGTATGCCAATTATGTGGAGAGCTTTGGTGCTAACAGTGGCAGTGTTTTTCCGGGTAAGCCCATCCCGCCCACCGGTGCTGAGCAATATGAAGGCGGCATCAAAACCCAATTTTTTGATGGTAAGCTGCGTGCCTCCTTGGCCTATTACGACTTGACCAAAACCAACGTGGCAGTGGATGATCCGCTACACCCTGCACCTGCCTGTGGCGGTGGCTGTTCCATGACTTTGGGCGAAGTTCGTAGCCGGGGGCATGAACTGGACATCACGGGCGAAATCTTGCCGGGCTGGAATATCATCGCGACGTGGGCTAACACAGATATCATTGTCACCAAGAGCAATGCGAGCGGTGAAACATTCACTTTTGCCTATAAAACCGGCGATCGCTTGCCAAACGTACCCCGTAATATCGGCAGGCTTTGGAGTACCTACGAAGTCCATAATGGCGACTACAAAGGTTTGATGTTTGGTGGCGGTGTCAATTTACGCGATCGCCAATTACCTGCTACACAACAAGGTTTAGGCACGGCAGGTTATAAAGTACCAGGCTCTGCCACTTTCGACCTGATGGCGGGCTATAGCCGACAAATCGGGGATGCCAAAGTTTCCGTTCAGTTGAATGTGAACAATCTCCTGGACAAACGCTATTTCACCAGCGTAACTGGCCTAAATACAATTCAAGGCTCATGGGTGGATTTCGGCCAGCCGCGGACGTTTATGGGGCAGGTTAGTGTGCAGTATTAGGCCGAACCCTCCAGCGTAGGGGCAAAAAATATTTAGCCCCTACTGTCCTACAACTCGATAAGACGAAATTAATCACCAACCCATAGCTGCAATCGGCGTTAGCCGTACTTGTGCCCTTGGGTATTGCACTGCATGTGTGCCACCAACCGTCCGGCGCAATACGCTATGCTATTGCGCCCTGTACGTTATGAGCTGTTTTATCTTGCCCGTTCTTCGCGCAGCACCTCACGCAAGGCTTCTTTCACGCTGTCGGCTTCACGACCGAAAGGCGGTTCAGTTGAACGGGTGGAGATAACGGGATTTCGCCCGTTATCCCTCCCACACCACCGGAC
>CAYSYU010000014.1:0-109192 GCA_964435245.1 uncultured Methylomagnum sp.
GGTTGCCCGTCGAGCCATAGATGACGTAAGTGCAGGGTTCGGCGTTCATGGGTTAAGCAGGGTCAGGGTCAAAGGCACAAAGGTTGTCGTTTCCCCGGAAAACGTGGGGACGATGATGTTAAATGAAACGCAATGCGTACCCTACCTAAGTTATACATTATAAGTAGAAGAAGCCGTCTTCCCGCCATGCCCGGTCCAGTCGGTATGGAAGAACTTGCCCCGCGGCTGGTCGATACGCTCGTAGGTGTGCGCACCGAAATAATCCCGTTGTGCCTGTAATAGGTTTGCCGGGAGCCGTTCGGTGCGGTAGCCGTCGAAATAGGCCAGGGCGGAGGAAAACGCCGGGGTCGGGATGCCCATCTCGATGCCGAAAATGACCGCCTTGCGCCAGCCTTCTTCGGCATTGCGCATGGCGTCGATAAAGAAATCGGCCATCAACAGGTTTTCAATGTCGGGGTTGGTTTGGTAGGCTTTTTTGATGTCGTTCAGGAACCCGCTGCGGATAATGCAGCCGCCGCGCCACATCAGGGCGATTTCGCCGTAGTTGAGGTTGAAGTTATATTCTCTTGAAGCTTCGCTCAACAGGCGGAAGCCTTGGGCGTAAGAGATGATCTTGGCGGCGTACAGGGCGTTGCGGACGGCGTCGACCATGGCTTGTCTGTCGCCAGTAAACGCCTTCTTAGGCCGCGCCAGGAATTCGGCGGCCTTGACGCGCTCGTCTTTCTGTGCCGACAGGCAGCGGGCGAACACGGCTTCGCCGATCAGGGTCAACGGGATGCCCAAGTCCAGGGCGTTGATGCCGGTCCATTTGCCGGTGCCTTTTTGTCCGGCGGTATCGAGGATCTTGTCCAGCAAGGGCGAGCCGTCTTCGTCCTTGTAGGCCAAAATGCCCGCCGTAATTTCGACCAGGTAAGAACTCAGTTCGCCTTTATTCCATTCGTCGAAAATGACATGCATCTCATCCGCGCTTAGGCCTAGGCCTTCGGACAATAGTTGATAGGCTTCGCAGATGATTTGCATGTCGCCGTATTCAATGCCGTTGTGCACCATTTTCACGTAATGGCCGGCGCCGTTGTCGCCGACCCATTCGCAGCACGGGTCGCCGTCGACTTTGGCGCTGATCGCCTGGAAAATCGGTTTGACATAAGGCCAAGCTTCTTTATTGCCGCCGGGCATGATGGATGGCCCGTGCCGTGCGCCTTCTTCACCGCCGGACACGCCGGTGCCGATGTAACGGATATTTTTTTCTTTCAGTGCAGCCGTGCGCCGGTTGGTGTCGGTAAACAGGGAGTTGCCGCCGTCGACGATGATGTCGCCTTCGGAAAGCAGTGGTACCAGTTTATCGATGTACTGGTCGACCACTTCGCCCGCTTTCACCATCAACATGACGATGCGCGGCGAGTTTAAGCTGTCGGCCAGTTCTTCCAGGGAATGCGCGCCGACGACTTGGGTGCCGTTGGCCGGGCCGGCCAGGAACTCGTCGGTGGTGCTGCCGGTACGGTTATGGACTGCGACCCTGTAGCCGTGGTCGTCCATGTTGAGCACCAAGTTTTGCCCCATCACCGCCAATCCGATTAATCCGATGTCTGCTTTCATTGTTTCCAATTTAATATTGTTGTAGAAGTTTGTAATTTAAATTTTGTTCCGGTGAGTTTAACCGAAACGTTGACAGTAAAAATGCTGTCGCCAAGCCATGTATGCCATATTCACCCGCACCGTACATGACTGTTTTCGAGTGAAAAGCTGTTTATAACCCTATGTTAAACAGTACATCAGGTATAGGCTTAAAAATGTGCGAAGCGACTTTAATTGTAACCCCCTAAAACTAAAACGCTTGTTCGGGCAAGATATACGGCAAACCAAAAGCGGCCGCCACACCGGGATGAGTCACTTGTCCACGATAGATATTCAGGCCTGACTGTAGCGCCGGATTGTTTTTCAACGATTCAACGCCTTCATCCGCCAAAAGATGGACGTAATCGGTGGTCTGGTTGACAAGGGCGAACGTACTGGTTCGTGGAACGGCACCGGGCATGTTGGCGACGCAGTAGTGCACTATCCCGTCGACTTCATAAGTCGGCTGGCTGTGTGTTGTCGGCTTAGTGGTCTCTACACACCCTCCTTGGTCGACGGCGACATCGACAATCACGGTGCTTTTACGCATGCTCGACAGCATCGAACGCGTCACCAACCAAGGCGCTTTTCCGCCCGGAATCAGCACGGCGCCGATGACTAAATCCGCTTCACATACCGCTTCTTCAATGGTGGATGGGTTGCTTTTTCGCGTTTGGATGCGCCCGTTGTAGAGATCGTCGAAATAAGCGAGCCGATGATGGTTTACATCCAAGAGGGTTACTTGCGCGCCCATGCCAATGGCAATACGGGCCGCATTGGCGCCGACTGTGCCGCCGCCCAATATGGTTACATCGGCAGGCGCTACGCCAGGGACGCCGCCCATAAGCACGCCACGGCCACCTTGGGGCCTTTGCAAAATAGCCGCTCCAACTTGCGTGGACATACGTCCTGCCACTTCGCTCATTGGCATCAATAAGGGTAGGTGGCCGGAGTGCGTTTGGACTGTTTCATAGGCAATCGCCGTAACGCCGCCAGCTAGCAACGCCTTGGTAAGCGGCTCATTAGAGGCAAGGTGCAAATAGGTAAACAGCAACATATCCTTGCGTAAATAAGGATACTCTGTGCTAAGCGGCTCCTTGACTTTCACAACCAGTTCCGCCGCCCAGGCATCTTGCGCATGGGTGACAATTTGGGCGCCAACGGAACGGAATTCCTGATCGGGAATAAAACTACCTTCACCTGCACCGGCTTCGACCAGTACTTGGTGGCCACTCGCGATTAACATTTTGACCGCACCGGGCGTTAAGCCAACCCGATATTCGTTGTCTTTAATTTCTTTAGGCAGCCCTACAAGCATGCTTAATATCCAGGTAAAGTCAGGTAAATTAGTGTGAAAAAGACCTGTTAGGTAATAAAGGTAGTGCAGGGATTCTTAATGAAAAATCTGTCGCAACGTTGCCAACCGGAATGCAGGAATAGGCGCATCAAACATCACGCCATCATCGCCGATTAACTGATAGCTGCCGTGCATGACGCCGACAGGCGTTTTGATACTGGTCATGCTGGTATATTGAAACTTCTCACCTGGCCGCAAATAAGGTTGCTCGCCAACCACACCTTCGCCAATCACTTCTATTTTCATACCGTTCGCGTCCGTAATTATCCAATGCCGACGCAGCAATTGCGCCGCGATGGCACCTGTATTCTCTATGGTTACGGTATATGAAAAGACATAATTGGCTTGTCCAGGCTGAGAATCCTCAGTGAGATAAGCGGTTTTAACATCAATATCAACATAATGAAATTTAGTCGCCATAAAAAGCCTTTAAACTTACGCCGCAAATATAAGCTTGGAATTGGAAGGCTCTGCGAGGAGGACTTCGCCTTGGCTTTGTTGTTCAATCTCAATCACAGCCTGGAGCGCAACTTGACCGTTTGGATGGCGAGCCGCCGATAATACGTGACCTATACAGTTTGGGTTGCCTGCATGATACAGCGGTGTACCCGCATCCGGTAATGGTTGAGAATCCGTATGAGCAACATACAGCTTACGCTTAAGCTTGCCGCGATAATGCAGCCTTGCCACAACTTCTTGGCCCGGATAACAGCCTTTGCTGAAAGATAATCCACCCAGTGATTCCAGGTTCAGCATTTGCGGCAAGTATTCGCCTGCCGTGGCTGGGACGATGAAAGGCACGCCGCTAATAGTATCTAAGTATGCCCATTCATCCTTATCGATTAGCACAATATCCGACCGTAATTTCTCGCAAAGGGCACCCATCGCATCATTGCTGCCGACAACCAACCAACGCGGCTGTGTTTGACCGGGCATTGAAATAACAGTGTACTCTCCACTCTGGAATGTTGCCCCTGGAGAACCCTCTTGAATAGGCATAGCCAATACTTGCGACAAAAGTCGGGTCGTGCCTGTACCCGATAAACCAATAAGCTTTAAATTTTCTCCATGATCGTTAATACTTACTTTGGCGCGTAGTACGTGCAATTTCAACTTCCGTATGACGGGGTCAACCATATCTGCCGGCAGGAACAAATAATAAGCACCATAACGCTTGAATATTAAAAAGCTTGCCAGCACCCGTCCTTTGGTGTCGCAGATTGCACTGAACTGACTGTATGACGGCGAAACCAGTTTAACGTCACTGGTGGACAACCCCAACAGGAAGCTAACTGCATCATCGCCCGCGATTTCAATGAGCTTATAAGCTGAAAGCTCCGAAAATACATCTTCGGATTGCACAGGGTTTTCCAAATGCATCCCTTGAACTACCGCCATACGCCCTCTTCCTCCGAGCCGAAACAATTTTGGTAATCGACACAAACCGCACAGCTCGGCGATCGGCAGACATAAGCTCCGGCCCGCTCGCACAATTGCTTATAGAAAAACTTTTTCCAGCGCATGTTGCCGGTATTTTTCTCATAAAGCGTGCTGAAATGCTGTTGCATAAGCCCCGATAATTCCTGGCGATTATTCAGCCCCATGTCCTGCCATAAATGGTCGTCGCCCATGCAACAGGCGGTAACCGCATAAGCCAGCCAAGTCGTCTCTGTCCCGGTATTGCTCCGGTGTTCGTGCAGCAAAGCCAAAACATCATCAAATTCATCCCCATGGGAAGTGGGGGTCGTATACTTAAAAGCGTTGAGGGCTGGCGTCAGGAAAGCCCCTTGTGCGCCTGGAAAGTAGGCCTCGATTAAGGATTTGTATTCACTGATCTCGAGTCCGAATGTCAACCTCCCCGCCAACCTGGAAGAACTGCGCACCATATTGATGGCGGCCGCAAATGTCCGGGTCACCGGGTCGTAGGGTGCGCTGGCATGAACCAATAACGGATCATAATGGTGATAAGCGTCGATTGTGGCCAACATAATATAATTGCCTGTATTATTATAAGCGCTCAAGCGGCCTCATCAATCTCATGCGCATCATGGGTATAACACTTTTTAGGGCATATTTTGGCGCAAGCCTCACAACCGACACAGTTCTCAGGATGGGCAATCGACATCACCTTCTTGTCGTATTCTTCATCTTCGTCATCAAGCAGCTCTACAGTCTCCCCCTCTTCATTGATCCCGACCATCTCCAATACATCCCGGCCGCAGACTTTAAAACAGCGTCCGCAACCGATACATTTTTCTTGGTTTATGACCTCAACAAATTGGGGACTCCATAGCTTCCCGCTCGGCAATGTTACGGTAAATTCACTCATCGCAGCCTCCTAACCGCCTGCTTCAGCGATTTGTTTGCGTAGTTCGTTCAGGTCAAGATGTGCTTGATAAGTCTTTTCAGACACTTCACGAATGCGTTCCCAGCCCGTAGGCAAGTCCTCCGCCAAATCATGCAAGTCCATTTTTAATGCCGTTGCCTGAGCGTTTAATTTCTTCAGTTTTGCTTTAACGTCTTCGTTTTCGTTTACTGCTGTTTCAGCCACGATTGCGTTCTCCCGTTTCTGTTTCGAGCGTTGAATCAGCGCATACTGCAGTGATTCGGTTTCTATAAACCATGCGTTAGGAAAATTTAACATGGCGGCTATCCGTATTTGGCGACATCAGGATAAGTTTCGATCATAGAAACGCCCGCCGCGACTAATTTCTCCCCTTCTTCCGCGAGCTTCCCCATGCTATCGAACCCGAAGCGATGCACATCCCGTAATTGTTTATTCACCACGATCAAACGGCCTGCAGCCAGGATCATCCGGCCAAAACCTTCGTGGGACATTTTCATCATGGGCGTGACCATAATGCCGGTAGCGCGCTCAATGGACAGGCCGACCGCGTTATAAAACAGCTCCAGCCGCCACAGCGTCTCTGGATCTGGATCGCCGATAATCGGCATAGCCTTACGTTTCTCTTTGTCTAAAATATAAGGTTCGAGCAATAACTCATCGCTCTTGCCTTCCCAGGTGCCATAAGAATCCTGGGCTCGCCATTGCTTGACGAGCTCCTTAACGAACAAGGAGTCCATCGGCGATTCCACCATCTTTACCGCTAATGCCTCAGCCATGTTCCACCTCTTCATCTTCTTCAAAATCAAACGAACGTTCCTGATCCTTGTTGCCTTTAGCAAGCACCTTACGTAACCAAGGCGGCGGCGTTCCACGTAAAACTTCCTGCAATTTTTCCAGCAAGTCAGTGATAAGCTCCGGTTGCGCCACTTTCATCGGGTGTATTCCCTGGGCTACCACCCGCGCCGCGCCGGAACCGCCGATCGCAGCCACATACAGGATGGTGCAATCCTTGATTGCATCAAGTTTCGGGGCGAGCTTGTCTTCATTGCCGTCCTCTTGCAGGTCGCCTTCAAACTGGATCGCCTCAAGCAGTTGATAACTATCTGCCGACAGTTCATAAATGGCGATGTTCTTGGCCCAGCCAAAGTGCGCATCGACCCGTTTCAAATCTTGCGTAGCAAATGCAACTTTCATACTTCCTCCACTAAAGAAAACCTGTTCAGAATCGTTCTTTGGCTCAATAAGCCTCAACCGCCGCGCCCACATGCTCTATTCGCTCCAAAATTGGGTACTAAGCCACCGGGTTAGTTTTTTTCAATCGCCCCGGTCCAAACCATCCTCTTCGGCCAGTTCCACACCGGTAACGCAGACATCCCCATCATCAATGACCAGCGTGACCGGCGTTAACTGCTTACCTTGGCAAGGTCCGATGAAACAATGGCCTGTGTCCGGGTCGAACTGAGCCCTATGCTTACCGCAGGTCAGGAAATTGCCGTCGTCATCCATAAACTGTCCCGGGTTCTGATCCAAGCGTTCGCCACCATGAGGACAGACGTTTTCAAAGCCAAAGAAATTGTTACCTTTACGGGTAATTAAAATAGGCCAGGGGATCGCCTCTCCGCTTTCACCTTGCCGCGCCAACCAAAAACCGTAGGCTTGGTTTTCATCGACTTCTACCGTCCGGCAAACCGCATATAGTTCGTCCATTGTTTATTCTCCAAATTTTGAAGCCGCACCGAAAATAAGATGAAATACTCCAATGATCCTGCGCCCATAACCCGTTAAAGCTTTCCTAAGCCATAACCATTTTTGCTTCAATGCGCCTCAGCCGCCGCGCCCACATGCCCTTGTTGCTCCGTAACGGGATACCACGTATCCGGGTGGTTCTCATGGGCATTGGCAATAAACATATTGGCAATCTCAAAAATCAAATCCCGTGTACCACGATAACCCACGATGGTTTGATGCGCCGCACCCAAGCGGTCGAACATGGGAATACCGATACGATAGAACGGTATCTTTAGGCGCTCCGCAGCCTGCCGTCCGTGCGAATGGGTCACTAACAAATCGCAACCGACCGCTTTTACTTCCAAGTCTTCAAGGTCGCCAATTAAGACCTCTTCGGTAGGCAGTTGCTCTAGCAGGGGCGACGCGGTCGTTGTCACTGCCCCGGTGACCTCCGAACCAAGTTCGGTAAACCAATGGCTAAGCGTCCACAACAAGTCGGGTTCGGCGCCGATGGCGATTCTTTTTCCACCGAAATAAAAATGGCCGTCGAGCATCGCATCAACCAATTGGCTGCGTTGACGCCGGATTTTATTAGGTACCGCCTTGCCGCTCAGCTTTGCACAAAGCGAGATCAATTTGTCATTTGTTTCCAAGCCTGTCAGCCGGTCAAAAAGCGTAAACGGGACGTTGGTAAGTTTCTCTAAAGCCGCCGCCGCATCGCGCATTTGCTCGCCGATGGCGATGGTATGGCCGGAAAACCCCAGCGTGGCAATTTCTTCCAACGTAATGCCGCCGATGGTCGTGGGTGTAAAATCGCTCGGGACATGGCCATCCAATGAGCCGGACAAGTCGGGTAAAAACAACGCTTCCAAGCCAAAAGCATCCAGGATGTCGCGCAATTCATCAATGTCGCCAGGGGTTAAATGTGCGCCCGGCAACACATTTACCTTTTTAGGGTTCCGTACCGCATCTTGCGGTATCGGCTTGACCAGTTGCTCGACCATCTTGGTCACGGTCTTCGCCCAACCGTCCTGGAATGCGTCCTTGAAATCGGGAGTGGGAACATACACCAAGGCGATGTGATCCAACTCCGGGTGCTTCTCCCGGATCAGCTTGATATAGCCGTCGACATCGTCGCCTTTGGTTTCGGTAACGCCTGTCGATGAAATGCCGATGATAGAAGGTTTCTGCCTTGCCGCGATGGTCAAGATTGCCTGCTCGACATTCTCAAGCCCACCGAGCACAGTCGCGACTTCGCTCATCGCCGTGGTTTGCAAGGGGATCGCCTCCTTAAAATGCCTGACGAACAGCACCAACCCAAAGGAGGTGCAACCCTGCGAACCGTGGAATAAGGGCATGCAGTTATTGACGCCCATGAAGGCCAATGCACTGCCGATGGGTTGGCTCATTTTCAGCGGATTGACCGCGCACGCTTTCTTGGAAGTAACAACCTTTGCCATGGATTCACCTCATGCTGCGTGCTGAGCTGGCGTATTTCCGGCGTCCGCATTGGCGGAAGCCGGATGCCACTGGTCGATGGTCTTGACAATCTTGCCGAGCTTATCGACGCAACTGCCGCAACCCGTGCCCGCCAGGGTTTTATCCGAAACCATTGCCGCCGTGGTCAGGCTATGCTCAACAATGGCATCCTCAATCGCAGCACGGTTGACCGACTTGCAATTACAAACAGTCACGGAACGGCGCTTTTCGCGCGCCAATTCCGGGTCGGCGGCCAGTGCGGCGGCTTCTGCTGCAATGACCGCATCGGCGACATCTTCCCAGGTTTGTTCGTCCCAGGGCGCGCGCTTGCGTACTTGTTCCCAAACCGGATTAGAAAGCGCCTTATCGATTTCCTTAACCAGCTCGACCATCCCGACATAACCCATGTAAGCATGATGACGCTCCTGGTTGATGTCGAGCCAAGGCATCTTGGCTTTCAAGGCAATAAACTGGGAACGACCACCTGACAGCATGATGTCGGCCTGGGCATCCTTCAGCATTTTGTACATTTCGCGCGGGCTCATGTCGTCAATCATGTGGGCATCCTCGCCCATCAATTCCTTGATCCGTTCCTTGTCTTCCTTGGTAGATTTCTTGACGCTGGTGCCGACCAATTCCATGCCGGCTTCCTGCAACGCCGCCACCACCGACCATGATTTTACGCCGCCGGTAATCAACAAGACTTTCTTGCCCGTCAGGCGTTTCTTATAGGGTTCAATATTAGCCCAGGCCAGCGCTTCTTCGCGCGCAATTAACGCTTCGGTGCGCTCCTTCAATTCTGCGGGAGCGCCTTTTTCGATTAATAAGCGGGCGATTTCCCGTAGTGCCTCGCTGCTATCTTCAATGCCGTAAAAAGACCCTTCGAAAAAAGGAATGTCATAGCGGTCTTCCATCTTGCGGGCGATGTTAATCATAGACTTTGAACATACCATCATCGCCGCTTTGGCCCGATGGGAAGAGGCCACGTCATGATATTTCGCATCGCCGGAAATACAGCACAGGATGCGTATGCCCAACTCGTCCAGCAATGGCTTGACTTGCCATAACTCGCCAGACAAATTGTATTCGCCGATGATGTTAATATCATAAGGCGTCGTATATTCAGGCTCTTCCGTGCCGATTACATGATCCAGGATCGCCTCCCCAGCCAACTTGTTGCCCAGGTTTTTGGGGCCGACAAAACCTGGCGAATTGATCGGTATCACCGGTTTGCCGAACTTTTGTGAGGCTGCTTTACAGACCGCATCGATATCGTCACCAATCATTGCCGGTACGCAAGTCTGGTATACAAAAACCGCAGGGGGATCGTATTTTTCGATGATTTCTTTAACCGATTTATACAAGCGCTTTTCGCCACCGAAGACCACGTCGGTTTCGTTGATGTCAGTGGTAAAGCCGGTGCGCCAAAGATTTGAGCCGGAAGACTTCGACCCCCGGTTATCCCAGGAATTGCCTTCGCAGGCTATCGGGCCGTGTACGAGATGGGCAACGTCGGTAATAGGCTGAAGGGCGATTTTAGCGCCGTCGAAGGCGCACCCGCCCGCCGCGCCGCCGGGTTGCAATTGCTTAGTACAACCTTTCTTGCGCTCCTTATCCGATTTACCCTGGTTTTTTTCACAACCGGGCTCATTGAATACCTCTTGGATCTTACCGGACACACTGCTCATGCGTATTCTCCAAAATTAAATCGCGGCCAGAGCCCATAAAAATTTAACAACAGACTGGTTTTAGCTAACAAATCTGCCCCAGAAACATGTTTTAAAAGTTGTTACGCGATCTGCTTACAACTATCATCCAACTATTTACGCGACAGTTGAAACGTACATAACACTTTGAAAATACCTTCCCATCCTTAATGATTTTTGCATTCGTACTTCATTACCACCATGACCCCTTCCCACTTTCAAAAGGGAAAGGGCTGGTGATAAATCAGTACTAAAAGACTAAAAGCTTCCCTGCATAGTCCCGGCTAAAACATGACCTTCGGAGACATGTTGCATCATCGCGCGAAATCGAGACGTTAACCAACCAACCGTTTAGGTTACTACCGAATAATATCGTAGCTATAGTCCGTCTTGGCAGGCACGATGGTATTTTTGTCGATTTCATCGAAGATCTTGTCGAGAATCGTAACCAATACGTTCATGCCGCCTTGATAACCCCACACCGGATAACGGTGGTGGTGGTGCCGGTCGAATACAGGGAAGCCGATACGGATCAACGGGGTTCCGGTATCGCGTTCCAGATATTTACCGTAGGTGTTGCCAATAAGGAAATCGACTGGCTCGGTGAACAACAAGCTCCGCATGTGCCATAAGTCATTGCCAGCATAAGCATGGCAGTTTTTGCCGAACGGTGAACTCTCCAACAGGGCTTCAACCTTAGCTTTCCATGCCTTGCTGCCGTTGGTGGACAGGATATGGGTGGGCTCCGCACCCAATTCCAACAGGAATCCAGTCAACCCTAAACAAAGGTCAGGATCGCCGTAGATGGCAAATTTTTGACCGTGGATATGGGCGTTGGAATCGGCAATCGCATCAACTAGACGACCACGTTCTTTTTCGAGGGCCGCAGGAATAGCTTTGCCAGTGATACGGGAAATATCCATCAGGAATTTATCAGTCCCCGCCACACCAATCGGATGGTTATAGGCTAAAACTTCATGGCCATGATCCTTGATTAAAGGTAGGGTTTTTTCTGTGCAATACTCTTGCATTGAAAACGTAGCCTTAGCGTGGAGCGCATTCGCGGCATCTTCCAAGGTAGTACCACCATCGTACATGCGGAAAGTTCCGTCGGTTGGGGTATCAAACACGTCACTGTTATCACAAAGGATGGTATAGTCAACGCCCATCAGTTCAAATATACGTTTGATTTCGCGGGTATTGCCTACGGTATAACCATCGAAACCACCAATGAAGTTGATCTTATCATTGGGTTTTCTTTCCAAGGCAGGTACGGTTCCAGCCTTACCATCCCAGAAATGCGAGATAATTCCTTTGATTGCATTGTCGTAGCCAGTGATGTGGCTGCCGACAAAGGCAGGGGTGTGGGCAAACGGTACATCATACTCTTCCGGCACCGAGCCTTTTTCTTTGGAGGTCTTGATAAAGGCGTTCAAGTCGTCGCCGATAACCTCAGCCATACAAGTGGTAGAAACCGCAATCATCTTTGGTTTATACATATTGTAGGTGTTGGCGAGACCGTCGATCATGTTGTTCAGTCCACCAAATACCGCTGCATCTTCAGTCATACTGGAAGACACGCAAGAACTGGGTTCTTTGAAGTGACGACTTAAGTGGCTGCGGTAATACGCAACACAACCTTGCGAGCCGTGAACGAAGGGTATCGTGCCTTCAAAACCGACCGCCGCAAATACTGCGCCTAAAGGCTGGCAAGCTTTCGCAGGGTTGACGGTCAAGGCTTCACGGGCGAAGTTCTTCTCCCGATAATCCCAGGTCTTAGTCCATTCCCTGGCTTCTTCAAGCTTGTCTTTCGGTTCTGCAAATTCAAATTCTTCTCTTTTCTTCTCGAACATTTCCACATATTCCGGTTCACGGAACAGGTTGAAGTGGTCAAGAACGCGTTCAGCATTTTGTGCCATGATATTACTCCTGTCGTAATGTAGGGTGTGTAAAGCACACCGTGTACTGTTCAAACTCTATTTGGGGCGCATTCACGCACCCTACTTACCTTCTTTCTCTACTTGTGAACTGGCTCAGGCTGCCACCTTCCAAGGTGTGCGCGCCAATCCCCAAACTGGGTTGTTGATTGCCATATCCATGTCCCTGGCGAAGATAGCGAAGCCATCGTAACCGTGATAAGGGCCTGAATAATCCCAGGAATGCATTTGACGGAACGGTACGCCCATTTTTTGGAAAACGTATTTCTCCTTGATGCCCGAGCCAACGAGATCGGGTTGGATAGCTTCGACAAACTTTTCAAATTCGTACCCGGTGACATCGTCATAGATCAAAGTGCCGTCTTTGACGTAATGCGTAGTCCGTTGATAGTCGTCGTTATGGCCGAACTCATAGCCGGTACCGACGATTTCCATGCCAAGGTCTTCATACGCGCCGATCACATGCCGAGGGCGCAAACCGCCGACAAACAACATGACCTTTTTACCTTCCAAACGCGGGCGATATTTGGCGACCACTGCATCCATCAACGCTTGATACTTGGCAATAACACGCTCAGCACCTTCCTTGATGTTGTCATCGAAGTAGCTGGCTATCTTGCGCAACGATTCAGCAATCTTGGTAGGACCGAAGAAGTTGTATTCAACCCAAGGCACCCCGTACTTCTCTTCCATGTGCCGTGAGATGTAGTTCATTGAACGGTAGCAATGCAACACGTTAAGTTTGGCCTTGGGGGAGTTTTCCAACTCGGCAATAGAGCCGTCGCCAGACCACTGTGCGATCACGCGTAAGCCCATTTCTTCCAACAAAATACGGGAAGACCAGGCATCGCCGCCAATGTTGTAATCGCCGATGATCGCTACGTCGTAAGGTGTGGTGACGAATTCAGGGTGCTTATCCTCTGACTTATCGAACACCCAATCCCGGATCGAGTCATTGGCGATATGGTGTCCCAAAGATTGGGAAACACCCCGGAAGCCTTCGCAACGTACCGGCACGATGGTCTTGCCGTTGTATTCCTTGGTCTTCTTTTTGGACACGGCCTCAATATCGTCACCGATAAGGCCAATAGGACATTCAGACTGCACGGTAATACCGTGATTCAACGGGAACAATACCTCGATCTCGTCGATGATCTTTTCCAGCTTTTTGTCGCCGCCGAAAACGATGTCCTTTTCCTGGAAGTCAGAGGTGAATTGCATGGTGACGAACGTGTCGACCCCTGTAGTCCCAATATAATAATTGCGCCTCGCCGCCCAGGAATACTGACCGCAACCGACCGGGCCGTGGCTGATATGGATCATGTCCTTGATCGGCCCCCAAACCACGCCCTTCGAACCTGCATAAGCACAGCCCCGGATAGTCATGACTCCTGGGACGGACTTAACGTTGGATTTCACGCCGCAGTCTGGTTTGGTTTCCTCATAACTACCCAAATGTTTGGCGCGCCGTTTGGCGGTCTTCTCCGGGTAGACTGAAAGCACCTCGTCAATGAGGTCCTTATTACGTTGTTTAGTTTCCGCAACGGTTAAGCTCATAAGATTCTCCTTGCAATTGTTAACACGCTTATGGTGGAGGATGAAAATCCGCTTGGCGGGTTAGTCTAAGGACACCAACATTCACCAAGTCAGATTTTCACCTCCGCCACTTGCTTTAAGCGGCTGAAGCGGCGGCTTCGGCAGCCAATTCTGCTGCCGACTTGCCGACCAGTGATTCGTCGACCTGTTTCATAATGCCGTGTTCCATCAGCATATCTTCCAATTCATCCATAGTAATCGGGGTTGGGATGATGCCGTTGCCGGAATTGTTATGGATTTTGTTAGCCAATTGGCGATATTCGTCAGCTTGTTTTGAATCAGGCGCGTATTCCATGACGGTCATACGGCGCAATTCGGCATGTTGCACGATATTGTCGCGTGGGACGAAATGGATCAGCTTGGTGCCGAGCTTACCGGCCAAGGCTTCAGCCAGTTCCAATTCCTTGTCGGTTTGGCGTTCGTTACAAACCAATCCACCCAAACGCACACCGCCTGAATTGGCGTATTTCAAGATACCTTTGGAAATGTTGTTGGCGGCATACATCGCCATCATTTCGCCCGACATGACGATGTAAATTTCTTGGGCCTTGTTTTCGCGGATTGGCATGGCGAAACCGCCGCAAACCACGTCGCCCAATACGTCGTAAGAGACGTAATCGATGTCTTCGTAAGCGCCTTCTTCTTCCAGGAAGTTGATCGAAGTGATAACACCGCGGCCAGCACAACCGACTCCAGGCTCAGGGCCACCGGACTCGACGCATTTGATGTTCTTATAACCAACCTTCATCACGTCTTCCAGCTCCAGGTCTTCTACGCTACCGGCAGCCGCAGCCAAACTCAGGATGGTGTCTTGCGCTTTTGCATGTAAGATAAGGCGTGTTGAATCGGCCTTAGGGTCGCAGCCCACGATCAGGATTCTTTGACCCAGGTCGGAGAGCGCGGCCAATGTGTTTTGCGAAGTGGTGGATTTGCCAATCCCGCCTTTTCCGTAAAAAGCAATTTGTCTTAACTTTGACATATGTAATCTCCAAATATTATAAGTAATCGAAATAATTTCAGTGCCTAGCAGACTCTGCCTGCACCAACCCTTCCAACATGAAAACGGCAATCCTTTCTCTTTTTTCTTTTTAGTAACCGTTGCGGTGAGTCGTTGAGTACTGCTCATGTTTGTAAAAGCAATGATTGTGCCATGCAAACAAATAAATCCTATCTATTTGATTAATAGGTTTTTTATTTCTTTAAAAACGATTAGCTTGTTACCTTTTGGATTGTTACAAACCTTACAATGTATGGGAAACTGTAAGGAATCATACAAAAATAGGAGTAGGAAGAAATTCTAATCAAATCACTCTTATGAAATCTAATTACCTGATTAAAAATACTTTTTTATAACTATCAAATTTGTGGAACAGAACTTGCTGCATTGATAGGGAGTGGCACAGTGCGTGTCTTTTAGCCACCACTTTTAATATCTTCCCACCGTCTTTTTTCTGGGAAGATTTTTTTATTTCAGTAAGGAGAATCACATGCAGATCGGCGTGGATAGCGATAGGGCGGTTGATAACCGCCGTGTCTTTGTGGTGGATAGCGATGAAATTACCTGTGCGGCCTTACAGTTCATGCTCCACGATGAAATAGAAACACACGAAATATCCAGCCTCACGGCAGCCTACGCCAAGGCCGTGGATTGGAAGCCCGATTTAATGCTCCTTGGAATAGGGATAGTCAAGGAATATGGTATTGGTGTATTGGCAGAAATCCATGCCAAAATTACCAACCTCAAAATTATTTTAGTTGCGGACTCAGCTAGCGACCCTTTAGCTCAGGCCTGCCTCAAAAACGGCGTCAATTCCATCCTGGCGAAGCCGTTGACTATCGAAAAAGCGCGTCAGAGGGTGGATGCCCAGCTTGGCCGTGCCGTTAAACTTAGCATCCCCGTGGTACAGGTGTGACAAACCAGACATTACCCATCACTGCGGCGGTTAACAATCCCCACTATCACTTACTCGGCGGTGAAACGGCAGTAAAAAGTCTAGTGGAAAGATTCTATCAATTGATGGACGAATTGCCGGAAGCTCACGCCATCCGTGCGCTACACCCGGCTGATTTAACCCAGGCCAAGGAGCGGTTATTCTTGTTCCTTTCGGGTTGGTTGGGGGGACCGCCGCTGTATGCCGAGCGCTTTGGACAACCGCGATTGAGACGGGCGCACTTAGCATTCCCAATTGACGAAGCCGCCCGCGATGCTTGGATGCGTTGCATGACCCAGGCGCTGAGCGAACAAGCGTCCGACCCCGAACTGTTGGCACAGCTTATTGACTCTTTTTACAAAACTGCCGATTTTCTTCGTAATCAAAATTAAGGATATCCATGAATACCATAGCCGAAACCCCATTCGCTTCGCTTGACAACGAAAAACGCCTGCTAAGCCCGGTTTATAAAGATTTCACCACGAAACCGGGACGATTTGGCTTTCGCGGCGAAATTGCCTTGAAATTTGCCCAACAATTCAGCGATGAAGCGCGTCCTCCCGAGATAAAATTCGATCAAGTGATGATGGTTGCCGACGTAGGGGAAATGACGATACCTTTCCTTGCCGGTGTGGCCTTGTCGCTGGAACATCTTAAACTGTTGTGCGAAGTATTGGGCGATAAACTGTCGCCGAACGGCAAATACTTCTTTTTTGCGGGCAATCTGGACATCAGCAACCGTTACCAGATCCCTTACGGCGGCGTGACATTTTGGGTTTTACCATTAGATGAAGCGACAGTCTATAACGAATTGTTGGATTTGTTTTATATCGAGCGCGGCGACCTTAAAAAACTGAATACCGCCGGAAAGCTGGATGCCATCGCCGACGCCTCGGCAAGCTTTTCCGACAAATTTCAGGAAATCAGCTTTGAGGAAGGACTGAAAATTATGGGCCCGATCAAGATCCCGGAAAATCGACCTGTATAGCCAGGCCACCGCATGCGGCAGGATCGAGACCCTTACGGTCGCGGTCATAGCACGAATCATGTCGGAGTGCCAAGCGGCCTGATCGGTAGCGTTGCGTTTAATGATTATCCATTGCCGCTACAAATCAGTGCCATACGCGAAACCAACCGGTCGTTTTTTCGGCAACTCGCCGAGGCCGAAAGTGTAAGCCAATCCGAAACGATTTTCGCAGATTATATGAATGTGGCCTTTGGTCTTGATGAAACGATACCCGCCGCCCTGCCTCGGCGTTTTCGATCCAGCTATCTTCGGCTTCTGAAAGGTTGGGGGTATGATGCCAACAGCCGGGAAGGTGCCGTACTCAAAGGCTGGGTGGAAAGCCGTTTCGGCTTGCCGCCGACATTTCACCATGAACCGTTAAACCGTTACTCGTCACCGGCATGGAACCATTATATTGAAGAGAAAATGTCGAGCCGTTTCCACAACAACAGTATCAATCTTCAACTAGACCTCCTCTACGAGTTCTGTCAGTGGCAGCTTAACCGATGGCAATTCCGACATCAATGCCATATCACCCTTTATCGTGGCATTAATGATTTCCGCGAGCACTGGTTATTGCGCGAAGAATCAGGTCACCATGCTATCGTGCGCCTTAACAATCTGGTGTCATTCAGTGCCAAGCGCGACATTGCCGATGAGTTCGGCGACTATATACTCGAAGCCCAGGTGCCTGTCGTCAAAATTGTTTTCTTTAATGAACTCTTGCAACAACACCCCCTTAAAGCCGAGGCCGAATATTTAGTTCTCGGCGGCGAATACCGGGTTAAAGTGAGCTACCTATAATGGATTGGGACGATATCCACAGCCGCGCGCTGGGCGCTTACCTTGGCTTGGCGATTGGCGACGCCTTAGGCGCGACCGTGGAATTCATGACACCGCGCGAAATCCATAACACTTATGGCATGCACCGAAAAATAATAGGCGGCGGCTGGTTGAAACTAAAACCTGGACAGGTCACGGACGACACTAGCATGTCGTTGGCACTGGGTAACTCGATCATAGCAGCGGATGGTTTTAACACGAAAGCGGCGGCTGACGCTTTTGCCGACTGGCTCAAAGCCAAACCTGTGGACTGTGGCGCCACCTGCCGTCGTGGCATCCGACGGTACATGCTCGACGGCAGCCTGGAAGCACCTCCGAATGAGGGTGATGGCGGTAATGGCGCATGTATGCGTAACCTACCCGTCGCCTTAGCCACCTTGGGCGACGAGAATGAATTCGTGGCAGGGACGCTGGCGCAATGCCGTATTACCCATCACCATCCGCTCTCCGATACGGCAAGCCTGGCTCTTGGCCGCATGACGCAACAACTTGTTATGGGCGGCGGCATCAAGTCCTGCCGGTTCATAGCCAATGCGCTTATTTCCGAGCATCCCGCATTTCGTTTTGACCCCTACCCTAAGCGGGCTTCTGCTTATATCGTGGACACTATCCAGACCGTATTGTATTTTTTCTTCCGCACCGACAGTTTTGAATCCTGCGTAACCCAAGTGGTCAACCAGGGCGATGATGCCGACACGACGGGCGCACTTGCGGGAATGCTGACAGGCGCCGCCTATGGGGTGCAGGATATCCCGGCACATTGGCTAAAAAAGCTGGATCCAAAGGTAACGCAAGCGATTGAAACCCAGACAGACGAGTTACTGAAACTTGCGCGTAAACAGCTTGAATCAAAGGTAAGGAACTAATATGGCAATCGTGATCTTTTATGAGAAGCCAGGGTGCGCCAATAATAACCGACAAAAACAATTATTGGAAAAGGCCGGACATCAGGTTATGCCAAGAAATCTCCTGGAAAACAGCTTTAACGCGAACTCCTTACGCGCTTTTTTCGGCACTAAGGCTGTCCCGGAGTGGTTCAACCGCGCCGCGCCACGGATAAAATCCGGGGAAATCATACCAGAGAATTTGGATGAGACAACCGCGTTAACCCTAATGCTTGCCGATCCCCTTCTGATACGCCGCCCCCTGTTACAAGTGGGCAACGTTCGCGAGGTCGGCTTTGACCAGGATCGGGTTCATAGCTGGATCGGCCTTACGCCGGAACAGGTCGAAGCACTCGCACTACAGGACTTGGAACGCTGCCGCCACTCTAGCTCGCCTTGCCAGGAACAATCGTAATGAACCGTTCGAATAACCTCGATTGTGTGCTGGCCTACCATGAACGCACCAAACATCGTTTGGAACGCTATGCGACAGGCCCGGAAACCTTGGATTGGACCAGCCAGCCGAACCCGTTCCGTGAATTTAATGGCGCGCCAAGGATAACGCTGCCTTTTGCCGATACTGAATTGGCCACACCCTTTGCTAGCCTTTATCAACCTTCGGCTGTCACCCCACAACCACTCGGCCTTCAAGGCATCGGCTGGCTGTTGGAATTGGCCTTGGGGATTTCGGCATGGAAAGAGTACGGGCCGGATCGGTGGGCGCTGCGCTGTAACCCTTCGAGCGGCAACCTGCACCCGACGGAAGGCTATATCGTCTGCGAGGGCGTCCCTGGGCTTAGTGACGGTGTTTATCATTATGTTAGCCGGGATCATGTTCTGGAGCGACGGTTTAACGCCTACCGAAGCGACGATACGATAACCCGTGTGCGATTGTTTGTCGGCCTCAGCTCGATCCACTGGCGGGAAGCATGGAAATATGGCGAACGCGCTTTCAGGTACTGCCAACACGATGTTGGCCACGCCATCGGAGCTTTGCGGTACGCCGCCGCCGCGCTGGGTTGGTCGGTACGTATCGTAGAGAACTTAGGCAGTGAAAAGTTGGCAAGCTTGCTTGGGTTAAACCGAAACCAGGACTTCACCGGGGCGGAAATGGAAGAACCTGAGCTATTGCTGGCGATTACTATAAACAATAGCGAAGCGGATTCAGATAAATTACCCGGCTGGGATTTAGCCCGAGGGGAATGGTACGGAAAAGCGAATACTCTCGATCCGCACCCCATGTACCATTGGCCTGTGATCGATCAAGTGGCTGCAGCGACACGTAATCCAGCCGCCGCCGCATCAATTACCCAATCACCCACCGAATACCCCCCGTTACCGTCAACTAACCCTACGCCCGCCGCCGCCCTTATCCGGCAACGCCGGAGCGCCCAACACTTTGACGGCAAATCGAGCATAAGCGCAGCCGTTTTTTATCATATCCTAGACTGCCTGCTGCCCCGCCCGTCGCCACCCTGGGATGTCTGGCAACATCGGCAATGGCTGCATCCGGTCTTATTCGTACACCGGGTGGACGGCCTTACGCCTGGCCTCTATATTTTACCGCGCAGCAAAATGGCGGAATCTTCGCTAAGGACAACCTTAAGCAACGAATTCACCTGGACCAAGGGATTGGAATGTCCCGATCACCTGCCCTTATTCCAACTTGTCGCCGCTGACTGCGGGCAAGCATCGCATACCATCAGTTGTCACCAAGCCATCGCCAAACAAGGTTTTTTTTCACTTGGGATGCTCGCGGAATTTGGACCAACCCTGCAACAAGCCCCTTGGCGCTACAGGGAATTGTATTGGGAAGCCGGCTTGCTTGGGCAGGTGCTTTACCTGGAAGCCGAGGCGGCGGGTGTCCGTGGAACGGGTATCGGCTGTTATTTCGACGATTCCTTGCATGAACTGCTTGGGCTTACAGGGTTAACATTCCAATCGCTTTACCATTTCACCATCGGCTATCCGTTGAACGATGACCGAATACTCACCTTACCCCCCTACCCCAACAGGAGATGAGATGATAACGACAACACCTTGGCAACGCGTCACGGTTTCTGAAGCGCAATCCTTGTGCAAGCGGACAAGCCTTATAACTTTTGATGTGCGCGACCCAACATCCTATAAGCAAGGCCATCTGGAAGGCGCGCAACATCTTGCAGAAGCTAACCTCGAACACACACTCTTCCATACCCCGAAGAATGCACCCATCTTGATTTATTGCTACCACGGCAATGCGAGCCAGACTTACGCCAAGATATTTGCCGATTTCGGCTTCCAGGAAATCTACGACCTTATCGATGGTTATGAAGCTTTGCGAACCCAGGCCTTGCAGCCATCAGCCAAAACGGTAAACGTATTGCCCGATCCGCTTAACGCTTGGCTCACGGCGCATGATTTTCATGCCAACGCCGCCGATAACACAACGGATAACCGGACCACACCGCTCATGTGCGCTTGCCGCCTAGGGGAGTTAGCTGTCATCGAGACGCTGGTGCAGTTAGGTGTCGAGGTCAATGCCCTCAACAGCGACGGCAACAATGCATTATGGTTTGCGTGTTTTAACGGCAACCTTGACATCATCGATTATCTTGTCCGTCACGGCATTGACATTAACCATCAGAATGACAACGGCGCGACGTGCTTGATGTATGCGGCTTCCGCAAGTAAGCATCAGGTTGTTGAACGCTTGCTTGTCGCTGGCGCAGACACCAGCCTGAAAAGCTTGGATGATTTTACTGCCCTGGATATGGCGGCCAGCCTTGAATGCCTTAATCTCCTGCGGCGGGTAACGAAGACATATAATAAGGTTAAAGGTGACGCCAAGCCAATATTGTTAAGTTAAGAAAAAATCTCCCTCCCCTGCTGGATCCCTACATGGATGTAGGTTAGTAGGGGCAGTTGCCGAGAGGGTTGGGGTGGGAAGGATTAAATACAGGAAAATGCTTTAAACTCCCACTTATCCTAACCTTCTTCCCTCAAGGGAAAGCCGTAAGACGTGGCAATAAATGTAGACGGATTAGCCGCGCATCTTGATTGGGTTTCAATTTATCACTGTTGTTTGGGAGCGGCGTAATCCGCCGTCTGCGGTGTACTTCGCCATGCGGCGGATTATACCCACGGGGCACCAGCGGTGCACGGAAACTCCCTGCTTACCTGAACATTAACCTGTTTGTGCGCCTAACCCGTAGCACTATCCGCTCAGGAGGCCGATCCCATTTGTTCCTGCAAATAATTTTGCAAACCCACCTTGCCTATCAGTTCGAGTTGGGTTTCCAACCAGTCGATGTGTTCCTCTTCACTTTCCAAAATATCCTCGAAAAGTTCGCGCGATATATAGTCTTTACACGACTCGCAATAAGCTATGGCTTCCTTGAGCAAGGGATGTCCCAGCATTTCCAATTTCAGGTCGCATTCCAACATTTCCTGCGGATTTTCGCCGATCAACAACTTACCGAGATCTTGCAAATTAGGCAGCCCTTCCAGAAACAAAATGCGCTCGATAAGTTTATCCGCGTGTTTCATTTCATCAATCGACTCATGATATTCCTTCTCATTCAATTGCTGGAAACCCCAGTTCTTAAACATGCGGGCATGTAGAAAATACTGGTTAATCGCTGTCAATTCATTGCACAGCACTTTGTTGAGATACTCGATAACTTTTACGTCGCCTTTCATTATTATTCTCCTTAGACCCTATATCAACCCGCATTTAGACAGGCTAGCTCGGATTTTCCTTCATTCATAACCTGATAAGCATGGCGCGCACATTTGCCGCAACAAGCTGCCACACCCAAGCGTTGTTTAAGCTCGCGCATCGAACATACGCCATTTTTTACTTCAGAACGTATCTGGTTCTCTGTAATCGGCCTACATACACAGACATACATCGCTATTTCCCTCGATACCGATTGTTATAAGGTTACTCTGTCTTCAATGCCTTTTCATCAGGTGTCAATGCCTTGATCCTAAGGGCGTGGATTTCCGTCGGCATAAAACTGGCCAGTGCATCGTAAACCAAGCGGTGACGCTGCACCATAGAGCAGCCGACAAACTGTTTAGAGACGATAGAGACCACATAATGGCCTGCGCCATTCTGGGCGCCCGGGTCTCCAGCATGTGCATGGCTGTCGTCTATGATATCCAGATAATCGGGCTGCAAGGCAGCCTTAATCATTGCCTGGATTCGTTCAACTCGGGTAGTGCTCATCGTTACCTGCCTTTGTTAAATTTCAACCTACCGCCGCAACCGATTGCTCCAGCACAGTGCCGGTGAGCTGCCCAACGAATTCCGCCAACGGAATTCGGATCTGCTCAATATTCTGCTCGGACAAGAACCGAAGTTCGTTACGGCTTGGATCCTCCGGCAACACCGCCCAGTGTTTAGCCGAAGACCGTTTCATGATCTGCCGTGCGAAACTGCGTTCCAACTGATTGCGGAAGCGGCAACCCAAGAACAGGAAATGGCGGTCCTTTCGCAGTTGTTGCACTATTTCAGGAATAGGGGTTTGAATGTCGATTTCAGTGAGCACTTCCACATAATCCGAATCGGAGACAATAAAGTTTTTATCCGGTGCTATCGAACCCAGCGGCTTGTACAGGATGGTCGCCCACTGCTCGGCTGCTGAAGGCTCCGCCGAGGTTCCATCGGCATTATAGTAATGCACCCATTCATTAAAGTGTTCCGCACGACTGACTCCCTGGATCTGCCCAAAATCTCCCCGGCTTTGCAGCGCGACGGCCATAGTGGCATCGTACCAAACGTCCACAATCAAAGGTAAGGGCTTGGGCAGGGTTGCCAGATAATGATGTAAATAGGTAGGCGCGGACTTGCCTTGAAAGGCATCGCCCATCAGGCCGACCAGCGTCTTGCGGTGTTTAAAGTTTTCGATATATTGGCTGGCGGCGGTCAAGTTCTTGCTGATTTTATGGGGAACGGTAACCTTCGCCGTGATTTGACCCACAAGAAGTTCCGGTGAACCTGGCACCGATAAGTCCGGCTCCAGCTTCAATACTTCCGGCCCCAGGTAGGGGATTACCTGACCTGACTCCAGTCCCGCACGAATCTGTGAAGTTAACACCGCACTCATGCCGTATTCTCCCCAACACAGGCCGACTTCAAGGCATCCACTTCCAGGCGCGGAAGGCGGAACAGGCCGCGCCCGCCGGAAAGGGCCTGATAACAATTGTGGGTATGTCGGCTCAAATAATTAAACCAATTTTGTGCAGTAACGCCAGACGGGCGTTCGCCAATCTCGATCACAGTGCCATCAGGCTGGAAGCGCAAGTGGATAAGGCAATCGATGGCTTCCTTAGGTGTTACTTCCGTGCCAACAACCGTTGCGGCTTCAGCCTGGGGTTCAGAATTTGTTTCATTGGTATCCATAAAAATCTCCTAATTTAAGAACCTAATATAAGTCTATCTGGCTTAAGTCAGTGTGGCATAAGTTCAACCGTTACATCATGCGCGCCCAGCATGGCTTGGCATGCCAGCCTGCTCAACATGTTCGCGCCGTTGAGTTGGGTAAGCCGTTCACGCTCTTTAGTACGTATTTTGGATAAGCTGCGCCACCCGAAACGGACGACGACATGGCAGGAGCCGCAACGGCTGCGCCCCCCGCATTCATCGATAACCGACTCCCCTGCATCAGTAATAGCCACCAGTAGACGAGTCCCGCCAATGACTTGAACCGTCCTGCCGGAAGGCAGGATCGTGAGGTTAAGCGCACTGTTTATGCGCCTGTCCGCCCTTAGGTAGCCCGACACAGGCGATTCTCATAATCCCGACGCAAAACTCAACAATTCCACGGTCACGTCTTCGGTACCCAGCAATGCTTGGCACGCCAATCTTGATTTCGAGCCGATGCCGATCATGCTGTCGAGCCTTTCATGTTCGGGGCGCTGCGCCCTGGACAAGCTTTTGCGTCCTTCTTGCACGAACAGGTGGCAAGAACCGCATTCGGCCTTGCCGTCGCATTTATGTTCGATAGGCTCTCCGGCGGCGAGCAATGCCGCCAACAAGCTTGTGCCTGCCTCGGCTTCAAAGGTTTTGCCAGAAGGCTGAACGGTAATAGATGGCATAGTTTTTCTCCTGTTGTATAAAGTTATAGATAAATAGCGGCGCCAGCACCAATATTGATCGAGGCATCCTTCGCTGTTTGAACGATAAATCCCACCTGATCCTCAGTTAGATGCCCATGGAACGGCAAGGCAATAGCGCGGTCGGCCAGTTTTTCGGTGACAAAGAACTCACCCCGGTGGTAGCCTAAATCACTGTAATGGCGCTGCTGATGCAAAGGCTGGCAGTAAGCAAAAACTTCGATCTGTTCAGTCTCTAAGTCATGGATAATGCCGTCCCGGCTGGAACGAGAAAAACGGGTACCCAGATGGACGATGTAAAACGACCAATGAATCTCATCGACATCGGGGGCAACGTAAGGCGGTTTGATGCCTTCAAAGGATTGCATATAGGCATTGTAATAACCTTCGATCACTTTACGCCGTTCCAGGATTTCGCCTATACGTTTGACCTGAACCAATCCCAAGGCGGCACTGAAATCGGACAACACGGCTTGAAAGGGTACGGTGCTCCCCAGCACCACCGATTGCCGCTCTTCGATTTTGCGTCCGCGATTGCCGCGCAGGCGTGCAGCCAGCCCGGCATCATCGGTCACAATCATGCCGCCTTCACCGCAGGTGATCGGCCCCGGCTGGGACAGATCGAAGAGTGAACAATCGCCGAAACTCCCCACCAACCGTCCCTGATAGACCGAACCCAACGCCTCGCTGGAATCCTCGATCAATAACAGGTTATGTTTACTGGCCAACTCACGGAACGCTTGCCAGGGCGCAGGGTGGCCGCAGCTATTGCCGACTACAAGCGCGCGGGTTTTATTCGTAATCTTTGCCGCCACTTTCTCCGGAGCCAGTGTACCCGACCAATAATCGATATCGGCAAAGACCGGCTTCGCCCCCGCCAGTGTTATGCCATGCGCTGTTTCACGAAAACTGAAGGAAGAGGCAATAACTTCATCGTCCGCCCCAATCCCGTGTACTTTCAAGGTAAGCATCAAGCCTAATGTCGCACTGCTCACAGCCACCGCATGTTTACGTCCTAGATACCGTGCAAAGGCCGCTTCAAATGCCTCCACCACCGGCCCTGCGCTCAACCGGGGGGACTTAAGCACCGCCTCGACAGCTTCGAGTTCTTGCAGGCTTATATCGGGATCAGAAAAAAGTATCGTAGGATTCTTGTTCATAAGGCTTCCTTTTACTTCACTGCTATGATCAGGCCGGTTGCTTTTAGCGGCGTGTTGGTAATCCGCACACAGTGATCCGAGGTATCGATTAGATAGACATTCAAATCAGGTGCTTCGAACCATGCCTGTTCGGCATCCATATCGCTCGCATCGCAGCGGGTGATGGAAAGGCCGGAAATGCTTTTACGCAAGGCGGCGATCCGCTCTGATGTTGTTGCCGAAGCCGTCAACATCGCCTGAATTTCCTCGACTGTTTCAGGGTTGATTGCCATAGTTAGTCACTGGCCAACTTACGCGCATCCACCGTTAACGGCAGGGTTGTTCCCGGAGGCAGGATGGGCAGCTCCAATTGCCAGCCGTTGGCGAGATGCACTATCCCGCCCCAAAGCTCAGGCTTTTCCTGAAATACAATGGGCTCTTCCAAGTCTTTTTTAGGCACATAAGCAGACAGTACACCAGCGTCATTTCTGCGGATCATAACTTTCATTGCATCTCCAAGATTGCATTAACTAAACAAATTACAGTCATGCCGCCTCTGCCAGGAGACTGTCAATAAGCTCCGGCAGGACTTCGATAACCCTATCAATTTCTTCCGTTTTGGTATATCGGCTGAGGGAAAAGCGGATCGTGGCGGACGCTTGATCGGCACAAAGCCCCATTGCCAGCAACACATGCGACGGCTCAGTACCGGTGGAGGTACAAGCGGCGCCCGCCGAAACACAGATTTCTGCCTTATCCAGCTTGGTAATCAACAAATCGGCATCAACCCCGCCGAAGCAGATACTGGAGGTGCCCGCCAAACGTTCGCTTGCCGCGCCGTTGACCGTACACCACGGAAATAACGCCAGAATTTTTTGTTCCAAACTATCCCGTAATGCCGCCACTCGCGTCTCGGATTGCGCTTTTAATTCGGCCATGGCGAGTTCTGCCGCCACACCCAAGGCGATAATGCCCGGTACATTTTCGGTGCCGCCGCGCCGCGCCCGTTCCTGATGGCCAAATAAAAGCGGTGGCAGTTTGCGCCCTTTACGCACAAATAATGCGCCTATCCCTTTGACGGCGTGCAGCTTATGGCCGGACAGCGATAAAAAATCGACGGGAACTTTGCCCAAATCAATCGGTACTTTGCCGGCCACCTGCACGGCATCGGTATGGAACAGCACGCCCTTGTCGGCGGCTATTTGCGCCGCCTCTGCAATCGGGAATAACGCACCGGTTTCGTTATTGGCCCACATCAAGGTTATTAAAGCCGTGTCGTCTGTAATTGCGTTTTTCAGGTCGGCTAAATTAAGCTGCCCGTTGCCATCAACCGGAAGATAAGTCACCCGCTTGCCTTGGCTTTCCAAGTACTGCAAAAGATCAAGTTGGGATGGATGCTCAACCACGCTGGTTATGATGTGCGGTTTGTCAGGACATAACGCCAATGCGCCCAATATCGCGTGATGGATGGCTTCCGTTCCGCTACTGGTAAAGACGATCTCGGGTGGTGTCGCGCCTATCAATCCGGCTACTTGGGCGCGTGCGGACAGGACTTTCAGCTTCGCCGCTTCCCCAAGCCGATGTTTGCTGGAAGGGTTGCCAAAGTCTTCTTGCAACGAAGAGGCGATCGCAACCATGCATTGTGGCGCGATAGCCGTTGTTGCATTGTTGTCGAGATAGACAATCGTATTCGTGCCGATCATTGCCAAAACCTCCGTTCCGGGTCGTCCCGCAATACTGAAAGGATTGGCGCCAAGGCAGGGTAATCGGCATAGAAAACCCATTGTCCTTCCGCGTGGTCCTTCTGGAATAAACGCCAATGCTGGCTTTCTTCTAAAAACTCTAACCGGGCGATATCGATCTCACCGCCTGAAGGATCAATATTGCGCGAACAACAAGGGCTGGTGATCAGATAACCGTTCTCCACAGGCCGAACCTGCGGCGTTACATAGCGATAACGTTTACGGTTTTCTAAAGCACGTTCGATACGTTTGAGGTCTATTTCATTGGGTTGGGGAGACGGGAATGCTGCCGATGTCTTAGCTGATAACCTGCAACTCATGGCGCTAGATTCTCCTGGCAAAACCGCCGTCAATACGTTCATCCCAGCCGAATCTCTTCTTCCAGGCAACCGACAACATGACCGCTTGCAAACTCAACCAGATAAACAGGGATATTTGCATCCTGGTGATGGCCGACATTGATGATTTCACCGGGGCTGTCAGCGGCAACCAGTACCGCTTCCTTCTCATGATCGGGGTAAGAACCATCATTGCAGAGGTCGATCTCGGCAAATACCTTTTGGCCCCATTGGTATTTCGGTTGGCGCAAGTCAATCATGCTATGGCCACTCCTTCTTCTTGTATTTCTTTCGGCGGCCGCGGGTTATCCAACGACTCCAACTCCCGGCCTTTCATACCGACGGCGTAGCCACGCTCGGGAAAATCCACCGCATAGATGTAATACTGTTGCAGGAAGGTATTGATGCTCTTGATATAGCCAATCTCACCCTTTTTAACTAAGGTCTCGCCAATCTCTGCACCCGTGAAAGTGCCGTCATTACGCACAACCTTACGTGACTTGACCTTTTCGCCAAAATTAAATTTCGGTGCACTGTTCAATTCGTTAACTTCACTATCCCGGCTGATATCACCCATAATATTCCCCTTTAATTAGGCGCTGTAACAGTACTTTGTCCTTTGGCAGGAAAAGTAAAGTAAGATGAAAGACGTTGTTCGACCAATTCCCGCACGGCCAGCTCGGGATCGTTCCTAAAGATCTCCAAACTGCCCCGATCCAACCTGCCTGCGATTTCATAACGTATACGCCAATCCGGATCCTTAACAAAGGCTTTGAGGTGATTGGCATGCAACCGTAAAACCGCTTCCAAACGAACGCTTGCCTCGGTATCTTTGGCCAAAGTCAGTAGCCCTTGTAGGCCGATACGCCGAGCGACGACTTTACGTACCTCAGGGTCGCGGTCATTGACCATAACCGCCAGTTTTTCTTGGGGTAGCCTGCGCGCCACGACTTGCCGCACGTAATAATCGGGATCGTTCACCATGGCCATCAGTTCATGGGTTTCCAGACGCTGCGCCACCCGAATCCGTACTTCCCTATCCGGGTCTGATTTCAGGGCCTTGATCTGCCGTGAGTTGGCGGGCAAGCGTAGGACGACACTTTGGCGTACGGTTTCATCAGGATCGTGCAACAGCCGTTGCAGATGAAAGATGTCCAGGTATTTTGCCGCCACGGCGCGCACTTCAAAATAAGGATGCGTAATGTAATCCGTGGCAAGCTTTGGATTCCAGCGAAAAAATCGGTCGATACGTCGGGCATAACGGTCTTGTACGCAGGCATGACCAAGACGGCAACGGCCTTCAGCTTGGCTTGCAAACTGTTCGCACGCAGAACAGTCTAGCAATCTGCCCTCCCAGTCCCGCGCTTCGTCAATCTCCGTCTTCGTCGCCATTTTCACGCCGCTCCAATACCGTCAATAACACTTTGCCGCCCGTCTTGTCGTTGGGATCGAGCTCCAACAACTTGGTTATTGCCG
Organism: uncultured Methylomagnum sp.; assembly: GCA_964435245.1. Taxonomy (GTDB): domain Bacteria; phylum Pseudomonadota; class Gammaproteobacteria; order Methylococcales; family Methylomonadaceae; genus Methyloglobulus. The sequence continues at coordinate 29,226 of CAYSYU010000014.1, forward strand.
ACCGGCCCTCATCCAAATTCCCAAGCCGCATCTGCAAATAACCGTAGCCTTTTAAGGTGAACAAGAAAAAGCGCGGCATAATCGCCCCAAAATTATCAAAGTCGGCATCGTCCGGCCTTGCTTTCCGCCAATCTGAATCCATGCCGTTATCACGCGCTGCTTTAACCAGACACTCTTGGGCAATCTTCAACGCCTCGGCCAATTGGTTTTTGTAAAAATAAAACCGATAAAAACCAATAAATACTGCCGGATGATCCGGTGCGGCCTGCTTCGCCTTATTCAGGTGCATGACCGCTAATTCGTCCTGGTGGTAATTCTGCCCCGCCAAACGTAAATGCCGTTCCGCCTCGGCGGGCAATCCTTCACCCAAATAAGCCGTGTCCAGGATGGAATCGGAAACCTCTAATGGCAACCCGGCTGCGGACATAAGCTTATCTACCCCACACCTTGGTTAATTTGCTTTGGGTTGAAAACTAACCACCTTAACTTCACTGCCGCCAGCAGGCGCACTGGTACTGCAAGTCCCGCAACCTGTCGATTTCGGATCCTGAAAGACAAAACCGCTCGACATAGGCGTCTCGACAAAATCCATGGTGACGCCCTGCAACAACAAGCGGCTTTCAGCAGGCAGGAATAGCTTTATGCCTTGTATGGTAAAAGCGGCATCGCCAGGTAACGGCTCGGCCTCTACCGAAAATTCCGAAGCCAGCCCGGAACAACCACCGGGCTTTACTGACAGACGAAATCCTGCTCCTGCCCCCATGCCGCTGAAATTCACCATCCGTTTGATGAACTTTTCCGCGCCGCTTGTTATTGTAATATCCATAAATCGCTCCTAGGCAGCCTGGTAACGTGGGAAAGAGGTATCGATGATGCAGGTCTTATCGATCGGACAGACGGCGACACATTGCGCTTCATCATGGTGACCAATACATTCGGTGCATTTATCGGGATCGATGATAAATAATCCGTCTTTGGTTTCGGAAATTGCCTTGTTCGGGCATTCCGGCTCACAGGCTGAACATCCTGTACAATTCGATTCAACAATTTTATAAGCCATTGATTTAACTCCTTAAACTTAATTAACTATCACCACGAACCCTACCTTCTAGTACGGCTCGTAGTGTAAAGCCGTGTTAGGCCGCAGACGAAGCCATTAGCGCGCCTTGGCGTATCTGTGCATCGCCACGCACGACATGCTCAATCTCGCCGCTTTTCACCTTGTCGAGGTAAGCCTTAAAGTAGGCAATCGCGGATTGTTCGATAAACTCACCGGCATATTGGTCGACTGGATCGATACCTGCCGTTTTCAAGTCGTTCTTCGGACAACCGCCGATCTTGGCAACAAAGACTGCATGACAATCGTTGATGGCGCGAATGACGGTAGACAGCGCTTCTTCTTCGCCAAAACCGCCCTGGCAATACAAATCGACCCGACGATGACCGACGAATTTGGCACCGCCCGTGGTAAGCTCGTAAACTTGGAACTCATTCGCGTGGCCGAAATGCTCGTTCACCTTACCGCCGCCTTTCGTAGCGACCGCGATCAACATGCTGATGTCGCTATGCTCACCGGCCAAGGTTTCCATTTCGGATTTCTTTGCAGCGGATACAGCCAAACGCTCTATCTCTACCGCATCTTGATAAGCCTTGCGGGATTCAAGATCGTAACTGACCTCCATCTCCATGATCTTATCGGTAGTGAATTCAGCACTGCGGTCTTCACCCAACAAGCCTACCGCGTCCGCGCGGCATTGGCGGCAATGCCGCATCATGTTCATCTCGCCTTCGCAACTGTCCTGCAACGCTTTAAGCTCTTGCGCGGTCGGGCCGCGTTGTCCTGTCAAACCGAATACCGTGCCGTGTTCCGGTGCAGAAATCAGCGGCATGATGTTGTGCAAGAACGCGCCACGCGATTTGACCGCCTTATTGACTTCAACCAAATGCTTGTCGTTGATACCAGGGATCATCACCGAATTGATTTTGGACAAAATGCCGCGTTCGGTCAGCATTTCCAGCCCTTGCAACTGCCGATCGGTCAAGATTTTTGCGGCTTCCACGCCGGTATAGCGTTTTTTCTTGTAGTACACCCAAGGATAAATCTTGGCGCCGACTTCCGGGTCGATCATGTTGATGGTAATGGTCACATGGTCGATGTTATATTTCGACAACTGCTCGACATGGTCGGGCAAAGCCAAACCGTTGGTGGAAACACATAACTTGATATCCGGCGCAGTCTTCGCAATCAATTCAAACGTCTTGAAAGTCTTTTCAGGATTGGCGAGCGGATCCCCGGGGCCGGCGATACCGAGCACCGTCATTTGCGGAATGGTGGAAGCCACAGCCAACACTTTTTTCGCCGCCGTTTCCGGCGACAATTTTTCGCTCACCACGCCCGGACGGCTTTCGTTGGCGCAATCGTATTTACGGTTGCAGTAATTACACTGGATATTACAGGCAGGGGCGACCGCCACATGCATACGCGCATAATGATGATGTGCTTCTTCACTGTAACAAGGATGGTTTTTGACCTTTTCCCAAATTTCAGTAGGTAGATCGTTCTCGCCCGCACCCGAACCGCAACTCGCTTTTCCGGAACCGCCCTCAGTACCGCAGCCCTTATGTTCCGCGACTTGTTGCAAGACCGCTTCCAGGTCAGGTGGCGGCGTAGATGCCTCTATACTTAATTCGTTTAGCATGTTTTGCTCCTCAATTTAGAACCCGTTTATCGATAGCACCACTTCTTCAAATCAAATTTTTGCAATAGTCATGCCAATAACAAATATTATTTATTATTAGTAACTTATAAAATGTCATCAACTATTTCAATTGTCCGAACTTCTACAGATTATTGCAGTTTTGTAACCTTTTGTATGAAAAGCAACAAAATGCTACTTTCATTTTTCAGTGGTATTAAGCATCTCTTTTCTGCACATAGAACTTGATTTCACATCTGTCTGGTTAATTAAAACAAACCAACCTGTGGCCTAGTTGTATCCGAAACAGCCGTAAATTGGAGTGTGAAGCCGCCCTTAACTTGGAAATTATTTGGTTAGCTGATAACCTTAAGCCCAGTTATAAAACTATTGCTAATTTACGGAAAGGCAACAGTACTGCCTTAACAACTATCAATATTGATTTCGTGTTGTTGTGTTGGTATCTCAACCAGTTTAAGGGAGATAAAACGGCTGTTGGCGGTAGCTTCTTTAAAGCGGATGCCAGCAAAGACGGTGCCTACACGGCTAAATAACTGGCACAATAACTGGCGTAACTGGACAAAAAAATCGCTGCCTACCAGCAACAATTAGCCGAACAAGATTACCGTGATGATAAGGCCGGAGTTGGAAGCTTGTTCGACGACTAAAGCTTGGCCGATAAAATTGAACTGTTCAAAAAGACGCAAGCCGAGAAAAAAAGCTTACAAAAATTAGGTATCGTGGAAGGCTTTGTTAGGCAAAATAGAGGGGATAAGAATTTTTGTGTAAACGGTTATTAGACAGGACACTGCCGATACTTTAGAGGTGTAAATATGACCGTACCAAAAGCTACCCCAACCGACCAAATTGGTGTCTTGCTATCAGGCTATCAAAACCCCGAATACCTAGTGGTCGCAAATGGCCTACTGAAACAACTGGCCATGGCGTTGGTTGAACGGGCATTGGAGGCCGAAATGACAGAATATCTGGGCCATGGCAAGCATGAAGCCGCGAGCAATCCCACAGGCAATACCCGCAATGGTAAAAGTCGGAAGACACTGAAAGGCGATCTTGGCGAATCGCCGCTTGAAATTCCTCGTGATCGCCAGGGTCAGTTCGTCCCCCAAATTTTAAGTAAACACCAATCCCGTTGGACAGCGGTTTGACGACAAGATTATTTCGTTCTCTGCCCGTGGCCTGTTAGACTTGTTGCTTCAACGGACTAAATTGGATGCTAGCACGAGAGTTCAATTTTTTGATTTTCTATAAATTCATCAGCCCACTGTTCTGCTCGAGGTGAGCATTGAGCTAATGAAGCTTGAATTTCTGGAATTTCAAAATATGATTTTTCATGTAAATAAGGATTGCTCATGCGTCCTACATCTAATGAATCATGGCTTAAATCAACCAGACGACCGTCGATGAAGTTATATTGGTGTTCATAATGCCCTCGTATAGAACCGCCAAAGACATTCTGAACAAAAAGCGACCCATATTTACAGGAGCTTGAAAGGTCTGTCGGTCTGATTAAATTGCGGTTGCTGGCTACTTCACACCATTTGCCAAAAAAGAATATCTTTGCTTTGCCAAAGCATTCATAAGTATAAGATATCTTACCAATTTGTGGTGACGTGAAATCTATAAGCGGCATATTTTTACAGCTTCACGAAGTAGAGGAGTAAAGCAAATTAACTGGCCAGTAAGAGTCATGAAAATTGGATTTGATATTAAATAGGGTAAATCCATTAATGTGACGCCGCAAGGTAGAAGGACTGGCGAGTGTTGTTTTTTGCCATAGCTTAAAAAGCCAAATCCAATAGGTCCAAAAATGAAACCTAGCATGATAGTTGTTGGGCTTATTGATTCCATTTTGTTGGCACGGATTTACTGCGTTGGTGGCATTTTAACTGCTTTTATAAATATTGGTTAAATTATTAGGGCCTTGCAAAACCCATCAAAGTAATCGGAATTAGTGAGCGTATAAGCCAAAAAAGAAATGAACAGGTTACGCGAATCTTTTCGGTAAACAAATTGATTCTGTGTCCGACCTGGTTTCCTTCGGGGTTGCTCCCGCCATTTATTTTACTCACTCAGTTCTCCGGGCGATATAGGTATCGTAGGGGCATTGTTTTTTGTCGTCAGTGGCGTGCTCCGGCTTGCTCGATATAACATTTCTGAAGGAACAGGTTTTGACGGTGTAGCTATTACTGTGAATGGCGTACTGTTACCTTTACTTTTTCTGCTTTTCCGCAGCTTCCCTCAAAACCTCAATTTCTGGCCTATGATATTTTTTAATCCAGGGTTTCCTAATGATTTCTACGCTGAAATTATCGCGGATATTTTGATTGGTTTAATTACCTGGATTGAAGAAATTCAATTCAACTTGTTGGGCTACAGCAATATACTTTCAGCGCAACTATTGCTTTGCATCCCGACGAATCAGTCAGCAGGTTACCCACATTCCCGAATGGTTTCTGAAACCCCATCCACAATAAGGGTTATTTCTTGCAAACACACCTAGCTAAAAGGAGATTCCGGTACCGTATCCAAAGTAGTACTTATGCAAAAAAAACTTGAGTTATCCGCTAAATGGGTTTTTCTAGATGAACAAAAAGGCCAGCAAAATTGACTATAGATTCTGCCTTATGAAGTATTAAATTTCCGTTCGCCCTTGTGCCCTTTGGTTATTGAGCCTGTCGAAAGACGGTGTGTGCTTCGACAAGCTCAGCACGAACGGTTCGGACATTAAAAGGCCGAATCAATAGTAAACCCTCGGACGACTGTAGTTCCAAGCAATTGAATCCGGTGCATTGGGCAAACTCAACTTCTGCCTCAATATATAAGGATTATTGTTGAATCTTTTTTGCCGTTAGCTGATTCGGCCAGCCGTATTAATTTTCAGTCTCACTTAAAGTCGTCTACGGTTCATCAATCGGTAACAAAAAAGACATCAAACAGCAATAAACACAAGGTATTGTTCTTGCTCGACTTGTTTGATTCAGTTTGGCTGATTTCAACGGGTTGAACTCTTTATAACTAAAATAACCGAATTGGAGGATATCATGCCTATGTTTAAACACATATTGGCGATGGCGGGACTAATCGCTACCCTAATGCCAGTGTCAGGGTCTGCTGATTTTACATCCCATCAAGCAAAACCGGTGCGTAACGTACAGTTGGGGCCGCGTCCGTTTTTCTTAGTAAACGACATGCGGGACAGCGCATTAAAAGCTAAGTTGCAGACGTGTTCGGAAGGGCCTTTCCGTAAATCCGAGTTTTCGATCGGTCACCGCGGCGCGGCCTTGCAATTTCCCGAGCACACCAAACAATCTTACGAAGCAGCGGCACGGATGGGTGCGGGTATCATCGAATGCGATGTGACCTTTACCAAAGATAAAGAACTTGTATGCCGCCATTCGCAATGCGATCTGCACACCACGACCAATATTCTGGAAACCCCTTTAGCTGCCAAGTGTTCGGTGCCGCCAAATTATGATCCAGCCACAAACAACGGCAAACCTTTTGCGAATGTCCAGTGCTGTACCAGCGATATTACCTTAGCCGAATTTAAGACGCTAAAGGGCAAGATGGATGCAGGCAACCCAAATGCGAAAACGCTGGAGGAATATTTGGATTCTACGCCAAATTTCCGTACTGACACTTACGCCGGAAACGGCATTTTAATGAGCCACAAAGACAGCATCTATTTATTCAAGAAATTGGGTGTAAAAATGACGCCAGAATTAAAAGGTGCCAGCGTACCGATGCCCTTTAATGGCTTTACCCAACAAGATTACGCCCAAAAAATGATTAATGAATATAAGGGGGCGGGTGTTAATCCCAAAAATGTGTTTGCCCAATCCTTTAATCATGACGATATCCGTTACTGGATTGCCCATGAACCGGCCTTCGGCAAACAAGCGGTTGCTTTAGAAGATTTAAATGATGACCAACAAGTTGCCGATGCAAAAGCAAGGTTACCGCAACTTTCCGCTGACGGCGTCCAAATTGTGGCGCCTCCGACCTGGACTTTGGTTACGCTTGACGCCAATAACAAAATCGTACCGTCAGACTACGCTTTAGCTGCAAAGGCCGCTGGTTTGGACATTATTACTTGGACCTTAGAACGTTCAGGATTGTTGAAAAATATATCCGCTAATCCCTATTATTACCAATCCATTGTTGACGCTGTAAAAACCGACGGCGATACCATGGTTCTACTTAATGTGCTCGCGCAAGATGTCGGCATCAAGGGAATCTTTTCTGATTGGCCTGCTACGGTTACTTACTATGCCAATTGCATGAACCTAAGATAATTTAACCCATAAGGTGGGCAAGTATTATTACTTCGCTCACCTTGCTCCTTATTCTTTATTCCGGTTGTATTTAAGCAGGTTGTTTTCCTTATTGAGAAAAGTTTTATTGCAAGGGAAGCTGTCTTGGATTTGAAACTTTCCTGTGTTTGTTGGCATCCTCAAATTGATTCGGCAAATTCAAGATTTATCAAATTATCATTTTCGGATACCGAAGCAATACCAAAACCAAAATTGCACAATCAATATTCATAAAAAAGACAGCCACTCACTGAGTGGTAATGGTTTTGTCATAATCCAAAGCTAGTATGTTTCGTAGGCAAAGCGGATCAGCCATTTAAACAAAATGCGGTTTAAACTTTTGCTTTACTTGCTCAGCTGATTTTCTTGGCCGAAACAGTATTTAATCCCAAGGAGATCATTATTAATGAAACATACACGTATCGCTGCGGCTATCGTTATTGCCCTGGCTTCACCCGCCAACGCAGCTGACTTTGAATACCAACATGAGTGGACGTTCCACCATTCAGCTTCCAACAATTCACACGCGATGGGTTCGGAAATCGTCGCTTACGACGTGACCAACAAACATTTGTGGGTGGTCGGCACCGATGCCAACGAAGCCAATGTTGGCTTGGGTGGGATCGATATCCTCGACTTGTCAGGTCATCTGGTTCACAGTATCGATACCCAGCACCTGGGTGGTATCAATAGTGTCGCTGTAAAAAACAATCAAGCTGCGGTTGCGATTACTGCTCCCAGCAAGACTGATCCGGGTCTGGTGCGCTTCTACAATGCTGCCACTTTTTCCAACCTAGCGGATGTATCCGTCGGAGCCAATCCGGATTCAGTAACCTATACCCCAGACGGCAGTCGCCTGCTGGTTGCAAACGAAGGCGAGCCGAGCAGTTATTTAGTCGGCCCAAGCGGCGATCCAGTAGGTTCAGTCAGCATCATCAATGTCAAAAACCATAAATCGAAAACCGCTGATTTTTCCAGATTCGATTGCAAGGCTGATATGCTGAAGGCCAAAGGTATTAGGCTTAGTGGCCCTAATGCCAGCGTTTCCCAGGATCTGGAACCGGAATATATAGCGGTGAGCCGCAATGGTAAAGAAGCGTTTGCCACTTTGCAGGAGGCCAATGCTGTGGCGAACATCGACATTGCTTCCGCAACCGTTACCGACATTAAACCGCTGGGACTGAAGGATCACAGTTTGGCAGACAAAGGCCTGGACGCATCTGATCGTGATGGTACCGGTAATGATCCTTTGATTGGCAACATCCAAAATTGGCATGTCAAAGGTATGTACATGCCTGATGGTATTGCCAGTTTTACAAAAAAAGACAAGCAATATTACATAACCGCCAACGAGGGTGATTCGCGCGCCGATTGGCCGGGCGGCAATGATGAAATTCGCGTCGGCAGTGCAGCTATCGATTCCGTCCTTGATGCTGAGCTCAAGGCCGTACACGGCGAGGACTGGCAAACAAATAACGACAAACTCAACCGTTTAACGGTTTCTACTAGCGGCGACCTCGACGGTGATGGCGATCTTGACGAGTTGCAAGCATTTGGCGGCCGCTCGTTCTCTATCCTAAACTCTGAAGGTAAAATCATATTTGATTCGGGCGACCAAATAGAGAAAATCATCAAGGGGTTGATCAATGCCAATCCAGGTAACGCAAGTTATGCGGCATTATGGGACGACGGCCGCAGCGATAACAAAGGCCCGGAACCAGAAAGCGCCGTGGTCGGCAAAGTTAATGGACGTGACCTGCTGTTTCTAGGCTTGGAGCGCTCCAATGCCATTATGGTATGGGATCTTTCCGACCTGAAACGCATCAAGTTTCTAGACATGATGTTTGTGACGGGTGACGTTGGGCCTGAAGGTTTAAGCTTGTTCGAAAATGATCAAGATAGCTTTCTTGCTGTCGCTAACGAAGTCAGCGAAACCACATCGCTCTATCGTGTTTCTGCAAAGTAACGAAAGATGGGCATCGCTTCGATTAAGGGAAAAGACGGGATTTGGCCCGCTTAGAAAGGAATTTTAAGCGGTGGGATTTCCATACTTAGTTTCAAACTGCCTACGACCATTATTTCGACTTTACGTGTTTTTGTAATGTCATGATTAGTTGAAAAGGTAAATACTAAGGCTTGGAAAAATGGATGCCGCAAATTGGTGACATTCCAATACAGATCGGCATCCGACATTTTTCTGTGATTAATTTGCGACGGTTTTTTTCATATGGCTCCGGAAGGCTTTGAATACCTGTAAGTTCATTGCCATGTTTCTGGTCCATAATTGGAAAAAACTAAGTAGCTATTATATCTCCAACGCGTACCTCCCTTAACAGACTGCGGAGTTTAGCACTTGGCTATGTGGCTCTCTGGATGACGGGGGCACTTAGCCTTTCAACTAAACCGAAAAAAATTATTTAGTAAGGCAGGTTTGGAAATACGAGTGTCACCGACAATAAGCATAGAAAGTTATGGGGTGCAGCCTGTTTCTCTGCCCTTATACATGACATCGACAGAACTTCCGCGCAGAACATACCCCTGTTCCAACACCAACTTAAAAATGAACAAATCCCGGAACTGTAACCTAGGCAACATTTAACAGGCCAAGTCCATGAATCTCTCGTTGCTGACTTTGAACCTCCACACTTATCAACAACACTCTCACCACTGCCCTTTCGATACCATGCACCAACATGAGCGAGAAGTGCAAATCATCGCCGAAGCACTCGCCCATTTAAGAATTGATGTCATTTGTTTCCAGGAAGTCGGGGAATATAGGCACGACCCGGTCACTCACCCTTACGGTGAATCCCCTTCCAACATGGCTTTTCGTATTTGCACTAAATTACGTCAGTGGGGGCATTGGTATCATATTTACCAAGACTGGAGCCATTTCGGATTTTATCGCTGGCGGGAAGGCACCGCCATCCTAAGCCGTTATCCGATGCTGCACAATTATTCCACATATGTTTCTGTCGACCATCGAAAAGACAATTATATGTCCAGGAACGTCACGGTTTCGTGCATTGACGTCCCTTGGTTCGGATTGTTGCATATCGCCAATGTCCATTTAAGCTGGGCACATCACGGTTTTTATGAAGAATACCATAACCTCCAAAAACTAATCCAATCACGCCTTAATTTTGGCGTAAGAGGCAGTGTAATCGTCGGCGATTTTAATGCGCCAGCGGGAGGGCATGCCTATAATCATATCGTTGGCAATGCAGCGCACATAGATCAATTTTACGAATTGCACCCACAGCGTTTTTACCAACCCAGTTATCATGGTGAAATCGACGGATGGAAAAACTTTCCTCCCCAACGAGTCGATTATATCTTCAAAAGGAATGGTGACCCGATGCGTGCCGTATCGATGGACATCATCTTCAACAACGATTTTTACCCCATCGTTTCAGACCATTTTGGCTATCTGGCAAGATTCGAAATGTATTAGGCGGTTTATTGGAAAACCCCATTCCTAACACTATTTATCGTGTTGGAACTACCTAGCATTATGAATAATAAGAGTACCAAGATCACTTAAAGTTTGTAAGATACTTTACAATTTAGCCTTGGCTATAAATGGCTAATAACAAGTTGCAGGTTAAAATTGCAAATATTCGTCAGGGCGAAAGTGTAGCCCGTGCAATAGCTTGTTTCCCATGATTTTTAGTTGCGGCAAGGTTTTGGAATTGATAGCCTACAGTAAGCAAATAGCATGAAACTATAGGCCAAGTAATATCGTGCCGATAGAATCACCAAAATACCAATTGGTTAGCCACTTTCATATACCCAATTTATCGGACTAACCCTCAGCGTTCACAGGTATGCAAAAAGACCCAAACACCAAGCAGCACAATAGTCGACAGACCCTACTCGACCTATTACAAAAGCATAAACTTGTAGAAGGCCTAGTGCATAAACAAGATATGCCCCACCATGACTTGGTGGAAACGCTTGTCCACAAAGAGAACATGGCGCAATTGCAGCAGATAGTTAGTCAACTGCCCCCTATGGAAATTGCCCAAATCTTAGAAGAGTTACCGTTAGAAGATCAATTGCTTATCTGGGAGCAGTTGGGAGATGACCATAAGCAACACATTTTACGGGATGCACCGAGTGCTGTTTTGCTAATCCTAGGCAAACAAGAATACAAGGGGGAGAAATCCAGGATCAAGACTTTTGGCTTACACGAGGGCCGCTTGCATGAAATTTCGATCACTACTCCCCAAGACATACTTGAAGCCAAACCAATATGGGTCGATTTGGTTGCGCCAACATTTGAAGACAGAAAATGGCTTAGCGATATTTTCGGGATTGAATTCCCTGATCCAAATAAGTTGAGCGACCTGGAATCAAGCGCCAGGTTTTATGTGGAAGAAAACGGCGAAATTCACTTACACTCGGATTTTTTGCTAGATAAGGATGATGTATCGCGCAACGTCATCGTAGCCTTTATCCTATATCAGGATATTTTATTTTCGATTCGCAAAGAAGAATTGCCGGTCTTTCGGCTTCAGCGCTTACGTGCGCTAAGCCAAGTCAATTATGTTTCCGACTCCAGGGAAATGCTGCTCGATCTCTACGCAGCCAATGCCGAGTATTCGGCTGATGCATTGGAAGATGTGTATCTGGCGCTGGAAGCTGTCGGCACTCATGTCCTAAGCAAACAAATGACCGATGAAGAAGCCGCCAAAATATTAAATGACATCGCCAACGAAGAAGACCTGAATGGCCGGATTCGCAGGAATGTCATGGATACCCGGCGTGCGGTTTCATTTTTGATGCGCAGCAAGTTGCTTGCAAAAGACCAGTTGGAATACTCCCAACAGATTCTGCGCGATATCGAATCGCTGGACGGCCATACCGCCTTTCTGTTCGACAAAATCAACTTCCTGATGGATGCTTCCGTGGGCTTCATCAATATCAACCAGAACAGGGTAGTTAAGCGTTTGACTATAGCCAGTGTTATCTTTCTGCCTCTCAATGTACTGGCAGGCATCGGCGGCATGTCCGAATTCACAATGATGACCCAAGGGGTACCTTGGCCAATTTCTTACGGTATCTTCGCCATTGGATTGGTAATTGTCGGGTGGCTTACTTTTGCAATTTTGAAGATACTTGAAAACCGTGAACACAATAGGCTAAGGGATAAGTAAAAGTCAATTAGGCCAATTCGGCATTTTTTAATGTGTGAAAAGATGCCTGAATGAATGTTATTGAAGTAAACCCGCTATAGCTTTGTTTTTCTAGTGGCAGGGGTAATACCCACCTTACCAATTATCAAACAAATTTTGCCAGTTGATAAATTATTTAACATGACTCTATACCAAGCGCAAGTTAGCTAAAACCAATATCAAATTTATCATTGCCTTGGCTTAAATAAATTGTGCGTAACCTGTGTGTTGTTAATAGCCATGTTATTTAAAATTTTTTAATCCACCCCTTATGGCTTGTTAGCTGACTACCCCCTCTGTTAATTTCTCGAAATAAACCGGTGTTGATTTACAGCCCAGTAATTCCTGGCCAAGCTTTAGCTCCTAAATTAACATCGACCCATACCAATTCAGTTGGCTGCCAATACCCTATTACGCCATGCCTACTTTCAACAATAAGAAAAGTAATGTCGATCAACTTCACGGCCATAGGATTTTAGTTAATGGCGATTTCTTTATTCTGAAAAAAGGCCAAACATTAACCGCTGACTTTTATTGCTCAATACTGTAATGATTTCCTGATCTGGGGATTCCCATGAAACAGAAACTGCAATAAATCTGTAACAAATAAATAACAAAATTGTAATAAATCTTCAATATCATGTAACTGATATTTTATTTCCATAGCCTGAAAAAATAACAATCTTAAGGATATGCAGAAGAGAAAAATCTTATTCATTTGCGGTTCTCTAAATCAGACCACGCAAATGCATCAAATTGCTGAAGCATTACCTGAATTTGATAACTGGTTTTCTCCTTACTATTCGGATGGCTTGGAAAAATCCCTGTACCTTGCCGGCCTTGCTGAAATGACTGTCATGGGAAACAAGTTGATGCAGCGTTGCCTCGACTATCTACATCAACACCATTTACCGGTTGACAATGGCGGCAGCAAACACGACTACGATTTAGTTGTAACCTGTTCCGATCTGGTGGTGCAAAAAAACATCCGCCATAAAAAAATCGTCTTAATCCAAGAAGGAATGACCGACCCGGAAAATTTGGCCTACCATCTCGTCAAAAACATACCATTACTGCCGCGCTGGCTTGCCGGAACAGCGACCAACGGCCTTAGTCATGCCTATCAAAAATTTTGCGTGGCAAGCGAAGGCTACCGTGACATGTTTATTGGTAAAGGCGTCGACCCGAATAAAATCAGGGTAACTGGAATACCCAATTTCGACCATTGCGAACGCTATTACGAGAACGATTTTCCGCACAAGAATTTCGTGCTGGTTTGCACCTCGGACACCAGGGAAACCTTCCGATACGAAAACCGGAAAAAATTCATCGGAAATGCCTTAAGAATCGCAGATGGCAGGAAGTTGATTTTCAAGCTGCATCCGAATGAAAACCACACCAAAGCCACAAAAGAAATCAACCGTTGGGCGCCAAACGCCTTGGTCTTCCAATCTGGTAGCGCCGAACACATGATTGCAAACTGCGATGTGTTAATTACTCGGTTTTCATCAACCGTCTATGTCGGCATTGCGCTTGGCAAAGAGGTCTACTCCGATTTTCCGTTAGAACATTTGCAGAGATTGGTTCCCATTCAAAACAATGGCACTTCTGTCCTCAATATTGCAAAGGTTGTCCGGGATGAAATGGAAAGCACGGTTATTCTATTCCCCATGCGCAAAACCGGAATACTGCATCCCGATAAACTCAAACCCGTTTTGCAACGCTATTCCAGCCGGATTCAGCGCAGGTTGCGGTCGAATTAATTGATGAAAACCCTGGTTGTCATGCAAGCCAGGACGGGTTCCACCCGTTTAAACAATAAAGTGCTGTTACCGCTTGCCGGAAAGCCTTTGCTGGCAAGGCAGGCCGAACGGATACTGCAAGCTAAATTGTCGTTTGATTTTGTGGTGGCGACAACGATCGAGGCCAGTGATGCGCCGATACGGGAAATATGCAAACAAGAAGGTTTGGCATGTTTCAGCGGTCACCCCACTGATTTACTCGACCGGCATTACCAAGCGGCATTACAGGTAATGCCCGACGCCGTGGTAAAAATTCCGTCGGATTGCCCGCTGATCGACCCTGCTATTATCGATAAGGTATTGCAATTTTATCTAGATCGCCATGACGAATACGACTACGTCAGCAACCTGCATCCGGCCAGCTATCCCGACGGCAACGATGTTGAAGTCATGTCTTTTTCAGCGCTGGAAATGGCGTGGAATTTCGCCGACAAAACTTTCGAGCGGGAACATACCACCCCTTATATCTGGGAACGTCCCGATGAATTCAACATCGGCAATGTCGAGTGGGAAACTGGCTTGGACTATTCCATGTCGCACCGCTTTACTATCGATTATCCACAAGACTACGAATTCATCAAGGCGGTCTTTGAAGCGCTTTGGGTGTTGGAAGCCCCCGTTTTTTCCCTGGCCGACATTCTGGCTTTACTCGAAAAACGGCCGGATTTATTGCCTATCAACGCGAAATACAGCGGCGTCAATTGGTACCGGCATCACTTACACGAACTATCGACGGTGAAAATACATGAAACCCGAGTTATCTGAACAGCCAAACGTTATCAATCCAGCGGCAAATTCTGTTCGATTTAACGACGAATATCCCTTCATCAACGAAAGCAATCGCTGGTATCAACGCGCAACCGGGTTGATTCCGGCCTATACCCAGACCTTGGCAAAAGGCCCGGGACAATATATCAACGGCATCGCTCCGAAATATTTGCAAAAAGGCAAAGGCTCCCACGTTTGGGATGTCGACGGCAATGAGTATATCGATTATCAAATGGGGATCGGGCCGGTTTCCTTGGGTTACGCATACCCGGCAGTCGACAACGCCATTGCCGGGCAATTGATAGACGGAATAACTTTTTCGCAGATGCATCCCTTGGAAGTGGAAGTTGCCGAACTGATACGCGAGGTCGTTCCCAAT
Organism: uncultured Methylomagnum sp.; assembly: GCA_964435245.1. Lineage (GTDB taxonomy): Bacteria > Pseudomonadota > Gammaproteobacteria > Methylococcales > Methylomonadaceae > Methyloglobulus. Next base: position 44,382 of record CAYSYU010000014.1, read on the forward strand.
GCGGAAATGGTGCGCTACAGCAAGACCGGATGTGACGTGACTTCCGCCGCTATACGGATCGCCCGCGCAGCGACCGGCAAGAACAAAATCCTGTGCTGCGGCTACCATGGCTGGCACGATTGGTATGTCTCGGTGACGGACAGGAACGCGGGTATTCCCGACGTTACCGGCCAACTGACCTTTACCTTCAACTACAACGACATCGAATCGGTCGAAAATTCGCTGGACGACGACATCGCCTGCATCATCCTCGAACCGGCAGTCTTTGAAGCGCCGGTTGACGGTTTTCTGCATAAACTGCGCGGACTTTGCACACGGAATAACATCGTACTGATTTTCGACGAAATGTGGACCGGGTTCCGGCTGGCGACCGGCGGCGCGCAGCAGTATTTTGGTGTCGACGCCGATTTGATTTGCTTCTCCAAAGCGGTTGCCAACGGCATGCCGCTATCGATTTTATGCGGCAAGCAATTCCTCATGCAATTATGCGACACAGATATTTTCTTCTTCACTACTTTCGGCGGTGAAACGTTATCGTTAGCGGCTGCGAAAGCGACGATCAAGGAATTGCAAACCCACAATGTCCCTGACTATTTAGCCAAACAGGGGAAAAAACTGAAAGACGGATACAACGACATCGCAAAATCGTTGGATATGCCTTATACCGCCTGCAACGGCCTGGATGCGAGGACGATTGTGGCTTTTACCCATGCCAGGGACAACGGGTTGATCCTGAAATCCTTTGTGCAGCAGGAAATGATTAAACGCGGCATCCTGTGGGGAGGATTTCACAATCTCTGTTATTCCCACAGCGACGAAGACATCGCTTATACACTGGATGCTTATCGGGAAGTTTTAGGGCTATTGAAAAGGGCGGTCGACGGCAACAACGTCGCCGCTTTGCTTAAAGGTTCGCCGGTCGAACCGGTCTTCAGAAAGGTCGGCAATTTCAACACCAAACCCATGCGGCCATGACCGGAAAAACCATCCCTTCGTTGTTTTCCTTAGCCAGAAAAGTCGCCGTGGTTACCGGCAGCCTGGGGCTTATCGGCAAAAACCATTGTCGTGCTTTGGCAGAAGCTGGTGCGGACGTGGTAGTAACGGATTTAAACGAAAACGCTTGTAAAGAATTCGCCGAGGAAATAAGTTCGGCTTACCCGGTGAAATCGTTGGGAATTGGCTGCGACATTACCGATAAGCCATCGGTCGCAAGCCTAAAAGATCGCATTCTGGCCCAATTTCCCAAAATTGACATCCTGGTCAACAATGCCGCCATCAACGATATGTTCGAGAATCCAGGCGCGGCGGTTGAGCAATCCATGTTTGAAAATTATCCATTGGAATTGTTTAAGCGTTCGCTCGATGTCAACGTTACCGGCATGTTTTTGTGTTCGCAAATTCTCGGCAAAGTCATGGCCGACCATGGCTCAGGCAGCATTATCAACATTGCTTCCACTTACGGCATCGTCGCACCCGACCAAAGTTTGTATCAAAAAACCGACGGTACGCAAAGTTTCTATAAATCCCCCGCATATCCGGTTACCAAAGGCGCGGTGATTTCCTTTACCCGCTTCCTTGCCGCTTATTGGGGACATCGGGGCGTCCGGGTGAATACCTTATCGCCGGGCGGTGTGGAGAATAATCAAGATGCCTATTTCGTCGAAAACTACGCCAAGCGTACCCCTTTGGGACGGATGGCGGAACCGACTGATTATCTTGGCACCATCATATTCCTCGCCAGCGACGCTTCAAACTATATGACGGGCGCGAATCTCGTCGTCGATGGCGGCTGGACGGTTTGGTAAAGGGAACAATTATGATGGAATCCAATGTGAACATGGTCGAAAGCAGCCTTGAACCGGAGGAAATCGCCTACATCGGCAACGATTGCAACGACCTGGAAGTTATCAAATTTTTTAATCAATGCAAACTGATGGCAACGCCATACCCAAAGTTATCGAATCGGCTATTTCCGTTACACCTTAAAATGGCGGGCGCGACTCCTTCCGCGACTTTGAGGAATGGTTGTTGGCCCATCGTAACTAACCTTTAACTCACTTGGATAAACGTCATGAATCATGGAAAAAATGAAATTCGGCTAGGCCAGCGTTGGGTAGGCGACCAACATCCCGTATACGTAATCGCCGAAATCGGCATCAACCATAACGGCGATCTCGACATCGCCCGTCGTTTAATCGAAGGTGCGGCCAAGGCTGGCTGCGATGCGGTCAAATTCCAAAAACGCACCCCGGATTTGTGCGTACCCAAAGACCAGCGGGATATCAAGCGTGAAACCCCATGGGGCGTGATGACCTATATCGAATACCGGCATAAGGTCGAATTCAACAAATCGGAATACGCCCAGATCGACAAGATCTGTAAGAACAATAAAATCGACTGGTTTGCTTCCTGCTGGGACGAAGAAGCCGTCGATTTTATGGAACAGTTCAATCCGCTTTGCTACAAAGTTGCTTCGGCATCCCTTACGGACGCGGAGTTGCTGAAGAAAAAGCGCTCGACCGGTCGGCCAATGATCGTTTCCACCGGCATGTCGACGATGGCGGAAATCGAGGCGGCCGTGGAATTGATCGGAACCGAGGATTTGTTGCTGGCGCATGCCACCTCAACCTATCCATGCAAGATCGAGGAATTGAACCTGCACATGATCCATACCTTAAAAAGATTATGCCCTTCCGTTCCGGTCGGTTATTCCGGCCACGAAACCGGCCTAGCGCCAACTTGGGCTGCCGTGGCTATGGGTGCGTGTTTCGTCGAACGCCACATCACCCTCGACCGCGCCATGTGGGGATCTGACCAAGCTGCCTCAGTCGAACTGAGCGGTTTAGAAAGGTTGGTAGCCAACATCCGCGATATTGAAAAGGCAAAGGGAGACGGCATCAAGAGAGTCTATGAGAGCGAACTGGGTTCACGGCAAAAGTTACGTCGGGTCAACTCTTTGCTGCCTACAGAAAAGTTGCTCGATGACAATGATTTACTCGCTATTGCATAACGTATAAGCCCCGGTCAATCATCAAAATAATCTGGGATTGTAATTCTTATGCCGGCTTGAATTTTTATAACCCGGCATTGAACTTCGCATTATTGCCTTTATTGTTTGATCCGTTCGTGCTGAGCAAGTCGAAGCACATAAGCCTTTCGACAGGTTCAATACCCAAAGGGCACAAGGGCGAACGGAAGTTAAAACTTCACAAGGCCGAATCAATAGTTATGCCAAAACCACCTTAATGTTTGATAAATCATTTTAGGACTTCGTTGTCGCTTTGTTTCATAATCTTTTTAAGAATCCTCAGCTTTGGCCCTGAATTTTTCTTAAACCAGTTGCAAGAATTTCCGCTATATCTACCTCTGCTTTGGAAGTCCTTTATAGTTAAAGCTCCTAATTTCCTGGCTGTAACGTTTTTGTAATCACAGTTTCATATAAGGCCCCCATACTATCCTGGCTTGAAAAACCCACCGCCCTTAACCATCAATATTTTTGAGTCCAGAGGAGATAATATGAAACTAAAACCTATCACAATGGCCGTAGCCCTGACGCTATCGACCGGCATAACAATGGTAAGCCAAGCTGCCACTCCTGATTCCTTCCAGGCCCCTTATTCGGACAGAACCACTTGGTATGAGGCAGGCAAGGCCGCTGTTGATAAAAATGAAAAGGTACTGCCCAATCTGCAAAAGGCCAAAAATATCATCCTTTTTATCGGTGATGGCATGGGTGTTTCTACAGTGACTGCGGCACGAATCCTGGCTGGGCAGCAACCGGACATTATCGACCCAACCAATACCAAACCTGCCAGCAGCGGTGAAGAAAACTCTTTGAGTTTCGAACTTTTCCCGTATTTGGCGTTATCTAAAACCTACAGCACTAACCAACAAACTTCTGATTCCGCCCCCACAATGACTGCTATGGTGACTGGGGTAAAAACGGGGGATGGGATGTTGTCGGTAGCCCAAGATGTAGACCGTGCTGACTGCAATGCCGACCTAAAAAAACACGGATTGAAAACGATACTCGAAATTGCCGAGACTAAAGGCAAGGCGACAGGCATTGTGTCTACCGCGCGTATTACCCATGCAACCCCTGCCGCCAATTACGCCCACACCCCGGAGCGTAACTGGGAAGCGGATTCCAATGAACCAGCGGGTTGTGCCGTGCCTGATATTGCCCGCCAGTTGCTTGAGTTTAAATACGGCGACGGTTTGGAGGTTGCTTTAGGCGGTGGCCGTGAATACTTCAGGCCTAACACGCTGCCTGACCCTGAAGATGCCGGAAAATTCGGCAGACGTAAGGACAATCGTGATTTGACCGCTGAATGGACTAACAAATTCGGCGCAAAAAGTGCGTATATTTGGAATCAGGCGCAATTCGACGCCATCGACCCCAATTCAACGACACACTTACTAGGCTTATTTGAACGGTCACATATGGAATACGAAGCGGATCGCCCAGCGGATACTGCCGGTGAACCCAATCTTTCCGCAATGACCGAAAAGGCAATAAAAATTTTGCAAAAGAACCGTAAAGGCTTTTATCTTCAGGTTGAAGCTGGTCGCATCGACCACGGACATCATGCAGGTAATGCTTATCGGGCTTTAACTGACGCCATTGCGTTGTCGGATGCGGTAAAAAAAGCGGTTAAAACCCTATGGGCGATAGGCGAATTGGATAATACCTTAATTATCGTTTCAGCTGACCACAGCCATACTTTTACTATCGCGGGTTATCCGCAGAGGGGTAACAATATCCTGGGCAAAGTGATTGAGCCTGGCGCCGCCTCTTATACAAAAGCTTCCGATGGCGCACCTTATACGACCTTGTCCTACGCTAACGGTTTAGGTTACCACACGGGGGTAGCTGGTGATGACGTGTTTGCAACTCCGGTGCAAATTGGCCGATTCGCTGATATGACCAACGTAGACACCACTGACCCCAATTTCCACCAAGAAGCGACTGTCCCCTTGGCAGGCTCCGAAACCCATGCCGGTGAAGATGTCGCAATTTACGCTACAGGGCCGGGCGCCTATTTGTTCAAAGGTGTAGTTGAACAAAACGTCATTTTTCACGTCATGAACAAAAAAATGGGCGGGCAATAAGCCGGTTTTAGTATAACTGCCATTAATCAAAAGTAAGGCGCAGGCGTATTTATCAGAATCGGCGCATTGCGGTATAGGTTTGCATATGTTGCTTGAGTAACTTCTATCCTGTTGGTTTATATGTACTTTTTATAACCCTAATTGCGGAATGGCAGCAACCATGAACGACCAGCCTTTCTAACAGGATAGCTTACTTTTGGCAAAGAAATCGATTTCAGAAAGCCGGGCGAGGGTGCGCAATGCACCCTCGCTTTTTCCTGGCATCCAAAATCTTACTTACCCTAAATAACCTCAATGAAACAAATATTTATTTTTTCGCTTGTCATATGCCTGGACGCTTGTGCAAGTTTATCTACTACAGGAACATACACATTGCCAGTAGGTCTGGCAGATTTGGCAACATCAAATCAACTCGCTTGCCGATATGAAAAACGGACGGTTGGGGTTAACAACCCCCAAACAGCTAGCTGGTATTTTTGGCGGCAAAAACATCGCACGGAAACGCGCGATGAACTTTCTAACCAGGGCGAGATCTGGGAAAAATACAATTCGGGCGCATTATTTTATACCCGCCTGTTTTATAATGAAAAGGTTGCCCTGGAGTTCGTGCAAGGAGATTTGGCTGCGACCAATGTTACGCCGTCCACCCAGCAATTGACTTCCCTCGTTGATCCCAAGCTGTTTGGGAAGGAATTAGCCCTGCTCAGCAAAGACAATAAGGATGGCCTGCCCATAGAACATTACAAGGGCACGATAGGCGACATTGCCACCGAAGTCGACTGGCTTCCGGTTTTACAATTACCAGCGCGTCTTGTAAAAAAGCTGCCTGTTGGGACTGTCGCCCTTACCTTGGCTGAGTGTGGCACGGGATCAAATTTTCCTGTAAAGCCAATCACTAAAGCTGATTTAGATAATTTCCGCCGCCTTGATTATACCGATTTAGGGGATATGGAAAACGACCCTTTAGTGCAACATATTGAGCAATTAATGGGCGAGCCCCATAAAGGCCATCAGTAACCAACCTAGGTAAGCAGGGATTAAAATTATCCTATATAGGAGGCATTTTTTACTTGGCGGTTTTAGGCTTAGAATCGAATTATGCTATAAGCCTCTGCTTAACAGCGGCAGAAAAACAGGGTCGGGGTTCGGCAATTATCATATTATTAAAGATTCCCTTCAATGCCCGCGTTGTTAAGAAGGCAGGCATTTTAAAACTTTGGTTTTTGTTTGTTGCTATCAACCGCTATCGGGGCGGGGCGATATTAATGGTCGGCGATATTTCCATGCTGATATTTTCCCATCCTTAGCTTATCTTCGTATTCCTGAACAATGGCTTCCATTTCAACCGTCTTGAATTGCAATACGGGTTCTGCTTTTAACATCGTATCGAACACATCCTTTTTTTCATAACTTGTTAGCAACGCCTGAGTCGCCTCAAATAATTTCATGTTTTTATCCTCGCAGTTTTGCAGTTCAGTTTTGGTATGCCTTTGGGCATCTTCCAGGCTGGCATGGGTTGCGCTCAGTTCATTTTTATCCTGATTAAGCTGTTTATATTTTTCAATTATTTCCAATAATTTAACATTGGTTTTTTCAAGGCGGCCATTGATTGCTTCATTGTTGGCTTTCTGGACGCTAAGCTCGCTGTTTAAACGGCTCTCAGCAGAAGCCGCCGCAGTCTTTTCCTGCTTCAGTTTGTCAACTTCTGCCGTTAGCTTTTTGGTGTCCGCCTCCAACTGGGTTTTAATGGTGTCGCGTTCTGTTTTCAACGCATCCCTTTCGGAGGTAATTTCCCGAACCATCGCTTGCAATTTTGCCACGGCTTTCGCACTGCCACCGCTCTCGCGGGGAGCTGTATAGGCAGTATTGGACAAAAAAGCCCCCACTATCACAATCAAAACAGCCAAAAAGTTCATATTGTACTTACCTAGTTTATGGCGATTAAAAACGGGTATTTATGTCCAATTGCAATGTATCAATTGCAAACGGCGGCCCTGTAATGATATCGGCGCTTAACCAGCGTCCTGTAAACCAAATATTCTTTGCCAACCCATAGTTACCGCCGATCACCCAACCTTTAGAATTGGTTCCGCCTAAGCGAAAATCGGAATCTGTAAATGCATCCAAAACGGCATCCCTTCCTACATACTTGTAAAGCGCAAAAGCGTTCCAGTTGCCAGCAAGATCAACTTTTGGCCAGCCTACATCAACCCTTACCTGCCAAGCATCGGTTTCTTCTTTAATAGGCCTACCTCCATTCAGGATTCGGGTAGCTGAAACAGCTTTACCATTAAAGCCAATATTTTTGGCGTAGTCGGCATTCAGTATGATGTGATAAGGGGCAAATGCGGCAATATCGTAACTAATATTTGTATTGATAATATTAAAATCGGACGCCAAGCCAACTTGGCCTGGAAATGGGCTAGATTCTGATTCACGGCAAATCGTTGCAATGGTATTACCGCCTTGCAAAAACTCAGGCCTGGATGCGTTAATGTCCCGGTTGATGCTATCGTTTAAATCGCAGGTTCCAAGCGGGAAGCGGCTCGTTGGTATATTCGGCTTGGCTTCTATGTTAACATAGTCATAGTAAGCGATAGCGGCCTTTAACTGGTTTTGGTTTTCGAACCCAAAATCCAATCCGACTTGGCCGCCAAACAACCATTTATCTTTCGAGCTCAGTTGAAATTCCTGCAATGGAAAGGCGCCTACGGTGGCGAAAACCGTATCGGAACGGTCATTTATTTCAGCCAGGCTGCCCGACCCTGCTAAACGATGGCGAGCGGTCGCAGAGAACCCTTCAAAAGAAAGGTCCGTGTCCCAAACCAATTCACTACCGCCGGTAAATTCACCACCACCGACATACCAAGGGTTTTTAATTCTACCGCCGGTCAAAGTGAGCCACTTAAAACCTTCACTGTCGATATCATCGTATTGCAGGTAAGCCCGATCCACATTAAATTGATATTGACCACCTGTATTTCCTAAGGTTTGATTGGTTGATACCGGATCCCTAAGGTTACTGGTGGCCAACCGTATACCGGCTTTCACGCCATCCGTAATTTTTGCATCAATCCCTAAGCGGAAACGTTCGCGGAAACGATGGCGGTCATTGGTTGTGTTCAAAAAGGCATCGGGCCCAGCATTTGTTAGCCCACCCCTATCATTAATGGTTTGGTAATCGAAATAACTGTTAGGGGTATTGTCATCCCCCATAAATTCATTCTGGGAGCGTAAACGTATATCTCCCGATAATTTAAAACGATTTACCCATTCCGGTAAGGCATCTGGCACACCCCATTTCTGGGTTTTCGCCTCTTGCATAACGTCGCTGACCACGTCTTTGCGCAACTCAGCCCGGACTTGTTGCCGTATATCGTCCTTAACAAACTCTGGGACATAGGGAACACGGACTTCTCCCGGCTCCGGCTTGTCAGTATCAACCGCAGCAGTTTGTTCCCTTGCTTGAATTGCTGCATCTGCCTCGGCTTGCTTTATCATTTCTTCGGCCATCTTGTCGGTCAAAATACCTTGCTTAACCAATTGCATTATCAGGTTGGTGGTAGTGTTGCGCAATTTAAGCAATTCTTCTTTTTCGCCTGCCTGAGCCAGGCCTGCCAGGATACAAAGCACAAAGGCTATTAGCTGTTTTTTTGTTGTCATTTATTTATCCTGAATGTACATTTACAGCCTAACTGTAATTTTAAATTTAATCGGTTGCTCCATTGAGGGTGGAGGCGGCTCATTTATTTTTTTTAATTTGTTCAGCGTCCTAACCAAAAGTTCGTCGATATCGGAATCATTGCTCCCTCTTGCCAATTCAATTTTTTTCACTGTCCCATCCGCTTCAAGCCATAATTTTCCAACGGCGGTATAACCTTTACGGCGAAGCTTTTCGTTTTCAGAAAGGACATCCCGGATTTCATTAGCGGCCATCTTCCCATATCGGGCAAATGGGCTACCTCCTCCGCCGCCAAACAAACCTCTACCCCCTTTTCGGCCTACCAGGCCGAAACCATCCGACCCGGCACCTCCTTCCGCATCCAAACCCAAATCACCAGGAGGCGCCTCTTCAACATCCGGCACGGGTTCTTCTGGCTCCGGCTCAGGCTCCGGTTGGGGTTCTTCGATTTTTTCCTTTGGCTGCTCCGGCGGCTTTTCCACTTTCGGCGGCGGCGGTGGAGGCGGTGGCGGTTTCACCAGCGTCACTTGTTGCGGTTTTTTTTCCTTCTTATCCTTTTTATCTTGCTTTATATTGCTAATGAAATTAACAAGAAACCCAACCATAACAATCAGTAATATCCCACCGACAATCCTCGGAAGATAAACCCGATAATGCGTTTTCTGAGTCATTGATGTGGAACTGCCTTACTTGACTAGATTTTGCGTTACCAAACCGATTTGGGTAATATCCAGTTTGGCCAGCATTGCCAGCACAGCCACTACCTTTTCATATTGCACGGCGGCATCGCCTTTGATGACAACCGGTAAAGCGGGATTGACAGCTTTGTATTGTTGCAAGGTGGACTCGAGCAACTCCATGCTTACAGGGATGGTATCCAAAAAAATAGTCCCGTCCGCAGTAATCGTAATGGCTTTAGTTTGAGGCTTGGCAAGGCTTGGGGTATCGCTGGCTTTAGGTAAATTAACTGTGATGCCTTGAACAGCAGCAGTCGTCATCAGGATGAATACAACCAGCAACACATAGGCCAAATCCAGCATCGGCGTAACGTTAATTTCATCGTAGGCCGCATTGTCTTCTTGTACTTTCATGGAAAAACTCGGTTACAGACTCATTTGGGCAACGTTATTTAAGTATGCTCTTCAGCCAGTTTTGCAACAAACTCGTCGACAAAGACATGCATATCGGCGGAAATAACTTTGATACGGCTACCCAAATAGTTGTAGCCGAACAATGCCGGAATAGCGACTGCCAATCCCGCAACTGTTGCCGCCAACGCTGCCGCGATACCTGGGGCTATCGAATTAACATTGATTTCACCACTGGCGGCAATCGCAGCGAATGTGATCATTACACCCACCACAGTACCAAGCAGCCCTAAGAAAGGACCGCCGCTAATGGCAATAGTCAGCAACACCATCTGCGAATTCAATTTCTGCAACTCCCTAACCAGTACAGCATCCATAGAAGCCTTGACTGCAGCCATCGATCCCGCAGATAAGGCTTGCGAGGCCACATCAGCGCCTACGCTTTTCGCTAGCCTGCGATTCATTTCTTCGACACCGACATGATAGATACGGTAAATCGATGAGCCAGCATAAGAATTGTGATCGGCGGTTAGCGAAAACAATAAAGGGGATTCTTCGAATTCTTCATCGGACTCATTGCTTTCATTATTGAGTGTTGAAATATCCTGCGTTCCAAGCTTACTGAACGCCTGTTCAAAACGCCTGTTTTCATTATGCGTACGATTTATTACCATCGTCTTGGTAATCATGACCATTAGGCTGATGGCAAACATCACAGCCAATATGCCGATAATGACCCAACCGTCGACAGTAACATTATCGAGCGTTGTTAGGAGATAGGATTCCCCACCCTCTTCGCTGTCCGGCGTGGCATCCTCGCCGTAGGTAATGATTGCCGACGACGAGCCTTGCATCTTGGCATCGAACTTAAGTGCATTTGCATCCCTTGCCACTTTATAAAGCGACAACTGGTCGAGTGAGCCAATAAATCCACGTCCTCCTGCTTCATTGGCGCCAATAGTGATGTCGCTGGTCAAATCAGGCAATTTCACCGGAAATGTACCCGCAGCGTTCCCATCTATGTAGATCGTTAAATTATCGGCAGTTGCGACGACTGCCAGATGCTGCCAAGTAGCAGGGGTTAAAGCAGTTTCTGTCATAAAATCATGGCTAGCATCCGCTGCATCGACAATCTCAAGAGCTGGTTTTAGGTCTTTTATCGCTAGAGTAAAACTGCCAGTGTCACCCGTTCTTTTAAACAAAACACCGTCTGGTTGGGTTTGGTCGATTTTCAACCAAGTTGAAAATGTCCATCCGGTTGCAGGCGCCATAAGCAACGAAGGCTTGGCTGGAACCCTAATTATCTGGCTCCCGTTAAACACCCCTGCTTCCCCTATCATGCCCCCTTCTGCACTGGTGGCGGTAGCTTCCGAAGGATTATTGGCATTGGCCGTTAAATCGACAATGCCGTTTTTGCCAAACTGATATGCAAGCACCTGACCGACATCAAAAGACCCTGCGACATCCTGCCCATCCACTGCGGTAGCATTGCCGTAATAAAGCCAGACCGAAGGTTCCGGCATAGTTGCAATGTCTTTAGGTAATTTGACCCAAATCAGCGCCATCTCGTTGACTGGGTCGATCTTTTCAATATAAAACTTCAGCGGTGTCTTTTCATCGCCCGCCAGCACCCTAATATCCTTGCCTTGTTCGGCCAAATCGAGAAAGTAAGAAAAATTTCCCGTATGCAACCGAATCAATGCAAACGCATCCTGCGGGATGGCAATACCCTCTTGTTGGAGCTTCGGCATATCCAGGTTGATTTTTTTCTTATAACCCCACTCATCGTTCCACCACGCTGAAGCGATTGAAGGAAACAGGATTAACAAAACCAATAAAAAGCAAAAACGTTTCATTATTTGGCCATCGATTTTAGTGATTAAATAATTTTGTCGCCCTGGAGCATGGGTGGATAGGGGGGCTTTTATTTTTGCGGCCATCCCCATAAAAATAAGGGACAACGGATTTTAAGGTTTCACAAAAATAACAACCTACGTAGCGCATGCCTTCGATATGATTAAAAGCGTCATTATTTCAAAGATACGTGACATTTATATTACGGTGAGATGTAATCTTTAAATTACAAACCGTATTGGTGTAGGGACGCAAATTCTTGCGTCCCCAGGGATCGTTTCAAGGGTACGGTTTCGCTTTCGCTAAACTAAAGCTTCCGTTACAAAAAACAGGAGCTTTCTCAGAAGCCCTAGCCATGAAACGCCAACAGGATTATTGATTCGGCCTTATGAAGTTTTAACTTCCGTTCGCCCTTGTGCCCTTAGGGTATTGAACCTGTCGAAAGGCTTATGTGCTTCGACTCGCTCAGCACGAACGGTTCAAACATTAAAGGGCCGAATCAATAGTACGGCATTTTTCTCCATCGACTTACTGGCTTTCTCCAAAGCCAAGGATATCAACAGTCACCATTCCCAAAACGGTATCCCCTAACTTAGAATTCTTGTCATTGTCAGCCGCCACCGAAGCTTCCGCTACTTGGTTAACGCTGGCGGTCAAATTACTAGTTCCAGTCAGGCCAGCAGCCAAACTACCCGTAGAAGCGGTCGGGACACCAGTGGCGACCCCACCAACCTGTATATTGTTGGCGCCCAAAACTGCCGTTGCCGAGATAGTGACATTGTTGCCGCCAATCCCGGCCTCCCCTGCATTGACTACGCCTTTAGGCGCAAACAAAAAAACATCCCCAGGCAGCACGCCGCTGGTAGTTGAGGCAGTACGTATACCGCTACCTTGGACTATTGGTGGAAACTCAATTACCAAGTTCCCATTTTCATCAAAACTAATGATCGGGGGCGGTGCGGCAATCGCAGACTTAGCGCCTTTCCCAGCATCGATATCTTCATTCGAAGACCAAAGGGTAATATCGTCGCCACCCAAAGCGAATACCCGGGATTGGTTGACTAGAAAATCATCACGGACTACTGCGTTGATCGCCCCTTCTTTCTGGGCAACGATACCTAATTCCGAGGAGCTTTTGGAACCAGTAAATGCCACCGCCAAACCGGCGTTTATCTTGCCGCCGGGTACCAACAAGTTGATACCTCCACCATCCAAAGTCTGTATTTTGCTGAAGAAAAGGCTCAAATCGCCGCTCCATTTAGTCCCTGGGAACAAGGTTTCGATAGCGTCATACCCGCGCTCGTTTGCAAGGCTGGCGCCAGGTTTTGCGGAAGCTGAACCCGACTCCCTGATTTCGTTCATGTAAGGGGGTAAAATCAGCGCAGCAAGTTGGGGCTGAATCTGTAGGTAATCTTCCGCTTTCAATGTTTTAAACCCAGCTAGCGCCTGATCATTTGTTAATCCATTGTTTCCCGAACGTTGACGCATAAAATCGGTAATCAAGGCGGCAACCTTAGTAAAGTCTTTTGCATATAGCGGGTTATTTTGCAAATACTTATCAATAAATCCCGGATAATCGGGTTCGCCGTTATTCAGGCCTGTAATTACGGTGATATTGGCGCCAAGATCAGCTAAACCAGAATAAGCGATATCGCCCAACGTCGATATACCTCCCGATGCGCCCAAATCTAAATGACGACCGGTTTTGACTAGCAAGTCGCCCGAACCCGCCACTTCTATCTTTCCAGGGTTGTTGTTCAGTGCACCGTCCGGACTCCTGTCGCTGGTATAAAAAAGGTCGCGGCCAATATTTATAACAGATGAATCATCCTGGTTGGGATGCTGTATACTCAGGAGAACGTTGCTGAAGTCGCGGCCGGTTTGAATCAAAGCCTTTTTAGCTAAATTGAACTGGATGTTTTTGATGTCGCCCTTACTTGCCACCAAAGTTGCGGGCTCGTTATCGCCAGCATGTAGAGGTGAAGGCGCATGCACAAGGGTCGGTAAACCGAATGGACTGATCCGTTCAGACGTATCGTTCATGTTATTACGGGTGACAGGCGACAAAAATGTCGGCATTAACGCAGGGTCTGCATCGGACATTCCTAGCCGAGTTACATCGCCACTGGCAGAAGTAATGTCCTGAGCTGCCAACAAATTAAGCCTAGCCTTCGCAGAAGGGAACACTATGATCTCGTTATCCAAAATTACGCTACCTTCAAAAGCAGTCGACTCCAATGTGCCCGGATAGATTTGGGCCAATGCTTTTTGGGTACTGCCTAGACTTAAAACTTGGTCGATCACGGTAACGTCCGACCCCAGATGTACATCGCCCGACAAGGCTTTTATGTTTACAGCACTCCTGTTTCCATAACTAAAAAAGTTAATGTCGCCCGAATGTATGATCATAGGATCGGAGATACCACTCAAGGAAAAGCCATTCTTTGCCAATAAATCGATTTTGGCGTCACCCATAACCAGTTGCGGGCCCGAAGTAAACTGGCTGCCGCCTTTAATGGCGCCGTCGGCAAAAAGCGAGCCTTCACCTTGGCCTAGAAAATACGCTCCGCCCGCAATATCACCTCCAGCGGAAACCCGCATTTCGCCTCCGCCGTTAACCTGGACTCGGTTAGTTATAAAATCGAACGAGGATGGGTTTGGGTCGTCAGGGGCGGCAACAGGCAAGCCGATTTGTTTGCCGGTCGTCGGCATCATTACAGAAAGGTCGTTGATATTACCGGCAGCAAAAACATCAACCTTACCGCCCCCAAATGACCCTACATTCTGCCTAAATAAAGGAGAGCTTGAATCGGCAGCATTACCAACAAAATTGGGGATATACCCAAGGGCGACAGCCCAAGCTGTAGGGTTTTCGCCAGTATGGTCAACATTCGCCGTCCAATTCCCTTGGCGTATTAGCCAAGGACTTATAAACTGGCTAGTTAATGCGCCATCTATATTTTTTCCGGCCTTCAAAACCAAATCACCCCCTTCTACCGGGTATTCGCCATAAGTCAAGAACCCAACTGTTAATGCATTCAATGTCCCGTATCGCTCAGTTTCAGTAGGTCTGCCGGCGCTGTATACAGTTGATGTGTCATCGGTAAACCTGATATTGCCTCCCGACACCAACTTCAAATCGCCGCTACCTGTCCTTACGCTGACATTTGAACCTATCTCCAGGTTCTTATCAGCGCTCGCCGTTTGCCGGTCAGCCGCGGAAAGATCCAAACCAGCGGTGACTTGATAAGACCAAGAATCTCCAGGTTGGAGCAAATCATTCACAGTGATAGTGTTGAAATAGATGGATCCATCCTTGAAGCCATCTGAAATTGAAGCATTAAGCGTAATGTTGCCGGTGGCATTCAACGATAAATTACCGGGAAGGTCACTTAAGCCATTACCTTCGTTGTAACGCCAATCGATAAAATCCCATTTATCCATTAATACCAAATCACCTTCGTGATCAAGCTGAACACCTGCTTTCAAGCGGATGCCGCCGCCTAAGGCATTGGCCACGCCGAGCATATTTGCAGGTGCCATATAAGCATCGGTATCAGCCTTGATTGCAGCTATGTCGGAACTAGTAATGAATCCATCGGCATCGTTATATTTTTTGACGCCTTCAGCATAAAGTTTACTGTAGCCCTGCACCGCTCCGGCAATAGGTTGGATATTGATGCCGTTACCGTTGCGTAAGGCGCGCAGGGAGACTTCCCCTCCGTTTTCTGCCGTACCGCCGCTGACATTGATTTGGGAACCCATTTTAAGGTCGATGCCGCTGACATTGTCATTATCGGAATCTACTGACGACAGCAGCACAGAACCGCCTTTTTGGCCTTTAGCTGTAACCACAGCATTATTTTCCAAAATGACGTTATCGCCAGCATAGAGGCTGATTTGACCGCCGTCATCGGCATGGAGTTGGCCAAAAATATCGACCGAGCCTTTGTCGGCAGCCAAAGTTATCTTATTGGCAGTTACCTCCGTCGTTAACGATTGGACGATATCCGCATCACGGCTACGCAAATAAATCGAATCCGAGACACCTGCATTTTTGAGGACGGCCATTAGGCTGTCGAAGCTGGTTGTAGCGTTGAAATTCGAAACATCAAAATCAGCGCTGCCGCCGCTAGCCTTTATCTCCCCAGCCAAGGTTATAGACTGTTTAGGAGCCTTGAGAACCAAATTGCCGCCTAATGCCGAACCGTCGCTTTTACTTAAGTCCAGTTTAGACCCTGAAGCCAGCGTTACTGTGCCGTTATCCGCAATGGCGGTAAAAGCCCCTCCAGGGGTGTATTCAGTTTTATTGGCAAAACTCACCGCCTTGCCGGCAAGGTCGATATCAGCTGCCGAGCCAACAACTACATCGCGCGTCAAGGCATGCAGGTTCAGCTTCCCGGATGGTAAAAAGGCCTTGGCATCGAAGGCAACGTTATCGGCGATAAACTCTACTGCCCCGCCAAAGCCTGCCGTTACCGCACTAACCGGATTGCCATGACCGTTTACCTGTAATGTATGGCCGGTAGCATCAAACTTGATATTTGAACCGCCAGCAGTTGCGAGGTAACCGACGTTCAAATTTAAATCTGAACCTACGTTCAGTACACTTGAACCATTGGCGCTCAAGCCGTTCTTGACATTGACATTGACCCCACTAAAGCCATTAATAGCAAATGTACCAGCACCTTGGGCCAAGTTTTCGGCCATTAAATCAAGACGGCCTTCACCGATACCGGCGCTTGCTACGGCATTTTTCGGATTTTCCAAGACCAAGTTATTGGCCTGTAATCTCGCCGTTTGCCCGGCAGCCCCGAAACCCGACAAACCGGCGGCATTCACTACCAGTCGGTCAAATTTTATCGGTTCCTGCAAACCGTCATTGGCCAAAATAGGGTTATTGTTGCTATCGACCTGACCGACATTACCGTAAAAATTCAATGCCCCCCTGCTATTTAAAATCAGCTCATCAACCGATAGGTTTAACAATTTTTGGTTAGTCAAATTTAAGGCATTGCCGGATAACCCAGGAATTTCACCCATGTTAATAGCGCTAGCGCTCAAGTTTAAAGATCCCCCGCGCATCAATATATCGCCCTCTAAAACGGTCGAATTGCTGGCCTCCAACAACATCGACCCTGATGCAGATAAGTTAGACCCAGGGGCAACAATCAAATCACCTTTAATGTTGGGTGCATTTGTTCGGTTCAAGGTTACTTGTTTATCGCCGGAAATCCTCAGTAACGCGCCATCGCCCACTACGTTTATTTTGCTATCGCCACTGTTGACTTTTCCGCTTGCAGCCAATTCCGTACCGCCTTCAACATTAATCAAATCGGTGGCAGCCGCCATCATATCGGAAACTTGCAGTTTGCTGCCTGATGAGAAAACAACGCTTTGCGCACTAACATTTAGGTCGGTTTCCCCGGTTTTCCCATTACGGCTTCTTGACCCTCCTAACAATAAACTGTCAACATTTAACTCGCTCAAATCGCTCGCAAGAATTTCCAGCGTTCCAGTAGCGGGCGCAATGCTAAACTGGTTAACCACGTTAATTTTATCCGCAGCGATATCCATTAGCGCCCCCCTTCCCCCCGACACTGCATCGACCATAAACTGGCTATCCAATATCAGTTTGTTTTGGGCGACAATTGAGATCTGGCCGCTATCTTTTGGCAATATAGGCAAGGCCGATTCGTTTTTCAGGGCTTTTGCCGTGAAGAAATCGTTTGCCAAGTGTTCTTCGTATTCTGTATTTTTACGGACATCCTTGCCGCTTTCTATAAGGAAAGCGCTTGACCGGGAATCCCTTATCCTTGTTCCGGCAACGGTATTGAAACCAGCCA
The DNA here is from genome assembly GCA_964435245.1 of uncultured Methylomagnum sp. Classification (GTDB taxonomy): domain Bacteria; phylum Pseudomonadota; class Gammaproteobacteria; order Methylococcales; family Methylomonadaceae; genus Methyloglobulus. The sequence goes on from CAYSYU010000014.1 coordinate 61,964, forward strand.
CAATAGGCAGGCCGTCCGTCGTACGAGTAGTAAATGCCTGATCATGGGTATTGGCTTGCGGGGTCACTAAAAATGCGCCCGGCAACAAAGCGTAATGGGCGGGTAATTTAGTGTATTCACCTGCAGGCAGGTCGGCAGTACCGCTTAAATAGACCTTGCCGCCAATGCCGAGTTCGCTACCCTTATTATTGGTATATTGAAAATGGTCATACGGCGCCAAATCCGAACCCAGATTCGGCACGACAGCAAAACCGCCCTGATAGGAAAGGCTGTCAGGTTGGAGATAATCGTAATCCCCACCTAAACCGGGTAGGAATTCGTAACTTTTAAGGTCGCCGCCGCCGCTCAGGTCAATTTTGCTGCCTTTAGCCAAAATCACCTCCGGCGCTTCTAGAAGCAGTTTTTTCTCCGGTGGTGCACTAAAAACTAAATTACGGATGCTATCTAAAGGATACAACCAATCTAGGCCGCCCTGGGTTACACCGAATGGAATCGTCTGACCAGCGGCTGAAACTGATGTGAGACTATTTTCAGCCAGCGTAAGTCGGCTACCGGCTTTAAAATTAATGCTGCCAAAAGGGGCTTTAACAACACCCGATTGATTAATAAACGGTGCTTCAAAACTCAACACGCCAGCGGCGGACAATGGCGATTTGTCTGTATCATTGCCGGTAATATTGATTTGGCCATTCGGATTGTTTTTGACCGCAAACTTAAACTGGCTCAATGTAGTCGGGTAAACCTGGCTCGCATTAAGGCTCAGGTTGGCTGAGGTTTCCATGCCGCCCAAGAATTCGCGTTCCGATCCTGTGCGTAACCCTACAGTGCGTATATCATGGGTGCTGTTGAGGTCAATCTGGCTGAAATTATCCCAGCGGGTAGCGCCGAACAGTTCCGTCCAAAGCGCGCTTCCCTTAAACTGTCCGACACCGATTTCAGGCAACCCAAATACCTCCCTATTTTGCGATGATCCCAGCCTTAGCATTGCCGTATCTAAATTTACAATACCGCTTGTTTCCCCGTTTAAGCCTGCCCAACCGATTTTCCCTGTATCCAGGTCTATTCGGGCTTTGGTGGCAAGGTTAACATTACCCTCAAAGCGAATTTCGTCTGGCGTGGTAAAGCGCACATCCGAAAAGCCGCCTTTTTCCAACATCTCTGTGGCCGCCACCGCTTGTCCGTTATATTTAGCAGGAACCTTGTCGCCGAATTTTATGTTTGCGTCAAACAGATTTTGTTGGTTTTCCACTATACGGACCAACAATGGATTATCCGGGAAAAGGTTACTGGGATTTTGATCTTGTAGCGGGGGCGCCAAGCGACGGGTATTGTCTAGAGATAAAGAGAAGCGACCACCGCTTGTAGTGGGGGAGCCGGAAGAAGCGCGCATTTCTCCATCTAGAACCGCCCCTTCCGCGGCGGCAATTGATATATTTCCGGCGTTAGAAGCCACCTTAACCGGTGTTGCGATCCTCGCCCCTTCAACGATGTTCGAATTTCTTGCCTGAAGGTTATTTGCCTGGCTTGAATCCTTTGCTTTACCCAAATCAGCTATGCCGTCATGCAATAAATCCAAAACCGCACTCGTACCAGAAACATCAAGCATTGAGCCTTTTTCGGCGATGAAATAGCCCCTTTTCAAATCGAACTCAATGTTACCGCCGTCGAGGACATCGCCTGTGCGGCTACCCAATGAATCTATAGGATTCAATCGTGTCGTCGCCCGGGCCAGCAATTGCGCATTCGTGCCCAAACGTACTGTTTGGGACGGCTCGTACTCAGAATTGGGAAGCGGATTAATCGACATTTTTATTGTCCCGGCAGGCGCTGAAATAATGCCGTCGACATAAATACTGCCTAAGGCAGATTCAAGGTTAACTGTCGATTCTTTATCGGTAATGATCGAACTGCCGGTGGCGACGTTGATATCGTTATTCGCAAACACGCTTAAGCTAAAAGGCTGGCGTAAGTGCTCCGGCAACAACACTAAATCGGCAAAATCGCCAATAGAGCCCCCAGTGGCATTTTCCCTGTAATCACTAGTGAGCATCCAGTTCTGGGTTTTTAAATCTAATTTCGCATCGGAAGCAATTGTCACCCCTTCCAAATTTCCGATAAGGTTAACTTCACCAAACGTGTAGTCGGGGTCAAACGCAAAACGGCCGTCACGGAGGGCTATAGCCAACGGGTTGGTTGTTTTCGAAGCCGCTGTACCGACAACAATCTCGCCGCTGCTCAGTGTTAAACTACCGCCTTGACTTAATGAAGCTGCTGAAATTTCACCGTCCAGATGCACCAAGGAAGAAACGCCTTCCCCTACAGCCGCCAATTCGATGCCGCCTCCCTTGCCAGCGCTGACTTCCTCATTTTGTGCCAGCCAAGCGCCACCATCGGCGCTAATTTTGGAACCGGTTTCCAAAAATAAATCGCCCACTGAACGGATCTTGACGGTTCCGCCGTCTATGTATAACGGGTCGAGAGGCTTTGCACCCTTACCTTGCTGAAAATCGTTAACCCACCTGCCGGACACATCTAAAGAGGCCGTTCCGCCAAGCTTAATCGTACTGAGAGAATCGACGATAGCCAGGTCAATCGTCCCTGCCGGGGAACGTACTTGCCCATCCACATCAATCTTACCAGCCTGTATGGAAAACTCACTCCCCGGCATCATTTCTATTTTTGTTCCGGAGGCTACCGCTGCCTCCCCCCTGGTCTTAACCGTTACCTGCTGGGCACCCGATTGGTTCGTCAATTGTGTAGGTAGGACTAGGGCTTGGGGTTTATTATCCCCTGTCTTTGGAAACGGATCATCAAGACCAATTGTGACCAAATCTTTTTCAGTTTGAAAACGAACATCCTGAAAAACGGATGAACTGTAAGCCGTAGAATCAAAGAGAAAACTACCGCCATCGGGGTGGTCGGCAGGACGTCGCTGATAAAGCCCAGAACTGGAACCGGCGATTAAATCCCCATTCCAAGATAATCTAGGGGTTTTAATATTGACTGCACCCGCTGCCAGGCCTTGCCGATAACCTTGTTCGAATTGTCCCGATCCGATTTCGTCAAGAATATTCCAAACCTCTTCGACACCCCATTTTTTATGCATTTGTTTAATTACGCCAAAAATCGACGCATAATGCTGTTTCGGGTCGGCATCGCTAATATCAACTATCTTTCCGTAATCATCCAGCAACTTGGTCGAGTTAATGTAGCCGTCTTGGTAATCGACATAGCCGCCCGAAATATTGATTTTTGCGCCGTTCTTGATAACGACGTCGCCGCTTGACGTTAGGTCGACTTCGCCCCCAGTACCCAAGCGTTCTTCAACACCTCTCTGTATCCGTGCTTTAGCCCCGCCGACATCGACAATTTTATGTTCCTTTCGGAGATCGACCTTGATCGTTTCACCTTTCAAAACTCCTGTCTTTTGCAATGGGGAATTACGCAATTCGTAACTTTGTACAGAAATCTCGGCAACATTCCGTTCCATCGGCACTTTGACGCCTTTGTAACCCGACACATCGATTAGCGCATTTTTATCCATATAAATGCGGCCGGTAGTTCCTTGAAGCGGTGAATCCGGGACGTCCGTCGCTGAAATGTCGACCTTACCGCCAGGCGCAACAATCGCTGAGTCGGATTGCAACTCAACGGTGTGCCCCTTGGCTTCTAGATAAGATTGGGGCTGTTTTTGTTCATCAATGGCAGTAGCGCCATCATTATCCGCGACGATCTGCGTGACACTACCTGAACCGAATGTTACTTTGGCTTGAGTTCCCAAGCCATCGTTAAGATCGGAAGTGCGTTTAGTTGAGGTAGCTATCAGGTTCCCGCTAACCGACCCATGTTTTTCCTGAGCCAATAACCTAACTGAACCACCAACATTGACCGAGGTCGTAGCGCTAACCCTGCCTTCTTGTTTAACCAAAAAACCGGACATCGTGACATTTCCTTGCTTTGCCAGGATGTTGCCGACATTTTCTACCTTGCCGCCTGTATCAACTTCAACCAACAACCCTGTGAAAGGGCTGTTTTTGTTGGCTGCCTGCAAATAGACCTTGTCTTGGCTTGCCGTCAGGATGACCTGCCCCTGCTCGTCGGCGGATAGCGATCCCTTGTTTACTATAGTTGGCGCAGCGATGATAATCCGGCCTGACTTATCGGTATGAATCTTGGCGCCGGCTTCAATTAAAATTGCAGCGCTTTTAGGATCCATCGATGCACCAGGCTTCATCGGCTCGATCGCCAAAGCAGCCCGACCGTCTTCATCGAAAACTCGAGTTATGCCTCGGTTAAATACTTCATCGGAGATGTTCAACGTACTGGCTAAAACAGAATTCGCATTGACAACTGAATCTTTTCCAAACACAAATCCGTTTTGGTTATAAAGATAGATCTGCCCGTTCGCTTTAATTTGTCCGAATATTCGGCTCGGATCGGCCTGATTAATCCGGTTAAGTGCAATCGATGCACTACCCGGCTGAACGAATTGGACGGTGTTTTCTTTGCCGACATTAAATTTATGCCAGTTCAGGATTGCTTTATCGCTCTGTTGATCGATTCGCAGAGTATTGCCAAGCACCTGATTAGTGGCGCTGCCGGAGCTGACAAATGCCGCCCCGTCAAAAGGGACCGGCAATTCTGCATAGGAAGGGGTCACTGTGCCTGCAAATAAACCGCCAGCTACCAAAGCCCGAATATAGGCCGTCAACGGCTTTAACCTGAAAACCGCTTCCGTAGTAAGTTTATTAGCCCGGTTTGCTTTTTGAGACATGGTTGTCACCTACACTAAAAATAAACATTTCAATTTAGTCTGTGGCAACCCAGCCGTCTTGCAATACAAGACCCGAAGTTTTCCGCCCTCGCTTCGCAACGAGTTTGGCATTAGCACGACATACTGCTTGCCGATAATCCGGCATGATTTCCAATTAGTTCCCTACGAACATCCAACCCTTAAAACACCCTTACAAAGGCCTACTAAAGTCCATCACGATAGGTTTGCTTGTACAGGAACATTTAATTCCCCTAAAATTCTGTAGCGACTTTAAAGTGAACCCTGGGGTCGCCGCTTTTAACCGGCGCCAAGGAACTCAGCGGAAACCCGATATCAAGGTTACCGCTAAGGTAATCCCACATTTGAAAGCGGAGGCCGAAACCGGCACTGCTGATAAAATCACCCGCAGAATTACCCGGCAACGGCTTTTTAACCCAACCTTTGGCAACGTCCAAAAATGCAAGCGCTTTCAGGTTGTTCAGGTATTCCCATTTAGCCTCGCCCAAATGGGGCGAATACAGCTCTAAAGACCCAAACACTCCGTCATCGGCCAGCGCTTGGGTTTCAAAATATCCCCGCACACTCTCGTCGCCGCCCATTGAAAACTGTTCGTTACTAATCAGTGGCGAATCGGAGACTTGCCCGGAAAACCGGGCAACCAATTCCATGCCCTTAGGTAAATCTTGTTGAAACTTAACATTGCCTGCCAAATACATGTAATTGGCTTTGGCTAAAAAACGTTTTTCTTCGAACTCTTGCTGTTTGTTGCCAAGGCCTCTTATGGAAAAGTGCAGCCCCAGGTCGAAAGAAGCGAGCGATTCCTCCCCCCGCAAGCTACCGTTGTACTGCACCAAAAACGGCAGATAAGAAATAGGGGTCGTGATTTTATCCGCGCCTATCAAGTTTAAGTCTTCCTTAAAATCCTTGTAGTCGACACCGACCGTAGCGCTATGGAAATATTTTTCCAACCCGGAAAGCGGCTTGACCAACCTGAGCCCGTAGATGTTGCCGATACCGATAACCGATAACGCTCCCGCACTGGCTATTTGTGCATTCGACGACGAGCTGACCGTGTACAAAGCCAACCGGGCATCGCTATCGAACAATGGCATTGCATACGTAGCGGCCCAAACATCGACTTCATCGTTATTCTCCGGGGAGACTTGATACATTAGCGAAGCGCTGTGCATAGCTTGCCAGAGATTATCGTAGTGCAATGAAGATGCCAGCCGTAACCTTGAAGTACTTGATGTATTCCGGCCGTTCAACTCGACTTTGCCGTGCAGGGGCAACTGATCTTTTACTTTTAAATCAACTTCCAGTGTCCCTGGTGTCTCGCCCGCCCTGAGTACCGGTTGGATTTTCCGGTCTTCGCTTTGCCCGCCCAATGCAGCCAATTGTTTCTGCATTTTCGGAAAGTTAGGGACATTGCCTTCCGCCAGTTCCGGCACACCCGCCTTAATTTTGCCTAGGGAGAAATAGCGTGATTCGACCACCCGCAAGCGCGAGACCTTACCTTCCACCACCTGAAGATAAACGACGCCGTTTTTTACGTCCTGTTCGGGAATATCGACTGCGATAGTTTGATACCCTAGGGATTGATAGTGTTTTTCCAGCGCTGCACGCGCAGACTCGACGGTATCGATGGTTTTTTTCGGCCCCAGAAAAGGATAAATAGCACGCCCTAGCTGTTTCGGATCAATCAAGGTGTTGCCTTTCACCCGCAATTCCAACAGGTCGAAGTCGGCAGGCTGTTCCTCATTTGAGGGCTGGGTCGCTTCATCTTTTTTCCCGGATTCCTCCTTTACCTCCGGCACTGCTTCTGCTTCCTGAGTTTGGGCATCAAGCCCGTAATAGGGGAATATCAGCAAAGACAACATAAGGCATTGAAAGAAGCCTTTTCGCTTAAGATTGTTTGACCGCATTATTATTATGTAATTTTCCCAATTGCCAGCCTTCCTCTTGAAAACTGACCATTTAAAAGCTTGGTTTTACCGGGTCGCAAGTAAATTTGCCCCTGTTTGTCCAATGCCATATCCGAATATGGCATTGTATGGGGCTAATGTTAAAGTTTTGTGACTCACCCAGATTGCCCGCCCAACATTTGCCTCTACCAAAGCTCACTGCTCCTATTCATTTCTAATGGTTAACTAATGAAATTGCTACTTACAAACTATTGATTCGGCCTTTTAATGTCCGAACCGTTCGTGCTGAGCTTGTCGAAGCACACACCACCTTTCGACAGGCTCAAGGCGAACGGAAATTTAATACTTCACAAGGCCGAATTTATAACCACCCCCTGTTACACAGCAAAAAACCAGCCGTTTTGGACGGCTGGTTTGTTTTGCTTTTTGCAGCAATCCGTTACTGTACCAACTTCGTAAATGCGTCGCACATTATTGAAGTTGAATACCATTAGCGGCATTAGACAAGTCATAGGCTGTCGGTACGCGACAGTTATTTACGCCTAAAGTCGTAGTAGCATGGCTGTATGGGTTAACAGGGTTGGCCGCAACAAACTGGCCGTTAGCATTCGCTGGAAAGTTACTTGGATCAGACAAATAGGCACCTGTACCGAATGAATGGGTCAGTGGGGCATTTAATGATGCGACTACTAATGGATTTGAAGCAGCTTTGATAATTTCATTTACGATAAGGTTTTCACTTTGATCGAAAACATGATTATTAGCAAATTGGAAAGTCGACTCAGACCAATCGTGATATTTTCCTGTGGCGACATTTGCAATTGATGGCTCAATACCATCAATTTTTATGAATCTCCAATCACTAGTCCTAGTAGCATTTCTCTCCAAACCTTGGATACCAAGCGCCCAACGGTGAGGGTTTGCACCAGCCGTATAGGTGTTGTTAAAGCCAGTGCCGATAGTATCGTTACCTGCATCAAGCTCTCTCAAACAGACATCCACGTTACCTGACGAAGACATAGCATGAACTTGAGTTTGCGCCAGACCTTCTGGTAACGCGCCAGTATCAGCTTTTGGTGATGATGCTGCCGATGAACAAGGATAGTTCAGGAAGTTGATGCTATTTGTTGCTAAAGTGCCAGAACCTGGGGCACGAGTACATAAATGTATACGTGAGTTACCTGGTTGTAAAGCGGCTGGAGCTAAAGCGAATAAATTATTGGCCCCAATCTTAACGTCCGTCCAGTTATCCAAATCACCAACAAAGATGCTGGCTACTTGATCACGGGTCAGGCTAGGCATACATTCTGGGGCTTCGCTGCCAGCGGCACAGCCTGGTAAAGCGCCCTGGGCGATCAATACAGATTGCATTGCATTTCGCAATTTCAAGGTAGCCGCGATACCGAAAGCTTGACCAAAAGCTGACCTAACTGTCAACAAGTTGACATCTGCCGGGTTAACGGCGGCAAAACCTGCTGGCGTGTTAAGGCCACGGAATTGCTCTGGGTCAACGTCAGAAACACCGAAATCAGGTTTCTTAAGCTGGAATTGGCCTGCAGTCGTTGGGCTGTAGGTACAGGTAGACACCCGCAACGCGCCAGCAGCAGGAGGCGCAGTACAGAGGGCAGGATTACTGACATTCAAGAACTCTACAGCGCCAGCAGATGGATTTGCCGGTGCTTTAGCATCTGCAATAATTGGAGCAACACCAAGCGCAGAACCACCGACACTGCGTTTATAAATCAACAGTTCTGTCTTGCCAGCAGCCAAACCTACCAATTGAGGATTTGTAGGGTTAATTGAGCAATAGTATGCATTTTGGTCTGTGCCGTTACCGTTATCTTGGAATTTGTAGATAGGGGCTGCCGGATTACACACTTGATCCGCATCGATCACGGCGTTGTTGGTTATCAGGTTTTCGATAAATCCAACTACCGCAGAAGCGCCAGACAAATAGATTTCATAAGTGTTGGCAGGAGTAACCAGTACCTTGCCATTGGCATCCAGCGAAATGGCTGCCTGGGCAACGCCACCGCCTAACATGGCGACAGAAACTGCCGCACTTTTTAATAACTTTTTCATTTTCTCTCTCGTTTGAAAATATTGAAAAATGGAAAGCGGCTCCTGCCAATAAGGCAGGGGCCGACATTCATTTATACAGCGATTGATTTACGGCGATTGAACCCTAAGAAACCCATTAAGGTAGAACCAAACAACCATATTGCAGCAGGAAGCGGCACAGGGGCTGGAGAAGAGGCGGCATAGCTTAAGCTGTTGCCATCCAATTTCCATTGACCAGCAAAAGTTGCCGGAATATTTCCACCAGTGTTTAAATCCAGTTGACCGTATTGGAAGCCAATTGCTTGTCCATAGAGTGCTTGGGGATCTTGAACCCATCCACCCCAAACACTTGAAGCAGTACCATGTTGACCAACTCCTGGAGATTCTGAATCCAATACCAAAGTACTCAAATTTTCTCCATTATTCACAGCAACTTTACTATTAATGTCGATAGCGTGTGCTGAAATGGCGCTGGCAGTATCAAACCCGAATACTACTGATGCAGAATTGGTCAGTGGCGCACCTGTTACCATGGCTCCAAAATCAACAGCATTGCCGACGGCAACCACATATTTGATTGAGGTTAAGCTTGCACCGGTGATGAAGTTAGACCAATTGCTGCCGGACAGGTCGAAATTCAAGCTATATGACTTGTTGCTGATGTTGGCAAGCAACGTGTTGTAAGTCACGCCAGTGTCAAAGGTAAAAGTTTTGCCGGTGCTGATGTCATAAGCTGACATGTAAGCCTCGTTTAAACCGCCTTGGTCATAAGCGATACTCGCATTAGCCGCACCTGCGCCTGCCACTAGGACTGCCGCAAGCAGTGATTTTGTAAATTTTTTCATTTCTGTTTCCTTAATGATTATTCATATTAAAAAAAATTTTCATTAAGTGACAACCCAGCCATCTTGGACAACCTAAAACATCTAAGACCTGAAGCTTTCCGCCCCCGCCTCACAACGGGTTTAGCTTTTGCACTTTATAGAGTTTTTCAAATACCATTATTAGGAATCCACTTACCATAAAGCCTAACCGGAGAGTATCGCTACCAGCCGACATCTTTATAGCATTGCCTTCCCCCTAATATCCTTACCCCGGAACTACTCCACAATACCGCTCCTGCCGTTATCCCTAAGTCCCTTTCCCTTCATAGCACTGAAAATTTAATAAGGCCTTCCTGATACCTCTTTTCAGCGCTGCTGATGCATTGCATCCTGCATTCCCTGTTCAGCCGACATCTGTTTTTCCAACGAGGGCATTATTCCATAGCGGTTTGATCATTTTGGTTACAGGTCCATGACAATTTCGAGAAATGTATTACATCTGCAACCTCGAATAAAAAATGCTTAAAAATGATACAGGTATAAATACTTACTTGATTGCGTACAAGTTTCAGCGAAGACTAAAACAGCGATGGTTTCACGAATGCTTCAAATGTCGTCACCCCGGCATGGATTGCCGGGGCCTAGGTTACATGGATGTAATCTCGGTGCTTACTTAGTGGGTGAGTCACATCCCTGTGTTCTGGATACCGGCAATACATGCCGGTATGACGGTTACTTGGACGGTTGCTGATGTCGCTGAAAGTTGCACGTAATCAGGAATACTCATAAAGGACTAAGGCGAGCTAATACGGCTAGCCGGGAATGCTTAGGTTATCAACTGATATTCATGTGCTAGTTTAGGTCTACACGGCTCAAACAGTTTTTTGTGGATAAGACCGATGCTCTCCCTTAAACGGCTTTCAATATGGGAGAAATGAGATGGCTAAGCGGAAATAGATGTGTTTGGAAATATACTGATGTTATTTTAATGAAAGCAATTATCAAATAGGCAGGGATTTATCGCTAATTAAGTCTGCAACGAGCCGGTAACCTTCGGCAACCCCGTTTGTTAGCCGTTATATTCACCCAGGAATGGCTTTAGGAAAGATTAAAGGCTTAAATTACGGCATTGTAATAATCATGTCATTTTTGCTTTCTAACCTTATCAATTCATTCTCGGCAATTGCACGAGCTTATTTTTAATCTAACGCTTTCACTTAGTTATGTCTGATAAAAAAAACCGTGGTTTTACCCTGATCGAAGTCATGATTGTTGTCGTTATCCTAGGAATCCTGGCTTCTATCATCGTGCCGAAAATTATGGGCAGACCGGATGAAGCCAGGGCAACTCGGACTTTGCAAGACATAAGGGCAATAACGGCAGCGTTGGATCTATACCGCCTTGATAACTTCAGTTACCCGACGACAGAGCAAGGCTTGGAAGCGTTAGTGACCAAACCGACCAATTTGCCCGAAGGCGCCAACTGGAAACAAGGCGGCTATTTAGACCAATTGCCCGTAGATGCTTGGGGTAAGCCCTATTTTTATCTTAAGCCAGGTGTCCATGGCGAGTTTGACCTCTATTCTTACGGTGCCGATGGCGTTGAAGGCGGTACCGATGCGGGCGCGGACATCACTAACTGGAACAAGAAATGAGGTGTTAGCAGCCTGCTAAGCATGAACGCAGTGAAAGGCTTTACCCTGATTGAATTGCTTATTGTCATGGTGTTGATCGGTTTAATCACAGGTATGGCAGTGTTATCGATGGGCACAGCCGATCCGCGCCAACAACAAAAGCTTGAGGCGGAAAGGCTGGTTAAGCTTTTGGAACTGGCTTCACAGGAAGCCATCGTACGGGGCGATATTATTGGCCTAGAGATTTTCAGCAAAGGATATCGATTTGCAGTAGTGGAAAACCATAAATGGCGGCAAGAATCTACCGATATGGTGTTCAGGTCGCGCACATTGATGCCGCAGATGCTGTTGGCCTTGGATATGATGCAACAGGCCGTCGCCTTAATCCCCGAATCTATCCAGGCCATCGACCCCCATCCGCAGGTCGTTTTTACACCGGATGGCGATATGGAATTGTTTAACATCAAAATGACGTTACAGGACAGCGACAGCATTTTTGTGGTCAGCAATACCCAAAAAGACGGATTGGTTATCAGCACCGAAAACAAGTTATGAAAACCCTTAGGGCCAGGAACTTGGCGAACGGGTTTACCTTGCTGGAAGTGCTGATTGCCATGGCCTTACTGGCCATCCTGACGGTCAGCGCCATCAAAATTACGGCAGACAACATCAATAATTTGCGGTATTTGGAAAACAAGTCCCTTGCTGCCGCTATCGCAGGCAATCACGCCGTTGAATTACGGCTGGCAAAAGAAAAATCGGAAACACAGGATGGCTGGGACGAAATGGCAGGACGGCGCTGGTATTGGCAAGCAAAGCGAAGGACAAGCTCGGTTGCCGGATTATGGCGTTATCGTATTGAAGTATATCTTGAAGGTGAGAAAGCGCCTTATTTCAGTTTGATCAGTGAGATGGCCAAAAGCTGATGAAAAAACCAAGTCGAGAGCAGGGCTTTACCTTATTGGAAATATTGGTAGCCCTGGCTGTTTTTGCAGTCATGTCTATGATGGCTTATGCTGGGTTGTCCGCAATACTGGGCGCGAATGAAGCCACAAAACCGCGGGCCGAACAACTGGCGCAATTGCAAACCGCCTGGTATTTGTTTAACGAAGATTTAAGCCAAGTAGTCGACAGGCCGATCAGGGACGAACTGGGAAGTACCGAACCGGCTTTCAGCAGCGGACGGGGCGATGAACTCCTGGTTTTTACCCGCCGGATTCCAGCTTGGACAAGTCATGCAGCTCACAATACCCTGCAAAGGGTCAGTTACCGCTTTGAAACCGGCTCATTATATCGTTATGCCTGGGCTTTGGTGGATCGGACCCCGGAAACGCAATACCGCCGCAGGAAGCTGATTAATGCCAAGGACGTAACCTTAAAGGTCTACGATGCGGAATCGGAATCTTGGTTGCCCTTTACGGGCAGAAATGACGGCATACCAAAAGCGCTCGAGATTAGTTTCAGCCTGACAGATTTGGGGATAATTCGGCGTTCGTTTTTAATCCATCAATGAATATGGACAGGTACGGGTTAACGACGAACGAACGCGGTATTGCACTGATTACGGTTATGCTGGTGCTAGCGGTTGTCACTGTCGCGTTGGTTTCAATGTCAAGCGACCGACAAATGGATACCCGCAGGACTGAAAACCAACTGCGTTCTACACAGGCCTGGGAATATCTTCACGGACTTGAAGCCTGGGCGGAAAACCAACTTCGCTTAGACTTAGCCGAGAATGAAATTGATACGGATACTGATCTCTGGAGCAAGCCCCTACCGTCAACAGCTATCCCAGAAGGAAGTCTCAAGGCAGGGATCACTGAACTGCAAGGCCGCATCAACCTCAATAACCTGTTAGCGGACGGCCAGCCCAGTGATGAAGACATTCGTCGATTGAAGCGGTTATTCGGCTTTCTTGAGATAAAACCCGAACTGGTTGATGCCATGCTGGACTGGATAGACGCTGACATGGAAATACGCTATCCCAACGGTGCTGAGGACGAAACCTACTCCCGCCTTTCACCGCCCTACCGTAGCGCCAACACCCTGTTTTCCGACGTTAGCGAACTATTACGGGTGCAAGGCATTAGCGAGAAAGATTACAAAAAATTGCTGCCCTATGTTTACGCGACCAAAGGGCGTGAACCACTGAATGTCAATACTGCCAGTGCGGTAGTGTTGCGCTGCCTTGCAGATGATATAAAAAAAAACCAGGCGGAATCGATATTTAGGGCGCATGGCAAACCCTTTGAAAAAGTCGAGGATTTTTTAAAGGATGAAGGTATGTCTGGAATCAGCGTCGACAAAAAAAGCTTAAGTGTGGACAGCAACCATTTCCTATTGTCAGGACAAATAAACATGGGAAAAAATGGATTAATGTTTCAGACACAGTTAATGCGCAGCAAGGAAGGCATAGTTACGGTAGTCAGGCGATCTCGCTGGGGCTCTATCGATGGCTGACCAGATCCTAGCCCGGCTGATTAATCAAGATAATGAGGCAGCACAATGGCTGTCGTTAAACAATGCAACACCTTCCGAACCACAACAAGGTACGCTACAGGAATTGGCCAAATTCGCCAAGAACAAACAGGTTACTTTATTGCTGTCGGCATCCGATGTCTTGTTGCTCGGACTGGATTTACCCGTTAAATCCACCAGCCAAATAAACAAAGCCCTACCTTTTACGCTTGAAGAATTACTTGCGGACGAAGTTGAAACCTACCATCTGGCCTGGTATCGTCAGCCCAAAGACAAGGTCTATGTGGCCGCGATAAACCATGAAAAATTTCAAGCTTGCCTATCGCGTTTTCAGGAATTGGATATCGAACTTACTGGAGTTTATCCAGAAACTTTATGCCTACCTTATGAAGACCAGGGTTGCTCGATATTGGTTGATCAGCAAAACGCTATTTTACGAACCGGGCAATGGCTTGGAGGCGGATTCGACGTTGAGGTTTTGCCCGTTTTGGTCGACAAACTGATCGCAGAAAATCCACAGCTACAAGCTTTACAAATATGGCGAACCAGGCCAACGGAACCGTTTCTGTGCGACCTGCCTATCAACAAGACCCACCATGAAATCGATTCCCCATTACGACTTTTTCAAGTTGGGGCTGCAAAACTCAGCGAAGGGCTTAACCTGCTCAGTGGGAAATACAGCCGAAAAACAACGGTTGACTTGCAGTGGCGAAAGTGGCTGCCTGCGCTTGCGGTTTTCGGGCTTGCTGCATTTATACAGACAGGGATACTGTTAAAGAATTATTGGTCGCTAAAAACAGAACTGGCAGCATTAGAAACCCAGACTTTAGCTTTGTTTAGGCAGTCCTTTCCAGAAGTTAGCCGCATCGTCAATATCAAGGTTCAGGCTGAGCAGCAATTGGCTGATTTAAAGAAACAACAACCCGGAAATGGTAGCCGTTTTATGCGCTTATTACATATAACCGGGGAAATTCTTGGCTCGAATAGCGGCTTTCATTTGCAGCAACTTGATTTTGCTAACGACCTGCTGCAACTTAAGCTGACTGCCCCAGAGGTTAGTCAGCTTGAACAATTTAAGCAGCAACTCGAAGCCAATAATGAATTATCGGTAAAAATCCTGTCGGCGGAATCAACCCAAAATGACCTGGAGGCGCACCTTGAAATTAGGGAAAAATGAAATTCTGCAACGATTTTCAGCGTTGTCGCCCAGGGAAAGGTTATTGTCAGCAGGAACGATTGCTGGCATTGTTTTCTATAGTTTATATCTGTTTATTTACGAGCCGATAGCTTCGGAAAAAATCTTGCTCGAACAGAAAATTAATGTGCAACAACAAACATACCAACAGTTAAAAAAGATAAGTGCTGAAGTGAACGCTTTGCGAATCAATAATCCCAATCCTATTGGCGATAATGACGCCCAATCGGTCATGGCGGTGATCGATGCAAGCAGTAAACAATTAGAAATCTCTCAGGCGACCAAGAGGATTATCCCAGACGGGACAGACAAAGTGACCTTATGGTTAGAAAATATTGCTTTCGACAAGCTGATCTTATGGCTCGCAGTTTTGGAAACAAAACATGCCATTAAGGTCGACCAGATTGGTGTTAATAATGAACAAACAAAATCAGGAGTTGTGAATGCCAAGCTTTTACTGGTCAAATGAATCCTTTGGTCGCTTAAAAAACTTGTCGTACTACATATTTGTGTAATTCCGATTTACAAACCTCCATTGCTTTCTCGACAGTGATAAAACAATCTTCAAATCAAGGCTGGCTAGCTGGAAACATAGGATCCGGGCTCGTCTCCCCCAAATTCTTCCTCGCTGTTTTTATTCAGCCCGTATTTTTCTACAAGATAACCCTCCAGCCATGCCCCAATATTATCTTGCTTAACTTCAAGCGCTTCACTTATTTGCAGTAATCGTTGTCGTATTAAATGCTGCGGCAACAACAACAACTCTATGTCGGACATGGCAACAAATTTTTCGGGGTACGCATTGCCACAATTGATAATATTAAACAACTGCTGTTTTTTTAAGCACAACCCCTGAATCAGCTCCACCCTAAATTTTATAAACAAGGGCAACAAATCACTACCCGTGCAACCCGTGTCATGCAGTTTCTGCAAGCAGCTTAGAAGGTTATTGACTGCACAGCGGTAAATCTCGGATTCCCTTACATACAAACGTGAAGCTATTGTCCGGATTGCCATACGGTCAGTATTATTCAATCGAATGGAAACAATAAATTTTTTATCGCTTTCTATAGGATCCTGCATAACTATAATTCTATTTAAAGTTGAACCGTTAGGATTAATCAATCAAACCAACCCATAACGATAGTTATGGATTCGGCCCTTTAATGCTTGAGCCGTTCGTGCTGAGTTCGTCGAAGCACATTCCCTTTTCGACAGGCTCGATACCCAAAGGGCACAAGGGCGAACGGGAGTTAAAACTTCATAAGGCCTAATCAATTAGTTAAAAATTAACATACATATTGAGCGCTTTTTTTGCGAACCTTGTTCTCGCCGCAATGCTTGCGATACCGGCTGCCTTTGGATACGCTGATCGAATATACTGACTTAAGCCGTTTGCTTGAGAGTTTCCCATTATTTATTTGTCCTTTGTGTGTAGATATAATTTTATTATTTGAATAAATGCCTTTCATTCAAGCTATCGAATGAGCTGGTTCATTTCAAAAATCGGCAAAAGTATTGCCAACACAATCATGAGCACCACCAAACCCATAACTAAAATCAAAGCCGGCTCGAAGAGGCCAAGGGTCATTTCTGTTAAAGCCTGTATGTCCCGCTCCTGGTCATCCGCCGCACTGGCCAACATTTTTGGCAACTGGCCACTTGCTTCGCCACTGGCAACAAGATGGATTGTCACAGGCGGGAACAATCTGCTGGCTTCCATCGCCTTGTTTAGGCTTTGCCCTTCCCTAACCCTGACCGCCGCATCTTCAACGGCTTTTTGCATGGCGTTATTGGTCAACACTTGGCTAGAGATTTTTAAGGCTTGTAATAGCTCTACGCCGCTGTTAGTTAGGATAGCCAAAGTCCGGGTAAAACGGGCCGTATTCATTCCCTTGGCAAAACGGGCAATAAACGGCGTCGCCAGCAACATATGATGAAAGCGCATACGGGGCTCGGGTAGGCGCAGTATGGCGTTGGCACCGATTATCAGGCCGATGGCAACAAGCAATAGCACCAGGCCGTAATGTTTAAAAAAATCACTACAGGCAATTAGCGCTTTAGTTATTGTGGGCAATTCCCCGCCCATTTTATCGAATACCGTAGTAATTTCTGGAACCACATAAGCCAGCAAACCTATCACCACCAATAGCGAAACTGAAGTCAACATGACCGGATAGATCATTGCCATCTGTAATTTACTGTGCAACTGCCCTTTATCGCTAAGATAATCAGCCAACCTTTGCAATACCTGATCCAGCTTGCCTGAAGACTCCCCTGCTTCAACCGTAGCCCTATATAATGGTGGAAAGGTACTTGGGAAAGCACCGCAAGCCTGCGCCAGACTTTGCCCTTCCATGATCCGGCTTCTGACGCCAAGCAGAATCCGTTTAGCCCGCGCAGAATCCAATTGCTTGGCTGTGATTCCTATGGCCTCGTCAATAGACAACCCGGAACCTATCAGTGCCGCCATCTGGCGGGTAATATGCGCCAAGTGACGCATGCTGATCTTCTGGACTAACAATGGCTTTCTGCTGCCGTATTCTTTTTTATGGACTTCCTGTATTTCCAGCAAGGTCAGTTCGCTAGCCTTTAATTGCTGTTTAGCAAGTTTGACTGTATCGCTTTCGATCGCACCTTTAACAGCCTGGCCTCTGGTATTAATTGCGAGGTACTCAAAAGCTGGCATTTAGCTAATCCTTTTGGGTTATGCGAATGGCTTCGTCCAAACTGGTTTCACCATTAAGGACTTTCCCTAATGCGCAGTGTTGGATACTGCGGGAAAATCGACGTGCATGTTGTTCCAAGGCCTGATCGCCCGCACAGTCATGAATCAAACTGCGCATCTTAGAATCCATGGCAATAATTTCAAAAATTCCGAAACGGCCTTTATACCCTCTTTGCCCACAATGCGGGCAGCCTTGTGCCTGATAAATCGTTACTGTTTCCTGGTCATCGGGTTCATAGCCGAGCCTTTCCAAATCATGGACCGGTACGGATACCGCCTGTCTACATGACGGACACAGCTTACGCACCAGCCGTTGCGCGATAACACCGACAAGGCTGGATGCCAGCAAAAACGGTTCAACACCCATATCACGTAAGCGGGTAATGGCGCCTACTGCGGTATTGGTATGCAAGGTCGACAAAACAAGATGCCCGGTTAAACTGGCTTGCACCGCAATTTCCGCAGTTTCTTTATCGCGTATTTCCCCTACCATCACGACATCGGGATCCTGCCGTAAGATAGCCCGAAGCCCTTTGGCAAAAGTCATTTCGACTTTATTGTTGACTTGGGTTTGGCCAATGCCGTCCAAATAATACTCAATGGGATCTTCTACTGTGAGGATATTGCGGCTGCGTTCGTTAAGCTGGTTTACCACTGCATATAAACTGGTGGTCTTGCCAGAACCGGTAGGCCCGGTCACTAAAATGATGCCGTGCGGACGTGCAATCATGGCTTGGATACTGTCTAGTTCATGGTCGGACATCCCTATTTGCCTAAGGTTAAGTTGGTTTGCCTGTTTGTCCAGCAGCCTTAATACGACTCGCTCACCGTGTCCCGAAGGCAAGGTCGACACCCGTACATCAACAGTACGGCCACCGATATTCAAGGATATGCGGCCATCCTGCGGCAGTCGCTTTTCCGCAATATCAAGTTTGGCCATCACTTTGAGGCGCGAAATTACCATCGGCGCAAATTCTCGTTGGGGTTCGATAATTTCCCGTAAAGCACCGTCTACCCGAAAGCGCACGACCATCCGTTTTTCATAGGATTCGATATGGATATCCGAGGCATTTTCCTTGATGGCTTCGGTCAACAGCGCGTTTATCAACCGAATGATCGGCGCTTCGTCTGCACTTTCCAACAGGTCTTCAGGCTTTGGCAAATGCTGCGCCATGTCCGCCAAATCGAGGTTTTCATGAAGGTCATTGACCATTTGCTGGGCATGGCCCGCTTTTTGTTCGTAAGTGGCCTGTAACAAGGCATCGAAATCAGCTTCAGTGGCCTGTTCGAATTTAACGGGTTTACCTATGAACCTGCGAGTCTCCAATAAAGCCTGGCTTGGCGTTTTTTGCAGGTAAACGATTGCCGTATTATTTTCAGGTTGATCTTTGACGAGGATACCGTACCTTTTGGCAAAACTGTAGGAAGGCAGCCTAACGCCAGAACCCACAACTTCCGTATCTATCACGGTATCGCCATTCATCTTCGGAGGGGCGGCAAGTCGATGGGATTTCTAGGCCTAACAGGGGGAAGCTCTGGCAATATCGGGGTGCGCTCGTTAGGCATTAGGAATATGCCATTTTTTCCGGATCGCTGTTGGCGATAGCGTAAATCATTATATTTCCCTTCAGTAAACGACGATGCCCTTTCTGGATCACGCATAATCACAGGACGTAGAAAAACCATCAAATTCCGTTTTATTAGGTTTGATTTACGATCTTGGAACAAATGTCCGAGGTAAGGGATATCCCCTATTAACGGCACTTTTTCCACTGTTTCCGTAACATCATCTTGTATCAATCCTCCCAAAACCAAGATCTTGCCGTCGTCAACGATAACCGAGGTTTCTATCTCCCGTTTGCTTAAGGTAGGGCCGGTATTTGGATCGTTTGAGATAACGCTGGACACTTCTTGTTTGACCTTAAGCTTGATGGCGTTCCCTTCATTTATCTGTGGCGTAACTTCCAGCTTGACACCCACGTCTTCCCGTTGGACAGTTTGAAAAGGATTGGAAGAGCCGCTGGTATTCGTCGTAAAACTGCCGCTCACGGTGGGGATGTTTTGCCCGACGAGGATGCTGGCTTCTTCATTGTCCAGGGTCACAAGCGATGGTGTCGAAAGCACATTAACATTCGTGTCTTGTGCAAAAGCATTCAGCAAAGCCCGTAACTCACTGCCAACAAAGTAACCGACGCTTAATGATTTGCCCGCGTTAGCCACAAAATCACCCAGGTTATTAGTGATTGATTTAGCGGAAACACCATCTTTGACTGCCTTGGTGCTCCATTCAACGCCAATCTCCTGGTCTTTTGTATAATTGACTTCGGCAATAATTGCCTCGATATGAACCTGGGCGCGACGGATGTCAAGCTGTTGCACAACCTCTTGCAGTGAACGCATCTCCTCATCAGGCGCAGTCACCACCAAGGCATTAGTCGCTTCATCCGCACGTATATCGACATCTTTTTTGGTGGTTTCTAAAGATTTAGCTTGGTCATTGCCATTACCTTTGGAATCTTTGATGCCGGTCAATGTTTCAACCAATTCTTTGGCCTGCGCATAGTGCAAATAAATGACTTTTGTATTCCCTTCTGTGTCCTCTGATGGCGTATCCAGGTCGGCAATGATTGAACGAAGTTCACGGCGCGAGGCGGGGTCGCCACCAAGCAGAACCGTATTCGTCCTTTCCTCAGCGACGACGGAAGGTATAAATCCGCCAGTTTTCCCTGCGTATCTGCCAGTAATAATCTTCGTCAAGGTTTCCGCAACACCCGCTGCTTTGGCATACCTAAGGCTGACCAGATCGATTTTACTGTCCCCGCTTTTATCCATCCGGATAATCATCTCGGCTAACCGGTTAACGTTGCCTGCCGTATCCGACAGGATAATCACATTGCTTCCAGGGAATGCGGACATAAATGCATGTTGCGGCATCAATGGGAGCAGTATTTGCACCATTTCCGCCGCGTCAACATGATGCAATTGAATTAGCCGGGTCAACAGCCCGTCATCTCCGGGGTCTTTATCCGCAAACTCCTGCTTGGCATTGATATTGGGCACAATTTTTACAATATTGCCGCTGGCTACAGCCGAAAAGCCGTGCACTTTTAAGATAGACAGGAAAATCTCATAGATTTGCGAAGCCCGCATGGGCTTTGATGTGACTACTGTCACTTTTCCTGTTACCCGCGGATCGACGATAAAGTTTTTGCCTGTGATATCCGCCACGGTATCGATCATGGCTTTCATATTCACTTCGTTCAGATTAAGTGTAAATTCATCTTTTCCCGCCATCAAAACAGTACAAAAAAAAGCCAGCACAAAACCGGATAGCAAACGAATTGGCATAAAACTTAATAGGGTTTAAATTGAGAGTTGTTATTAAGTTTTTGCCGGCAAATTCGTTTTATCCCTATCCATAGAAAGGGATTCGCGTTGATTATTGCGCAGTATTATCACCTGCCCTTTCGCTATCGATTCTAAAGTGACTCCACCCGGCATTGCATCGCCTGGGCGATATTTTTTTTGCACATGATCTTCAGCCTCAACAATCGCATAGCTGGTTTTTTTTTGGTTCGGCAGGAAAAGAACGCCCAACAATTTAAGTTGCAGTTGCGTTTCCTGCGGTATCTCGTTTTTTCCGCCATTTTGGGCTGCCGTCGTTTCAGGCTGCCCAAATAAATGCCAATCCTTAATAACCATAAAATCCATTTGTCTTGTTACCATGGTTTCTTGGGCTAGTGGCCCTGGTTCAAATGCGGGTGAATTTGCAAGTTTAGGGTTACTGAAAGCTTGCATGGCTGAAACAACTGCGTAAAACAAATAGCCTAGTGAGGCAATAGTGGCGACATTGTGTATGCTTATATAATCAGGACAGCGAATTTGAATACCGCTTAACATGGCTTAGCAAACTTGTTTTGTCATCTTTAGATTATCCAACAGGAATATGACTGTTTTATGACATGTGCTCACTAAGCTGTGGGCATTTGTAGCCAGTTAACTAATGAGGGCTTGCGGGTTCATGACTGTCGCGGACAGATGGGGCTTTCACACAGCCATCAGTCCTGATGTCATGGTCTTTGCAACTGGCAAATATGGACACACATTACCAAAAGGTAATCTTCGATAACGTCCATATTCCCGGTAAGTAAAAGGAAAGCTTAGTTGTCCGGGGTTGGTTAAGATCGGTATCGCCATCAACTGCATAGTTAGCCGATGCTGCTGCAAAACCTGTAACTACAACCAGAAGTACTTTTACAACTTATGGCTTTAAGCTATTTGATATCACCATGCGTAAGCCATAAGGCCGTAGTTGGCAAATCCGTAAAATCGTATTAAAAGTTGCCAAGACCAACAAAATGATCTTGGCAGTTACAATTGACCGATCTCAGTTTGGTTCGGCATTCAGTGTTTTGCTAAATACGGGGATACCGTTAATATCTTTTAGGTCAACAGTCAACGACCTGCTTTTTCTGTCGATATTAACTTCCCCGAAAAATTGCAGCCCGGCATAAGGCGACAAATTTGACTGCCCGGCCTGTGGCGCTTTGCTGAATACCACTTGTGGCCCGAAGGTGCCATCTGTGCTGTTTGGCCCGAAAGAACCCGCGTTTAATGGGCCCGCCACAAATTCCCAAAACGGTTTGAAGTCTTTGCTTTGAGCCATTTTAGGGTCATAGAAATGCGCGGCCGCATAGTGTACATCTGCAGTCAACCATACAATATTATTGATATCCTCATGTTTGATATAACTTAACAACTTGGCGAATTCCAATTCGCGTCCAGCCGCTACACCGTTATTGCCGTTGGCGATAGCTTCCCAGCGGGGCGTGCCATTAGGGATATTGTTAACCGTACCGTCCCCTATATTCAGGCCAACTGGCATATCGGCCGATATCACTTTCCAGGTTGCACGCGAGTTTTTGAGTTCACACTTTAACCAAGCAAGTTGGGCTTCACCCAGAAATGCCGTTTCAGCGCTTTCCTTCATTTGCAAGTTGGCGGTATTGGGGCCGCGATAACTGCGCATATCGAGGACAAATACATCCAACAGCTTACCGTAGGAAAGTTTACGGTAAACACGCTCGGATTCTCTGGCATCAAACGGACGCATTGGCGTGTATTCAAAGAAGGCTTTTGTTGCATGGGCGATTAGGGTCGGCACATTCTTTTCAGTGTAGCGGGAATCTGCACTCAGGTCTTTTGAATCCGACCAATTATTTACAATTTCGTGATCGTCCCATTGTGGGATGACTGGGACTTCTAAATTAAAACGACGTAAATTGTCATCCAATAGGTTGTATTTGTATCGACCACGGAATTCTTCTAGGGTTTCAGCCACTTTACTAACTTCGGGGGTCACTATGTTATGCCATGGCTGACCGTTTTCAGCCGTGATCAATTCAGGAATTGGCCCGTCAGAATAAACATTATCACCACTGTGGATAAAAAACTGCGGCTCAGCCTGACGCATTGATTCATAAATTTTCATGCCGCCGAACTCAGGATTGATACCCCAGCCTTGTCCAGCCGTATCTCCACCCCAAATAAAACGAATATTTTCATTTTTGCCTATGGTATGGAAATGACCGATAACAGGCTCACTTTTTTTGTGGTCGTTAGTTAAATCTTCAAACCAGACTTTTACAAAAACATCCTCACCCTCTGGGAGGCCAACCAAGTCTTGGCGGGCTGTGAAGTCGTTCGCCTCAAAAGCGTAAGGGCCGCGTACAGTGCTTTTATTCTTGAATTGTTCATTGAATGCGTATTCAACCATCATCCGAGCAGGACGGTCGGTGCGGCTCCACACAATTGCACTTCCAGATGATAAGTCTCCAAATTGGATGCCTTGATCCATCAACGGGATATCGCTTGCCGCTAACACGTTTGAATTGATCAATGTTAACAATAAAGGCAATGCTGTTATACCCGCTGGTAAACCTAAACATTGTGGTAACGAACAAGGATTTTTGCCAAGCCTCTTCATAAGGAACACCCCTAAATTATTGTTGATGAGCCTCGGATTATAAAAATATGAGATGACAGGATGATTAGGTTTCGATGACAGTTTTATTAAGTATCGGACTAACACTCACGGTTATCCCCCTATTCTTTAAAAAGCGGTTGGATTTAACCCCATATTGAGGGGATTTTTCGGGTCACCACTGCAATGCCCGTAGCCTGGAAAACTTTTTCCTTTGATGTTCTTGCATCCTGACCATAACATTGACTAAAGCTTCAATTGCATCGAGGATGTAGGGGCCTTTGTTTAACATAACACATTCTGCTCGAACAGCCATCGCCGCATCGGTAAATTCTGGCCTTGACCGTACGCCTTTTTTAGCAATCGACTCCAGCACCTGGGTTGCCCATATTACGGGCACATGCGCCGCTTCACAGAGCCACAGAATTTCTTCTTGAATTTCCGCCAATCTCGCGCTGCCCAATTCTACCGACAAATCGCCTCGGGCAATCATTATGCCAAGGCTATGACGGCCAATTGTCCCCAGGATAATATCTGGAAGATTTTTTACGGCTTTATTGGTTTCTATCTTGGCAATGATGGGCAATTCCGATGCATTTCTTTTTATCAACTCTTTCATCAAGCATTCCATGTCGGAAAGTGTTTCAACAAAAGAAAAGCCGACCATATCGGCATGTGCGCAAACAAAATCCAAGTCCACCATGTCTTTTTCACTTAAGGGAGGTAAATCAAGATTGGTTGCCGGGAAATTTATCCCTTTATCTTTTTGGATTTTCACACCGCCCTGTTTAGCCACAGTGATACGTAACAAAGCGCCTTGGTCGGTTATTTTTTCTACAACCGCCCCCAATTTGCCGTCGTCAATCCAGACTGGTTGCCCGACTTTGAGCTTGGATATGGCCTTAGAAAGTGTGCAGCCAATATGGGCAGGACGAACCAAAACGCCGCTTGCAGAATATTCCGCCGGTTTCCCCAGAAAATGCTCTTCTGTTAACAGTAATAGCTCATCTTTAACCAAACGAATATCCAAAGGTTTGCCATCGAATTTCCCCAAAGGGTAAATGGCGATATCTTTTTTGATATCCTTTTTTTCAGACGTAAGCAACCTTAAATTACATGAGGAAACAAGGTAAGCGGATTTATCGCAGCTAACCAACCAATCTGTACTAGAAAGCGCTTTTTCCACTTTTAGATAACGCTGTTTGTCTTGGCTATCAACAAAACCTAAGAACATACCTGGTGTAAGTTTCTTATGAAGTTCCTTGGATATTGAAATCCTGAACAAGGCATTACCAGTTGGTGAGTTTTTTGGATCAACGGTTAAAATCAAATAACCCGAAGCGACAGTTTTACCAGCGCGATCTTTCTTAACTTTGATATGATAAATCGGCGGCTCTAGGGAGATGGCGCCGGTTCTTATCTTGTGTCCAGCGAGATCCATCAATATTCGGCAGGGGCGGCCTGTTTCGGTTTCTGCCTTGCGAATATTATTAATAATCCCTTGCCAGACCGCAGAGTTATCATGAGCGCAATTAATCCGCGCGCAGGTCATCCCTTTTTTGAGCAAGGCATTTACAAGATCATAATTCCAGCACGATTCTGCCCCTAAAGTTACCATAACATGGGCTTTACTATGGTCATGAAAAGGGCCAAACAGCTCCATTGCATGTTGCTCTAAAAGTTGTTGGCCGCGACTTAATCCATACACATTCGGACTTTTCTTACCCTGTCGATAGCTTTTGTCTGTGGCGCGAGACAGTACATCTATTAGGGCATCAAACGTTGATAAGACCGATGCTTCCGTACGCCCCAGAGAAGATAACCCGGCTTGGGCAAGGCGATCCTGCAAATGCCGCAAGTCAAATTGTCGCATAGCTAGGTAATGGGCCAGGTTATACGCGCTTTTGGAATATAAGCCAGACTGGAAATGTTGCTGATATTTATGCAAGCGCTCGATTGCGTGGGTTTCAACCTCTTGGCGCAAGCAAGTCACTTCGGAAAGAAGTTGGATTAAGGTATTTTCATAGGAATCGTCAGTGATTTTATGAGCCGCTGTCATGTTTCTAGGAAGAATTTTATTCTAAAGTACTGGACAGGGTAGTTAAAAAATATGACAGCGATATGAAAAATACCGGGAAAATTGTATTTGACCAACAGCCCTACTGTAAATAAATAAGCCATAGACAGACTGAATCCGCAGTTTGCGGCAAAATTATGAAAGGTTTGCATAAAATACCAATTGATCTTGCCCCGAACTGGCAGACACTTGGTTAAGAGAGTAAACCTGTTGTTTTGTGCCAAAAACTGACCCACCTAATGAGGTAATTTGCATCGAAAATTGACCCACGTTTAACAACTATCCTGTTTAGCTTTTTAAACAGGAGAAAGGAGTGCTCAACGTGGCTATATTAAGTAAGATCAGACGCTGGTATTACCGTGACCAACTTTCTATCCGGGAGATAACGCGTCGTACCGGTTTTTCCAGAAATACCGTTCGACATTATCTTCGCAACGAGATAGTTGAACCTGTTTACCCACAACGGCTTACTTCGAGTAAGCTAGATGCCTTTGCTGACAAACTGACGCAATGGCTGGTTGATGAGGCTCGAGCCCCAAGGAAACAACGCCGTACCGCTAAACAAATGCACGCTGATTTGTGTGCATTGGGCTTTGACGGCTCCTATGACCGGGTTGCCGTATTTGCCCGCCATTGGCGTCGACAGCAATTGGAACAAAAGCAAGCGGTCAGCAAGCACACCTACATTCCCTTACAGTTTGCCCCCGGTGAAGCCTTCCAATTTGACTGGAGTGAAGATTGGGCGGTGATTGCTGGCGAACGGGTGAAGTTGCAAATTGCCCACTTTAAGCTGAGTTATAGTCGTGCGTTCTTTGTCCGTGCCTATTGGTTGCAGACCCACGAAATGCTGTTTGATGGGCATTATCATGCCTTTGTGGCCTGGGATGGCATACCGCAACGTGGTATTTACGATAACATGAAGACGGCGGTCGACAAGGTAGGGCGTGGCAAACTGCGTGATGTCAATGCGCGATTTAAAGCGATGGTCAGCCATTACCTGTTTGATGCCGAGTTCTGTAACCCGGCTGCTGGCTGGGAAAAGGGGCAAATTGAAAAAAATGTCCAGGATGCCCGTAGGAGGCTATGGCAGAAAGTGCCGCCGCAGCCTTCATTAGGGGCACTCAACCTGTGGTTGGCAGAACGCTGTTCATCATTATGGCAGGAAATCAGCCATCCAACCGAAGCCATGACGATTGCCGAAGCTTTCGCACAAGAACACCCGTACCTAATGCCGGTAGGCTGGGCCTTTGATGGTTATGTCGGGCACCCCAAACGTATTTCGCCAACCTGCTTGGTCACTTTTGAACGTAACCGTTACAGTGTGCCATCCCCGTTTGCCAACCGCCCGGTGAGTTTGCATGTCTATCCAGACCGTCTCACGGTGGTCGCCGAAAACCAGGTCATTGCAGAGCATACCCGGCTGTTCAACCGCCAGCACCGGCAAGGTGCCACGGTCTATGACTGGCGGCATTACCTCTCCGTACTGCAACGCAAACCCGGGGCGCTTCGGAACGGTATCCCCTTTGCGGAACTGCCCGGCGCTTTTAAGGCGTTGCAAGGCATCTTGCTCAAACGCGCAGGTGGCGATCGCGAAATGGCCGATGTGCTGGCATTGGTGCTGTTGCACGAGGAGCAAGAAGTGCTGGCTGCCGTTGAATTGGCGCTGGAAACGGGGGCGCCGTCGAAGCAAATGGTGATGAACCTCTTAAGTCGGCTAACCGAAGAGACCCCGATACCGCCTGTTGAAATACCAGCGGCACTGGTCTTGCAGGCGGAACCGCTCGCCAATGTGGCCCGTTATGATAGCCTGCTTAAGGTGGGAGACGCCCATGCAAGCTAATGCGCTGATAACCCAGCTTAAGTCATTAAAACTCTACGGCATGGCGCATGCCTTAAATGACCTGGCCGAACAGGACTCGCCCGCCTATCAAACCAGTACAGCCATGCTGGATCGCTTGCTAAAGGCTGAATTGGCCGAACGCGAGGTGCGTTCCGTGGCTTACCAGCTCAAGAGCGCCAAGTTCCCTGCCTATCGGGACTTAAGTGGCTTTGATTTCCAGCAAAGTGTCGCGAATGAAGCGCTGGTACGGCAGTTATGCCAAGGTGATTTTATGGATACCGCCCAAAATATTGTGCTGGTCGGTGGCCCTGGCACCGGCAAAACGCATCTTGCCACTGCCATCGGCATTCAAGCGATTGAGGAATACCGCCGACGCGTTCGCTTTTTCTCCACGGTCGAGTTGGTCAACACCTTGGAACAGGAAAAACAACACGGCAAAGCCGGGCAACTGGCCGCAAGGCTATTGCACGCTGACTTGGTAATCTTGGATGAATTGGGTTACTTGCCCTTTAGCCAAGCCGGTGGCGCGTTATTGTTCCACTTGATGAGTAAACTGTATGAACGTACCAGTTTGATCGTAACGACTAACCTTAGCTTTGCCGAATGGTCAACAGTATTTGGGGACGCCAAGATGACAACAGCTCTGTTAGACAGGGTCACCCACCACTGCCATATTGTGGAAACCGGCAATGACAGCTATCGATTTAAAGAAAGTTCAAGTAAACCGAATAAGGAGAAAAACAAAACTACTTATCCTTTACCCAAACCCGTAAAATAAACCCGACATGATGGGTCAAAATTCAATGCAAATGGTGGGTCAGTTTTAGACGCAATTCAACAGTATTTATTTCAATAAAAACAATAAAACACGATACTTCTCCATTGAAGATTATGGCTCATATCAACCAATTTGGGAAGATCGGCTAACTCCAGCCATTCGAGGTTTCCGAAAGCTGACTTTAAGGTACAGGATTAACAGACCTTCAATTGATTCAAACCTAACTACATCGTTCATGACGTTCCCTAACAATTCCAGAAAATATGCACTTTTGATTTGGCTTCATGGCAGAGTTGTCGTCGAGTATCAATGATAAGCAAATCAAAGTACATGGCAAAAAGAGGTGGAGATAGCTACAACTGAATGACTGACAAAAACGGCACAGTTTGGGTGAAATAACTCTAATAAATTGATTCAATAGAAGAAATTATTCTTACTTCTAAAACATTAAGTCCTTGACGTAAGTTGCAACAAGCTGTAGCTTTAACTATCGCAATTCATCAAAAAAACCTTGGAGGGTATATGAATGCAAATACTCAACCAGAGGTTAATGAAATAGCGGCTTATATCCAAAAAGCCCGCAATGCTCAGGAAAAGATCGCCAATTACACCCAAGACCAGGTTGACGAATTGGTGATGGCGGTTTGTTGGGCTATCGTTAGGGAAGACCGCGCAAAAGAATTGGCGAAACTGGCGGTTGATGAGGGCGGTTTTGGCAATTATGACGATAAAGTGAGTAAGATTCGTAACCGATGCATGGGAACCTTGCGGGATATGCAGGCAGTGAAAACGGTCGGTATTGTTGAGGCTTTTCCCGAAAAAGGCCTGATTAAAATCGCCAAACCGGTGGGTGTTATTGCCGCGCTTATTCCTACGACAGGCCCTGATGCGACGCCGCCTTTAAAAACCCTGCTGGCCTTGAAAGGCCGCAATGCCATTATCATAGCCGCCCATCCCCGGACGCAACTTACAACCGAATTGACCGTGAAGTACATGCGTGAAGCTTGTGAACAGGTTGGCGCCCCCGCTGACTTGGTGCAAGTTGTTGAAAAACCGTCACTACCGAAAACCCAGCAATTGATGCAACAAGCGGACTTGATTGTTGCGACGGGTGGCGCCGCGATGGTGAAAGCGGCTTACAGTTCCGGTACACCGGCTTATGGCGTTGGGGTCGGTAATTCAGTCCATGTAGTTGATGAAACGGCCGATCTTGACGATGCAGCCAATACGATTGCCATCGCCAAGAAATTTGACTACGCGACCAGTTGTCTGGCCGATAATTCGATCGTTGCACATGAGTCGATTTACGGCGGCTTAATCGAGCGAATGCAAAAGTTGGGTGCTTATCTTTGTAACGCGGATGAAAAAACCAAGCTGCAACAGTTGATGTGGCCTACACCTGAAAATCATATTCCAAGTGTCGATGTAATCGCAAAATCTCCAACTCATATCGCAAAGTTGGCTGGCTTCAATGTACCCCAAGACTGTAGTTGTTTGATCGTGGAGGAAACTGGCGCTGGCCCTGAGCATCCTTTTTCAGGGGAGAAATTGTCGCCAGTGTTAGCGCTTTATAAATATGGAGGCGACATTGACAACGCCATCAACCAAGTTAACGCAATTACGGAGTATCAGGGACAGGGTCACACGTGCGGCATCCATACAACCAATGACGACCATGCGATGGCTTTGGCAATGCAAACCAAAACCGCCAGGGTGATGGTCAATCAGAGTTTGAATGAAGGTGCGGGTAGCCCGCGAAACGGGTTGCCTTATACCTTAAGCTTAAGTTGCGGGACCTGGGGGGGGAATATAACCACTGAAAATGTCAATGCCCGTCACATGGTCAACCTGACCTGGGTTTCACGGCCAATCAAATCCAACCCACTTGATGAAACTTATCTTTTTGAAAAACATTGGCAGAAATATGGGAGTTTATAACCCTATCGTGTATTCGAATGCGTTTTTATGCTAATCATTAGAGAAACTAATGCCTATTTATGAACTCCAATGCCCTAAGTGTAACCATGTATTCAAAGGCTTGGTAATGGCAAATACAAAGGTACCCAAAGAGTGGGTCTGTTCCCGATGCGGCAGTCATGAAGCGAACCCTATTCATATTTATGAAAACATTCATCCATTGGAGAATGAACATGCCGCTGGATGCCCTTGTTGTGGAGGCACGAGTAGAAATAATTTTTAATATAAACCATAATTAAATCAGGCTTATAAATCAGAAGCAAATGACCATAAATTAAGAAAGCTACCAAAGGAGGCGTCGAGCATTTATACCCCACAAATTGGAGAATAAGTAAATCAGGAAGAATCACCATAAAATAACTATAAGAGAGGTGCAAAATGAATAAGGTTTTGATTCCGACAAGTATGGTAGGCAATTATCCCAACCCAAGATGGTGGGATGCAGATTTTGCAAGACATTTCAAAGGCGACCGACAGCCGCCGGATGCCATGTGGCGGGAGGCGTTGGAGGATGCAACGGCGGCTATCGCTACCGACCAAGTTAATGCAGGTCTAGATATTATCGCGGATGGCCGACTTCATGGCGACAACTATGCCGATGCCGCACTTTATTATTATTTCAATAGGCTAGGCTATGATTTATCAGGAAGCCATCTTGGTTTTCCTATTTATAGCCGGTTACATTCCGCCACAGTCACCCAGGAAATTAAACGTCGCGGCCAAATCATGGTCGAACAAGCCCGCGCCCTCAAACGGGCGACAAATAAACCAGTCAAAGTCCAATACACAGGTATCCAAGTGTTGGCGCAATGCACCAATGACCTTCATTACTCCAATAGCCGTGATCGCGCCATGGCCATTGCCGCTGCTATCAACGAAGATATCTTGGCAGTTGACGAATTGGGTGTGGAGTATATCCAGCTTGACGAATTCACTTGGCCTTACTTTTATGAAGATTGGGCAATCGAAGCATTCAATCGCGCGGTTGCAGGCGTTAAACGCGCCAAGATTGTTTGCCATATCTGTTGGGGTAATTGGGGCGGTACACCCGCTTATTATCCTGATGATACGGCAGGTACCGGTGAGGTTTTTGATTTAACCAAACGCGCCCAAAATGCTAAAGCCCCGAATCCCACCTCATCCGTGGTGCCAAAATCCTACGAAGCTAAAATTGATGTGTTTAACATCGAAGGCATAGGCCGCATCTCTTTTGATCAATCGGGTCTCGAAATACTGAAACAACATCCAATCCCCAAGAACATGATGTTCTGGGCTGGCGTCATCGATGTCAAAAGCACAGTCACCGAAACCGCCGAACAGGTCGCAGCAAAGATTCGCCAATTACTCACGGTAGTTCCGGCAGAACAGTTGGGTGTCACGACGGACTGCGGGCTAATCTTGTTGCAACGCTATATCTGCCAAGACAAATTACATGCTTTGGTCGAGGGGGCAAAAATAGTCCGTAATGAACTAGCGAAATGAATGGGCACTAATTCTTAAGTTGGCTAGTTTACATAGTGACGAAATTACTTAAATAATAAGACTGGACGGCTACCAATGGATGTTTGGGGAGACAGCTTTAGCATCGAGAAATGGCAACACTTAGTTGTCGAAATACTGGAATCCGGCAGTAGTACACCTGTTTTCAACATAAACCCAAATGATAACCGCGAATTTGACGCCGTTTTTCTAGGCGGTGGCGCCGCCGGACGCTTTGGCGCGGCTTATTTGCGCGCCCTTGGTGGGCGTGTGCTGATTATCGATCGCTGGCCATTCCTGGGCGGTTCTTGCCCCCATCAAGCCTGTGTACCACATCATCTCTTTTCTGACTGCGCGGCGCAACTTATGCTGGAGCGCACCTTTTCCGGTAAGCTCTGGTTTCAAGACCTCAACGACAAAATCGTATCCATCAAGGACATCGTTGAACTCTTTCAAACCGGCAGGACAGGTCCCCATGCCGTGATGAACTTCCAAAGTAAAGAGCAACTTGGGTTGGAGTTTGTGTTGAATGCAGAGTTCGAAATTATCGATGCCCATACTGTTCAAGTTGGCGACCGCAAGTTCCATGTTAAGAATTTGGTTTTAGCCTTGGGTGCCAAGCCCTTCGTGCCAGATATTCCCGGTGTAACCTTAAAAGGCGTATTTACTTCCCAAACCTTAGTTGAAAACCTGGATTTTGAACCGGGTAATACGATAGTCGTCATCGGCGGGGGGAAATCAGCGATTGAATACGGCTGTTTTTTTAATGCGACTGGACGGCGTACGCTTGTTGTAGCGCGGCATCAAATAATGCCTATGCTTAAAGATGTTGAATCCCGCGCCTACGCCATCCTTATGATGGAAGAACAAGGCATGGAGTTTTTGGAAAATGCGGAATTATTGGGCATCCAGGGGGATGCGCAAGGCAAGGTAAAATCGGTTTCTATAAAAACTTCCGTTGGCATAATCAATGTTGATACCGATTTTGTTTTTATGGGCCTAGGCGAACAGGCCAATTCAGGAATAATTGCCCAAAAATTGGGCCTGGAAACCAGCGATAAAGGCTTCATCAAAGTCAATCGGCACATGCAAACCTCAGTACCCCATATTTATGCAGTCGGTGACGTGACCGGGCCGCCGATGGAAATGTTTAAAGCCAGGAAGGAAGGAGTGTGTGCCGCTAAAAATATCATGGGGCAAGCAAGTGAATATAAAGCGGCTGATTACCCTGATTTTATGCATACGCATTACGAAGCCTGTTGGCTAGGGTTAAGTGAAGAAGAGGCGCGCCAACGCTATGCCAATGTGAAA
Organism: uncultured Methylomagnum sp.; assembly: GCA_964435245.1. Lineage (GTDB taxonomy): Bacteria > Pseudomonadota > Gammaproteobacteria > Methylococcales > Methylomonadaceae > Methyloglobulus. The sequence continues at coordinate 95,028 of CAYSYU010000014.1, forward strand.
ATCATGAAATTACCGCCCGATAACCCCAACGGGCTTGATATAGGATTACCGGCAGGTGACCGAATGATGCTGTACTTGATGGCGAAGCCGCGTATGTCAGGTTTTCAAAAACTCATTATCGATGGCGACACCCGTAAAATTCTAGGTGCTTTCCATATTGGCTATGGCGCAAAGGACGGCTTTCAATACCTCAATTACCTGGTAAAAAAAGGACTGGCGATAGACGATTTGGCCGATATGGACGAATTGTTTATCAGCCCCAGTTATTTCATTCAACTCTGTCGATTGCGTGCCGGTGATCCTCATTTTAATGACATGTAGAGGCTAAAATGGGAATGAGCAATCGATTTCAAGGGAAACAGGCAGTCATCACAGGTGGGGCCACCGGCATGGGCTATGACATCGCCCGGCATCTCGGTATGGAAGGGGCTTCCTTGGCTATTTTAGATATTAATGAGGCCGCATTAGCGGATGCAACCCAAGCTCTCCGTGCGGATGGCATAGTTGTCAAAGCGTATCAAGTTGACATCTCCAATCCAGATGAAGTCGCCGATACCTTCTCCCGTTTAATCGCTGACTTTAATGGTTCACTGGATATTTTGATAAATAATGCCGGAATTGCTGAGTTTGGTACCGTTGAAACCACTGAATCGGATGTTTGGATTAAAGTCATGGCAGTTAACGTAAATGGTACCTACCTGTGTGCGAAGTCCGCACTGCCAGCAATGAAACAACACGGCGGAACCATCGTTAACTTCGGTTCAGTCGCTGGGATGGTAGGTATTCCCAATATGGCCGTTTATTGTGCTTCCAAAGCCGCTGTCATTGGTTTGACCAAACAAATGGCGGTTGATTATTCGAAGTTAGGCATACGTGTCAACTGCATTTGTCCAGGCATGATCGCCGATACCGATATGGGACGGCAAATTCTCGCAACCGACGGGTCTGAGGAGATGATGAAATTACGGTTAAGTAAATATCCGATAGGGCGATTCGGTGAGTCCGAAGAAATAGTCGCGGCTGTATTATTTTTGGCATCCGATGAAGCCAGTTTTGTTTGCGGCTCGGCATTTACTGTAGACGGCGCGATGACAGCTCTTTAAGGTTAAAACACATGTATACACAAGCCGATAAACGATGCCCATTAACTCAACTCGTTGCGCACATACAAAGCGGCGATTGTTTGGCTATTGGCGGCGGCTTGTCCTGGCGCGAACCGATGGCGGCTTTACGGGAGTTGATTCGACAAAACATTAAAGACCTTAAGCTGGTCGGCTCGGCGCATGGCATCGATGTTGACCTTTTGTGCGGTGCAGGGAGTGTTGCCGCCAGTGCGGAATCCTATGTCGGCTTCGAGCAAGATTTCGGCATGGCGATCAACTACCGCCGCGCCTGTGAAACGGGTGCCGTCAAAGTCGAAGATAATTGCTGTTATACCTTAGTCCAGCAACTTAGGGCGGCGATCCAGGGATTGCCTTTCATGCCGATCCGCTCGGTGCAAGGGACAGGTTTCCTAAACCTGCATCCAGAGTTTAAAACGATGATTTGTCCTTTTAGCGGCGAGCAACTGGTATTGGTGCCAGCGCTCAAGCCTGATGTCGCCCTTATCCATGCCCATTATGCCGACGAGCATGGCAATTTGCATATTGAAGGCCCGCCGGTGGCCGACATACTTTTTGCCAAGGCAGCTAAAAAAGTAATCGCTACGGTTGAAGCCTTAATCCCTCATCAGGAACTGGCAAACAAAGGCGTGACGATTCCTTATTTTTATGTCACCGCCATTTGCGAAGTACCCTACGGCGCCCACCCGACATCCTGCTACCCGCGTTATGCTTACGACAGGGAACATACGAAGCACTATTACCAAGCCGCAAAAAGCGGCGGTGATAATTTTCGCGACAACTACCTCAATCCTTATATTTATGATTGTAAAGACCATGCCAGTTATTTAAATTTGATAGGCGGACAGACACGACTTGCACGTCTTGGACAATGGAATGATAGTGTCGATCAGTGGATGCAGCTTTATGAATAAGGCGGCAAAAATAACAAGCTGTACGCTCGGCGAATTGATGATTTATCAAATCGCACTGTCGATAGAAGATGGGATATTGGCTTTTCACGGTTTTGGATCGCCCTTGGTACAGTTAGCTTTGCACTTGGCGAAACGCAACCATGCGCCTAATTTGGTGTTGGTAGCCGGTGCGACCTATGGCGTCAACCCGACCCCCGCTTTTTTGACGCCAACGACTAATGATTTCGCAATGAATCGTGGCGCTGAGTGTCATTTATCGATTGAAGAATTATTCGACCTTGCTGCAAGCGGGCGATTAGGCCGAATGTTTTTGTCGGGATTGCAAATTGACCGTTGGGGTAACATGAATGTCACCCGTTTGGGAAATGATGACCGGCTTACGTTAAAACTACCCGGCGGAGGCGGAGGTTGTAATCTATCCTCTGATGCCGATCATGTGACCATCTGGACAGCGGCGCATCGCACCCATGCCGATAACTTGGGCCGCCGCCGTTACCGCTTGGTTAACCGCTGCGATTTTGTTACCAGTGTCGGTCATCGCACAGCAGACGGCTTGCCGCGTTCCAGTATGCCTTATCGCGGCGGTGGGCCGGATTGTATAGTGACTGACTTAGGCATCTTCAATTTTAATCATGAAGGGCATGCGCAGTTGCGCTACCTTTATCCAGATACCAGCATTGAATTGGTTGCTGAAAGCACTGAATTTGAGTTTCCTGTGGCCGATAACCTGTCAACAGCCGCGTTGCCTGAGCCTGAGATGATCGAATTTATCCGCCGTCTGGATCCTCTAAAAATTCATGAACGAGAACTCAGTCAAGATGATCGAGGGCGGACTTTTGAACTGGACGGGGTTTAGCGAATGAACGGCGCAATCCTTCAAGTGGGTGATTTAAAGCAGAGGCAAAATTTTGTGCCTTTACCGTACCGTTGCGTCAGTTTCCAGCCTTATGACGGCGCAATGGATGCCGATAGCATCGGGCACTATGTGTTGGCTAGGGAGGTATACCGACGTACGGACATTATAATACTGCACAATATCCGCCAGGAATATGCCGTAATCGCCGTACAACGCGCCAGTTCGGAAACCTTGTTCACTGCTGTTGAAAAAGTCGAAGTATTAGCCCTGCCGGATGACTGCATTTTTATCGCCGATCCAGATACCGATCCGGGCAACCGCTCTGCTATGGGCAGGGCGGCTTTGAAGCATCAAGTTTCACCGCAACAGACGGCAATCGTGGTCGGTGCATTTGACCATGTCAACATCATCCATCATCCCAATCCTAAGATGTTACGGGTAATGGAAGTCGTTCCGCCTGAGCCGCCCAAACTGTATCGCATGGTCGAACAGGTACTCAGTTATGCCGATTTGCCGCCTATTGTCCTGGAATTGGAAACAATCGACCTGCGTGATCTTGCCAGTACGGTAACTCCGGAAGCTTATCTAGTGCCATGCCGGTCGGGCGGACTTACTGATTTGGGCGCTCCCGTTTATTTTCTGGACGAACGCCCCGAACAACGGCAGCAATGGATTTTGCTCGGCTGTGAACGTAGCCTGCAATTCCATCGCCATTACTATGGAGATGAACCGCCCCGTGTGGAAATGTGTCCGCGTAAACTGCTGAAGCCGGACAAAAATGCGACTATATTGAAGTGCTGTCTACTGGAATATGAATTTGAACAAGAAGGTAACAGCGTTATTGTGCCGTGGGGAACAGACTTGGGCATGATTGAAAAGGCTTTACGTCAGTTATTCGTTGGGAATTCAAGGCATGAGTGAACTTGCTTGGGAAAATATTATAGGAGGCCAACGCGATTCGCGGGAGCGAAAGCCGCGTAAAACAGGCTGTACGATGGTAATGGATGTCGGTAAAAGCTTGCATGAAACCCAAAGCATGCTGCAACTCTGTTCCAACTATATAGATCATTGGAAATTCGGCTTCGGCACCTCCGTTTTTATGGACAAGGGCTTACTGCAAGAAAAACTTCAAATACTGGCGGCGCACAATATCCTTACATTCCCTGGCGGCACATTACTGGAAGTGGCGTTGCTTACCCACCATTGCCGGGTGTATATGACCCATGCCAAATCCTTAGGGTTTACAGCCGTTGAAATTTCTGACGGTATCCTTCCCATTCCAAGGTTCAGGCGTAAGAGGATCATCGAATGCGCCTTAAATGCCGGGTTGATCCCGATCACCGAAGTCGGCAAAAAAGACCCGAAACGGCAACCTACCCCGGAACAAATCGCCGAAGAGATAAGGGAAGACCTGGAGTGGGGCGCAGCCTGGGTTATTATCGAAGGACGCGAGAGCGGTCATAGTGTGGGCGTGTTCGATGAGTCAGGTAATGTTGACGAATATGAAGTGGATGTCATTGTTGGAATGATCGGCGATAAATCCGATTCCTTGATCTGGGAAGCGCCGCTTAAGTCCCAGCAGGCATTTTTCATCGAAAAATTCGGCGCGAATGCCGGTCTCGGCAATATCCCGTTAGACCAGGTTCTTGCCGTCGAAGCGCTACGTAACGGCTTGCGTTTTGACACACTGAACCGCGTCACAAGCAAGTTATTACGGGAAGGTTCCTGGGATCCTAACCAAGTTGAAAGCAATGGTGCTAACAATGCATCAATAACCCCGAATAGCACAGCAATATGACAGGTAACGATGTCCGCCGACCGGTTTCATTACAGGAACAAGTCCTGGAAATCGGCACAAGACTGAAAAGTCCGCCGTCGGATAGGATGGTCGAGTCTGCGTTTACTGCGGAATTAAGCCATCAGGTGCAATTATTTGAAGCGATAGGGCTGGTTGATATTGCCCATACCTTGGTCGCCATCGAACTGGGTACTGTCCCGAAATCCCAAGGCCATCTTTTGTTGGCGCAATTATTGGCTTTGCAAACCAGGCCGCCTTCGTTCGTAATGACTCCGGACAGGGGAGATATCTATACCAACCGTGAAGCCTGGCTAGCAGAGCGTACCGAAGCCGTGGGCTGGTTGGGTGCAGGTCGCGCCCGCAGGGAAGCGACGACTACTGCATTTATCCTTGTCCTGCGGCAAACATTGGTGGAGTTCATTGAAACCCTAGTAAGTCTGGCGACGACCATAGTAAGTAAAGCTGGACAGCATTCATTGTCCATCATGCCGGACTACACTTATCTTCAGGCCGCTCAACCGACTACTTTCGGACATTATTTATTGGGCTTCGCTTACCCCCTATTACGTGATTTGGATAGGCTTAAAGCCTTTTTGGGACGGCTTAACTTCAGCCCTATGGGTTGCGGCAGCACGAATGGCTCGCGGTTGTTACAAGGTCGGCAACCGTTAGCGGATTTATTAGGCTTTAACGGCATGATCCCTCATGCCCGCGATGCGATGTGGCAAGCGGATTTGTTCATAGAAGCTGCTTCAATCCTGACAACATGCAGCATCAATCTCAGCCGATTGGCGGAAGATTTACAAGTTTACAGCACCCAGGAATTTGCCTTAGTGGAATTGGACGACCGCCACGCCCGCGCCAGCAAAATTATGCCGCAAAAGAAGAATCCGTTCGCGTTGACGCACATCCGTGGCGTTGCCAATAAAATGATCGGTGTAACGGCATCGGTCACGGCATCGGCCAGGACGCCATCAGGTCAACCGGATAATCGTTTACTGATTTATGGGGAATTGCCTGATGCGATGCAAACCGTCAATAATGCTGCATCTTTGATGACAGAAGTGCTGGAAAACATTACCTTCAATGCCGAGAGAGGCAGGACATTGGTGGCGTCCGGTTGGGTCATGTCCACCGACCTGGCTGAGGCATTGGTAGTGGAATGCGGACTTGATTTTAGAAAGGCGCATCAATTGGTCGCTAAGCTGGCTGGCGAATACCAGGGTAAAAGTATCATGGAACTCGACCATAAGACTTTAATGCAATCCGCAGAAAAGGTATTTGGCTATTCTATTACACTGACTGAACAACAGCTTAAGTCTGCCCTAGATGTTAATTTAGCGATTCAGGCACGAGCAGAACCCGGCGGCACAGCAATTGGCAGCATGAACAATATGATTGCCGAATGCCGCCAAAAATTGGCAGACCATCATGCTTACAATCAGTCCAGGAAGCTTTATTTTGCCGGTAAACAACAATCAATATTGGAACGCGCCATGAAAGAAGTCGGACAAAATAAGCCATGTCCAGATTAGGCTTTGACTATATTATCGTCGGTGCCGGCTCAGCCGGTTGTGTGCTTGCCAACCGGCTGAGCGAGGATCCAAGCTGCCGTGTTTTATTACTTGAGGCCGGTTGTGAAGATAACGACCCTGCCATTCAAACGCCCGGCTTATTTTCCCAGTTGCAAGACAGCCCTTACGACTGGAGCGACCGTACTGTGCCGCAGCCCTGTATGAATGGCCGCCGTATTTATATCCCGCAAGGAAAAGCATTGGGTGGCTCCAGTTCCATAAATTATATGATTTATATCCGCGGCAACCGGGCTGATTACGATCACTGGGCAAGTCTTGGCAACACAGGCTGGAGTTATGAGGACGTCCTGCCCTATTTCATCAAATCTGAAACCAACAAAACCTTTAATGACCGCTATCATGGCCAATCAGGGCCTTTGGTCGTCTCCAGCCATCCGCAACTATCGCCGGTTACCCAGCGTTATCTAGCCGCCGCCCAGGAAGTGGGTATAGCCTATAACTCTGATTTTAATGGCGAACAACAGGATGGCTGCGGTCAGTTGCAAAGGACAATTGCCTTTGGTGCCCGATGCAGTGCTGCATCTGCTTATTTGCACCCGGCGCGAGTTCGCCCCAATTTAACTGTTATCAGCAATGCCCAAGCCACCCAGCTTCTGTTCGATAACCATCGCGTCATCGGAGTGCAGTATCTACAGTTGGGGAATGTAGAACAAGCTTATGCCGCTGAGGAGGTTGTTTTATCTGCTGGGGCTTTCCGTTCTCCGCAATTGCTGATGTTGTCGGGTTTGGGGCCGGCTTGGGAACTTGAAAAGCTCGGAATTAAAGTACGCGTAGATTTGCCGGAAGTCGGCAAAAACCTGCAAGACCATATTCACGCCCGTGTGCGTTGCGAATTGACTCAGCCTCTCACTTTTTCACCACTGCCAAATGAGGACAAAGTTGCCGCTGCAAACGATTACCAAGCCACCAAAACAGGCCCTTTGGCCTCAAATTTCCTGGAAACTGGTTGTTTCGTCAAAAGTCATCCCGATGTGCCATATCCAGATTTGCAATTGTTTTTATTCGGCAACTTAACGCCGGAATATCCTGAAGCAGGTCAAGCTACACGTCACGGTATAGCGCTCACGGCTTATGTCAACAGACCCGCTAGCCGTGGTGAAGTCACCTTGTCATCCGCCGACCCTCTGGATCGCCCACGCATCAATCCCGGTTATTTCAGCAATCCTGACGACCTTCGTTGTTTGGTGGCAGGTGTGCGCTGGAATATTAAAATACTTTACGGACAGGCATTTGACGATATCAGAGGTATTGAATTGTCCCCTGGAAGCAATATTCGTGATGATGACGGTTTGGCAGATTTTGTCAGGCGGACGGCATCGACCACTTGGCATCCGACAACGACCTGCCGGATGGGGGTTGATGCAACAGCGGTTGTCGACCCGGCATTGCGGGTTAATGGCGTAAGCGGCTTGCGGGTGGTCGATGCCTCTGTCATGCCGTCTATCGTCAGCGGCAACACCAACGCGCCGGTCATCATGATCGCAGAAAAAGCGGCGGACTTGATTCGTGGTCTATAATGGCAACGGCTTGCAAGCTATTGGGTAAAATCCGTAATGTTTGTTAATCAGGAAATACAAGCTATTCTGATTAATTTAACCGTTGGCATAGAGCGAATTGAATGAAGTCAATATTATCCTCCAATTACTCTAGAGCTACGCGGACTTGAAAGCTTTTTCTTGTAAGTTATTTTTTAGATTACTCGGCTAAAACATGTACAAAGTTGAATCAATATTAATTGTCGGATTTTGGCAGTCGAAAAAAAAAGCATCTTCTCGATTCAAAGAGGATGTCAACATAATTATTGGTAAGAATGGAACGGGTAAGACAACGTTCATGAATATCTTACATGCTGTGCTTGCGGTAGATATAGATGCACTGTATGACAATTTTTTTGATTCAGTTGAAATAAAGTTAGTCAATGGCAAACGTAAGCGAACTATTCGTGCCAATCGATCCGACGATACAGAAAGACCATTTCCAATCGTTGAGTACTACATATCAACTCGACGCTATGTGTTTCCACTTATTGGCACGGATGAAGGGCGACTTACGTCTCCTACAATGCGTCGCCGTGCCGCTGAAGCCGCGCAACAGATAAAAGTTGAACTAAGTAAACTGGTTTCAGTTACTTCACTTTCCGTCTATAGAATCAGCGGGGATACAGATCCCGAAACACGTGAAAGATTTACACGACGAGTTCCCTCCTCACCCGTTGATATGAGGCTTACAAGTCTTAAGCAGCAATTGACTCAGTATCAACTTGAGTTGTCGAACAACGCACGATCGATTTCCTCGGAGTTACAACGCAGCGTTCTGACATCATTGCTTTTCACCGGAGAACAACCCCAGAAATCGAAATATCCTAAAAAGTTTGACGAAGCAAATGAAAGACAAAAGTTAACATCGGCATATAAGCAACTTGGTGTAAGTGGAACCGAAATATCAAAAAAGATAAAGGAACATATTTCGGCAGTCGCTACAGCGTTCAGTCATCTCAAAGAGTTTCAGTCGTCAAAAAAATCAGATGTTTTTAATCCTAGTGATTTTTCAGCACTTGAAGCTTTCAGCCAGACAAGTACCGTTGTGGAAATGTCGCTTCAGGCTGAGACAAAAACGAAGGCTATCTTCAGTCAAATCGATTTATTTATTACTACACTTCGCTCTTTCATTCCGGACAAGACCTTCCAATTCGATGGGGGAGAGCTTGTCGTTGTAAGTGAAGGCCCAATTCCACTTGCGAAACTATCTTCAGGCGAAAAACAACTACTCATTCTCTTCATTGAGGCATTGTTACAGCGCCAGGAACCTTACATTTTTTTGGCAGACGAACCTGAGCTTTCTCTTCATATTTCTTGGCAACGAAATATTATCGCTGCAATAAAATCATTAAACCCCAATGCACAGATTATAGTCGCGACACATTCACCGGAGATTGCTGGGAAATTTAGAGATCGAATCCTCGACATGGAGGATATTCTGCGTGGCTGATTTTGAATATTCATTAGATGCCCTAAATGTCAAAAGTGCTTTTTATAGAGCAACTGCAATAGTGTATGTTGAAGGTGACGATGATATTTTATTTTGGGAAGAAATTTTTTCGAAAGAAATCGACATATCTTTCGAAATTGAAGCAGTTGGTGGATCACCTGAACTTGACAAGCACATCACTCAAATTGAAGCTGGTCAACTAAATGCAATTGCTGCTAGAGACGCTGATTTTCTCCGGTTTACTGGTGATATCATCGACTCACCTCGAATAATCTATACCCATGGTTATTCCATGGAAAATACGGTATACACTGCTGACTTGGTTCATCACCTTGCTAGATCATGGTGTAAGTCGAGGTCAGTAACAGAGCTTGAATGTGAACAATGGTTAAACCAGTTAGGAAGTGCGTTCGAGACTCTTGTAGCCTTGGATATTGCTAACGCTACGTCAGATGATGGTGTTTCTGTACTGTCAGATAACTGCACCCGTTTTATGACTAATCAGACATCGGCTACGCCTTGTCACAAGAAGATCGATGCACATGCCAAACAGGTCGCACCAAAACTTCCCAAGGATGCAATTGATCTTGGTAATGAGGCTGTGCAATCTTGTTTCCCTACCAAGCTTGAGTACCTGAGAGGGCATCTGCTAGCAACTGCTGTGAGCAAGTATATTCTACAAGTCGCTAAATCAATTGATAAGAAGGTTAATATATCCATGGATTCACTATATGCAGCAGCAATCGCAAGTTTCAGAAGTTGTTACACGCCCAGGCATCCTCACTATAACTACTATAAAACCGCCACAGCTAATGCTTCAGCAACGTTCAGATAATCTCTGTACTTTTTGCTGCCTTATTCAGGTTGAAGGATTCGGTGTCCGAAAATAACCCGGGTCGAAAAGCGAGTGTGCAGGCTCCTACAAATGATTGATTAAACAGTAACCAACCGATGTTTGATTCCGTCCATATCAGCGATTCGACGATCTTTGGTTCATCCTGGGCTGATCCTGAGCTACGCCCTTTATTTGCCGAGCAAAACAGGGTCTTAGGCTGGCTTGAAGTCATGACTGTACTAGCGCAAGTACAAGCCGAGTTTGCGTTAATTCCTGAACAAGCTGCGATAGAAATTAAAGCGGCTTATCAAGGCATTGTAATCGACGAAGCCTTCTTAAAAGAAGTGGGCGAAGGCTTTCTCCTTACCAATCATTCATTGATGGGGTTGATTAATGCCGTCAAAAAACATTGCGGCACCATTGGCGGGGAATGGCTTTGTTACGGGGCGACCGTCCAGGATATAACCGATACCCATACGGTACGCACTTTATTAAAAGTGCATCAACACTTTCTAACACAACTCACTGCAATACAAAAAATCCTGATCGATCTGGCTCGTCAGCACAGGCACACTCTCATGTGCGGACGCACCCACGCCCAGCCAGGGTTGCCGATTACATTCGGTTTTAAAGCCGCCACTTGGCTGGACGAACTGGAACGTCATCGTCAACGTTTGGTTGAGCTTAAATCGCGCCTAAGCGTGGGACAGCTTAGCGGCGGTGTCGGAAGTCTATCTTCCTTCGGGCCGCAAGCATTAGCGTTGAAAAAGGCTTTTATGCAGCGCTTAGGCTTGGAAACGCCCGCCATTTCCTGGACTAGCAGCCGAGATCGTTATGCCGAATGGTTGAATGTGTTGGCGATGATTACGTCAACCGGCGACCGAATCGGACAGGAAATCGTCAACTTGCAACGGCCTGAAATTGGTGAGTTGAGCGAAGGTATGGTCAGCGGCACCGTCGGTAGCATTACCATGCCGCAAAAACGCAACCCGGAAATCTCCGAACATCTTGGCACTTTATCAAGGGTAGTCAGGCATCATGCCGCGCACATGGCTGAAAACCTGGTGCATAGCCATGAACGGGACGGCCGCTCCTGGAAAGGAGAATGGCTGATTATTCCCGATGCAACATTGACGGCTGGCAAATCATTGGCGCTACTCAAGACCTTGCTAATGGATTTACAGGTCGACAAAAACCGGATGCTCGCTAACATAAGGGCAACTAACGGTTTAATCCACGCTGAAGCCGTCATGTTGAGGCTGGCCTTAACCTTGGGAAAACAAAGTGCACATCAACTTATCTATGAACTGAGCTTGCTTACGCAAACGGAAGGGCTTGATTTTAAGCAGGCTGTTATAGACCATCCAAAAATAAGCGCAATCCTGACTCGTAAAGAAATAGATTCGCTATTCGATCTCAAACAAAGCACGGGCATGTGTGCCAACATGGCCGATCAAGTCATTGGCCGATGCCAGCCCTTATAAATGGGTGGTTGAGGTGACAATAGACAAACAATTTCCTGATAGGCAAGCCGTCATAAACCGAATTGCCAGCCAAATACCACGGCATATCCTCGCACATTATCCAACCCCTCTCATGCGGGCAAACCGATTGTCAGAATCACTTGGCCGCACTGACCTGTGGTTTAAACGCGACGACCTGATCAGTTTTGGCCTGGGCGGCAATAAGATACGCGGCTTGGAAGTTATACTGGCTGATGCCCGGAATAAACAGGTGGACTGGTTGGTAACTGGGGCAGGCGTGCAATCCAATCATGTTCGGGCAACAGCGGCTGTGGCGGCTCATGCCGGACTACGTTGTACGGCGGTTTATTGGGGGAAGCCGCCTGCTACTTTGGACGGAAATTATCGCCTTTCCCGCATGTTGAATGCCCACAGCTATTTTACCCATGATGATGACAGGGCTTCCGTCGATACACATATCCCTCTGGTTGCTAACAACCTGCGGGAACAAGGCTATTTTCCCTATTCGATCCCACGCGGCGGTGCCTGTGCGATGGGTGTATTAGGGCATGTACTGGCTGTGTTCGAACTTTATCAGCAATGCCTTGACCAAGGTCTAGAACCTGATGCGATCATACTTGCCGTAGGTTCCGGCGGAACCTATGCGGGTTGGCTGCTAGGCATCAGGCTGTTGAACCTGCCCTGGAAAATGCGCTGTTACACGGTTAGCCGGGAGCCGGGACAGGTTAGCCAACAAGTCGCTGGGCTGGCTACCGAAGCCGCAGCCTTATTGAAGCTGGATTGGATTTTTCGTGCCAATGATGCTCCCGTCTACGGCGGGTTTATCGGGCAAGGTTATGGCATCCCAAGCCTGGAAGCTGCCGAAGCGATACGGTTGGTTGGTCGGTCCGAAGGCATTTTGCTTGATCCAGTCTATACCGGTAAAGCAATGGCTGGATTCCTGCACGGGCTGCAAAACAGACAAGTTGAAGGACAAAAAAAAATAGTTTTTGTGCATACCGGGGGCGAACCGGCATTTTTTGCCGGGAATGGCGATTGGTTGAATGCTGGCTTAACCGCAATTGAACAACAGTGAACTAGGGGAAACTATGAAAATCATTGTCATAGGTGGTGTAGCAGCCGGTGCAAAAGCAGCAGCAAAAGCGCGCCGGGTAGATCCGAGTAATGAAATCATCCTTTATCAAGATGAATCCGAAATGTCCTATTCCGCTTGCGGGTTACCTTATGTCATCAGCGGTGTCATTGCTGATGGACGGAAAGTTATCATCCGGCAACCTGAAGATTTTGCCAAGGAAGGCATCCAGGTTTTTATTCGGCACCGCGCCATAAGCATCGATAAAACCAAACAACAACTCACCGTAAGAAACCTTCAAGATAATACTGATTCTGTGGTCACTTATGACCGCCTAATCATAGCAACTGGTGCGCGTCCAATAGTGCCAAATATCGAAGGTATAACATTGGAAGGTGTTTTAACCCTACGCAATATTGCAGACCTAGCCCAGTTCAAAACTTCGTTAACTACATTGCATCCCAAGAATGCAGTCATTATAGGTGCCGGTTATATTGGCCTGGAACTGGCCGAGGCTTTCCATGAACTTAAGATTAAGACCACCATAGTCGAGAAGGCAACCCGTATTTTGCCTAAATTCGATCCAGAAATGGCCCAACTCGTCCATGACCATCTATTGGAAAACCAAGTTGAAATAATACTGGGCGATGGCCTAGCCAAAATTGAAGGTAATAATAATCGTGTAACGGCTATAGAGACAGAATCTGGAAAAGTTATTCCTACTAGTCTCGTTGTAATCGCCATTGGCGTGAAACCTAATGTTGAATTGGCAAAAGAGGCCAATATTGAACTCGGATACACCGGTGCCATTGCGGTTGACTCAAGGATGGAAACCAGCGTGCGGGGTATTTATGCCGCCGGTGATTGTTGTGAAACAGTCAATCGGATAACAGGCAAATCAATATGGATGCCTTTGGGCGATATCGCCAACCTGCAAGGCCGTGTCGCTGGGGAAAACGCTGCCGGGGGAAACGCCCATTTCCCCGGCGTCTTTGGGACAGCCATATTCAAGACCTTCAATTTGACAGTGGCTATAACCGGCTTATCTGAGCAATCGGCAAAAGAATCGGGTTTTGATCCCATTTCGGTAGTAACGGCAGGGATTGACCGGGCGCGGTACTACCCTGGGAAACAAAATTTTTCCTTAAAACTGATCGCCAACCGGAAAGACGGCAGGCTATTGGGCGCTCAAGCGATTGGTCTTGGGAGTGTCGATAAAATGATCGATATCGTCGCTACCGCATTGCTGGGTAAACTGACATGCGCTGATCTTGAAAACGCAGACCTCGCTTACTCACCACCCTTCAGCCCGGTACTATCCCCAATCATCGTAGCGGCTGGAATCTTAAAAAGTAAATTGACCAAATTTAGCTTGACTTGATGTGTATTCATTCGGTTTTGAGAAGTTGAAGGTCTGTTATGGGTGAATTAACCCTGTGGCCTTGATTGTCCGGTTCACGCCCTGAGTCAGTCCGTCAAGCATTTTTAACTGGTTACACTGG
>CAYSYU010000015.1:0-109061 GCA_964435245.1 uncultured Methylomagnum sp.
ACGAGCCAGTGTAACCAGTTAAAAATGCTTGACGGACTGACTCAGGGCGTGAACCAGGCCAACGATTCCGATACGGTTACGCCAGTGGTGAATGTCGACGGTGTGGTTAACTGGAGCAATCGATCTACTGCAGCCATTCAGCGATGCCATTAATCCTTGCCTGATAGCGCACGTTAACAAGTGATTGATGGCTGTTTTGACTTTAAAAATCACTGCTTTTTATGTGGATCCCACTTTTTTTCATTGTTGTGCGGAGTTCCTGGCGGTGAATGTTCCAACCACCCGTTCACTTCAACCAAATTTTCCTCGCTGACGGTGCCGATGGCCTTAAGGAAGCGCATGCGGTTTTTGACGTAGCCGTACTTGGCTTTTGCAAGGTCGCGTTTGGCCTTGAATTCCTCTTCCTGGGACTTGAGGACATCGGTGATGGTCTCGACCCCGTAGATGAAGCTGGTTTCCATCGCTTCCCTGGACTTGGTGGCGGATTCCAGGGATTTTTGGGTCGCCTTGATACGCCTGACATTGGCATTTGAAATTAGGAAGGCATCGCTGGTTTCTTTTATGAGGGCGCGCAGCTTGGCCTCGTTGTCGTATTTGTTCAGGGTCAGCTTGTGCTGGGCTTCCTGGGTTTGTTTGGTGGTGACCCCACCGCTGAAAATGGGAACATTGACGTTGATGGCCGCGACCTGGGTGTCGACCTGGCTGCCGAGGTTGGCACTTTGGAAGCCGGTGTTGGTGTTGTAATAGTTCAGTTGCAACTCGACCACTGGCAGGTGCTTCGCCTTTTGGGCGGCGACATCATGGTCGGCGGCGGCAATGGCGTATTGTTGGGCGACCAGGGTAGGGTTTTCACTTTTCGCTACCTCCAGCCAGTCGTCCAGCTTGCCTTCCAGTTCCTTGTAATCGATCCCGTCGCGCAGCTTGGTGAGCGTTGTGGCTGTTGTGCCGGTCAGTTCCCTCAAGCCTTCTTTTGCAGTCACCAGCTTGGCTTCGGCCTCTATGCTGTCGGCCTTGACCTGGTCGAGCCGTGCCTCGATGGCGTACAACTCAGTGACCTTGGCCAGTTCGCGGTCGAACAGTTTTTGGATTTGCGCCAGTTGTTGTGTGGTGTTTTCTTCTTCGCTTTTGAAGAAACCGAGTTCGTCCTCGGCTTCCAGCACGGTGAAGTACGTGTCCACCACCTTGAACAACAGGCTTTGCTGGGCTTGGACGTTCTCCAGAGTATATTGGCTCTCGGTGGCCTGGGTTTTCTTCCACGTCCAGAACTTAGGGAAGTCGATCAGGGTCTGATTCAGCGACACCACATAGCGGGTTCCGTTGTAATCCGTGACCTGGTCGCGCCGTGTACGCTGGTTGAACTGGTTTTGGCTGTTGCCCGACCAATTGGCGGTACCGGTGACCTGGGGCAGCATTTGCCCCAAGGCCTGGCCTTTCTGGGCGGTGCCGATCTTGATTTTGGTCTCGGAAGACTTCAGTTCGGGGTCGGCTTCCAGGGCTTGTTGGTAGATGGACAGCAGGTCGTCGGCATAAGCCGCTTCACCTACGGTTAGGGTCATCAGGATTATCAATCCTGCCGTAAACAACGCCATGTTCATGGCATTAAAACCATTTAATCCATGATTGCAATCCGTTTGGTTGGCTGACATCCGCGTTGTGCTTGCTTTTGCTGCATTCAGGCCGGACACTGCTGATTTAGTTTTTGTTGTTGCAGACAACATCACCGTTCCCTCAAGCTCTCATGCTGGTACTGCAACAAGGGGTTCAGGAAGTATTCGATCACCCGGCGCTTGCCGGTCTTGATCTCCACTGAAACCGCCATGCCGGGGCTTAAGTTGACCTCGGTGCCGTCCACGTTGATGGTGGAACGGTCCATTTTGACCCGTGTCGAGTAGATCAAGCCTTTCTTCTCGTCGTTGGTGGCATCGTGGGACACGGAGGTCACCTTGGCGTGGATGGTGCCGTACTTGGTGTACTGGAAGGTCTCGACCTTGACTTCGGCCTCCTGGCCTTGCTTGACGAAGCCGATGTCCTTGTTCTCGACAAAGGCTTCCACTTCTAGGGGGTTGTCTTGCGGTACGATCAGCATCACCGGCTGGGCGGGGGTGACCACGCCGCCGACGGTGTGGACGGCCAGTTCCTGTACCGTCCCTGAAACAGGTGCTTTTAGTTGCATGAGCCTACTGTGGGTCTCAGCCTTCTTGAGTTCCTGTTCCTGGGTGGACGCCTTCTGCTGGCCTTCGGTGATGCTGTCCAGGCTCACCCGGCGGGTTTCGGCGGTCATGGCGGCGCTTTGCCCCTTGGCCTCGTGGATGGCGGCCTTAATTTCATTCAAGCGGCTGCGCTGGTTGGCGAGGTCGGCCTGTTGCTCGATGCTGGCCTGTTGGCGTTCCAGGTAGTCGTGGCGGGGGACATAACGCAAGTCCGCCATTTCTTTTAAGTCTGCCGCCCGTTTTTGGGCAATCGGCAGGGTTTGCTCCAGCTTCCTGACCAGTTCTTGCGTTGAGTGCAATTCGGCCTCGCGCATGGCGATTTCGGACTCGATACGGTTCAATTTGGCGATGTATTCATGGTATTGGCCTAAAAGCAGGCGTTGCGCTTCCTCAAATTGGGCATTATTGATGTCATCAGGGCGTTGTAAGCTTGGGGGCTTGCCGGTTTCCAACGCTTCCAACAGCGCCTTGCCGCGTTGTTCCTGCAACCGTGCCATCGCCAAGTCGCCGATGATCCTGTCCTTGTCGGCCTGGGCGCTGGTGGCATCCAGTTCGATCAACACATCGCCCGCTTGCACCGTTTGTCCGTCGGCAACATGGATGGCCGTGACGGTGGCGGTCTCGAACGGTTGGATGGTCTTGGTGCGGCCATTGGGGACGACCTTGCCTTGGGCGGTGGCGACGACATCGATATGGCCGAAGATAGACCACAGCAGGGTCAACGCCGCAAAGCCGATGAGCAGCCACATTGCCACCCGGGGCGCGGGCGAGACCGGGGTGTCCTGCAATGACAGGGCGGCGGGCAGGAATTGGGCTTCATAAGGCAGGAGCTGGACGGTTTCCATCTCGGCACGGTGTTGCCAGGCCAGGCTGAAAGCGGCGCCGTAGCGTTTGACCAGGTCGCCGAAGGCTTGTAGGCGGACACCCATAGTATTATCTTACCCCTGTTGTAAACGGTGAAGCCGGGCGTAATGCCCCAACTCATTACGCAACAGGTCGGCGTGGCTGCCGGTTTCAACAATCTGGCCGTGGTCCATGACCACGATCCGGTCGGCATCGCGCACGGCGGACAGGCGATGGGCAATGATGATGACGGTGCGCCCCTTGCAGATGTCCTTCATGTTATTTTGGATGATGCGCTCGCTCTCGTAATCCAGGGCGCTGGTGGCTTCGTCAAAGACCAGCAGCCGTGGGCTGGTCATCAAGGCACGGGCGATGGCGATACGTTGGCGTTGCCCGCCGGACAGGGTAGAGCCGTGCTCGCCGACCAGAGTGTCGTAGCCTTCGGCCAGTTCCAGGATGAATTCATGGGCGCCTGACAGCTTGGCGGCCTGGATGACCGCTTCCAGGGGTGCGCCGGGGTCGGCCAGGGCGATGTTGTCGCGGATGCTGCGGCTGAACAGGACGTTTTCTTGTAACACCACGCCGATTTGCCGCCGCAAGGAAGATGCATCCGCCAAAGCCAGGTCAATACCATCGGCCAACACCCGCCCACGCTCGGGGGTGTATAGCCGTTGCACCAGCTTGGTCAGGGTGCTCTTGCCACTGCCGGAACGCCCGACGATGCCGATGACTTCCCCGGCGGCAATGTCCAAGTCGATGCCCTTGAGCACCTCCTGGCCATCGGGGCGGTATCGGAAAGTGACTTCTTCCAAGGTGATGCGCCCAGCCAGGGGCGGCAGTGCGCTCTTGTTGCCTGCCACTTCGGTGCGGGTGTTGAGGATGTCGCCCAGGCGTTGTACGGAAATGCCGGTCTGCTGGAAATCCGTCCACAATTGCCCTAGGCGCATGACCGGCTGGGCGACTTGGCCGGCCAGCATGTTGAAAGCGATCAATTGCCCGACTGTCATCTTGCCTTCGATGACCAGTTTGGCGCCGACATACATGGTGGCGACGGTCACTAGTTTACTGATCAGTGTCACCCCGCTGTTGGCCATTGTGCCGATGGTGGCGGTGCGGAAACTGGAGGACACGTAGGCCGCCAGTTGGTTGTCCCACTTCCTTGTCCAATGCGGTTCGACCGCCATGGCCTTGACGGTGTCGATGCCGCTGATGGTTTCGACCAGGAAGGCCTGGTTTTCCGCGCCCCGGTTGAACTTCTCGTGCAGGCGGGCACGAAGTAAGGGGGTGAAGGACACCGACAGCAGCACATAGCAAGGCAATGAAAGGACAACAATCACCGTCAGCCACTTGCTGTAGGTGAACATGACGGCGATGAATACCACGGAGAACAGCAAGTCCAGCACTAAGGTGATGGCATTGCCGGTCAGGAATGAGCGGATGTTCTCTAACTCACGGACCCGTGCGACGGAGTCACCGACCCGACGTGCCTGGAAATAGGCCAAGGGCAGGGTCAACAAATGCCTAAACAGCCGTGCGCCCAGTTCGACGTCGATGCGGCTGGTGGTGTGGGCGAAGACATAGCTGCGCAAGGCGGTCAAGGAAACTTCAAACAAGATAACGACGGTCAGGCCGACGGCGATGACATCCAGGGTGGTGAAGCCCCGGTGCACCAGCACCTTGTCCATCACCACCTGGAAGAACAAGGGGGTGATGAGGGCGAAGAACTGGATCACGAAGGACACCAGCAACACTTCAAGAAGCAGTTTCCGGTACTTGACCACCGCCGGGATGAACCAGGTGAAGTCGAACTTGGCCATCTCCCCGGCCAGGGAGGCGCGGGAGGTGAACAGGATCAGGGGGCAGAGGCCACTGGTATCGGGTTTTTGTTTGGCTTTTGTAGAAGGTTCGCCACCTAATGGTGTTCCTGCTTCTGTGGTTTGTCCAACTTCTCCCCTGTACCGTGCCATCAGCCCGTCAAACGCCAAGGATTCGGGGCGGCCAATAACCGGGTCGTGGATGAGGGCTTGCTGGCCCTCGACCTTGGCGAGGATAAAGAAGCGGCCCCCAGCGCCAATGGCCAGGGCGGGGAGCGGGGTTTTGTCCAAGCGTTCAAGTGGGGTCTTGACTGCACTGGCTTGCAAGCCCAGCTTTTTGGCGGCCAATAGGATTTCAGTTTTCCCAAAAGGCTTGCCGTCGGCCTTGAATTCGTGGGCGAGTTGGTCGGCATCGGCGGCGATGGCATGGATGCGCGCGATGATGATCAGGCAGTCCAGGCCGGAATCGATGGGGACAGCAGCGGCTTGGGCGGCTTCAGTATGGGCGGTCATGGCTATTTGAAAATAAAAAATAATGGCAAAAAGGCTTGTTTATGGCAGTATTAAATTTAAAAAAGAACTCAACGTTACCGTGTACAGCCCGGTTATTCCTTAGGTATATCGATTTCCAAAATAAGCCATTAATGAACCTTCCTTCACCCAGCTTCAGGGTGAGGAAGATTTATCATTTGTATGAATTTGCTTAAAAATACGCTGGATCAGCCTAAAACTTTTACCTTCAACCCCGGTTATTGCCAATTTGCCGAGATGACGGGGGCCAGGGCGGTTTGGTAATTTGTCGGCAAGGTGGTCTGCCCCGCCGCCGGCGGCGCGAACGCGGCCATGGCGGAGACAAGGTTCTCCACTTTGCTGTCAAGCAGGGTCTTGTTGCCGTCGGTGGTCTTGAACTGCTCGACATGGTTGGTAGTGCCCAGGTACCAATCCTTGACCACCAGTTTGTCGGTGGTGCCGATAATGCTGACTTCCAGGTTGTTGGCGACGTGCTGGAACCAGAGTTGGTCGTTGGCAATGCCCGCCAAAAATTGGGCGACGTCGGTATTGCCTGACGTAATGTCATTTTCCACCACGGTGTCAATGCCGTAGCCGCGCCCAAGTTTGTAGGTGTCGTTGCCGCTGCCACCGGTCAAAGTATCGGTCCCGGCAAGGCCATCCAGCGTATCGTTGCCGGCCAGTCCTGACAGGCTGTTGCTGCCGCTATTGCCGACCAATGCGTTGGCAGATGTGTTGCCGGTGCCATTAACGGCACCGTTGCCCGTTAAGGTTAGGTTCTCAAGATTTGTGCCCAAGGTATAGGTGATATCGGTTTGGACGGTATCAGTACCCGCACTGGCTGCTTCAGTTACGGTGTCACCGGTGCTGATAATATAGGTGTCATCGCCAGTGCCACCCGTCAAGGTATTAACGGCGCTGTTGCCGGTCAAGACATTGTTTAGGGCATTACCGGTACCGTTGATGGCTGTGGTACCGGTCAATATCAGATTCTCCACATTAGCCGCCAAGGTATAGGTAAACCCTGCATTGATTGTATCCGTGCCGGCACCGGCGGCTTCCGTGACAACATCCCCACTTGTAATAAAATAGGTGTCGTCTCCCGCTCCGCCGGTCAATGTATTAATTGCGCTGTTGCCGGTCAAAACGTTATTCAGTGCATTACCTGTCCCATTAATTGCGCTAGTTCCCGTTAAAGTCAGGTTTTCAACATTGGCCGAAAGCGTATAGGTTACTGAAGACTGGACAAGGTCGGTGCCTTCATTCTGGTTTTCGGTAACCACATCGGCGGTATTGTCTACGATATAAGTATCGTTGCCCAAACCGCCGATCAATGTATCAATGCCGGTTCCGCCATTAAGAGTATTATTGGCGCTATTGCCGGTTATCCGGTTGGCAAGCGTATTGCCGGTACCGTTATTAGTGGACGTGCCCGTCAACACTAAGTTTTCGACATTGTTGCCCAAGGTGTAGGTGACGCCAATTTCGACGGCGTCCGTGCCTTCGTTGGCGTTTTCGGTGACAATGTCGGTGGCGACATCGAGCACGTAGGTGTCGTTGCCGGTGCCGCCTTTCAGGGTGTCATTGCCAGCACCGCCAATAAGCCGGTCATTGCCCGCCCCACCAGTCAGGATATTCACTGCGCTGTTGCCGGTCAAGACGTTGTCGAGGGCATTGCCTGTGCCGTTGATGGTGCCAGAACCCATAAGGCTCAGGTTTTCGACATTGTTGATGGCCGCCAAGCTGAAGGTGATGTTGGACTCGACGGTGTCGGTGCCTTCGTTCAGGTTCTCGGTGATGACGTCGGTGGTGACATCAATGACGTAGGTATCGTCACCTACGCCACCCTTCATGGTGTCATTGCCCGCCCCGCCGACCAGGCGGTCGTTGCCGACATTGCCTTGCAAGATGTCATTTCCTCCTAAACCCGATAAGGTATCGTTGCCAGATCCTCCTGTCAGGTTGTCCGCATTGGCTGTACCGGTAAGGGTTAGGTTTTGAAATGTGGAAACGATGTCGAAAACATCATACGCTGAGAGGTTACTGCTATCTTTGGCTGTTACGCGCACACTGATCGTGCCGCTTGTTGGCGGGTTTCCGCTAAAAGTCCGTGTTACTGGGTCAAAAGACAGCCATGAAGGCAACGGATTCCCGTCGGCCAACGTGGCGCTGTAGGTAAGAAAATCCCCAACATCTGGGTCTGTAAACGTAACCGCGGGTACAGTGTAGGCAAATGGGGCGCCTTCGACCACCGGCAAATCCGGTTGCGCTGCGCTCAATATTGGCGCAGTATTATTTAGTATGGCAATAATAGTGCTTACATCCCATATTGTGTCGGAACCATCTTGGAACTCAATTTGTTCAACAATGGAAGCATTAACCCCATCATTTAACATGTAGTTTTGGAGTGTGAGAATATCCGCTGTACCGTTGATGGTAAGCACCAAGTCATTGCCGGAACGACTTACTAGAATCTCGGAAGCTGATACTGTAGGCGCAAACAGTATTCTGTCGAGTTTATACATGCCAGTATCGTAGTTGTTAATGGCGTCCTGTCCAGATCCCTTGCCAAATATATAAGTGTCGCTTCCTTCACCTCCGATCAGTACATCATTACCACCGCCTCCATTGAGCGTGTCATCGCCTGCTCCACCGTCCAAGGTATTGGCTCCAGTGTTACCGATAATTTCATTGGCTAGCAAATTACCGGTACCGTTAATGGCCGAGGATCCACTAAGGGTGAGGTTCTCGACATTCGCGGTCAACGTATAAGTGATTGAAGAGGTTGTTGTGTCTATTCCACCCGAGGATGATGCCCCGCCAGCTGCGATTAACGGGTTTTGTACAAGAAATATATCGCCCACCCCATTCGTATCACCTTCCACTAAATTATTGGCATCACTGTAAAACGAGACATATCGCCCGTCTGCGGATATCGATGGAGTGGCACTATAATCATTTCCAAGCGTTCCATTGATCCCGTTTGATACCAGCGCCAGATTACCTGTTTGCATATCTTTAATAAAGAGATCAAATGTCCCATTTGAGTCACCAATTACAAGATTATCAGCCAAACTGATAAAAGCTACATATCGACCATCAGCGGAGATACTGGGCATCTGGTTAAAATTATTGCCGTGGATACCGTCAACCGATTGAGATACAGTTGAGACGATATTCGTTTGAAGGTCCCTAACGAAGATGTCATTGCCAACCTCATAAGCAACATATCGACCGTTTGCCGAAAGTGATACAGGCACATTGCCGCCATAGTAAAAATCCCATCCTTCTGTAATATGGGTCACATCACCAGATTGTAAGTTCATTACAAACCAATCATAGCTGCCAGTATTATCACCTGGAACATGATAATCAGCGTTGCTATTAAAAGCCAAAAAGCGTCCATCTGCGCTAAGATATGGTTTGTCGCTAAAACTAAACTTGTCGGTTTTGACAGATATAGAACCGTTTTGTAAGTTTTTTACATACAAATCAGTTGTTCCGTTTACATCGCCGGGCACAAGTGCATCATTCGTAGTAAAGGACAAGAGGTTGCCGTCAGCAGAAATTGAAGCCCAAGAACTGTTATCCCCACCTGCGACTGATATGTCACCAGTCAGCATGTCCTTTAGGTAATAGTGTTTAGAACTAAAACTGAAGTTTGGCACGAGATTATATGCATTGCTTTCAAACACCACGAATCGGCCATCGTTTGTTACAGATATTGCAGACTGGTTACCCATATTGGCCGCAGTACCATCTAGTGCAGCTGACAGTAACGAAATATCACCTGTTTGCATGTCTTTGAGGTATAGCAGAGAATTATTTGCTGGGGAACCGGCATTAAAGTTATCCGCACTGCTGCTAAAAACAACAAAACGCCCATTTTGCGAAATCTTCGGAGAAATGTAACTCGACTTGTCTCCCTGGTTTCCATAAGCGGATGTTGAAACCCTTACGATACCTTCTTCCCCTTCGATCACCATGTCATCTATATCGTTTACGATATAGCTATCATTGCCGCCACCGCCAGCCAGGGTGTCAGCACCAGCACCACCATTTAGAATATTGTTCGCGGAATTGCCGATGATGGTGTTGTCCTTTGTATTGCCAACGCCATCAATGGAACTATTGCCTGTTAGAATAAGTTTCTCTAAGTTGGCACCTAACGTATAGGTTACCGACGACATCACCGTATCTATACCCTCGTTGGCATTCTCGACAACAATATCCCCTACATTGTCAATGACATAGGTATCGTTGCCACCCAAGCCAGTCAATATGTTGGCGGCACTGTTCCCTGCAAGGCTATTGTCCAAGGTATTGCCCGTACCATTTATGGCTTCAGCGCCGGTCAGCGTGAGGTTCTCGAAATTTTCAGAAAGAACGTAACTTCGTCCTATTTGTATGGTATCAATTCCTGAGTTGATATCTTCTGCTACAACGTCACCAGGATCATCGAGAAGGTAAGTGTCGTTGCCACTGCCACCCATCATGGTGTCAGTGCCTGATCCTCCGTCTAACACATCACTTCCATCGCCACCTGATAGGGTGTCGTTCCCTGCCCCACCATTTAATATATTATTTGAGCCATTGCCAATGACGATATTATCTTGGTCGTTGCCTGTACCGTCTATGGCAAGGGTGCCGGTTAAAGTTAGATTTTCTAGGTTGGCGGCCAAAGAGTAGGTTACCGAAGACAATACCCCGTCTATTCCCTGATTGGCATTTTCAACAACCGTATCGTCCCAATGGTCAACAATATAAGTGTCATTGCCCCCTAAACCAGTCAAAACATTAGCATTACTGTTTCCGGCAATTACGTTATCCAGGCCATTGCCTGTACCACTGAAATTGGCTCCGCCAATTAACGTAAGATTCTCGACATTGTCGCCAAGGGTGTAGCTCCCCCATGACATAACCATATCAATTCCCTCGTTGACACCCTCCCAGACAGTATCTTGTTGATTATCGACATAATATGTATCGTTACCAGCACCCCCCAGAAGCTGGTCAGCACCACCCTTACCATCTAAAATATTGTTTGCGGCATTCCCGGTAATTATATTGTTTTGAACGTTCCCAGTACCATTAATGGAATTGATGCCTGTTAATGTCAAGTTCTCTATATAATTTAAACCGTAACCTTGCTCATCTTGATTCGGCAATGTGTAAGTAATGGAAGATAGAACTTCGTCAATACCTTCACCAAGATATTCATTTATCTTATCGTCGGCGTTATCCACCAAGTATGTGTCGTTTCCAGAACCACCATACATCCTGTCTATGCCTGCCCCGCCATCAAGGATATCGTTTCCGGAACCGCCCCGGAGCGTATCATTGCCCTGATACCCTTTTAAGGCATCGTTGCTTGCACCCCCTTGGAGCAGGTCATTAGCGGCGCCGCCATATAAACGGCCGCCATTATTGTCCATCCCCAAGCTAAGTGCAGCCGTAAAGTTATTACCAATGTAGGCTTCAAGGTCGATTGATGTGTCATTACCAAATTTCAAATTGTAATGGGTGCCATAAAAGACATTTACCAAATTCAGGGTTTCACCATTGTCGAGCTGGACAGCCAAGCTCGAATTGCCCGTTTTGGTCAGTGCTTGGGTTGATGCAAGGCTGTTAGCCCCTTGTATCAGGATGGTGTCGTTACCTTGATTGTCAAATATCGTGTCTTCTGCGGTCAGGTCTTGATAAGTATCATCCCCAGACTCACCATTGAAAAAATCGGCTCCTGAACCACCTGTAAGCGTGTCATTGCCATTGCCGCCATGGAGCTCATCATCGCCATCACCTCCTGAAAGAGTGTCATCGCCAGCTTCGCCGAACATAAGGTCGTTGTCGGTTCCACCGTCAAGCGTGTCCAATCCATCGCCACCAAACAGTTCATCCCTGCCCGCGCCACCATAAATGGTGTCATCACCAGCGCCCCCTTCTAAGCCTCCATCACCTGCCCCATTGCCATAATAGGCACTGAGGTCATCGCCATCACCGCCATACAAGGTGTCGTTGCCATCACCGCCAAAAATCAGGTCAATTCCGGCTCCGCCCAAAAGGTTATCATTCCCGCTGCCTCCGATCAGTTGATCGTTGCCATCACCACCATCCAAATAATCATCACCTTGATATTGGGTTGCCAAATTTGGCGATAGTTGGGCATCGCCAAACAGAAGGTCGTCACCTATTCCGCCCAAAAGGTTATCATTCCCGCCACCACCGACCAGTTGATCGTTGCCGTCGCCTCCATCCAAATGGTCATTGCCATGATATTGAACTGCAAGGTCGGTTTCCAACCTCGCGTCACCCCAGAGCAGGTCATCACCGATGCCTCCTATTAGACTATCGTCTTTACCGCCCCCGACCAATTGGTCATTCCCTTCGCCTCCATCCAGGTAGTCATTGCCGTGATATTGGCCTGCCAGGTCGGTTTCGGTTATATCGTCCCCCCAAAGATAGTCGTTTCCTAGTTCGCCAAGAAGCCTATCATCCTTACCGCCACCAATCAGCGTATCTAATCCCGCCCCTCCAAATAGGTCATCATTGCCATGGTTGACCCCTGCCACGGTTTCGTAAAAACCCGTTTGGATGAGGCCGTCCCCCCGGATGTAGTCATTACCATCACCGCCGTCTACAACATCGTTGCCACCTTGACCCGTCAGTGTGTCATTGTCTAAGCCGCCATCGATATAGTCATTGCCCAGCCCGCCAACGACATGGTCGTCCCCAGCACCTGCAAAAACCACATCGGATGCCGTGTCTTGGGCTATTGGTCCACCACCATAAACAGTGTAATCATTACCATTAACATCACTTGCAACACCCCAGGTGCTGCCTGCAATCCTGAGTACCTTGCCTGCTGGAAGCTGCCAAACGTCACCCGGTTTTGTCCGTTGTGGTGCCGTCAACACTGTCGCACTCAATATGGTGTCGTTACCAGCACCGCCCTGGATAGTGTCCGACCCAGAGCCACCTGCAATCAGGTCATCTCCTTCCCCGCCATCGATCTTGTCGTCGCCTGCGCGTCCGTCCAGGGCATCATTACCACCAAAACCGTTAATGGTGTCTTCATCACCAACAGTCTGCTGGTCACCATAAATCACGTCATTGAAGTTGGCTTGCGCAACTCCACCGGTCAGCGTGCCATCGACACCCCAAGTGGCAGCAGACCATTTGTAAGTGTTATAGCTGGCATCCGTTGGGGGGACAGAAAGGTCAATTTCGATGCCGATGAGGGGGGCATGTTGGTCGCCGTTATAAGTATGGGTAGGGGGTGGGGCTGGCGTCCCGTTTCCAAGTGTAATCCCCAGTTTGTTTGAAACCCATTCATTAATCCGCACTGTTTCACCATTCCGGTTGATGTACAGAGTATTGCTGCCATCTACCTGGATTTTGAGGCTGTAGGTAATATGGTTGGTCTCGTCTTGCCATACTGTGTCGCTGAGTTTTTTCCATTTTAGCGGGTCAAGGCCTACCGTATCAGAGCCCTTGATTTCCTTGTTGTCCCATAGGATTTTTCCGGCACCGTCGCTGTCCACTATGGCGTCAAAGCCGTCGCCCGTGGTGAAGATGTAAGTGTCGTTGCCCTGGCCATCGATGAGTGTGTCGTTGCCACCCTTTCCTATAAGAGTATCGTTATCGTCACCACCTAATAAAACATCACTAAACAATCCTCCAGATAAAGTGTCGTTTCCAGCCCCTCCTACAAGATAAGCCCCTTTGAATAGATCTTGAATATTTAATCCTACATTCATCTGGTCAAGATTATCGCCATCTGGAGTGCCGTAAATGACTTTCAACCCATCCTTATTGTAAGAAATAAACGGATCGGAAAGTATATTTGAAATGTACGACGCTCCCAGAACGGATAGGCTTGCTAGACCGCCAATATCCTGTAGATAGGGTATTGGGCTTTGATCGTAACTTACTTCATTTCGAACGTTTAATGAAGCCAGAAAATCAGCTCGCGTATAGCCGTTGTAGATGTTCCCTTGACCATCAAATTTAATCAGAACGGACTGACCATCGGCGTCATTAGTGATGTCTCCACGCGCAAGGTCATAGAGGTCGATATTATTACCCAAAACTGATCCTATGATCTGGGCAAAAGGATTGCCTGAATGAAAGTCAAAGTTATCTCCTGGAGCTCTTACTTCCATATTGTTAATAGATAAAACACCATTAACTACTGTGAAGGTAGCTGAGTTCAAGTCTAATTGAAAAGGGGCTTTCCCAAAAATGTAAGCGCGTTCTGCAAAATCAGCACTCGTTATATCAGTACCGTAATTGGAGATAAAAATATTGGTGTCAGTATTTAAGATATTAGCTAACTGTTTAATACCTAAATTAATTGATCCATCAGTATTTATACCGTTTTCATATGTATAGATGCCATCACTAAGAGTTAAGCTAAAAATTTTGTCAAAGGCATGAAATAAGGCTGGATCGGCATAACGACCTGCACCGACATTCATGTATGTCTGCATATCATAAGAAATCGAAACCCGATTTGCACCGGTATTAGCCGTCCACGGACGAATATGTTGGTTATAATCATCTGGTGATGGTGTGTCCGTGCCAAAAAGAAAACGCTTGGTTATTTGAATCGGATCGTAAATGGACATAAGTAATACCTATTTGATAAAAAGAAAATTCATAAAATACTTACATAGGGATAATTCATCGCGGAGTGTCGATCATAATTGGTTTGTTAAGGTCAAGTTTGGCGATGCAATGGGAAAATGTTGATGACGGAACAATAAAATAATCAACACTTTTATTAGAGACATAATTAATTGCTTCAAAAACAAATGGTATATTAGATGAGTTATCAATTATTTCGTATTTCCACAAATTAACTTCTTTTGGAACATTAATTATCGAATGCAGCTCATTTGCTTTCTCTACATAAATTCCTTGTTTTCCTACCCAGAATATACCTAATTTGGACACATCATCATCCACGCTATCCAATAAGGGTATCGGTGTAAGAGACAGATCAGGATTAACTTCAAAATGAAAATAGCCAAACCTTTTATTGTTGGAGGTCATCGCTAGAATTGTATGCTTATTAAACTGAGCTGATTTAAGATACCAACCTGGATTACTCCCAACATATTTGGGCAAAGATAGCCGCTTAGTTTTTTGGCCATCATAGAACAAAGGGACACCATCCGCCCCCCGAAACAACACGCCGTTAAGGGCAGGTAAGTCGGTGAAGAAGATCAATTCAGAACCATATCCCGTTTCTTCCCGGCGAATGTCATTTAGCTCTTTAGGTAAAGGGATCGGCTTACCGTCTTTAACTAAAAAACTAACTGGCGGGAACAAGCCGAAAAACGACCGCTTGGTGCTGGAAACCAGAATGCCGTCCAAGGCGTGGCTATAAACACCTTGGGTTGAGCGGCATTTGCCCAGCCACGTTAACGGCAAGCATTCGGTACGTGTGAGTGCGCTGAGTTCAACTGGTTTGCTGATAGTGGGAGGTGTCGCATTTTGATCGATATGGGCAACGTAATTTTTATTGCCATTAATCCATAACCAACCATTTTTGCTAAGCGTTAATGTCATAGGAACAATATGTGGGAAAATTCCGTCTTCGGAATATTGATCCATCGACATTGCTGAAATCTTGTTCTTTTGATCGTCAAATAATATTACTTGATTAGATTCCGCTACTAGTTTGTACGATCTTCCACCTGCCGTGAAATCCAGGTTTACAACTTCTTCAGGATTGGTAATAAGGGGCGGTGAGACATTAAGGTCAATAGCAGCCTGGTAGTCAGTACCGCCTTCGATTATTAAGGTTTTCCCCTTTATCTCTATGCGTTCTATTCTGCCTTGTTTTTGTCCAGTATCGTTTGTTTCGATTAACTTATTATGCTCATCAAACAATCCAATATGATGTATCCCGCCAACCAATTTATATTTTTTTCCGCCCGCTGAAAAACTCAAAGTTACGGCTTTAAAGTTAGGATCGGACTGTCCAGTAAAATCTTTTCCCGTGCGTTCACCGGTTTTTGTTAGGCAATATTTCTCGATGGGCTGTGCGACTGCTGAAAAAGATGTTAAAAGGACTGCAAGACTCAGTAATTGAAAGGCATTGCGTTGCATGGTTGATATTTCCCCTTTTCCTAATTTGCTAAAAAAGCTATTCTTCATAATCAACCTTTCGTTATCTGTTTAATATTGCCTATATTTCAGTCTGCCTTCGGTTCTTTCCGGCCGGTTGACTAATTACGCTTTCGTAATTGGTTTTTACATTAGGAGATAAACCAGGCCATGAAAAATACTGATCAGGCTTGCTCGTGCTCTAATAACATTTGCCGAACTTCTAAGGCCGTAAGGCGCATTCCCGTGGGGCGTCAATAGGGGAAGCCGTACTTGTGCCCCGTGGGTATTGCGCCGCATTATTTAAAAACCATTTTTGAAATCTCGTTGGTTGATGCTTAGTTTTGGCGTAGTGTATGCATATTCCATTTGTTTCATATCCGTATAAATACCTACATCAGGCACGTTTGGGTTGGCCTTTGCCCGTGTTTCAAACCGCATGTACGCCCCGGCTAAACTCGTTTAACCTCGGCTTAAAACCCAGTAGGGGAGTTGCTTGCAGCCGCCCTTGGAATACTAACGTTTTTTCTAAGCCGGACGAAATTTAGGAAATTGGCTGGCTATTGGCCAGTGGTTTTTGGCCAAATAACTTTGGTCAACCCTAAGCATCATGAATTACGCCATTTGGCTCATTTTAATACACCAGGAGCGGCTTTGGGACAAAAACGTCTTCATTCAGCTTTACATTAAAAAAGCCAACAACAAACCCAATACGAACCGTTTGCCATATTTGCGGCTGATAATAGCTAAAAATTAGTCAAAAAAGTGTGAAATATTCACTTGATTCTTTAACCCCAATGTTATCAATACGATTTTGAGCGTCCGCTAACTCAAAAATTAGTATCCATGATTTTCTTACCTGAACGCCCGGTTATGGCCGATCTTACAGGAATGGTTGATATTAGCCACAGTCTCCTTTGGAGAAAGTTAGATTGTTATTTAAAAGCGCAATTAACTTATTGATAATATTTATATATTAACCACCATGCAATTGCCAAAATCCTGCTGGTGTTATAATTGGGTATTGATCTGCTAAAGCCAGCAAATCTTTATCACCCGTAACAAGGAAGTTCACTTTTGAAGCCAGCAATGTTCCAAGCACTGGCTGGTCGGCTGGAACCCTTAAATTAGTCTCATCCGTCGGCAAAGGATCCACTAGATTTGCCAGAAATGCCAAACTATCGATGAAATCCTGGATTTCTTGTTGTGACCAACCTAGACGATGATTGAGCTTTGGTAAAACTCGTCGGAGTTCATTCAAGATATAATGCGAAAGAACGACTTCGATGCCGCCATTTCGCCATGCCGCGATTATTTTTCCTGGAATGGAATTCGGATAAGCGATGCCCGACAATAGGGCATTGGTATCGAGGACAATGCTAATTTGCGCCATGCAATGAGCTAAGGATGCCTGATTTCCCTAATAATCGCATCAATTTCAACCATCCCTTCTTCGGGCGGAACTTTAGCATATGCCTCCGCGATTTTTTCACTAAGATTGTCAAAACGCTCCTTGAACCGACAAATTCGATCAAATAATTGGGCATCAATAAGCGCAGCGACGGGTTTTCCATCTTTTTTGATCAAGATGGAATCATGTCGGTATTGCACCTGATTGAGCATATCCCCTAAATTTTGCCGGAAAGTTACGGCATTGACTTCATTAATCATGGTACTTCTCTAAAAATAGTTAATGATCATATTGATCATTATGACTAATAAAGTCAATATGTGTTCAAAAACATTTTTCTTGCGGTTGAGTAGTTGGCTGTCATTTTCTAAATTTCCGTTTAGCAGACGCCCAAATACAATTTTTAGCCAAACAAATTTTTTTGGAATTGGCCGATAATTTATTGTAGGTGTTATAGGGTCTTGCGTCGGCTACAATTAGCCATTGTGAGGTTGAGTGTTACAAATCCCAACGATCAACATACCAAATATTATGTCGGGGTTCACAAGTTCACCCGCAAGGCGCATTCCCGTAGGGCGTCAATAGGCGGAGCCGTATTGCGCTGCATTATTCTAAGCCGGACTAAATTTAGGCAATCGGCTGGCTATTGGCCAGTGGTTTTTGGCCAAATAACTTTGGTCAACCCTAAACATTATGAATTTGCCGACTGGCTCATTTTTAATACGCCGGGAGCAGCTTTGGGACAAAAACGGCTTCATTCAGCCATACATTAAAAAAAGCCAACCACACAGACCCATTACGAACCGTTTGCCTTATCTACGGCCTTGGAATACGGGAAATCTAAAATCGGCCATAAGCCCTGTTCATTATTATTGTCTCTGTGCGGCAACTATATTGTAGATTTTAAAAAATGCGTCCTTAAATATCGGCATTCGGTGAGGCATCAAATGTTATTGGCCGTTAACCGAAAGGATTCTTCCAGTCAAGTCCAAAACAGGGAAAAAATATGTAAGGGTGGTAATTCTTCATAGAATTGACGATTGGTTCACAGTATAAAGTAACCAAATCTTCTAAATTGTGTGTGAGCCTCCTGTTAAGAAAACGGATTTTAATTGTGCAAGGATGCACACTTTTTTATTCCAGGGGTGAAAGATCTTCCGTTGATTCATATTGAGGATAATCAAAATGAACAATCACTTAGTTAACTTATTTAATGCGACAGGCCTTAACCGGGTTGTAGATTCCTTAAACATTGCCCCTACAGAAAGCTCCGAATTGCCGCTTGCCGAAATCTTGATTATCAGCCGGGTACTCTTCGCGGTGGTCATGATCGGCTTTGTCGGTTATTTCTTCGATCGCATGAAGCAGTCTGTTTTCGTTAGCAGCGAAGAAAGGATAAAAGGGCAAAAAAGGCGTTAATATTGCCGGTTGCAAATTGCGTAGGGTAAGAAGCTACGCGTCTTGTCGACGGATTTGCAAAGCTAAAAATAATTCGCGTCACCTAAATGCGATAGGGCTCATGGCATGGCAGCTTATGCTTGATGTTAAGCAGGATTTGAAGGGCAATTGAAAGCCTTTTCCTGAATCCGCGTTAAAGGAAATATTTTTGGTGAAACAAAACCGGCTGTTATGGGTTTTTCTGCCTAGGCCTTAATTTGGCGTTATTGGCACAAATCAATCAAAATCGAATCGACTCGGTAACCAGCCTTTTTCTACGCAATCGCGAAAACACCAGGCAGACGTCGTCTCGGTCTTGTAACTCCAGAAGAACCAGCCTAGGTATTTCTCATAAGACATTAATTGTGCGGAAGCATAGGCGCGTAATGCGACGTGTGCCTGAAAGCTGTCCAGTTTTTCCAGGGCATGGTTGTAAGGCCCAGGCGCCCATAAGGAGACCACTTTTAAGTCTAGCCCCAAACTCCATTCGCCGACATAAGTCCAAAGTCCCAGGTCCAGGGCAATATCGTCCGCTTCTTGACGTAAGTCAATTGCGCTTTTTTTGATATGGCCGTAGATGTCCAGGTCGATATCTTCCCTTGTGAAACATTGGTAGCGATGGATATCAAAGACCACATTTTCATATTCAGGTTCTTTCATAAATCCCAGGTATTCTTTGTAAGAGCGGAAACCGTCGTGAAAGACCACGGCTACATCTTCCGGCTTACAGTATTTACGGATACGGTGATAACCTTCGGTGTTGTATTGCTTTAATATTTCGGTATCGACATCCCACCGGGGTTCGTTCAGGACTTCTATAGCATGTAAGGCGCTGCGGCTATTATATCGCTCCGCCAAGCTTTCGAGCACCCACAAGGAATGGTCGATATAGGCTTTATCTGTGTGCCATTCGCAGATATCCTTGATGCCGCCATTATCGAAACCGTTTTGGCAGCCTGGGGCCGCATGTAAATCCAGCACTATCGCCAAGCCGAAATCTTCCGCCCAATCAAAGGCCTTGTCGAGGATGTCGATACCGCCTTCGACAAAAGGGTATTGGTAATCGCCGTATGTTCGGTGATAAGGGTAGTTGGGGCCAAATACCCAATGGCCAACGGGAATGCGCACGGCATTGATGCCGACATCGGCCAGCCAGGCGAAATCATTGCGGGTGATAAAGGTTTGCCAGTGGTGGCGTAAACGGGTCTCGGCGGCTGCGCCTAACTCCACGCAATAGGTGGTTTCGTCTGCAGCATCCAACCCTTCAAATAGGCTGGGCGTCATCCATTTCTCCAGCACCAGCCATCCGCCCAGGTTTACGCCGCGTAATTTTTTGCCTTTTTTTAAGGTGCCTGATTGCATCGTTGCCTACCTCTTTTTGTTAATTTTATGAAAGGGTTTGAAGCTAAATTTTCAGCTTACGATGATGGAACGCCGCAGCCGTCGGTTGGTTCGTTATACTGATAATAGCAGCATCCGGAAGTTCTTGGATTAGCAATTCCATCATCTGTGTTTCGCCTTCCGGTGTTAGGGAATCGAGCGACTCTTGGATAAAAATCCATTTTGGCTTATAGAGTATTACACGAGCAAATCCAAGGCGTTGTTGTTGTTCCCGGGACAAGAGCTTATCCCAGGATTCTTCTTGGTCGAGGTGGGCAATCAGGTCTTTAAGGCCCAGGCGCTTTAGCAGTTTTTCCAGTTCAGAACGTTTAAATGCACTTATAGCCTTGGGGTAACAAATAGCCTCAAAGAGCGACCCTGTTGGTAAATAAGGCCGTGGCGACATAAAAAATAAGCGTTCATTGACAGGGACATGGATTTGTCCGGTACCCCAAGGCCACAATCCGGCAATTGCCTGGAACAATTTCGCCCCGGTGCTGGATTGCCCGGAAATTAGCACACGTTCGCCCGCTTTAATTTCGGTGTCGATAATGGCTGAAATGGTTTCCCCTTCCAAATTGGCAATACTGACATTTTCAAACTTTAATACGGATTTTCCTTCTTTTCCCACGCATATCTGATGGGAATTCAGGCAAGAGATATCATATTCCAACTCATCGAGGGCTTTAACCAACCCTAATACCCTCTCGACTGATGCCCGCCAACTGGCGATTCCCGGAAGGTTATTGACCGGCCAAGAAAGCGCTGAAGCCAATTGCTGGAACGCCTGCACCGATTGCATCAAGGTGCCAAGGCTAATTGCCCCGACAATATATCGAGGTGCGGCAACTAACAGCGGTAATCCCATCGATGCAACCGAATAACCCGAAGTAAATATTTGGATTTGTTTCCAGGCATCAGTTTGTTGTTGAAAGGTATCAATGATGGCCTGAAATGTATGCTTAAACCGCTTTTGCTCATTGTCTTCGCCGTGGATTAAGGCGATTGATTGTGAGTGTTCTTGCGCCTTTATCAGGCTATATCGGTAATTGGCCTCTTCGCTTTGCCGGGCATTCGTAGCCGCCGTTAACGGTTTTCCCGTCCACCAACCTAAAATTGAGGCGCATACTGAATAAATAATGGCAATCCACACCAAATAACCGGAGACAGAAAAAGAGAAGGGGCCTAGGTCAAAGCCTACTGTACCCGATAATGTCCAAAGGATTTCAGTAAAGCTGCCCAACAAGAGAATGCTATAAAAAAGCGAATGCGCCATTGCAATAGCTTCTTCCGTCGCAATACGGATATCTTCCGCTATACGTTCGTCAGGGTTGTCATGGTTATCCTTGACCATAAAATTGATTTGGTAATGCCGACCCTTATGCATCCACTTGGAAATGACTTTATCCGTAAGCCAGATGCGCCAGCCGATTTGCAGCCGCCTTTTGACAATCAGATGTGTTGTCGTTACGGCGATGCTGCCGATGAAAATCAGGACCAGCATCCCTATCTGGGCAATAATGCCCGACATTGAATGCTGTTCAAGCGCATCAAAAAAATCGGCATTCCACTCGGTAATTACGATGGCAAGATAAATTTGCAGTACAGTTAGGAGGGTAAGGAACAACGTGTCCATCCGGATTGACTTTTTATTTTCGGAATTCCAAAAAGGCCCAGCCAGCTTTATAAACTGAAATAAAAACCCGTCTTGAATTCGCATCGGCTCTCCCCTTTTTTTAAAATGCTGGCCTAGGCAGTTACCGCTTGCACTAGGCTTAATTAAATTTTTATTGTATTGTCATTGCTAATAGCTTACCCCTTTACATTATCATTGAACATTAAGAATATGTAGCAGAAACTTGACTAAAATGGCAAGAAAGGCACCACTTAGCATACTAAACATTGCCCACCGGGGAGCGCGCGCCTTTGCCCCGGAAAATACCCTCGTTGCCTTTGGCAAAGCCAAGGCCTTGGGTTGCGGGATGTTTGAGATGGATGTGCAACTGACAAAGGACGGTGAAATTATCGTGTACCATGACGATGATTTAACCCGTTGCACCGACGTAAAATCCCGATTCCCCGAGTGCGCCAGCCAAAAAGTTGTGGAATTTACCTATAAAGAAATCAGCCAATTAGATGCGGGAAGTTGGTATGTTGAACAATTGGGGCTGCCAGCCTATGAACGGCAACCTTTTTTGCAAAGCCTAAGTGATGCCGAATTAGCTGAATTTATAAGCCCTTCCCAGCAAAAGCACTATTCTTCAGGCGACATAAAAATTCCAAGCCTAGCTGAAGCATTATGCCTTGCTAAAGAACTAGGAATAATGGTCAACATAGAACTGAAGGCCCAAGAGAAGGGAAATTCGGGATTGGTCACGGCGGTTTTGGACACAGTAAAATCAATGGGCATGGAAGGCCAAGTCCTGATTTCATCTTTTAAGCACGAATGGTTGCATCAGGTACGGATGCAATCGAAAAAAGTCGCCACAGGCATCCTAACGGATTCGCCCATTCATGCCCCGGTCAGCTATATACGCGGGCTTAAGGCCAACGCTTATAATTTGGGTTGTTACCAAAGTTATCGACAAAATAAATTTAATGGCTTGCATGCGAAGCAGTATCTCTCGCACATTGGCAAGATCCGTAAGGCAGGGTTCGATGTCAATGTCTGGACATGCAACGACCCGGAAGAAATGGGATATTTATTCGCAGCGGGGATAACCGGCATTTTTTCGGATTATCCTAACCGCGTTCGTGAACAGCTAACCCGCTTTGCTACAAATGACAAGTAAAGATTATTTTGGCGTTAGCACGGATTAAAAAAAATCGGTTCAGGAACTCCCCATCTGGGTTATTATCGCTATTTATTTTTATCGGGCGCTTCCTGGGCTTCTGGCAAGTTCCCATCATTATAATGACAACTACGGTAAACTCATGACACAAGATGAATTAAAACAAAAAGTTGCCCAAGCGGCATTGAAATATATCAAAGATGTCCCTGTCATTGGCGTTGGCACAGGTTCGACGGTCAAATATTTCATCAATTATCTGGCGGAGATGAAGGCAGACATCGAGGGGGCGGTGTCCAGTTCAGAAGGGACGACAGCGCTCTTGAAACAGGCGGGAATACCCGTACTGGACCTGAACAATGTCGGTACGATTGAAGTGTATGTGGATGGTGCTGATGAGATCAACCCTCGCAAGCAATTGATAAAGGGCGGCGGCGCAGCGCTGACTAGGGAAAAAATTATTGCTGCGGCCAGTAAGCAGTTTATTTGTATTGCCGATGGCTCCAAGCGCGTGGATGTGTTGGGTAAATTTCCACTGCCGATAGAGGTGATCCCCATGGCCAGGAGTTATGTGGCCAGGGAAATAGTCAAGTTAGGCGGACAGCCGGTTTGGCGGGAAAATTGCGTCACCGATAACGGCAACCAGATTATTGATGTCCATAACCTGGACATTATGGAACCCGTAAAAATGGAACAAACCATCAACAATATCACCGGCGTGGTTGCCGTGGGCATCTTCGCTATGCGCCCTGCGGATGTCGTGCTGGTAAGCGACGGCGACGAAATTGTAACTTTTTAAGGATGCCAGGGAATAGTTTAACCCCTGCCAACATGGGGAACTTTTTTAGGTCTTTTGAGGGTCGCTTTAATGGCAAATACGGTAATGGTGACGGGTGGCGCCGGTTATATCGGTAGCCACGCCTGTGTCGAATTATTGGAGGCGGGTTACCGGGTAGTTGCAGTCGATAACCTGTCGAATAGCAAGGTCGAGTCCTTAAAACGGGTTCAAGAGATTGCCGGAAAACCATTAACGTTTTATCAAACCGATATCCGCGACAAGCAGGCGTTGGCGGAAATTTTTGCCAAAGAATCGATATCAACCGTTATTCATTTTGCCGGACTTAAGGCGGTAGGCGAATCCTGCGAACAGCCGCTCAATTATTACCACAACAATGTTTACGGAACTATGGTGTTAGTTGGGGCAATGGCGGAAGCCAATGTCAAGCAACTGGTGTTCAGTTCATCCGCAACCGTTTACGGGGTAACTTCAGAGATCCAATATTCGGAGGATTTCCCCTTAGGCGCCATCAACCCTTACGGCCGGACAAAAGCGATGGTTGAAGACATCTTGCGGGATTTGGCGGCGGCAGATAGCATTACAAATGCCGAAATTCCCTGGAAGATTGCCCTGTTGCGGTACTTTAACCCGATCGGCGCGCACGAAAGCGGCAGGATTGGCGAAGACCCCAACGGCATCCCCAACAACCTGATGCCTTACGTCGCCCAAGTCGCCATCGGCAAGCTGGAGCAATTATCGGTATTCGGCAACGATTACCCGACCCGGGACGGCACCGGCATCCGGGACTATATCCATGTTGTCGACTTGGTCAAAGGGCATGTCAAAGCCATGAAAGCGCTGGAAGGGGAAAAATTCAAGTCCGGCGGATGTAAGGCTTATAACCTGGGCACCGGTAGGGGACACAGTGTCCTTGAAATCATCGATACTTTTGAAAGGGTTACCGGCAGGAAAGTCAAGTATAAGGTTGCCCCCAGAAGGGCGGGCGACCTTGCCGAATATTTTGCCAACCCTGACTTGGCCTTAAAAGAACTCGATTGGAAAGCCGAAAAAAACCTTGAGGATATGGTGGCGGACACTTGGTTGTGGCAGACCAATAATCCTCAAGGTTTCAGTTAGATGTCTCCGGTTTTTCTGGGTACATTCGGTTGCCGAACAGGGCTTTGCCTATCCTCACTATCGTAGCGCCTTCATTTATTGCCGCTTTAAGGTCGCCTGTCATACCGAAAGAGAAAGTATCCAAATCAGGTCGATTTAATTCGGCTACGACTTGCATTAACTCCCGATAAGGCAAACGTTGTTTATCGTAATCCGTTTCCGGGGCAGGAATCGCCATCACCCCCCTTAGTTTGATGTGCGGCAATGCCGCTACAGCCGTGCATAAATCTGGTAATTCGCCAAAACTGATGCCGGATTTGCTCTGCTCATTACTGACATTGACTTGTAAACAGACATTCAGCGGAGGCAAGTTGGGAGGCCGTTGGTCGCTTAGGCGCTTGGCAATCCTTAAGCTGTCAACGCTGTGTACCCAACTGAAATGCTCGGCGATCAATTTTGTTTTGTTGGATTGTATCGGGCCGATAAAATGCCAGGTAATATCGTATGCGCCAAGTACTTGTTGTTTTAGCAAAGCTTCCTGGCAGTAATTTTCGCCGAAATGGCGAAGCCCGGCTTGGTAGGCCGCCGCTATATCCGTTGCGGGTTTGGTTTTGCTGACTGCCAGCAACAACACACTTTCTGGGTTGCGATTGCATTCACGGCAATAGCCTTCAATTTGGGTACGAATAGCCTTAATTCTTTGTGGGATAGTCATTTTGATAGGGGTTTAATTGGTCGTGTCCCATTATTAAACAATATCGCTTTAAAAAAGCGAAGAGTTGAACTATTGTTAATTCTGTTTCCAACTTAATTTTTTTGTTCCAGGAGTAAACTGTGGATATCGCAGAATTGTTAGCTTTTTCAGTTAAAAACAACGCCTCGGATTTGCATCTGTCAGCAGGTTTGCCCCCGATGATTCGGGTGGATGGAGATATTCGGCGTATTAATATCCCAGCGTTAGAACATAAGGAAGTCCATGCGTTGATCTATGACATCATGAACGATAAGCAACGCCGGGATTATGAGGAATTTCTGGAAACCGACTTTTCCTTTGAATTGCCCGGGGTTGCCCGATTCCGGGTGAACGCTTTCAACCAGGAGCGCGGCGCTGCCGGTGTATTCAGGACGATTCCCTCAAAAGTATTGTCGCTGGAAGAGTTGAAAGCGCCCAAGTTTTTTGCCGAACTGACCACCAAATCGCGTGGGCTTATCCTGGTGACGGGGCCCACCGGTTCTGGGAAATCCACCACCCTGGCGGCCATGGTTAACCATATTAATACCAACGACTATGCCCATATCCTGACGGTTGAAGACCCGATAGAATTTGTCCATGAAAGCCAAAAGTGCCTGATTAACCAACGAGAAGTCCACCGGGATACCCACGGGTTTAACGAAGCTTTACGGTCTGCCTTGCGGGAAGACCCCGACATTATATTGGTCGGTGAGATGCGGGACTTAGAAACGATCCGCTTGGCATTGACAGCGGCGGAAACAGGCCATTTGGTGTTTGGTACTCTGCATACGACATCGGCTGCCAAAACCATTGACCGGATTATCGACGTATTTCCCGCCGCAGAAAAGGATATGATAAGGTCAATGCTTTCCG
Source organism: uncultured Methylomagnum sp. (assembly GCA_964435245.1). Classification (GTDB taxonomy): domain Bacteria; phylum Pseudomonadota; class Gammaproteobacteria; order Methylococcales; family Methylomonadaceae; genus Methyloglobulus. The sequence continues at coordinate 26,008 of CAYSYU010000015.1, forward strand.
AATCCTTGCAAGCCGTTATTTCCCAAACATTGCTCAAGAAAAACGGCGGCGGCCGGGTTGCGGCACATGAAATTATGGTCGGTACGCCCGCCATCAGGAACTTGATCCGCGAAGCCAAGGTCGCGCAGATGTATTCCGCAATCCAGACCGGGCGTAAAGAGGGCATGCAGACCCTAGACCAAAACCTAAAAGAGTTGGTCGACCAAGGTTTAATCCACTCTAAGATGGCGATGAGTAAAGCCGTCAATAAAGATATGTTCCGCTAAGTTAGGAAAAGATCATGGATTTTAAAGCCGTATTAGAATTGATGGTGAAGAAAAGGGCGTCAGATTTGTTTATCACTGCGGGCAGGCCGCCCACCATGAAAGTCGATGGTTCGTTGGTCGAGCTTTCCAAAACCGCATTGACGGCCGAACAATCCTTGATGGTTGTGATGAGCCTCATGGATCAACGCCAAAAAAACGAATTTGAAAACACGAAAGAATGCCAGTTTGCCATTGGTTACCCTAATTTAGGCCGTTTCAGGGTGAGCGCATTTACCCAACGCGATGCCGCGGGTATGGTGTTACGGCGTATAGAAAACCAGATTCCTGACGCCGAAGCCCTGCATTTGCCATTGATCTTGAAAGACTTGATCATGGAAAAGCGCGGCTTGATTATTTTTGTCGGCGCGACCGGAACCGGTAAATCGACTTCCCTGGCGTCCTTGATCAAACATAGGAACCAAAACAGTAGCGGCCATATCATTACGATCGAAGACCCGATAGAGTTTCAGCATCCCCACCTGGGTTGTATCGTCACCCAGCGCGAAGTCGGGATCGATACCGAATCCTACGAAGTCGCCCTCAAAAACACCCTCAGGCAAGCGCCGGACGTCATTTTGATCGGCGAGATCAGGACTCGGGAAACCATGCAGAATGCGATCACTTTTGCCGAAACGGGTCACCTGTGTTTGTCCACCTTGCACGCCAATAACGCTAACCAGGCGCTGGACAGGATCCTGCATTTCTTTCCGGATGAGATGCACGACCAACTGTGTATGGATCTTTCGCTCAATTTGAAGGGGATAGTTGCCCAGCAATTGATTAAACGAGCTGACGGTAACGGTCGTTACCCCGCAGTCGAAGTATTGTTGAACACCCCATTGGCAAAGGACTATATCCGAAAGGGTGAAATCAATAAACTCAAGGAGCTGATGAAGACTTCACGGGAACAAGGCATGCAAACGTTCGACCAGGCGCTGTACGATTTGTATGTCGCCGGTAAGATCAGTTATGAAGATGCCCTGAATTCAGCGGATTCCAGGAACGAAGTGCGGTTGATGATTAAGCTGGGTACCCATGTAGGCGATTTCGGGAACGACGATATGATCCTGACCGAAACTGAAAATTAACAAAAGGGCTTGGCAGATTTTTGCAAGCCATTAAGCCAGCGTTAGAATGGGAAAATACCCTTATGGTTTTCCGTCAACACCGTCAAAACTTCAGCGCAATGCCCCTTTACGCTGACCTTCCGCCACTCACGGACTAACACGCCTTGCGGGTCAATCAAAAAAGTACTGCGTTCAATACCCCGGACTTGCTTGCCGTACATGTTTTTCATTTTGATTACATCGAATAAACGGCAAAGGCTTTCGTCGGTATCGGAAATCAGGTCAAACGGGAATTCCTGTTTGCACTTGAAGTTTTCGTGGGATTTTAAGCTATCCCGGGAAACGCCAAGGATCACGGCATTTAAGCCTTTAAACTTGTCATAATTGTCCCGAAAATCCTGCCCTTCCTGGGTGCAGCCTGGCGTGCTGTCCTTGGGGTAAAAGTACAAGACTACATAGTGGCCAAGGTAATCGCTGAGCCTTACGGTCTTGTCGCCTGTTGCTTTCGCCTCAAAATCAGGTATTTTTTTGTTAATGCTGATAGCTTCCATTATTGTGTTTACCTTTTTATGGGTTCAAGGATTGCGTCGATGTTCAAGTGGTCGCAAAAATCCAGGAATTCCTCGCGTAGCGATAACAGGTGGATCTGCGGGGGTACCAGAATGACGAATTTGGTTGAAAACACAGGCGTTTGGGCATAAGGGGCTTGGTACGAACTGCCGGTGATTTCTTCAATATCGATATTATGTCCCATTAAAAATGTTGTGATGGCCTCGATAATGCTTTCCTTGTCCAAGGAAATGGTTTCCAAGGTATAGGGTACGCATTCTTTGCCTTTCTCTTTGGCTTCAGTGCGTAAGGCGTTTACTTTGATCTCTATCCGTTTTTGCAGTAGTTCTAATGCGCTCTCGACTTTGGCTATTTGGTTCCAATTGCCTTGAATTAGCAAGTAGCTGGCAGTAGACTGGCCTAAGCGGGACGACCTGATTTCCAGGACATTGCATTTGCAATCCCGGATAATGGGCAGAATTTCTGCAATAAAATGGGTGTGGAGGTTCCCTAATGCCGATATGGTCAGTTGCATAGTGTCTCAGATTGTTGTTTTTCAGAATTTTAGCATCAAACCCGAAAAACTTGATTAACAAAGATTATCCCTTATTTTAAGGCAATCTTTACTTTCCTGTATCAGTACTTAAAGTATCCAGAAAATATGAAAAAACAAAAGCTGGTTGTCGCGGTGTCTTCAAGGGCTTTATTTGATTTGGACGAATCCCATGCCGTGTTTGAAACACAAGGCAAGGAAGCGTTCTGTAAGTACCAAATTGAACATGAAGACGAGATATTGGCCCCCGGTTACGGGTTTCCCTTGGTCAAAAAATTTCTCGACATTAATGACATCAACCCCAAGGAACCATTGGTCGAAATCATCCTGCTTTCGCAAAACAGCGCGGATACGGGGCTTAGGATATTCAATTCCATTGCTCACCATAAGCTGAAGATAACCAGGGCGGCCTTTACCAGCGGAGTTTCCCCTTATGCGTACATGCAGGCATTTGGGGCGCATCTCTTTTTGTCTGCGAATGCCGATGATGTCGTCAAAACCCTGGATGCCGGTTTTGCGGCGGCGACCATTATGAGCGGTTCGTCCGTGAACACCCAAAGCCAACAATTGCGGATCGCTTTTGACGGCGATGCCGTCTTGTTTTCCGATGATTCCGAACGGATTTACCAGGAACAGGGATTGGCGGTTTTTGCGGAAAATGAACGCAATGAGGCCAAAAATCCCTTGCCCGGCGGGCCGTTCAAGGATTTTTTGGAGCGGTTGCACCATATTCAACAGTTGTTTGACCCCGATTGTTCACCCATCAGGACGGCTTTAGTGACCGCCCGCGCCGCGCCCGCACACGAACGGGTAGTCAGGACACTCAGGACATGGAATATCCGCATCGATGAAGCGTTATTTTTGGGCGGGATGTCCAAGGGCGCGTTTTTAAAGGCTTTCGGTGCCGATATTTTCTTTGACGACCAAAAAGGCCATTGCGAATCGGCGGCAGTCCATGTCGCCGCTGCCCATGTGCCGCATGGGATAATAAACAAGAAATTGAAAACTTAGGTTATTTTTTCATGTTTGGCGCTTAAGCAATCTTATTGTCTGCAATGTCGTAAATCAATACCATTATCTTGAATAGGGCGCAATAGGCCATAGCCGTATTACGCCGGAGGGCTGTCAAGGCCGCTCGCCGTCAACCTCATTGAAAGTTATGGATGATGCCCGGTCCATCGGGATTATTCCCTGTTTCACATAGCGGTGAAAAGTTGAATAAGGCCAATCGGCGGTTTTTCTGACCAACCCATGTTTAACCAGATTAATGTGGCAATAATCAAAGTGCGCGGCAAAATCAGCATCGTCAAGAATCATCCGTTCCCAAAAGCGGTGCTGCCAAATACCTCGTTCACCTCGCGCCAAGCGTAACTTGGAACGCATTTCCGTCTTGGGCATCGCCTTGGAGAAAATATGTTTGATACTGCGCCAAGGCTCCGAATTGTCGGTGTCGCCTGTCGGTAATGTCCAAACGCAATGCAGGTGGTCGGGCAATACCGCTCACGCATCAATATGAAATGGCTGCCGTTGACGGGTTTCTCGAACGGCGTAGCGAAGCACATCGATATGACTGACCAATAAGCCATTTGGGTTTCGTTCCAAAAGATTGACGGTAAAGAAAAACGTCCCGCCGAGCCTGCGGTAATCCGGCATAATTAAATCTCGATTTGTAGGAGATTTAATTTTAACATGCGGCGCAATACGGCTACCGCCTATTGCGCCCTATTACTATTACATTACGTCTTATGGCCTTGGATTTTAGGATAAAACACCCGCTGTTTGGTGAAACTTATCGCTATGGTTGTGTGTTTCAGATAACAGAGTAACCATCATACGAAAAAAATAGTTGTTGTTTAACAAGCTTATAAGTTATCCCAATCCCAATAAATAGTCACATCAATTATGAACCACCCCGGGTGTTTCGGAGATACCGTATTAAGCGCCCAAAGCTATGCCCAGGTCAGGCTTGAGTTCCTGATCAACGAAACCAAACTCTATGGTCGATTGCGAGGCCAACTCAACGTCCGCCAGGAGAAGGTATTGTCCAGAATGTCCCGAGAAGACCCGGAAGGGTTCAAAGGGGGGTAAGCGCAGAAAAATATCCGAGTAGTACCGGCACAAAACGAGCAACGGGGACTCGAGATCTGCAAGATTTGGTGGTTAAAGGGGCGCTGACAAGGACAGGGGAACGTAAACATACACGGTATCATCTTAATCCTGAAAGTTAAATATAGCTCTTATACTATTGATCTTATGTTGGTTGCGGTGGTTTCACTAAAGCTGACTGTGACTCATATCAACCAACATATAAACTGTCGCCATCAAAAGACCGTCTTCAGCTTTCAGTGTATGACTAGTTTCACTTGACGGGCGGTCTTCAGGGATAATTAGCGGTCGGCAACCCTATGCCAAGCAGTCGTTGAGCAAGGTTTCTTCGTTAACCATACAGATCCTCATGCGCCTGAGTGTTTTTCAGTGTCGATTAAGTATTCATACGTATGTAAATATTGGCGCTTTTATGAAAAACTTAATAAAAGTTCTATAAGTTAAGTTTTTCTTTAACTTTAGGGTTGGCATACTGGTTGTTTAATTTTGTAGCGGACCTGCCAAATTACATAGGTATCAATTTTTTCAGGGCACTTATTAGTTTTCAGCCTTTTATTTGAAATTTTAGTGAGTTAATTGGCAAATTAAAAATAATCAGGCTGAATCTAAAATGTTGGCAAACTTAATAATACAAACCGATAGTAATAGTGAAAATACTAAAATAAGGGTTATGGTCGCGGGCAAAAACCTATTGTTTCGTAATAGGGTAAGTACGTTAATAAAATCCCATCACCGCTTGGATTATGTCACTGAAGCGACCAGTTACGCGGATACCCTTACAAAAATTAAAGAACTCAAGCCAGACGTGTTATTGCTGGATCACTTCCTTATTTCCGATGCGATCACGGAGAAAATACAGGTATTAATAAGTAATTGCGCTGCATGCAAGATTTTAATACACTTTCTAAACCTAGATTCCGACGTAGCCATCCGTTGCCTGCGGTCAGGCGTAGTTGGCATTCTTGCAAAAAACCAAAGCAATAAAGCCATTTTAAAAGCGATTACTTGCGTTTTTAACGGGGAATTATGGATCAATCGGTCTTTAATCGCCCATATGTTAAAAGAGGATTGGGGGCAAAAAATTGTACCCGAAACGTCGGTAAATAATCCTTTCAGTTCCTTAACCCCTAGAGAAAAAGCGGTTGCGCAATTGGCGGCCCAAGGGGTAACGTCAAAAAAAATAGCCAGTCAATTAGCGATAAGCGTAAAAACCGTGCGCAATCAATTAACCGTAATTTATAGTAAATTAGGCGTCAAAAATCATATTGGCTTAATTTTGCTGACAAAAGATTAACAGTCATGTCGCAATTTCCCAGCAAATCGACTTTCTGCTTAACATAGGAATTATTAATTCGGAAGTTTGGGTCGACTGACTTAAGTTACCTTTGGACAAGTTAATTCCGTACATGGTACGAAAGGCTCGCCACGGACGTAATCAACCACTTACCGTTCGTCCTGAGCTTGCCGAAGGACTTAATCAGAGGTTCCTTAAATAGGTAGATTTCGTCTATTTTGTTTCAAGCCAAAAACGACCGCTTGCCATCGAAAAGCGTAACTTATCATATCGGCCTACCATTTTGCCATGAAACTATCGGGTACCATGAGTTTCCTTTCGATTTATGCACTTATCCTGTTAGCTGTTTTTTTGCTGCAACGCAAAATGCTCTATTTTCCAACTCATTTTACGCAGGAACAGCAAGATCGTTGGCTAGCGGGTTTTAATTTGCAACCCTGGCCATCCGCCAATGGCTTGCGTGGCGTAACCAGTAAAATTCCCTTAACGTCTGCGAAAGGCACTGTGCTGGTATTTCATGGCAATGCCGGAGCCGCCCTGCATCGGACTTATTACATTGAAGCATTGCAGCGCTTAGGCTACCGGGTGATTATCGCCGAATATCCGGGTTATGGCGTACGCGGTGGTTCGCCTTCTGAAAAAGTATTGGTCGAGGATGGCATTGTTACCGCCAAGAAGGTATTGGATGAGTTTAAGGAACCATTGTTCTTATGCGGTGAATCGCTTGGCAGCGGGGTTGTGTCGGGTATCGTGGCTTCAGGCAAAGTTCCGGCCAAAGGCTTGTTATTGGTGACACCGTTCGATGCCATGGCTGAAGTCGCCCAGCATCATTACTGGTACTTCCTTGCCAAATGGCTGATCCTGGATAAATACGACAATGTTTCCAAGCTGCGTAATTATAAAGGCCGTATCGCCGTTCTCCTGGCCGGACAGGATGAGATCATCCCAAACCGGCGCACCATGGCTTTGTTCGATGCGTTATCTGGACAAAAGAAGCTCTGGCGTTTTGGGCACGTAGGCCATAATAACTTACCCATAGAGCCGGGGAGTCCGTGGTGGCGAGAAACGATGGCGTTTATCGACAATTGAACAAGGCGACGAATTTCGTTTGCGTTAGGTTAGGCTAAGGGCTAGTGGTGGCAAAACCAACCAAAAATTGTTTATTCAGCCTCTCTTCTGGTTATGGTTTCTGATTTTATGTTTTATAAAGTAAGGGACGATATGGAACGCCGCCACACAAGAACAAACGACTATCCAGGCATGGAGCGAAACCGAAGCCCATATTGCCTCCACCAAGAAGAAAAGCGCAACAACAGCAATTAACCAGTAAATCAACTTTCTTTTTTTATAACGGTCAACGCTGTTCTTGTCATATATTGTTCGATCACGCCAGGATGACTTCTTAAACATAAAAATATTCAATTTTGCCGCCAGCAATAACTGGATGTTGATCTTAGAAGCTGTTTGGTTAAAGTTATTATTGTTCATCATAGGGAGACCTTTGCGCGAACCAAAGCCCCCAAATTGGTAAAACTCTTTTTGGGTTTTGCTTTTGTTTTAACAATTAATAGGCCGCTTACAAATATAAACTAGAATTTCTGATATGCTTAAAGTAACCGTGCTCAGTTTTAGGAGAGCTAGGCTCGTTATTGTTTAAGCTAAAGGGGGGATAATGGAAAGACTTGCTATTCAATCACTGTTTATTATCGCTTTAACCTTCGCTAGCGCGAATGCGTGGAGTGCGGGAATGGTTTATAAGTGTAAAAACCAGGACGGTACCCTGAGTTACCAAAAATCTCCCTGTGAGAATGATGCGGATACCGTTAATTCCTGGAAGCCCAAAGAAACTGCAAAACCGGTAGACGCAAAAACTGAAACCGGACAGGATAAGGAGGCAGGGAAGCAGCCGTCCCCCATTTTGACACTTAAACAGAATGCCGGAGGCCACTATGCTACCGACGGTAACATTGACGGCAAGTCGTTAAATTTTGTTGTAGATACCGGGGCTTCTGTTGTTTCGCTGCCGGAATCGCTTGCCCACGGCGCCCAAATATACTGCGACGACAAAATCAATATGAACACGGCGAACGGTATCTCCGATGCTTGTACCGCTAAAATCAAGAAACTCCAGTTCGGCCCCTTCCTTATCAACGATGTGGCTGCGGTGATAGTGCCCAACCTAAGCCAGCCCTTATTGGGGATGAACGTACTGCAATTATTTAAAATTTCCCAAGACAAAGGCGAAATGAAAATTTCGGTTTTGGAAAAAGAGAAACCGGAAGAAAAATCTGCTAAAGAATGAAGTGCTTCGTTTGGCAGATATAGCTTGGATTTAGTTGAAGGCTATTTTTTCCTTAAGGTAGCAGGGGGGCGACGATTTTGAGCAGTTCATCCTTGGACAAAGTCCCCAATTTCCTTGTAACAATCGTCCCTTTTTGATCCACAATGACAGTAAACGGGACGGTGTCGACGACATTGCCCAAATCGTGGGCAATTTTCATTCCCCGGTCATCCCCAAGTAAGATTGGATAGGTAATTTTATGGGTTTCGATAAATGCCTTGACCGGCTCCGGTTCGTCCAATGCGATGCCGATGAACTGAAGCCCTTTGGCCGAGTGTTCATCCTGCATCGCCACGAATTCAGGCATTTCCTTCAGGCAGGGCGGGCACCAAGTCGCCCAAAAATTGATAACCAGTATTTTGCCTTGCCATTCTTTAATGGAATGCGGCTTATTGGATAAATCCGGTAAGGTGAATTCGGTCAAGCTTTGGTTGCTTGGTGTAGGGGATGTTAAAGGCGCCGATAACAAGCCCCTAACACTAACCCCGGCAACGAAAGCGACGACAGCAACGCTAAGTATAAGGGCTAATTTTTTCACGATTTCACCTGTTGTAAGGTTTTGATAAAAGTTTTGGCATCTTGATAACCGATTACCCTACCGGATTTTTTTTCTTCCAGGCTGCCATTAAAAAACAGGATGGCGGGCGGGCCGATTAAGTTGAATTTCGCCAATAACGCCTTGTCAGCATCCGATTGTTTGGTCACATCCGCTTGTAGCAACACAAATCCAGCTAAGGTTTGTTTAACGGAGGTATCTGTAAAGGTATACGCTTCCATCTCTTTACAAGAAATGCACCAGTCCGCGTAAAAATCCAACATAACTGGCTGGTTGTTGGCGTTAGCCTGTCTGATCCTTGATTCCAATTCTGCGAGCGTGGCGATTTTTTCAAAGTTGATGCCTTCTTCGCTTGCTTTGGCCGCAGTTACGCCAAATCCCTGTAAGGGTTTCAATGGGTTGCTGTTGCCAATGCTAAAGCCGATTAACAGCAATATGCCGTAGGCCAACATTGTGATGCCAAGCCCTTTCCATAACTTACGCCATCCCGAGCTGTTTTCGGGCAAAGGGTCTAGGGCGCTTAGGTAGATTGCCGGCAGTATAAGCAGCAATGCCCAGAGTAACATGCTAATGGCTGGGGACAGGATGCGGGATAGCATCCATACGGCAACGGCGAGCATGATTACGCCGAATGTGGCGTTGATCGCGTTTAACCAAGTCCCCGCTTTGGGTAATAGCTTGCCTGCGGAAGCGCCCATTACCAGCAATGGAATGCCCATGCCCATGCCCATGATGAATAAGGCGCCGCCGCCTAAGGCAATATCGCCGGTTTGGCCGATATAGAGCAATGCTCCCGCCAGCGGCGCCGCAACGCACGGGCCTACGATCAGCGATGACAACGCACCCATGATCGCGGCACCCAATAGCGAGCCGTCCCGATGTCTTTCACTGGAATTGTGCAATTTTGCACGGATAAAATCGGGTAATTCCATACTGTAAAAGCCGAACATGGAGAGCGACAACAAAATAAAGATCGCACTGAACAGGGCGATAATCCAGGGCTCCTGAAAAGTGGCTTGCAAATTGGCGCCGAATATGGCGGCCAGCACCCCAAAAATCGTGTACATTGCCGCGGAAGCCACGACATAACTCAGCGACAATAAAAAAGCCCTTGCTGTTGTGATATTGTGACCGCGGCCCACGATGATCCCAGATAGGATAGGGATCATCGGGAATACACAAGGCGTAAGCGACAGTAACAAGCCAAAGCCAAAAAAAGTAATGAGCGTCATCCCTAAGCTATCCTTATGCAAGGATAGCGTTATTTGGTCTTGTTCGGTTATCGCTGTCGTTTGGGCGTTCGCGGTATCAGGCGACAACAATTCGGTTGCAACAGGGAGCTCCAAGTCAATTTTTTTGCTCATTGGCGGATAACACACGCCACGGTCTGCGCAACCTTGATAGTTGCCTTGTATCGTAATAGGTTGCGGTGCGGTATTGGCGCGAATTAAGGGGATATCGAAAGCCAATTCGCCGTAAAAGATTTCGACATGCCCAAAGGCTTCGTCTTCTTTTGGCTTCCCATGGGGGATAGTGTAAGTGCCGAGTTTCACATTTTCCGCCCCGACCAATTGCACCTGTGTTTTTTCCCGGTACAGGTAATAATTTTCCGCAGCCAAAAAACTGATATGTAAAGTATTGGCGTTTTTTACGGTCGCGAAAAATTGGAACGCTTGGTCTGGGGGCAATAGCTCCTGTTGGTTAAGATTAGCCTTTAATCCTGAAATGCCTTTTACCAAACTATCAAGGGGTGAAACGTTTGCCGCAATGACTGGCGCACTCAAATTGATATTAAGTGTCTTTTTTTGTGGCGGGTAGCAGACCCCTAAATCCGCACAGCCTTGGTAATGGATAACCAACTTGGTAGACGCTTCACCCTTTGGGTAAGTTACTGGGAGGTTGACGGCAAGTTGCCCGCGATAGTGTTCGATATCGCCCAACAATTCGTCGTGTTTTATTTTGCCTGCGGGATATACGGGGTCGCCTAATTGCACATTCGGGGTTTTGGCTTCAAAGAGCATGTTTTTTCGATACAGGCTGTAACCGTCCGCTATCGTCCAAGAAATCTCTATTTGATTGGATGCGGTAACTTTCGCAGTGGCTTGGAAGGCTTGTTCGGGATTCAGTAAGGTTTCACTGTCCAACGCAACCGCAACTTGGGCCAATAGCGGCAGCAATAAAAAAACAATCAGTTTGAGGCGTGACATGAAAGAATCCAGTTAATATACTCAGGTAATGCGTTTGCTACAGGGACAGCAATAATCTCAGGCAGTTCGTAAGGATGATTGTTGCGGATCGTTGTTTCCAGGGCTTGGTATCCGGCATGGGGTAGTTTAATGATGAGCAGGTGTTCCTCGGCGGATTCGACTTGGCCTTTCCACGAATACACAGATGTTATGTTGGGCAAGATATTTACACAAGCGGCTAAATTAGCTTCTACCAGTAGCCTTGCAATTTTTTCCGCTGTATCCTTGTCTGGGCAGGTACAGAATGTGACGATTAGTTGTGTCATTTTAACTATGGTTTAAGGTAAAAAACGTGTTACCTCGTATTATTCTTGGAAATGCAGGGAATAAGCCCTATATTGTACCAACAACTGCCATCTTATGAGAGTCATGAAAGGTTTCCAGATTATTTTTTTGTTAGTGTTGATTATCCCCTTTGTGGAAATTTATCTGCTTTTGAAAGTAAGTGGCGTTATCGGCGCATTCCCGACCATATTTTTGGTTGTATTTACCGCTGTCCTGGGCGCATGGCTGCTGCGGCAGCAAGGCTTTGCCACTTTTCAGCGTTTACAAGCAAATTTGGCCCAAGGGAAAATACCCACCTATGAAATAATTGAAGGGCCAATCATCCTGGTTGGTGGTGCATTGTTGCTAACCCCCGGTTTTATTACGGATCTATTGGGTTTTGCTTGCCTTGTTCCGCAGTTACGGAGAAACATTGCGCGCTATGTTATTGAAAATCACCTCGTCCAATCCGGAGGGAATTTTCAATGGGGCAGGGCAAAGGATCGCGATGTGTTGGAAGGGGAATTCCGTAAGGATGATGATTTATAATGTCCCCGTGAAAAAACTACATCCCTGTAGTTTTCGTAAGTAAGCTTATTTGCTTGCGGTTGTTTCTTCTGGAGTGCAGGTATTCCTGCACATGCCTGAGTAAACAGGGCACCAACCGGAATAGCCGGTTGCGACAAGCACTAAGCCAACAATCAGCAGAAATATTTGTGCTGTAAAAATAGATATAACCAATAGCGCCGCTCCGCCATATAAACGGTATTTTTTTTCTTTTTCCCCGACGTTATGTTCAAATTTTGTCATGCGCTTATAATCAAAACTCATCTGTATTCTCCTCTGGGCGTAATTGTTATTATGGTGTAGGGTGTTCATTAATTCTGTCGCCAGAACCACTGGCAATATACACAACCCCTAAAAAAGTGCAAGCTATAACATGGATATTACCCCCATCATCGATCCCTTAAATGATGCCCAGCGCTCGGCGGTAACCGCGCCAAACCGGGCAATCCTGGTGCTTGCCGGCGCCGGTAGCGGGAAAACACGGGTTTTGGTGCATCGTATTGCCTGGCAGATTAAAGTGGAAGGCATTCCTGCCCACAGCATTTTGGCTGTGACCTTCACCAATAAAGCCGCCAGGGAAATGCGTAACCGGATTGAAGATTTGTTGGGCTTATCCACCCAAACAATGTGGATAGGGACGTTTCACGGCCTTGCCCATCGATTGCTCAGGAGGCATGCCAAGGAGGCGAAATTGCCTGATACCTTTCAGGTAATGGATTCTGCCGACCAATTGCGGGTAATCAAACGGTTGGCCGCAACTTTGAACCTTGACGAGGGGAAATGGCCACCAAAGCAAATACAATGGTTTATAAACGCCCAAAAAGACGAAGGCAAGCGGGCGCGCCATCAACTCGATCCTGGCGACCTTTTCCAGAAGCAAATGTTGGCGGTTTATCGCGCCTATGAAGATTTGTGCGACCGTTCCGGCTTGGTTGATTTCGCCGAATTGTTATTACGGGCGCATGAATTGTTGCGGGATAATCCCGATTTACTGGCATTCTACCAACAACGGTTCTTGCAAGTGCATGTCGATGAGTTCCAGGATACGAATACCATCCAGTACGCTTGGTTGCGGCTATTGACCGAAGGTAAGGATAACCTGTTTGTGGTCGGGGACGACGACCAGTCGATCTATGGTTGGCGTGGCGCCAGGATCGAGAATATTTTCAATTTCCAACGCCATTATCCCAACCATGGCGTCATAAAGCTGGAACAAAATTACCGTTCGACAAGCAATATCCTTGCGGCCGCCAATAAAGTTATCAGCATGAATGAAGCCCGGATGGGCAAGGAGCTTTGGACCGATGCGGGTGAGGGCGAGCTGATTTCCTTATATGCTGCATTTAATGAATTGGATGAAGCCTATTTTGTGGTCGACCGCATTAAGGCTTGGGTGAATGAAGGCGGCTCGCGCTGTGAAATTGCCATTCTCTACCGTTCCAATGCCCAATCCCGCCAATTTGAAGAAAAACTGATGGCGACGGGAACGCCTTACCGGGTGTACGGTGGGCTACGGTTTTTCGAAAGGGCGGAAATTAAGAACGCCTTGGCTTATATGCGGTTGACGGCAAATCGCCATGACGACCCGTCTTTTGAAAGGGTGATCAATACGCCAACCCGTGGATTAGGGACTAAGGCCATAGATGATATTCGGATGATCGCCAAAGAACAGGATGTTTCCTTATGGTCTGCCGCCGTGTTGTTGCTTAACCAAAAATCGATGGGCCCGCGCGCAAAAAATGCCCTTATTGGCTTTCTTGAACTGATAGAGAGGTTGGCTGCGCAGGCGGAAGAACTGGAATTGTATGAAAAAGTCCAGTTTATTAATGAACAAAGCGGATTGCTAACCTTATATAAAAATGAGAAAGGTGACCGGGGCGAAGAAAAACTTGAAAACCTGGATGAACTTGTGAATGCGGCCCGTCATTTTGATGCAGGGCAAGAAAATGAAGAAAACATGGGCGAACTTGATTTATTCCTGGCGCATGCAGCCCTGGAAGCGGGGGAAATGCAGGGCGAAGAATTCGATGATTGCGTGCAATTGATGACCTTGCATTCCGCAAAGGGGCTGGAATTCAAGTTAGTGTTCCTGGCTGGTATGGAAGAAGGCTTGTTCCCGTCGCAACAATCGTCTGACGATATCGCACGGCTGGAAGAGGAACGGAGGCTTTGCTATGTGGGCATGACCCGGGCTATGCGGCAATTGTATTTGACTTACGCGGAATCCAGGCGGATCTACGGCAAGGAAACTTATTCCAGGCCTTCGCGGTTTTTACGGGAAATCCCTGCGGAACTAATGCAGGAAGTCAGGATGCGCGGGCATGTCAGCCGTCCGATAGCGGTAGAAAAACCCATGAATCCATTATTGCAGGAGCGGCGCTTTAAACTTGGCCAACGGGTAGGTCACGCTAAATTCGGTGAGGGCGTGGTGTTACAGATAGAAGGCGAAGGTGCGCAGGAAAGGGCGCAGATTAACTTCAAACAGGCCGGGGTTAAGTGGCTGATGCTGAGTTATGCCCAGTTGGAGGCTTTATAGTGTGAGCTATGAAAAATTTAACAAAACAGTAAGTTCGATCCCGTCCAAGACAGGCATTTCGATCTTTGGACGGAATCTCTGTTGTTAGGAAACTTTTAAGGTGTCAGCCCTTGCCCGACAACAATCACCTTAAGGGCGTTAGTCCCGCCTTTCACGCCAGTCAAGTCGCCTTTGGTAATGATGAATTTGTCGCCATTTTTGGCAAGGTTCCATTTCCGTAATTCACTGACGATATGACGATTGACCTCGGCATGGTCGTGCTGTTCGTTTAATTTATGATATATCGGAAATACGCCCCGAAAGAGGGTTACCCTCCCCAAGGTCTCTTCATGGCTGCTGAAGGCAAAAATCGGAAGCCCGGAACTGATCCTCGACATCCAAAGCGGAGTTGAACCCGATTCCGTCAATGCGACTATGCCTTTTATTTTGGTATGGTTTGCCATGTACATGGCGGACATGGCAATCGCTTCATCGTCACGTTCGAATTGGATACTGACCCGATGGTCTGAAACTCGGACGATCGGTTGTTTCTCGGCTTCCAGGCAAATTCGGTCCATCGCCTCAACGGCTTTAATCGGATGCTTACCCGATGCGGTTTCTGCGGATAACATGATGGCGTCGGTGCCGTCGTACACGGCATTGGCGACATCGAATACTTCAGCACGGGTCGGGATCGGGTTGTCGATCATGGACTCCATCATCTGGGTCGCAGTTATCGCCACGCGGTTAAGTTCCCTGGTACGTTTGATTAACTGTTTTTGTACGGCGGGTAAGTTGGCATCACCGATTTCGACGCCCAGATCACCCCGCGCCACCATGACAGCATCTGACGCCAGGATGATTTCGTCCAGTACGCTAGGTACAATCGCTTCCGCCCGTTCGATTTTGGCGACGATACCCGCATGGGAACCTTCAGCCAATAACAACCTGCGTGCAAGGTTCAAATCTTCAGCGCAACGGGGAAATGAAACAGCAACATAATCGCATTGAATCTTGGCGATAGTCTTGATGTCCTCCTTATCTTTTTCCGTTAACGCCGCCGCCGACAAGCCGCCGCCTAACAAATTGATCCCTTTGTTATTGGAGAGGTCTCCGCCTACCACAACTTTGCAGTTAACGCGCATGTTTTCGACATTGATGACATCAAGCACAACGCGGCCGTCATCCAAAAGCAAACGGTTGCCCGGCCTCACTTCGAGCGCTAATGGTTCGTAAGTGATACCCACTTGAGAGTCGTCCCCAGCTAATGGGTCAAGGTTGATATCCAAGGCAAATTCTTGGCCTTCTTTAAGGAAGACCTTGGTGTCCTTGAAACGGGCTATCCGTATTTTTGGGCCTTGGAGGTCTGCAAGTATGCCGATACGACGGCCTACTTTTTTGCTGGCTTCCCGTAAAGTGTTGGCCCGGTCAATGTGGTCTTGCGCTGAACCGTGGGAAAAATTCATGCGAACAACATCAACCCCGGCTTCTATCAATCCTTCAATGATGCCGGGTTTATCTGTGGCCGGGCCAAGCGTCGCTAAAATTTTGGTTCGTCTTAACATTAGATGGTAGTCAGTTTGAAGTTGGGATGTTATTTTGCGTTAACGAGGGCAACCGTTGTGTCGAGCATCCGGTTTGAGAAACCCCATTCATTGTCATACCAGGACAGGACTTTAACAAAATTGCCTTTTAGGATTTTGGTTAATCCTGATTCATAAATGGACGAAGCAGGGTTGTGGTTAAAATCCATTGACACCAGCGGCTTGTCGTTAATCTCAAGGATGCCTTTTAAGAACCCATTGGCTGCGTCCCTCAGCACTTGATCCACTTCTTCTTTTGTTGTGCTTCTTGATGCTTGGAACACTAAGTCGACAACCGATACGTTAATCGTGGGGACACGCATGGCAAACCCATCCAATTTACCCGCCAGTTCTGGCAACACTAAGCCGACGGCCGCGGCTGCACCGGTTTTAGTGGGGATCATAGATTGGGTGGCTGAACGGGCACGATGTAAGTCGCTATGGTAGACGTCAGTCAACACTTGGTCGTTCGTATAGGAGTGGATCGTTGTCATCAAGCCATGGTCTACGCCTATCGTGTCATGAAGGGCTTTTACAAGGGGCGCCAAACAATTGGTGGTGCATGAGGCATTGGAAATTACGGTGTCCGATGCTTTAAGGGTATTGTGGTTCACGCCGTATACGATGGTGCCATCAACGTCATTGCCGCCGGGTGCGGAAATGATAACTTTCTTGGCGCCCGCAGCAATATGGGCGGAAGCTTTGGCTTTGCTGGTGAACAAGCCGGTACATTCATGTACCACATCAATGCCTAATTCACCCCAAGGTAACTTGGCTGGGTCGCGTTCCGCGAATACTCGGATTTTGTCCCCGTTGATGACAATACAGTCGCCATCGACACTCACTTCAAAGGGGAATTTGCCGTGTACAGTATCGTATTGGGTGAGATGGGCGTTAGTTTTGGCATCGCCTAAGTCGTTGACGGCAACAACTTGGATTTCGTTAGTGCGGCCTGATTCGTAAAGCGCGCGGATAATGTTACGACCAATACGGCCATAACCGTTAATGGCAACCTTAATAGGCATTGAGAGTCTCCAGAATGATTAGATGGTAGGGTAGTGCAGGGACATCAAAGTTCCTGTAAATCATTATATTGTACAAAAAAAGGGGCGTCCCGTCCATGACCAAAAAGTGATGGTTGAATTGCCGAAGCGAAACGCTTGATACAAACATAATCAGGCGCTTTCATTTATTTGCGGTCATTATACAATTTTTTGGGAAAGCGGGTTAGCAAGCATTCATGGCTTCCTTTGCAGCGGATATGGCCTTTTTAACGGTTTCTGGGGCTGTACCGCCGATGTGTTTACGTGCGGCAACGGAGCCTTCGAGCGTCAAAATGTCATACACATCGGCGGCAATGAGGGGTGAAAATTGTTGTAATTCCTGGAGCGGCAATTCGGCAAGGTCGCGGTTGCTGCTAAGGCCTAACCGCACGGCCAGCCCAACAATTTCATGGGCATCACGGAAGGCAAGGCCTTTTCGCACCAGGTAATCGGCAAGGTCGGTTGCAGTCGCAAAGCCACGTTTGGCGGCTTGGTACATAGTCTCTTTTTTGGCGCGGATGTGGGGAACCATATCGGCATATGCCCTTAAACAGTTGATTAGGGTATCAACGGTATCGAACAAGGGTTCTTTGTCTTCCTGGTTGTCTTTGTTATAAGCTAACGGCTGGCTTTTCATGAGTATTAAGAGGGCGATCAAATGGCCTGTTACCCGGCCCGATTTTCCCCGCACTAGTTCAGGTACGTCCGGATTCTTCTTTTGCGGCATGATAGACGATCCTGTGCAGAAAGCATCGGGCATGTCAATGAAGTCAAATTGGGCGCTGGACCAGAGTATTAGTTCTTCAGAAAACCGCGATAAATGCATCATGACTAGGCTCGCGGCTGCGGTGAATTCTATCGCAAAATCACGGTCGCTTACTGAGTCGAGGGAGTTCGCAGAGGGCCGGCTAAAGCCCAGCAGATCGGATGTTAATTGTCGGTCTATCGGGTAACTGGTGCCTGCCAAGGCGGCGGAGCCTAAAGGCATGATGTTGATGCGTTTAAGGCAATCCCGTAAACGCTCATGGTCACGGCTTAGCATCTCAAACCATGCCATCAAGTGATGCCCAAAAGTGATCGGCTGGGCGACTTGCAAATGGGTAAAGCCCGGCATAATGGTATCGGCGTGTTGTTCCGCTAAGTTCAGGATTGCCGTTTGCAGGCGCAATAATTCCGTCACTATGAGCTTGATTTCGCTCCGGAGATACAACCTAATGTCGGTGGCGACCTGGTCGTTGCGCGAACGTCCTGTGTGCAGCTTTTTCCCCGCCATACCTATCAGGTCAGTCAGCCTGGCCTCGATATTCATGTGGACATCTTCTTGTTTGATTGACCAAGAAAATTCGCCTTTGGCTATTTCTGCACTTATTTGTTTGAGTCCTGCGATGATTGCATCGCGCTCATCTGCGGTCAGGATGCCAATCGTAGTTAACATCGTGGCGTGGGCAATTGAACCTTGAATGTCTTGTTCGGCCATACGGTTATCAAATGACACCGAGGCAGTAAATTCCTCTACAAAAGCATCGGTGGCTTCTGCAAAACGGGCGCTGGATAGTTTTTCAGCATTAACATTGGTCATAATTTGTTGGATTTGGCTTGGTTTGGGCAGTGACAATGTGGAAAGCGATTATAATCCGGTATGACTAGATGCCATAGGAGTGGGAGAATGCGAAAGTTGGTTGGGCAATCGTCAGCAATCACTGAAAAAACGGGTTATCGTCATCTTCATTTCCATTTGGAACCGGATCGCCAGGGATTATTTTTTCTTCCATAGCCCACTCACCCAAGTCGATTAATTTGCATCTCTCACAACAGAATGGGCGGTATGGGTAGTCGCTTGTCCACAGGACAGGGCGGTTGCATTGTGGGCATTTTACGGTCAACGGTCGCTGGGACTCAGCCATCAGAACAAGCAGCGGGTCAAAGAAAAAGGAATGTCGTCCGGGCTTTGGGATGGACGTTGCTCGTCAGCAGAAGGCACCATAAACCGGATTGAACAACGGTGTTTGCCGCCGCTAATTTCGGCAAAACATGGCAGTGATTTGTCCATGCTTACCTTTATTAATTGGTAAGGCATACTTTTGTCCAAGGCAATTTGGAAAAAACCGGCTTCAGCAATTTCCTCGCTAGGGGCATTACTGTTACGGATAAAATCCAGGATAAGGTCGATTGCACTTCGGATTTCGTTGAATGGCTGGTTCCATCGCTCCAGGTCCTTTAAGCGGATTGGTTCTTCCTGTTCAAGCCAATAATGAAATTCCGGTAAGTCGAATGAGCAGGTACCGCCAGGGATCGAGCTCCGTTGGGCAATACTTTGGAACAAGTTGCTTTCCATGATTTCGAGGCCTATTTTTCCGCTGGTCGCGTACAATTTCTTACTGGTTTGGGTGATTTTATCCAGTATTGTTTCCAGTTGTTTCGAGTCAACATTTTGGCTGTCGGCAAATTTATTAAGCACTTTTGCATGCCGGTCCAATTCTTTAAGTATTTCAGATTTGAGGTCGTTGCGCCTGAAAATCGACATAATGTCCAACAATGCATCGATACTGGCGCGTTTATCGTAGACGGTCAGGCCAGATGAAAAATGGGTGAATTGTTGGAATAATTGTTCTAGCCTAATGAAAACTCGAACCCGTTCATTGAGCGGAAATTCATAGGTAATTTGATTTTTCACAAGCGTGTTTATCCTGCTGTTGCGCTGATTGAAAGATAAAGATTGTGCAGTTTTTTAACCTTTTCTGCAAGCGCGGCACTATCGGTTTTAGAATTGTCAATAATATCATTGGCATGGGTCGTCCTGAATTCCCGGCTTACTTGGTTGTCAATGATAGACTGGATTCTCGCATCATCTAACTTATCCCGGCGCTTGACCCGGTTTTTCTGGATTTCAGGGGGGCAATCGATGACAAGGATCCGGTCTACGAAATCAGTCATGTGCGTTTCAAACAGTAAGGGGATGCTTGCAATGCAGTAAGGGCTGTCCAATCGGCTGATTTCTTCCTGCATTTTGGCAAATACAAGGGGATGCAAAATAGATTCAAGTTTTTGTTTTTGAAAGGTGTCCGAAAAAACAATGTCGCGCAAGTATTGCCTGTTTAAAGAACCATCGACTTTTAGGATTGCATCACCGAAAACCTTACAAATTTCAATTAATGCGGGTTGTTTTGACTCAACGAGTTGGTGTGCGATTTTATCGGCGTCGATCACCGGAACATTTAATTCCGAAAACAGCTTGCTGACTGTGGTTTTGCCGCAACCTATACCTCCGGTTAGGCCAATTTTTAACACGCCGTTATAAGCCTGCTATTGTCAAGTAGAATTGGTTAAGGTCTTTACCCCAAATCAGGGTAATCCAACCCGCAGCAGCCAAATAAGGCCCGAAAGGGATGGGGGCGTTGCGGTCGTGTCGGGAAAATACAATCATGGCTATGCCTATCACGGCACCGACCAGCGAAGACAGCAGAATTATGGCAGGTAAGGGTTGCCAGCCTAACCAAGCGCCGAATAAAGCCAGTAATTTGAAATCGCCATAACCCATGCCTTCCTTGCCGGTTAGTAATTTAAAGACGTGAAAAACACCCCATAAGGATAAGTATCCTGCAACTGCGCCTATGATGCTGGCATGGCTATCAGTAAATAAGTCAAATACGCTTAAAAATAAACCTAACCACAAGAACGGCAGGGTAATTGAGTCTGGCAGTAAATGGTGGTCGATGTCGATAAAGCTAAGGGCGATTAACGACCAGGTCAATAAAAGAGCAAAGCCGGCCTGCGGAGTAAAGCCAAAATGCCAAGCAATCATTGCTGAAGTAATGGCGGTAAATGCTTCTATAACCGGATAACGGCTAGAAATTGGGTTGTTGCAATTTGCGCATTTACCCCGTAAAAACATAAAACTGACGACTGGGATGTTTTGATAAGGCTTTATCGCCATATTACAAGCAGGGCAACGGGAAAGCGGAAATACCAGATTAAAAGGCTCATTTGAGGTCGGCTCTGCCTGTAACCCGAGATATTCGGTACATTCTTTGCGCCAGCTTTGCTGCATCATGACCGGCAGTCGATAAATTACGACATTCAGGAAGCTGCCGACTAATAGGCCAACCACCCCCACAATGGCAGAAAAAAAAACGGGGTTGCTAAAAAAATAGTCCAAATAGTCCAAACGGTTCATGTTGAGTTTACGGCGCTAACTGATCAAGCGCAGAAAGGTAGTTTCCGTATAGTTTTTATGGTTTTGCTATCCGACAGCGGCGCCCATTTTGAAAATTGGAAGGTACATGGCAACGACCAAGCCTCCAACCAAGGTTCCAAGAACCACCATAATAATGGGTTCCATCAAGCTACTTAGGTTGTCCACCAAGTTGTCGACTTCTTCTTCATAAAAATCTGCCACTTTGGCCAACATGGCATCAATCGACCCCGACTCTTCGCCAATGGCTACCATTTGTTGCACCATGTGCGGAAATAGCTCTGCTTGGCTCATGGCGAATTGTAGCCGCTGGCCGGTAGCAATCTCGTCCCGCATTTTCATGACAGCTTCCGAGTAAATAATGTTGCCGCAGGCACCGGCAACTGACTGTAATGCATCGACTAAGGGTACACCGGCGGCGGACATAGTAGATAAAGTTCGGGCAAACCGGGCGATAGAGGATTTGTTAATGATTAACCCTACTATGGGTAGTTTAAGTAGCATCCTATCCAGAAAATGGCAGAATTTTCTGGATCGCTTCTTGAAATAAATGAAGGTATAGACAGCACCGACGATACTTCCTATGAGGATCCACCAATATTCTTGCATCCATTTGGACATGGCAACAACCATCATAGTGAAAGCCGGTAAATCAGCGCCGAAACTCTTGAACAAATCTTCAAAGACGGGCACAACGAAAATCAGCAATATGGCTGTCACTATAAAAGCCACAACGATAACCGCGATTGGGTAAGTCAGGGCTTTCTTGATTTTCTTCTTCATGGATTCGGTTTTTTCTTTGTAGGTAGCGATTTTATCCAGCAGGGTTTCCAATACCCCTGCTTGTTCGCCGGCTTCAACCAAATTACAGAACAACTCGTCAAAATATAATGGCCTCCTCTTTAACGCTTCTGCCAACCTATCGCCACCTTCTATGTCAGCCTTGATGCCCAGTAAGAGTTCCTGCATGCTCGGGTTTTCATTGCCTTTACCAACAATGTCAAATGACTGTACCAAGGGGACTCCAGCTTTGAGCATGGTGGCAAGTTGCCTGGAAAAAATCGCGATGTCGCCGGTTGTAATAGGTTTAGATCGGCTTTTGAACAGGGGCTTTGGCTTTGGTTTAATTTTGGTTACCCGATACCCTTGTCGGCGAAGTTCCGCTTTGGCGACAGTTTCACTTTTTGCAGTAAAAACGCCTTTGTTTACTTTTCCGTTCTTGTCTTTTCCTTCCCAGAGAAAATCCAGTTGTTCAATTTGTTCAGCCATCGCTATTCCTTAGTCACTCTGTCAATTTCTTCAATACTGGTAATACCCATGCGGACTTTGTTCAAGCCCGATTCTCGCAGGTCATTAATGCCCTCTGATTTTGCCTGTTCGGCCAATTGCATGGCGTTCCCGCCTTGAAGTATTAAAGCGCGCATTTTTTCGCTTAGGGTCATTACTTGATAGATGCCTACCCGGCCTTTATAGCCATTTGTGCATAGTTCACAGCCAACAGCCCCATACAGCTTTAAGGTTTTTAGCTCGTCCTCTTTAAACCCTATGGATAATAGTACATTGTCCGGCAATGTTATCTCTTTTTTACAATTCTCGCATAATCGCCTGGCCAAACGCTGTGCCATGATTAAATTGACTGCAGACACGATATTAAAAGGCTCGATACCCATTTGCATGAGCCGGTTCAGGGTTTGGGGTGCGTCGTTGGTGTGTAGGGTGGACAAGACCAAGTGGCCGGTTTGCGCGGCCTTTACGGCAATTTCGGCCGTTTCCAGGTCGCGGATCTCGCCGACCATGATGATATCAGGGTCTTGCCGTAAAAATGCCCGTAATGCGTTGGCGAAGGTCAACCCCGACTTGACGTTGACATTGACTTGGTTGATGCCTTCCACAGTGATTTCTACAGGGTCTTCGGCGGTGGAAATATTGCGTTCCATCTTATTTAAAATGTTTAACCCAGTGTAAAGGCTGACCGTTTTACCACTGCCTGTCGGCCCCGTCACTAAAACCATGCCGTAAGGTTTATGGATTGCCTCTAGATAAAGTTTTTCTTGTTCAGGTTCAAAACCGAGTTTTTCGATACCGAGTTGGGCGCTCGTAGGATCCAGGATACGTAGGACTACCTTTTCGCCGAATAAGGTAGGACAGGTGTTGACACGAAAATCAATGGCGCGGCTTTTTGATAAAATCATCTTGATACGGCCGTCTTGCGGGACACGCCGCTCTGCGATATCCATTTTTGACATTACCTTGATCCTGGAGATAATGCGGCTTGCAATATTGGCCGGGGGGCTTGCTATTTGATGCAGGATGCCGTCGGACCGGAAACGGATACGAAAGTTTTTTTCATAGGGTTCCAGGTGGATGTCGGATGCGCCTTTTTTGATGGCATCCAGCAATACCTTGTTTACGAAACGGACGATAGGGGCATCGTCAATATCCGCATTGACTTCATTTTTGGCAAGCTCTTCCTCCCCCCCTGTCACGTTCAGATTGTCAAGGTCGGCGTCCATCAAGTCCGCCATGGAGGTATCGACTGCTTCCAGCGCCAAATCAATCGTCTTCAGCAGTTTATTTTCCTCAACAAGAATCGTCTCTAAATTGAGCAAACTCTGGAATTTAATCTCATCCAATCCGTGCGTATTAGTCGGATCGGATATGCCGATAAACAATGTTTTGCCCCGTTTTAATAAGGGCAGGGCATTGTATTTGCGAATCAGTTTTTCGTTGACCAAGTTAGTCGGCAAATTACGGGGATCTACGGCATCCAGGTCGAAAAAAGGGACACCAAACTCAGATGAAGCCTTGGAAGCGACAGTACGGCTATCGACTAACTTGTTGGAAACTAGGTAACTTATCAGGGAAATTTTGTTCTTTTGGGCTTCTTGGACATAGGTTTTAGCATCTTTTTCCGTAAGCAAGCCTTCCTGGATCAAGCATTTTGCCAGGCCGCTGAAGTGAAATTCTGTTGTTGCTGTAGCCATGAGTTTCTACCCGCTAATCATATTCGCTGAATATAGTTGAAAGGGTGATAAGGTTCAAGAATTAATGGTTTATTTACTTTATCTTATCTTAACTGGTATGTAGGGATGGTTTGGTTGATTTTTAAGGGTTCGGCGATTGTGCA
This sequence comes from uncultured Methylomagnum sp., assembly GCA_964435245.1. Classification (GTDB taxonomy): domain Bacteria; phylum Pseudomonadota; class Gammaproteobacteria; order Methylococcales; family Methylomonadaceae; genus Methyloglobulus. The sequence goes on from CAYSYU010000015.1 coordinate 50,316, forward strand.
ATAAAAATAGCCCTTTTAGGCGCAGGGAGCCCTTCGCAAGTTAACAATGGGTTGTTTGGGTCCAAATGATCCTTAAGTGAATGGAAATTCATCCATTCGGTACGCCGTTGTTCCTCTGTGCTGGTGGCAGTGATATCGACAAGTCTAATATTCGCAAATCCGCAACGCTTCAGCCAGCTCATTAACGTAGGGCAGCTAGGTAGGAACCAGACATTACGCATTTTCGCATAGCGGTCTTCAGGCACTAGCACTTCCCCTAATCCGCCATCGATCACCAGTGTTTCCAAAATAAGTTCCCCGCCAAGCACTAGGCAATCCCTGAGCTCCATCAGGTGATCCATAGGTGAACGCCGATGGTAAAAAACGCCCATTGAGAATACGGTGTCAAATGCTTTCATTCCATACGGTAAGGCTTCAATACCTAAAGGAAGTACATAAACGGAAGGGTATGCCCCGTACAATTTCCGGATAAACTGAAATTGGATGACATTTAGCAACATTGGGTCTATGCCGACTACACATTTAGCCCCGGCTCCCAACATACGCCAACAGTAATAACCGTTCCCACAACCGACATCCAGCACTAGCCTATGTTTGAGTGGGGAAATGTGTTTTTCAACGCGCCGCCATTTCCAATCCGAGCGCCATTCGGCATCAATTTTTATCCCGTATAATTCATAAGGCCCTTTCCGCCAAGGATGGAGGTTTTTTAGGTGGCTTTCCAATAGTTCTTTCGTTATATCTTTTAGGTCGCATGAAGCGCCTATTTGCACAATATCGGCATCAATGGTGTGCGTGCTTGGTGTTTGCGCGGGCAGGTTTTCGATTAGGCCTGTCCACAATGGCAATGAGCCATGACGGTTAGGGTTGAAAGCGGAGTCAATTTGTTGCGGCAAACTGTCCGCCCACGCCCCTGCTTTAGCAGCTCGGAGTGTCTCGTAGAGTGGCGTGTAATCGATCACTTAAAGGCAATAATCGACGCAAAATTAAAAAATTGGAACCAAATCTCCGCACTGTTAAAACCTGCTTGCCGCAGCCGTTGTTGATGTACGGCAAAAGATTCAGGGATAAGTACATTTTCCAAGGCATTTCGTTTTTGGCTGATTTCTAAGTCGCTGTAGCCATTTGATTTTTTGAAAAGATAATGCATGTCCGTTTGCAAGGCATCCTGCCTTTCATCATCGGGCTTGAGTTTTTCTGAGAGGATTAGGATCCCGCCGGGCATTAATCCATGGTGGACTGTTTGCAAGAAGGATAGCCGGTCTGCTATCGGTACGAACTGTAAGGTAAAGTTCAATACGACAACCGAGGCATTTTCGATGGCAATATCCCGGATGTCGGCACAAACCACTTCAACACCAATCGAAGACGATTTTTGCTGCAATTTTATATTGAGCCCGGATACCATTGCGGGGGAGTTATCGACTGCCACAATATGGCAGTTTTCAGCTTCTATCTGGTCACGCATTGATAATGCTGCTGCGCCCAGGGAACACCCCAAATCATAACAACGGCTGTTTGGTTGGGCGTAACGCTTGGCCAGTAAGCCTATCGCCGCGATTATCGTATGATAACCGGGGACAGATCGCTGTATCATGTCAGGAAAAACGCTGACAACACTTTCATCGAACGTGAATGCACTTATATCCCCAAGGGGATTGGCGTAAATTGAATCTTTCAATGAATTCAAAGCGTAAAGGCGGTATGCCAAAGGGTTAAGCAGGGTTGCTTAATTAAATAAGCAACCCTTATGGACTGATCGATTGTATTTGATTTTATGCGATTTACCCCTGCCCGGGGAGGGGTATACAGGTTGCCAACCTTTAAGAATTCTTGGCCGCCAAAGCTTCTGCGTTACGTTTCGCCAGCCCTTCAATCACTGCTGCCAATGAACCCTTGGTTTTAACTTCATTGCTGAAGGTTGTACGGTAATTGGTCACCAAACTGACGCCCTCGATCATAATATCGTAGGCTTTCCAGCCGCCATTTGCCAGCAACATACGGTAGTTTACACTGATGGGCTGCAAGCCGGGTTGCAATACTTCGGTCTTGACGACAACTTTATTGGAGCCGTTGGTCATTTCTAAAGGTAAAAAGCGCACAGTCCAGTCTTTGAATTCGACAAAGGCACGGGAATAAGTCCGAACCAGTAAAGTTTGGAACTCATGTTTAAAACGGGATTGTTCATCGCTGCTTGCCGAATTCCACAATTTGCCCAGGACTAATTCAGAAATTTTGTCAAAATCGGTATGGGGATAAATGGCTTGGTCGACAAATTGGGCCACTTGAGCAAAATTTTGGCTGAATGATTTATCCTGTAACTTTTGTTGCAGTTTGTCAGAGGCTTCTTGGATCGCCATCTGGGGAGGCAATAAGTCTGTAGCCTTTGCGCCAGTTACAAACAAAAGACAAAGCAATAACATGAATAAATTAAATACGGCAAAATGTTGTTTTGTTTTCATAAAAACCTCTAAAATCGAACTGTTACGCTTGCGTTTATGGAATGAAATGATGATTAGCGGCGGATTCCGTAAAATACGAATCTGGCTCGCTTTATAAAACCCATGTTACTGCAATCAAATTGTTCGTTCAATGACCAAAAGCGAGAAATAAAACCCACATACCAAAAATATATTGAGTAACTAAAAATGTCCTATAGTAACATCAATTACCCCTCCACACGTATGCGAAGAATGCGTTTTGATGATTTTTCCCGCCGTTTAATGCGGGAAAACCGTTTATGCATCGACGATTTAATATATCCAATGTTTGTTACTGAAGGCTTAAACGGTAGGGAGGCTATTTCTGCGATGCCAGGAATCGAAAGGTTGCCCCTGGATGCCTTACTGGAGGAGGCTCAGGAAATTTATGGCCTTGGAATTCCTGCCATTGCTTTGTTTCCCGTCGTTGCGGCAGACAAAAAATCACGCGATGCCGCAGAAGCCTATAATCCCGAGGGTTTAATCCAACGGGCTGTGAGGGCTTTGAAAAAAACGGTGCCCAACTTGGGAATCATAACGGATGTGGCGCTCGATCCCTTTACCTTGGATGGGCAGGATGGGCTTACCAACGAGAACGGCTATGTAATGAACGATGAAACGCTCACCGTCCTTGTCCGACAAGCGCTTTCCCAGGCGGATGCTGGCGCCGACATTGTCGCCCCATCTGACATGATGGATGGGAGGATTGGCGCAATCCGGCAAGCTTTGGAGGCAAATGGTCACATTAATGTGCGGATACTTGCTTATTCAGCCAAATATGCATCCAGTTTTTATGGGCCATTCCGCGATGCTGTTGGTTCATCCGGTAATTTGGGTGGGGGGGACAAGTATACTTACCAGATGGATCCGGCCAATTCCGATGAGGCCTTACGTGAAATCCAGCTTGATTTGCAAGAAGGCGCGGATATGGTCATGGTCAAGCCAGGAATGCCTTATTTGGACATTATCCGGAGGGTCAAAGAGAACTACGGCGTACCTACTTTTGCTTATCAGGTCAGCGGAGAATATGCTATGATTAAAGCCGCTTCCATGAATGGTTGGCTGGACGAAAAACCAGTCGTTTTGGAATCCCTGTTAGCTTTCAAACGCGCCGGCAGTGATGCAATCCTGACCTATTTTGCAAAATCTGTGGCAAGGTGGCTGGCTACCCGTTAGTCCGTAAACGACAAAAAATATTTTAAATTTTATGGATAGAGGATAGGGTAGGTATTCAATTCATGCGGGCGGGTTATAGCTGATAGAATTGCAAAAAACATTATTTTCAAGGCACTATCGCAATGAAGGGTGTGCTATAAGATCAATAACAACATAATAAATGAGGTATTGCTATGGAATTAGTTACAACAACTGCTGGTTATGAAATGCTCTTGCGCTGGGGGCATTTGCTGGCAGGTATTACTTGGATAGGGTTGCTTTATTACTTTAACTTTGTCCAAGGCGAATATTTTAAAGAAGCCGATGGCGGCGCAAAATCTGATGCCATCCAAAAACTGGTGCCTCGTGCCTTATGGTGGTTCCGTTGGGGAGCAATGATTACCGTGTTGACCGGCTTGGCGATTCTCGGTTTACGCGGTGGCGGCGGCTCCGTTGATATCTACATCGGCGCCTTACTCGGCGTAATCATGTTTACCAATGTTTGGTTAATTATTTGGCCTAACCAGAAAATTGTGATTGCTTCTGCGACACAAGTGGCCAATGGCGGCCAAGCGTTACCTGAAGCCGCCGGCGCACTGGCAACAGCGGGTTTGGCATCAAGGACAAACGCCTTGTTTTCGATCCCAATGTTATATTTCATGGGGGCTTCCACACATTTTGCGCACGGGTTTAACTTTTTAGCTTTCCTCGTCGCGTCCGTCATTATCCTGCTATTGGAATATAACGGCGCTTATCCAGCGCTTAAAAATATCGGTTTTCTAAGTAAATTGCCGCCCGCGGGAAAAATGGGGCCTTATACGAGTGTTAATGGCGTGATTCATTGCGGATTGGCGCTAACGGTAGTGTTGTTTTTAATCGTAGACTACATTAAGTAAAAATAACTAAGACGGATAATTAAAAATAGCCGCAAATGCGGCTATTTTTTTCTCCCAAAAAGGGTTTCCTATTTCCAGCATCAATCCTATGATGGATTTACGGGACTATTCGCTTTTTGGATGGACGCTTTTGTCCAATGTAAGTATTTATTTTCCCTTTGTAATTTATCGAATTTTTTATAAAGCAGGTATAGGTATGGCTGATAAAGACCGTTATGCGGTGTTTGGTTTCCCAATAAAACACAGCAAGTCCCCACGGATACATCAGCTTTTTGCGGAACAAACCAAACAAGCAATTGAATATACTGCGCAAGAAGTCAAGCCTGAACGGTTTAAGGAGACCGCCGCGGCTTTTTTCTCAAAAGGTGGAAAGGGCTTAAATTGTACGTTACCCTTAAAAGAACTGGCATGGACATACGCCGACCATAATACCGACCGCGCCATAAAGAGCAAGGCTGTCAATACCTTGGTGTTGCAGGAAGACGGCTTAATATTGGGAGACAACACGGATGGGTGTGGGTTTATTGTCGACCTTACAAAAAATCATGGGATAAGCTTGGAAAATACCAGCATTTTGTTGTTGGGCGCAGGCGGGGCAAGCAGGGGAATTTTGGCGCCTTTGCTTGAACAATCCCCCCGCCAACTCATTTTGGCTAACCGTACCCGACAGAAAGCCAGTGATTTAGCGGCAGAGTTCTGTATTTACGGCAACATAGAGGGATGTGGCCTTGTCGATTTAAAAGACAAACAATTCGACTTGATTATTAATGCGACATCGGCAAGTTTGTACGATGAAACGCTTCCGCTTGCGGATGATGTATTGGCTGAGGGAGGGGTTTGTTACGATCTTGCCTATGGAAACAAACCCACGACCTTCGTCCGCTGGGGCATAGAACATAAAGCCAAAAAAAGCTTAGACGGCCTGGGGATGTTGGTCGAACAAGCGGCAGAAGCCTTTTTTTTGTGGCGAAAAATTCGGCCAAAAACACAGCCAGTCATAAAGAAGTTGAATGAAGCACGCAAATTTGCTGCGACATAAAGGGAAGCGGCGCTAATGGCAATAAACTATTTGCTTTGGGGCATGGGGTTTTCAAGGTATTTGTTTTTGAGGGCCACATAATGCTGGCTGGAATAGACCAAAAAATCCCGTTCGCTGTCGGTTAATGGCCTGAGCAGTTTGGCGGGTGCGCCCATGTAAAGATGTCCGCTTTCGAGCTTTTTGCCCGAAGGGACTAACGCCCCAGCGCCTAACATGACATAATCCTCAAGGACAGCGTCGTCCATAACGATTGCCCCCATACCGACCAAACAGTAGTCGCCAATTGTGCAGGCGTGGATAATTGCCCTGTGCCCTACCGTGACACCTTTGCCGACGGTTAAAGGGTAGCCCTTGTCGTTAAATTTTCCGTAATGGGTGACATGTAAGACGGAGCCATCCTGAATATTGGTGTCGTCGCCTATTCTTATGCTTTCCACATCACCCCTCACTACGGTTGTCGGCCAGATAGAGGCATTGTTACCGACAGTGACATCGCCAATCACCACAGCACTGTCGTGTATGTAGACGGAATGTCCAATTTTAGGCGAAATTCCGTTGAATTTTTGAATGCTCATGGGGTTTTGAGGTGTCTTAACATAGGGAGAAGTTAGACATTTTATCTGATACAACCAAAAACTAAACTGTCTTAGGACATTGATCTGCTGGGTAGAAAGAGAGCCAATAACCTGGCAGAAAGCTCTGCCAGGTTTTGACGATAGTCTGGTTTATTTAGGGACAGCGGCTCCGGCTGCATCCTTGGCGGCATCTTTTGCCGTATCGGTTCCAGGAGCCGTTGCGGCTTCTTTGGCAGCATCAATTGGCTTAGCAATGGCTTCTACCGCAGCTGCGCTAGCATCTTTTGCGCCTTCAACAGCGGCAGCACCAGCGGTGGCGGCACCTTCAACGGCAGCAGCACCAGCATCTTTAGCGCCTTCAACGGCCGCAGCCCCAGCGGTGGCGGCACCTTCAACAGCCGCAGCGCCAGCCTCTTTAGCGCCCTCAACAGCCGCAGCGCCAGCATCTTTAGCACCTTCAACAGCGGCGGCGCCTTCATTAGCCGCCTTTTCAACAGCTGCTTCACCTGCGCTTGCTGCGCCTTCAACAGCAGCAGTGCCGGCTTCGGTTGCTTTTTCAACAGCGGCAGTTCCAGCATCAGCCGCTTTAGTAACTGATTCTGTAGCTGTACTTGTTTTGCTTTCCTCGTTAGAAGACGTTTGCGGGGTGTTCCCGCCTTTGTCACAGCCCGCCAACAAAGCGATACTTATCATACTGGTAGCAATAATCTCTTTAGTTTTCATACTTGGATATCCTGGTGTAGAGTTACGAATATATTTGTTGGTTACCTGGAGAATTCATAGGTAAATCTAATACTAACACATCGGCAAATGTGCTTTGCAAAAAAAATTGGCTTCTATAGTTACAGCCGCAGTTAATGGGTGATTGGTCAACATTCGTAACCTCCATGAGACAAATTCATAACCTATTGTAAATATTTAACAAAATATACCCGTTTATTTTGAAGATACAAATTAGGTCTGGGCTTTCTTCATGGCGAACAGGACAATAACAAAGACTACCATGCTGGGGAGTATTGCAACTAATGGAGGGTTCAAGTTATAGATCAAGCCGAAATGGCTAACAATCTTGTCGAAAATATTAAATCCCATACCGATAGTAACGCCTAGCATTATGCGTGCACCGATACTTATGCCTCGATGTATGCCAATGACAAAAGGCGCGGAAACCAACATCATAACAAAAGTCGTTAACGGGTTGACGGCGCGCGTCCAAAAAGCGGATTCATAAGTGTGTGATTTTTGATGATTGCTTTTCAGGAATTCGACATACATCCCTAGATCGTAAAGAGATAGGTTATTAGGGTCTACGACAGCAATTTTCAATAAATTGGGGGCAATTGAGGATTTCCACGTACGCTCGGCCAGCTGATTTACCTGAATTTGCTGAGTTGAAATTGCCGATTCCTTAATGTTAACCAACTTCCAGGTTTTGTTTCCCAAAAAAACCGCTTTTTCTGCATGCACTTCCCGATACAAATGGTGCTGGTCATCCAATTCGTAAATACTGACATTGGTCAATAAGCCATCGTCCTCGGCCTGACGGACATTGACATAACTCGATCCTTCCCGTAACCATACACCATACCTGGAATTTAAGATGACGCTTTCATTTAAGGCGGCCATTTTAATTTTTTGCGCAAGTTTTTCGCTAATGGGCGCAATAAATTCACCGACCAGCATCGACAAGCTTACAAGCACGAGGCCAGCCAGCAGGACTGCCTTGATGATGCCCAGGACGGATAGCCCTGCGGCTTGCATGGCAATTAACTCGCGATTATTGCCCATAGAACCCAAGACGAATAAACTGCCTATTAATGCCGATGCAGGCACCAACTGGAAAAGGACGGTGGGTGACGTTAAGGCGACATAATAAAAAACTTGTTTTAGGCCATATTGCCCTTCTAAATCTTTCAATTCATCGGCCAAAGTAAACAAGTTGAAAATGGTCAATAAAATAATTAACGTAATCAACGAGCCTTTTAATATTTCCTTGCCAATGTAGGACGTCAACACATTCATCTTGATATCCTTTTTTTGATAGCCGAAATTACCCATCGATATCCATACCAATTTGCCAACAGTAGCAAGCCGACCAAAAACAAGATCAAATTTGCCCAAAACATACCTGGCCAAGCCGGAATGGAACCTTTGACTACCCAACTCTGGGTTACACCGGAAAAATTTCCGTAGCTGAAATAAACCAAGAAACCCAGCATCATGCTCCCGTAAATACCGCCCCTGGGCGACACTTTTGCCAGCGGGACCGAAAGAAAAGCAAACAATACGATAGTCAAGGGTAAGCAAAACCGGCTTTGTAATTCTGCAATTTCCTTTGTGGTATCGGAAGTCCAAAGCTTTCCGCTATCGACAGCCTTGGTGGTAAGCGAATTAGACACTGCTTTTTCTTCGATTATAACTGCATATTCCTTAAAGGATTCAATGGCATAGTTATAGTCGCCGGGACGTCCTTTAATATGCTCGCCATTTTCAAAAACCATGTAACGGCCACCGGGCAAGTCTTCGAAGTGGCTGCTTTCCGAGGTAATAATGCTTAAGTCCCGTTTCTTCCTGTTCTGCATAAAAACAGACTGCATGTTATTGTCCGGAGTTATATTCTCTACATAAAAAACCAAATCCCCTCCGCTGTATTCGCTAAATTTGCCCGCTGCGATACCCCGAATATCGGAGGTTTGTTCATCCAAATTCATAATACGCTGCATCCGAGTTTCAGCCCAGGGTGAAACATACAATGACAAACCGGCGGTGATGGCGCTTAATGGGAAGGCAAGCAAAAAAATAGCCCGGTAAAGGATTGCAGCGCCACCACCGGCAGATGCTATGGCTGACATTTCTTGGTCTTTGTATAACCTGCCCAAAACCATCAAAAGTGACATAAACGTAGCGGCGGGCAATAAGGTAATGCTCACAATAATGGTTTTTAAGCCCAAGACAGTCAATATCGTGTCGTTTGAAATATGGCCTTCAACAGCTTTCTCAAGGATTTTGATGAATTTCTGGCTTACAATGATGACCACAATGACGGTCCATACTGACATGAGTGTTTTCAGCAAGTCTACGGCAATCATTCTATCCAACACTGTGACCAATGGCCGCGCGCCCATTTTGTAGCCTTTAGGCCAATTTGCGTCCAAACCTATCTCCCCAATCAAAACAATAATTGTGATGTATAATTCAATAATATGTAAGCTGGCGTAAATCGCCTGCCAACAACCCCGGATATTTTAGTAAACGGTATATTAGTAAGTAACATGGAATATTCTATAGAAACTGCACACATAGAAACACTGCCGTGCGATTGTATCATTATCGGTATTTATCAAAATCACCAACTTACAACTACTGGGGCGGCGCTTTCAAATAACCTGCAGCAAGTTATTTCCAAAATCGTTAGCCGCGGCGACATCGGCGGTAAAGTCGGCGAAACCGTGCTGATTAATGTCATACCCGAAAGCGGTGTTGAGCGTATCTTGCTGGTAGGTTTGGGCGAAAACAAGCCGCTATCGCCCAAAAACTTTAGGAAGGCGCTTTTATCTGCGGCAAATAACTTAAAAAAGCCCTGTATCAAGGCAATTGTTTGCGGGTTGGCCGAGGTTGCCGTTGAAGGTTGCAATGTCCAATGGAATGTCCGCCAAATTGCCGAAGTGTTTGACGATGCAGTGTACCAATTTACTGCCCTTAAATCCGACAAGGAAACTGAAAGTAAGTTGCAAAAAGTCATGGTCGCCGTATCGGAAGGCGAACTCGCTTCTGCCCGCCAGGGTTTAGCGCAAGGCATGGCGATAGCGGAAGGTGTCCGTTTCACGAAGTCGCTTGCTGATTTGCCCGGTAACATCTGTACGCCTGCGTATATGGCGGAACAAGCCGTAGCGTTGGGCAAAAACGATCCGGGAATCAGCGTGCAAGTGCTGGAAGAATCCGAGATGGAATCACTCGGCATGGGATCTTTCTTGTCCGTTTCCCGGGGCAGCCGACAACCCGCTAAGTTAATTATCCTGGAATATCAGGGCGGAAAAAATAGCGGCAATCCGGTTGTCCTGGTTGGCAAAGGCCTGACTTTCGATTCGGGCGGCATTTCCTTAAAGCCAGGCCTAGGCATGGATGAGATGAAATACGACATGTGCGGCGGTGCGGCCGTCATGGGAACTCTGTTGGCCGCCGCAAAAATGCAATTGCCGATGAATATCGTGGGTTTAATCCCTTCATCGGAAAATATGCCCGATGGTGATGCCAATAAGCCTGGCGATATCGTCACCAGCATGTCCGGCAAAACCATTGAAGTCTTAAATACGGATGCGGAAGGGCGTTTAATACTTTGCGATACATTGACTTATGCGGAACGTTATAAACCCGATGTTGTTATCGACCTGGCAACCCTAACCGGCGCCTGCTTGGTCGCTTTGGGGCGTGTGCCCAGCGGTTTGCTCGGCAATGACGACGGGCTTTGTAATGCCTTGATTAAGGCGGGTGAAGCCTCTTGCGACAGCGTCTGGCGGTTGCCGTTGTGGGAAGAATACCAGGAATTGCTCAAATCCAATTTTGCTGACCTTGCAAACATAGGCGGCAAAGATGCCGGCACCATAACCGCTGCCTGTTTCCTTTCGGAGTTTGCCAAAAATTTCCGTTGGGCGCATCTCGACATCGCCGGTACAGCCTGGCGGACAGGGCAAACCAAAGGCGCAACAGGCCGCCCCGTGCCTTTATTAAGCCAATATCTTATCGACCGTGTAAACGCAGGTTAGGCGGATGCCTGAAGTCGTTTTTTATGTGTTGTCAACGGAATCGACCCAGGAACGCCATCTGTTCGCCTGCAAGCTGATCGAAAAAGCCTACCGAAGCGGCATATTCCCTTATGTGCTTACGGATTCAATAGAACAAAGCCAAGAACTCGACAACCAGTTGTGGACATTTAGGGCGGGTAGCTTCATTCCGCACCAAATTTACTCAGGTGAGCCGCCAGCTACAGAAAATACCGTTTTGATCAGTTCGATCAATCCGCCTGAACACTGGCAAAAAACAGTAATCAACCTATCTGCCAAAATCCCGCAAGATTTTCAGGAAGCTGACCGCATCCTTGAGATATTGGATAACAGCGAAATAACCAAGGCCTGGGGAAGGAACCGGTACAGGCAATACCAACAAGCTGGCATTATTGGGATTGCTACGCACAAGATGTGATGTAAACTTAATTCCGGCTACTTGTACAGACAAACCTTAATTCAACTGCCGAACCGTAATGGGGATATAAATGACCGCTAAAAAGGGGAGGGCGTTTATAGCCCTCCTTTTATAGAGATAAAGAAAAAAGTTTTTTATGCAGCAAGCATAGGTTGTTGTTTGCGTGAAGTAAAGCCAATCAACCCCAACAGGGCGGAACCGAACAGCCATGCAGCGGCAGGTACGGGGACTTGGCTAACATCTGTAGCAGTGAAAGTAAATTCATACTGGTAGTTGGCAATATTTGCAGGGGGTATGAACATTAGGTTATACGTATCCGCTACCAGATTTTTAAGGTCATTATTGCCGTCAAACTTGATAGTTGGAAAAGTCAAATAATTTGCAGAAAAGGTAAACTTCAAATCGGCAAGACCTGAAGGCCCTAAGTCTGAGAGTTTCAGTGACCACACAGTAACGTTGTCTGGATACGTGGCATCATCAATTGTGCTACCAATGACGCTGTTAGTGCCTGATCCTGTTGATGTTCCGTTACCAAAGAGTTCTGTCAATTCCAACATAGCCGCAGAAGCCGACTGCATTGACATTAAACCAATTGCAAAAAACAAAGCTATAAAATAATTTTTCATGTAAAGCTCCTATATAGTTAAAGATATTACCGTCAAAAATGGATTTGAAACGCTTAGGTAAACTTGCTACCTAATAATGACGGCTATTGTGTGAGTGGCTGTTTCAATTTGCTGTCACATGCCTAAACAGTCTTTCGAATGTCATCGTACATGCTAACAACGCTCAGCCCACTGCACAAGCTCCTTTTTTCTTATCACCAACCTTCCCGGGATGGCTCACTATTTTTCTTATTCCCAATCATCCTAGCTTGGATCCTTGTTGATTGCAAACCTTTTATTCCCTCGAGTGCAATCATTCAGGAGTTTGTAGTATATCAAAAATTGTTTGGAAAACCATGATTCAACCGTTAGGAATAAAAAACCAGTTTTCTCGACTTTAAGTGTAGATTAACTTTATTTTTTTAGTGTCCATCAAGATAATTCCTTAAGGATTATGTGAACTGGTTCACATTTTGGTCAGATGGCGGCTATAGAGGACGGAGTGATAATTACGTTAGCCATGACTGGCGTACTGGCTGCCCCGGCCCGAATGGTGGCGCAAACCAAGTTTCGGCTTTCTGCGCCCTTGTGCCCCGTGGGTAAAAAGCCATTTGTAATGCACTGGCACACAACGAAGCCCGCATCTGGTCTGCGATAGCCCAGCCCGCCACTTGCCGGGAATGCCAACCAATAACAACGGCTACCTACAGCCAACCTTCGGGAGTCCAAACGTAGGTGATATCCGTTGTCCAGACTTGGTTGGGCGCAACGACATCAAATTGCCGACCCAAGCGGTTGGGCGGTGTCGCCCCGCTATGGCCACTGTCGGCCGTCACTTTAAAACGCTTGGGATAGCGGGCTTTCAAGCCCAATCGAGCCATTAAATGGCGCACTTGGTAATGCCCTGATTCCATGCCCGCCTTGCCCAGCGCGTCAGGCAACCCCCGATAGCCGTAGGCATGCCTATGGCCACCGAAAAGCTGGCGGGCTTTGGCCCCAAGCGCAGCTTTTCGCCTTGCTTTATCGCTTATCCACTGGCGCTCACCCCCATCACGCGGCATAACACGGTAACTGGGAACGCCTTCTGTTGCGCCCGAATACCCACAGGGCACAAGTAAACCCGTATTTTATCCGGCTTCCTTGGCAAAGGAGACGGCGGCCTTTTTTAATATTTCGCGCCCCATGCGCAACTGTCCGATCTCTTTGCGTAGCCGCAATAATTCAGCTTGGCCCGCCAAGTTGAGGGCTGCCGCCTTGCCGGCAGATGGGGTTGTAGGGCTCCCTCCTGCCCTCGGCCAACGGCCTATCGCACTTGACGGGATTCCCAGGTTATCTGCCGTTTGCTGGTGGGCATAACCATTTTCATTCACTGGCTTCGCGGCATCGTGCTTAAATTCTAATGTGCATTTTGGGTTCGGTCGCTTTGCTCGATTGTTCATGTCCACCTCTAATGACATTATAAATCGGCCTCTAAATGTGTCCTGTTTATTTAAACCATTTCACGAAGGGGTGCGGCATGGATGCCGCACATTGTCAGGAGGACAGGGATATCCTTTCTGGCAAACCCCGATAAAAAACGACGGCGCGCAGGATAAAGCGGCATCCGGCTCGCCTAAGAAGCTTTGGGTGCTTTATTTTGACGGAAAACTGCTCTTGCATAAGCCGCATTCACCACATCCATGTGGTTTGACAAGCGAAGAAAAGTGTCCCGACTGCCAGTGCGGGAACCAGCATCTAAAAAACCGTCGCGATAGCGACGACACCTTATTCACCCCTCACCCTACCCTCTCCCCTTAAGGGAGAGGGTATAATGCGGAGGTTGATTCCGATTCATGGTTCGACAAGCTCACCACGAACGGAATCAACAAGATTTTGTTCGTCTTTCCGTTGTTTGGTACAGTGCCTATCGAAGAACTGAGTCAAAGCTCAAAATCAAGCAATCACCCCATCTTCCATATGCAACACCCTGCCCATTTTCCCTGCCAATTCATGGTCATGGGTAACAATCAGGAAACTGACATTCAGCTCCTGGTTCAATTCCAACATCAATTGAAAAACATCCTCGGCGGTTTTGCTGTCTAGGTTTCCGGTCGGTTCGTCGGCTAAGACTACGCCCGGTTTGTTGATCAAGGCCCTGGCGACCGCGGCTCGTTGCCGTTCGCCTCCGGATATTTCGCCGGGTTTATGTTCAACACGGTGGCCTAAGCCCACCCGTTGCAATAGTTTGGTTGCATCGTGGCGCGCTTCTTCAACAGAGTGCCCGCCGATCAATAAGGGCATGGCGACATTTTCCAGCACGGTAAATTCACCCAAAAGGTGATGGAACTGGTAGATAAACCCTAAGGAACGGTTCCGAAGACTGGCTAATTTCGCCCCGCTGACAACGCCCAGGTCGATGCCGTCCAAAATCACTTTACCGCCCGTGGGCTTCTCTAAGCCGCCCAATAGGTGCAATAAGGTACTTTTCCCCGAACCCGACGCCCCCATGACGGCGACGCATTCGCCCTTGTCGATATTAAAATTAACGCCTTTCAATACTTCGACATCCAGGCCGCCCTGGGCATAGCGCATAGTCAATCCCTGGCACTGCAAAATACTCGGACTATTCATATCGAAGCACTTCCGCAGGGTTGATTTTTGACGCTTGCCAAGCGGGGTATATCGTCGCAAGCAACGACAGCACAAAGGCCATCGTTGCGATCGAATAGACATCAGACCACATGAGCTTGGACGGCAAATCGCTGATGTAATAGACATCTGCCGGCAGGAAACGGACTTTAAAAAACTTCTCGATGTCGCTGACGATATGGCCTGCGTTGAGCGCCAAGAGTATCCCGCCTACCGTACCCAAGATGGTGCCGACTACGCCGATCACCGTTCCTAACACCATGAAAATGCCCATTACCGAACCTGAAGTTAACCCCTGGGTTTTCAGGATGGCAATGTCGCCGCGCTTGTCAGTCACCACCATCACGAGTGTGGACACAATATTGAAAGCCGCTACCGCCACGATTAGCAGCAAAATAATGAACATGACGGTCTTTTCTGTCTTGATAGCCTTGAAGAAATTTTCATGCGCCATCGTCCAATCGCTTACGATATAGTCGCCCGATAACTCGGAACCCAAGGATTGGGTGATTTGGGGGGCATTGAAAACATCGTCGAGTTTTATCCGCAAACCGGAAACCGCAGTTTCCAACCTGAACAATTTGGCGGCATCGTCGATATGGATCAGCGCCATATTCCGGTCGTATTCATACATGCCGACCTTGAATATGCCGACAACGGTAAACCGCCGCATCCTAGGGACTATGCCCGCTGGCGTAGAATTGACCTGCGGGCTGATGATCGTGATCTTATCGCCCATGAAAGTACCCAGGTATTTAGCCAGTTCCGCGCCCAGGACGATGCCGTATTCTCCCGGCACCAAATCGGTCAGCCTACCTTCTTCCATGTGGTTGCCGACTTCTGAAACCTTGGTTTCGTTGTTGGGCATAATGCCGTTGAGCATGGTGCCGCTTACCCGTCGGTCGGCGTTAATCATGACTTGGCCGGTAATGAACGGCGCCGTGCCTTGCACATGCGGATAACCTTTGATGCGGTTTTCGGCTTCTTCCCAATTTTCAAGCTGGCCGTAACGTCCGGTCAAAGTCGCGTGGGCGGTCATGCCTAGGATACGTTCCCGCAATTCCGCTTCAAAGCCGTTCATCACGGACAGCACCGTGATCAACGCGGTAACGCCAAGGGCTATGCCCATGACTGAGGTTAAAGTGATGAAGGAAATAAACTGCGTACGGCGCTTTGCCCGCGTATAGCGCAGGCCGATGTAAAAAATCAGGGGTTTAAACATGAAAGTTGTAAATATTATGGATTGTCAGGATTTCCTGCATTGGGGGCAGTAGCCGTATAGGTAAAGCCCATGTGCGGTCAGTTCATAACCTAAATCTTTGGCAATTTGCTTTTGCCGGGATTCGATAACTTCATCAGTAAATTCATCCACTTTCCCGCATTTCATGCATAAAATGTGGTCGTGGTGGGCACCGTCGGAAAGTTCGAAAACTGAGTTGCCGCCTTCAAAATGATGCCGGGTGACCAAACCGGCCGCCTCGAATTGGGTCAATACGCGATAAACCGTCGCCAACCCAATCTCTTCATCCTCGTTGAGCAAGATTTTGTAAACTTGTTCCGCAGTTAGATGGCGGTCGGTCGCCTGGTTTTCCAGTATTTGCAGGATTTTGACCCTGGGCAATGTAACTTTCAGGCCAGCGTTCCGTAGATCATGAGTTTCCACATTTATCTCCAGTTTGGCAATCGTATTCGGCAAAAACCAAGTTCGATTTCAATAATGACATGGCACATTGTAGCCTTTTTTTATCCCTGTAAGTATGACTGTTTTATAGGATAATCGTTTGACATCCTGTATGATTGGCATTTTTGATCCTTTACCGCTAGACATGAGAAGCGCGTTTTATTGTATTGCCATAGTGAGCAGTTTACTGCTCCCCTCCTGCTCTTACATACTAAACAACCTGCCAGGTGTTTACACCATTGACATCCATCAAGGCAATATCATCGATCAATCCATGATTGACCAGCTTCGTCCTAACATGACCGAAAGGCAAGTATTATATATTTTAGGTTCGCCCATGTTGGTAGACACCTTCCATCAAAAACGCTGGGACTACCTGTACTCTTCACAACCTAGCGGCGAAGACCGCGAACAAAAACGAGTCTCCATTCTGTTTAATGAAGACAATCAAGTCGTCGGTATCCAAGGCGACTTTAGGCCCAGCACCGAAGTTGTCGCCAAACCGTCGTTGGAAACCACGGTTGATGTACCCAAACGCGAGGTAGAGCTTACCATGTGGCAGAAAATAAAGGGCTTGTTTGGCTTCGAGGACATCGACGACTCGCCGAAAAGGGACCCGGATTCCAAGCCTACGGACAGCGGGTCGCAGTTGAAAACGCCTTTGCCGCTGTAAGGACAGGACGTTTAAAGGGTTATGGTTTACTGGCGCGCTTTCGCCTGGCTTCCTTAGGGTCGCAGATTAAAGGACGGTAAACCTCAACCCTGTCGCCCGCCTTAACACCCTGCTCCAATGGGCAAACCGCCCCGAAGACCCCTAGCTTGAGGGTTGATTGGCTTATCCCGGGAAAACGTTGGATTAAACCTGAAAGTTCCACCGCCTGCCCCAAGGTTGTACCTTTCGGTACATTGACCGTTACGATCACTTGTTCTTCCGGCTTGGCGTAAGCGACTTCTACCGCAATCAAGTCCGTTTCGTCGTCCCCAACTTCAACCATAAACTTCTTTGGCGCGACCGGTAAACGAAGCCACCATGGTATTGCAAATCTGGTTGAATACCGCACCAAAGGCAAGGTTTGCCAGTACGCTGGACATTTCAAACTCCAAATCCAAGGAGATCTTGCTGGCGTCTTCGCGCAATGGCATAAAATTCCACACGCCTTCCAGCCTGGAAAAAGGGCCGTCCAACAGGGACACGGTAATCCTGCCGCCCAGGTCGATCTTGTTCCGGGTTGAAAAGGATTTTTTAAAGCCGCCTTTGGAAATCATCAATTCCGCTTCGACAAAACCATCTTCCTTTTTTATGATCCTGCTGCCGCTGCACCACGGCAGAAATTTGGGATAGGATTCAATATCATTGACTAAATCAAACATTTGCCGCGCAGAATATTTGACCAAGGCGCTTTTCTGGACAACTGTCATCTTTCAAAGAACCCCAACAACGTTCAGGAAGACAAAAAACACCGCAGTCGGCGCGACATAGGAAACCAAAACCTTCCAAGCTTTATAGCTTACTCCATCCGGAAAATCCAATTCCTCCCGGCTGTGCTCTTGCTTCATTATCCAACCAGCAAAAACTGCAATACAAAATCCACCGATGGGCAGCATTAAGTTGGCTGTCAGGTAATCAATCAATTCAAAAAAAGTTAAGCCGAACATTTTGAAGTTTGCCCAGGCATTAAATGAAAAGATGGTGCCGAAACCCAATAACCATGCCACTAACCCAGACCACAAACAGGCTTTTTCACGGGTAAAACCTTTATTTTCTATCAACCAGGCGACTGCCGGCTCTATCAAGGAAATGGATGAAGACAAAGCCGCAAACACTAGGGCGACAAAAAACAAAATCCCGAATAACCAGCCGCCGAACATATTGCCGAAAGCGATGGGCAAGGTTTCGAAAACCAGTCCTGGGCCGGAATTCGGCTGTAAGCCGTTGGTAAACACAATAGGAAAAATGGCAATGCCAGCCAACAAGGCGATAATGGTATCGGCGCCAGCAATTATCATGGATGCTTTCGCGATGGAAACATCTTTAGGCAAGTATGAGCCGTAGACCATGATAGCGCCCATGCCCAGGCTCAGGCTGAAAAACGCCTGCCCCATCGCCACTAATATTGAGTTTGCGGTCAATTTGCCAAAATCCGGCTTAAATAAAAAATCCAAGCCTTTAAAGTAGCCGTCGGTAGTCATCGCATAGCCAACCAGCAAGATCATCAAGGCAAACAACCACGGTATTAAAAATCCAACTGACTTTTCAAAGCCCTTCTCAATACCCCTTGTCACAATAAATAGGGTGGCCGCCATGAACACGGTATGCCAGAAAATCAATTGCATGGGACTGGCGACAAAGCCGTCGAAAATTGCCTTGACCTCACTCGGCGTAGCGCCGGAAAAATTGCCGAAAAAAACCTTTACAACGTAAGCTGAAGCCCAACCGGCGATCACACTGTAGTACGACAGGATCAAAAAGCCGGCAACCACGCCAAGCCAGCCGAGATAATGCCAGTTCGGGTCGGCTTGGGCTTCTTTGGTAAGTATCTCCATCGTATAAATGGGGTTTTTCTTGCTGCGTCTCCCTAACATGGTTTCCGCCATCATCAAAGGGACGCCGATCAAAAGAACGCACAACAAATACACCAAAACAAATGCGCCGCCGCCGTTTTCACCGGCGACATAAGGGAACTTCCAAATATTCCCCAAGCCGACCGCCGAACCCGTCGCAGCCAGTATGAACGCAAACCGCGAAGACCATTCTCCCTGTTGTGATTTCTTTTCGTCCGCCATGCCAGTCCAGTCCAGTCCAGTAAGTACCTAATAAAAGACCATTATTATTAGCATATCGAGTAAAATGGCAAGATTATACTTTAGGTATCCGTAAATATTTGCTGTCCAACGCTATGGCCGATAAAAAACCCAACAAAAAGAAACCACCTCAGAATGCAAACATAGCCGTAAACCGTCAAGCCACCCATGAATACCATATCGAAGAACGCTTTGAAGCCGGTATCGTCTTGGAAGGCTGGGAGGTCAAAAGCTTGCGTGATGGCAAGATACAACTCAAAGAAAGTTATGTCACCTTCAAACGCGGCGAGGCCTGGCTAGAGCACGCGCATATCTCGCCGCTGCTGTCCGCCTCCACCCATATCAACCCAGACGCCATCCGCAAAAAAAAACTGCTGCTCAACCGCCACGAGCTTAATAAACTGATTGGCTCAGTAGAACGCAAAGGCTACACCTGCATCCCATTGTCCATGTACTGGAAAAACGGCCGCGCCAAACTGGAAATCGGCCTGGCTAAAGGCAAGCAACTCCATGACAAACGCGCCGCATCGAAAGACCGTGACTGGCAGCGCGAAAAAGCGCGTATCATGAAACATGCCTGATTCCCTTAAACACAACCTATTGAGTGCTTATGATTTTACAAAAATTTATTGAAAAGGCGACCAAAGGCGAACCCATCAGTTTCAATGAAACCATCATCGCCATCACCGAAAACTACTACTACAACCCTACTGAATTCAGCAACGGCTTAGGGGACGACACCCTAATCAATGCGGCTGGAAACAATGAAGGCTCCTGCAAGATCTTCTTCTTTGCCAAACTACACCGGCTAAGCCAAGAGCAAACCTTGAACTTGTTCGGCGATTATTATCGGCACGATGTTTTAAGCGACCCAAACGGCACAGGCCATCCGAATATCAGGCAGTTTATGAAATACGGCTGGGAAGGCATCCATTTCCTTGACGATGCTTTAACCCCGAAAAACGCCCCCTAAACCCGCTAAGGCGACGGCAATAACCTGTGTTCAATGCGGGAAAATTTAAAATTGCTATAAACCGTCTATATTTCTATTACGCAAAATAAAAAACATATTTCACCGGCTACTGGCTACCGACTATTGAATTTCGTTATGGACATATCCAATTTCCGTGTTGAACCCGCTGATTACCGTGCTGATTTTGAGGATCTACGCGCCGTACGTGAAGCCGTGTTTATTAGCGAACAGAATATCCCCGAAGCTATCGAATTCGATAGCGTTGACCCTGAATGCTTTCACTTTATCGCCCGCGACAACTTCCATCAAGTCATAGGGACGGCCAGACTGTCGCCCGACCATAAACTTGGCCGTATGGCCGTTTTGAAAGCATGGCGAAACCAAGGGGTCGGGAAGGCCTTGTTGAATACTTTAATCGACAAGGCGCGCAAGTTGGGTTGGGCCAAGGTTATGCTAAATTCCCAAACCGATGCCATCGGCTTTTATGAAAAGTTCGGTTTTGCCAAAGAAGGCGAGGTTTTCATGGAAGCCGATATCCCGCACCAAGCCATGTACTTGCAGATAGAACCCACGGCGGCATCCAAACGTGCCGCCCCAAAACCGCGTGAAGCTTTAGTTGATATCACCGAATTGGATGGGCTTGAGGCTACGGTATCAGCCGTTCG
Source organism: uncultured Methylomagnum sp. (assembly GCA_964435245.1). Classification (GTDB taxonomy): domain Bacteria; phylum Pseudomonadota; class Gammaproteobacteria; order Methylococcales; family Methylomonadaceae; genus Methyloglobulus. The sequence goes on from CAYSYU010000015.1 coordinate 71,014, forward strand.
GCAAATGGTCGCCAAAGCCCGAAAGCAAATCTGCATCCATAGCCCTGACCTGGAGCCGGTAGTGTACGGACAGGTGGAAGTTGTTGAGGCGCTTAAACAGTTTGCAATTAACAGTGGGGGCGGCAGTGTGCTAATTATCGTCCAAGACGTACTTGCAGTGCGCAGCCAGCCCCATCCGTTAATCGACCTGGCGCAACGCCTGCCATCCGTTTTCAATTTGCGCACGCCCATTGAAGCGGACGACCAGCAATATCCATCCGCCTATATCATCAATGACCGTGACGGCTATCTATTCCGTCAGCAAAGCAGCCGCTATTTAGGTGTTTGGAGCCCGACTTTGCCTTCACGCAACCGCCAACTCGCCGAAGAATTCGACCGCGTTTGGCAACGTTGCCGACCTTGCACCGAGTTTAGGGCGCTTGGCTTGTAGCGGGATTACGATTCTTCCCGATCGGCAAGGGCTAACGGGACGACCCTTTGTTCAACCCGCATCACTGCCTTATTCAGCACTGCAAGATTATTTTCTTCGACAATTTGTATGCCCATAGTGTAAAAAATCGGCACCCAAAGCGGATTGATCAAGGCTCCGCCGATTGCGCTTTTTCCTAAGCGTTTCAAATTTTTTAAGGGGTTATAGGAATGGGTCAAGGAGCACATGGGCTGCTCAACAAATACTTTGCAAATAGGGTTCAATAGGGATTGCTCGTAGCCACTCAATTCTTCTAATGAAGCCAATAGTTTACGCTCCATATTGTGATAATTCATCCTTGCCAGGCTTGAGGTAATGGCAAATGTAATGGCGACAAGGGGCAAAAGCACGATAGGCGGAGCCACTGGCGCAAAAGTTGAAGACAACATGACAATACCCAAACCTAACATGAGGATATCTTCACCCCATTCCACATCCCGGTCGATACCTTTCACAACAGCGGCAGCGGTACAATGCGTTTGGCCTATCAAATAATGCTGTTTTTTCTTCATGTGTTCACCTCTTGTAAGCTACAGGGTCGTTATAACCTAATCCCCGATAGAGTCAATTTCATTGCGGAACCTCAACATCTTAGCATTGTTTTCGCCCCCATTTTCAAGCCGTTTTTGGTAGGATTGCAAACGTGTCGTGATCCTCAACGGCGGCGGCCGCTCGACTTAGCATTTCCAGGTTGCTTTCCAACTGCATCATGCCGCCAATTGCCAAGGTTACCGCCATGGCTTCAAATGGGTAGACCAAGTGAGCACGATAACGGTTCAATAAATGTTTAAAATCCGTGTTAGTCCAGCTATTGGCAAGCATGGTTTCATGGTACTTATTGAGCAACGCCATTTCGTGCAAGCGGCGGGTTTCGGGTTTTAACGCAGTCGCCAAAAAATAACTGACATCACTGATCTCCTCGCCAATACGTACCATTTGCCAATCAAGGAACCCTGGCGACCCGTTATGCCAAAATAAATTGCCCGGATGGCAATCATGATGCACTAAAGTGGGTTCCCCTTTCGACAAGAATTGCATTACCTGCTTACGGTAACGGGCATAGCGTAATGCTGGCGCTTGTAATTTCGATGTAACCCAATCGCTTGCCAAACGCATGCCGCGCTTCATTAGGGGGACGGCCAGGGCCGTGCCCAGGTTATCTTCCAATCGCCGTATCGGCCCTGCTAACCAGCGAAAACTTGGATCGTTCCTGGCCTTATTCATGAAATAGGAATGGAAATAAGCCAATTGCTCGACAACCAAACTTGCTTGTTCGACCGTCAATGCATCCCCTGCCTTCCCAGGAATTGCCCCAATTTCAGACACATCGTTCAAAACTAAGGTCGATCCCTTACCCAAACGGCTATGGGAACTTAAAACCGACGGCTTATTGACAGGGACCAGGCCGGCAATTTCATTGTAAAAACGGACTTCTGTACTCAGCAAGCGCGGTAAAGCCGTAATTAACATCGCCCGATTCGAAAGTGAAGGTAATTTAACAAACCAACGTTTAGGAAAATCAGCCGAACCGTCGTGGGTCACTGCCAGACGCACTCGCGTAGTCGTACCCACGTCCACAGAAACGATGTCTACCCCACTGATATTAATTGGTTTTGAAATACTATTTGGATGGCTTTTTAAGACATTTTGCGCCCATGCCACAGTAAGTTCGCTGGGTTTTTTGACAATAATTTGGGATTGAATAGGGGCAACCATCACATCATTTCCTTGAAATTTTGGGTAACTTTTTTATTATGACAATAAGCTAAGATTAAGTGGTTGACCCTGTTCGAAACGCGGCTAATATTGCCTTAAGCCCCGCTTATGGTTTAATTCGTTAAAAGCATATTCACGTCCGTTGTTTTGTCAAGGTACGGGTAAGCCTCGATAAATGCGAGCCCCCCCAGAAAACCTTGGAAAAACCATTTATGTGCCGTTAATCGCATGCAATCATCGTATCTCACACGATGTTGAGTTAAAATAATCGTAATTAACTATTTCAAGAGCCTTAGCCATGCAAATCGTACTCGCAAACCCCCGTGGATTCTGTGCCGGTGTTGACCGTGCCATTGATATTGTCGATCAGGCGCTGGAAACTTTTGGCGCCCCGATTTATGTCCGGCATGAAGTGGTCCACAACCGGACTGTCGTCGACGGCTTAAAAGCCAAAGGCGCCATCTTTATAGAAGATATAGCGGATGTCCCCGTGGGTTCTTACCTAATTTTCAGTGCCCACGGGGTATCCAAGAAAGTCCAAAAAGAAGCCGTGGAGCGCAACCTGACCGTTTTCGACGCAACTTGCCCCTTGGTTACAAAAGTTCATTTACAAGTGGCCAAACATGCCAAATCAGACCGTGAAGTCATCTTGATCGGCCATGCGGGGCATCCGGAAGTCGAAGGCACGATGGGTCAATACGACAAATGCACTGTAAATGGCGGCATTTATTTGGTGGAAACCCCGGAAGATGTGGCTAACTTAAAAGTCAATAACCCCAATAACTTGGCTTATGTCACCCAAACCACTTTATCCATGACCGACACCAAAGTGATGGTAGACGCTTTACGGGCACGTTTTACCTCTATCCAGGAGCAAAAGAAGGACGATATTTGCTATGCCACCCAAAACCGCCAGGATGCGGTGTATGAGCTTGCAAAAACTGCCGATACCATCTTAGTGGTCGGCTCCCCCAACAGTTCCAATTCCAACCGCTTGCGGGAAATTGCCGAACAACTCGGCAAACCGGCCTATTTAATCGACACCGCCAAGGATATGCAAAAAGAGTGGTTTACCGACAGCCAGGTCGTCGGCGTTACGGCGGGAGCCTCGGCACCTGAAGTGCTGGTGCAGGAAGTGATTGATCAATTAAAAGCATGGGGCGGCAAATCGGCTGCCGAGCTAAAGGGCATTGAGGAAAAAGTCGTTTTTTCCTTACCCAAAGGGTTGAAAAAAACAGCTTAAGCCGTGCCATCCGAGGCCGATGCAATCCGCCTGGATAAATGGCTGTGGGCGGCGCGATTTTTTAAGACCCGCAAACTGGCGACAGATGCCATCAATGGCGGCAAGGTGCATCTTAACGGGCAGCGGACAAAACCTGGGAAAGAAATCAAGGAAGGAAATGAACTCAAGATCAGCAAGAACGGTTACACTTGGGACATAACCGTCCTAGGTGTTACCGGGCAACGCCGTTCCGCCAAAGATGCCGCCTTGCTTTACCAGGAAACCCCGGAAAGCCATGCCAAACGGCAACAACAAATCCTGGAACAACGCGAACAAAAAGAGTTGTTCAACTTCACCGGAATCGACCACAAACCCAATAAAAAAGAACGGCGCTTAATCCATCGCTTTAAGCAAAGCCCAAATTAGCCCTGAAATCGCCATAAGCCCCTTTATTACCGTAATGATTTTGTTTAAGGACATTTGATGGCCTGCCTGAGGTTCTTAAGATCAATCACGAAAGTTGCTTACGGTTAATTTCCTGCATATTCCAGGCTCCTCAGCTTGATAGGAACTGAATTTTAACGGTGGCGCAAGTTATGTTTTTTGCGGTAAATGTTGCGGCTGGCCATGTTTTGCCGTACGGTTAGGCGCTTATGCTCGGCACGGTTTACGACACCATCGGCCTTGGCTTTTGATTCGGCATTTTCGATCCGGTCTTGCTGGGTTTCCAGTCTTTTCGTTTCGCCTTCGGTTAACCGTCGAGACTCAACGCCCTGATCGATGCGTTGCCCTTGGTTTTCTTGGCGTTGGTCTACGAGCGGCGTGCCAACTCCGGCGATGGCGGCGGGCATTGAGGTTAGTGTGCAGATAATCCCTGCAATAATTAACGTTCTGTTCAATACAGCCATGTGTTGCTCCTGAATAAAAAGATGGGATGAAAACCGAAAGTTGTCGGCATAAGCCATGGCAACAGGCGCAAACTATAGTTTAGTCAAACTTAACGTAGGATTAACGGAATTCGTAATAAAAATGACGATTTAATTTTCCCAATGTGACGTGTGGCTTATAGCAAGTAGCCCGTATGAAGTACAACGCAATACGGGAAATCGAAGCCACGAACTCCCGGATTCCGCTACGCTCCATCTAGGCTACAAACACGTCGGCGGCTTCGGTAGGCCCGCTAATTTGCAAGCGTATTTTAACGGCCCGTCGGGGAATAATCGGTGCAAATAGCGGCTGTTGCCTTTGTCTTCACCCAGGGACCTAGCTACTGCCTTGATAAACACCCGGGTATTTGGCAAATGTTTGTATTGTTCGTAGTAAGCGCGGATGAACAGGATAATCTCCCAATGTTGGTCGCTTAGTGTGATGTTTTCTAGCTGGGCAAGATGCTGCGCTACCGCTTCGTTCCAATCCTGCCTGTTTACCAGAAAACCTTGGCCTGTAGTTTCTAGCGAGAACTTGCCCACCACTAACACCATGAGGCAATCAATGGGGTTTCGACAGTAAGGTTGACAAGCCCAGGATAGTCTATCACCTCCAACCCGGCTACTAGCTCCGATGCCAATACCCCCCTAACCGCCATATCCTCGGACAACACACAAAGCCGGTTGGTATCGAGCTTATGGGTTAATACATCAGACATCGCACCCTGTTGTAAAACGCCAAGCACACCGCTTTCGAGAAACACGGCAATATCGCCGGAAGCCATCCTGTCCAGCACAGCAACATCAATGGGCAATTGAAAGACAAGGTGTAACATCAATTACTATCGGTCAGCTTAAGGCCGATGATGCCAACGATAACCAAGCAAATCGATAAAATCCTGTAGAGGTCGACGGATTCTTTAAACAAGACGATACCCAATATCGCAACACCGACTGCGCCCATGCCGGTCCACACCGCATAAGCTGTGCCTACGGGCAAAAATTTAATCGCCAACATCAACAGGTACAAGCTCGCCCCGCCTGAGGCCAACGTAACCAAACTCGGGATTAACCGGGTAAAACCTTCATTATATTTTAGGCTTATTGCAAAAATAACCTCGATAATACCTGCAGAAAACAACAAGATCCAAGCCAACAGACACCCCTCATAGATTAAAAAGGCATTCTACTACAAATAAGGCTTGGCCTATGGTCAGCCTAATTTACACATTAAGGGAAATTCTGAAAGAACAAACCAAAACGCTACCTTAAGCGATTGGTTTCATTTGCCGGGCAGTAAGCTTAAACCCTTTTCGAGTTGTTCCGCCGGAACCGGTCGGCTAAATAAATAACCCTGGACTATGTCGCATTTTTGTGTTTTAAGGAATTCCAATTGCGCTTCCGTTTCAACCCCCTCAGCGGTAACGCTTAACTTAAGTTCATGGCCTAAGGCAATAATCGCCCGCACCAAGGTCATACTGGCTTCATCACTGGGAATATTCTGCACGAAAGAACGGTCTATCTTCACGTTATGGATCGGGAATCGCCTGAGATACGTCAAACTGGAATAGCCTGTGCCAAAATCATCAACACTGAGCCGCACCCCAAGGTCACACAATTGGTGCAATACCTGGAGCGTTTTGTCCGGATCTTGCATAATAGCCGATTCGGTGATTTCGAGCTCCAATGAAGCGGGATCAAGCCCGGTTTCGGTCAACACACCCTTTATGGTTTGGAACAAATCGCTTTCCAGGAACTGGCGTGCAGAAAGGTTTACGGCAACATGGCTGAATACATGGCCGTTTTCTTGCCATTTTTTGGCTTGCAAGCAAGCCGTGCGCAACACCCACCGTCCTATTGAGACGATCAACCCAGTGTCTTCAGCAATAACGATAAACCGGTCTGGGTAAACAAGCCCCCAATCAGGATGCCGCCAACGAACGAGCGCTTCAAAACTGACAGTACGGCCACTGGTTAGATCTATCTGTGGTAAATAGTGAAGCTCAAAGCCATTATGCAGCAAGGCATACCTTAAACCCCTTTCTATCGTCATCCGCTCAAGCGACCTTTCCGTCATCTCCTGGCTATAAAACTGATAGTTGTTTTTGCCGCGCTCCTTAGCCAAATACATCGCCGTATCCGCATTCATCAGCAACATTTGGCCATCTTCCCCATCGTCAGGAAAAATGCTGATCCCGACACTTGCCGTTATCACAATATCATTGCCCTCAAGTGAAAAGGGCTGTGTGAGTGCGTCGATAGTCTTATTCGCTATCTTCGCCACATCGTCTATTGCCTGGATATCACTCAATAGCACAATAAATTCATCACCGCCGAGCCTTGCCAGGATGTCATTAATGCGAAGCGACCCCTTCAATCGTTCACTTACCGCCAGCAATAATAAGTCACCTATCCGATGCCCTAACGTGTCGTTAATTAATTTAAAGCGATCCAAGTCAAGGAACAGCAATGCTACTTTGGCATCATGCCGCCTGACGGATGACAAAGCTTCATTAAGGTAGTTATGGAACTGGACGCGGTTGGCAAGTCCCGTTAAGGGGTCGTGGTTAGCAATATAATTGAGCTGCCTTTCAGCGCATTTACGGTCGGTGATGTCCTGGATTTGGATAATGTAATATTGCGGTTCGCTAGCCGCATTGCGCACTAAAGAAGCGCTCAATAAAACCCAAACCTTTTTGTCTGCATTTTTGTGGTAACACTCCACTTCAACCTGAAAGGAAGGCTCGCTGTCCGACAACAATCCGTGCAAGTGGTGCTGGAGCATTTTGTCGTAACCTTCTTTATGGATAAGCATTTTCAAGCTGAGTTTCAACAACTCGTCGTGGGAGTAGCCGAAAATTTTGCAAATAGAATTATTCACCTGCAAAAAACAGCCGTTCATAGCCACCAACGCCATACCAATAGCGGCAAAGTCAAACGCACTATGGAAACGCTCTTCGCTTTCCTTGAGCAGATTTTCTATGCGCCTTCTTGAGGTAATGTCGCGAAAGACTAACACCGCCCCCAACAAAGTCCCGTTATCATCGATAATTGGGGCCGCGCCATCGTCAATCGGGATTTCGGCGCCCGATTGGGTTATCAGTAATGTGGCGCTTTCCAGGCCTGTAACAGTCAGGCTATTTATCGATTTCGTGACAGGGTTTTCAATGATGGAACGGCCTGATTCAGCCACAAGCGTCAACGCTTCGTTGATGTCTTTTCCTTTAACCTGCTCCAGTTGCAAGCCTGTTATTTTTTCGGCGACTGGATTCATGAACCGGATCCTGGCTTCAGCATCAGTGGCTATGACTGCATCGCTGATGCAAAGTAAGGTTTTGCCAAACCACTGTTCACTTTCATTCAACTTTTTTTCTAGCTGATGCTTGTAAAGCGCAACCTCTATGGAAGCATGCAACTCTTCCGAACGGAAGGGTTTGACCAAATAACCGTATGCGCCAACCAGCTTTGCACGGGCCAAGGTCGAGGGATCACTGTAGGCCGTGAGGAAAATTACCGGAATCCGCAGGGTTTCTATGATTGTCTTTGCCGCGGTGATCCCGTCTATGCCGCCCTTCAAGACAATATCCATCAAGATGAGATTGGGCTTGCGTTCATTGGCCATGGTAATGGCTTGGCCGCCCGAAAATGCAGACGCCACCACCTCGAATCCGAATTCTTCCAATTGCCAACGGATATCCGCCGCAATAATCGCTTCGTCTTCAACAATCATGATCTTGTTTTCTATCATTTTTTATTAATTACGTCGTTAACGGGACTTGGAAAAGCGGATGACAATTGTTTAAGGGCTGCCAATTAAGGGAAATAATGCCGATAGCCGTAATTTTGAATAAAAACTTATTGGAAGATGCATTCTGCAACCGGAGGCAAGGGATAGCTATTGCAAAACCAAGCGGGTTTTACGGAGTTTTAGCAGACCGCTTCGCCTAACAACTCTCAATCCACTTTAGGGAAATATGCTAAAACATTGTAATAGACAAATGATTTCGTACCAATATTAAATTAAGTCTAGCATACGGCAAGAGTTTTTTATAATGATCGATATCTTCCATGGCAGCCACCATTACTATCCACGTACATTATTTGCCGGAAAATATACCCTTGGCCAAGGGGTGGTCATAAAAATCAAAAGATGATGTCGATTTGAAAAATTTTCAAGGCAATGGTAATTGATAACAAAATAAAGTCTATAAGTGCTTCCACTTATCAAAAAAATTCAATGGGTTGTGAAAACCCATCATCAGAGTCGGCCTACATGATTAGTTTGTAAAATCAGCTTAGCCGCCTATTGGTAAGGCTATGTTAGAAAAAAGATAAACCTCAATTAACCGTGGAAATAGCTGTAACCAACCCTCAGCAAAAGGTTAAGGCTATACTTTGGTATGGCTACAAATCCAAACTTTATGCCTTGGACACGGCGAATAACGGTTGTACACGGGTTATAATGGGCTGCAGTAAGATCCGATTAAGGCAGTTGCCAAGTACCATGCTCGAAAAAATTAAATTCTTTTTTGAAAAACATATCACCCTCGTCAACTTTGAGGGTGATATTGAAGAAAAATTAAAAGTCGCCAGCGCTGCCTTGTTCATGGAAATGATGCACATGGAGAAAACCTGTGAAAACCAAAAACAGCACCTGATTTTATTGTTGCTTGAACAACGCTTTGGTTTAACCGACGAACAAGCCGCTGATTTAATGGAAATCGCGGAGCATAAAAGGGAACACGCCACCGATTATTTTGAATTTACCCATTTAATCTGCTCTGAATTTACTAAGGGGCAAAAAATACAACTGATAGAGTCGTTGTGGAAAATAGCTTTCCTGGACAATCGCCTGGATGTAGAAGAAGAGTATCTGATCGACAAGGTTTCTCGCCTTTTATTCATTCCTCACATGGAGGTGCTCCAAGCAAGGAACCGCACAAAAGAACCGTAACCAAATACCCTTACCGATGGGGACGGCCAAAAAGTCCCGCCAGCTTTTAGGACGTCACTTTAGCTTTCTTATCCTGTTCAATACCGTGGGAATCCCGCTGCGGACAAGGCAATTCGATATTATTTTCCCGAAACATCTTCTCAAGGGTGACGAGCAAAGTATGGGTCACTTGGAGCCTGTGCCCTAGTTCACTGACAAAAACCATGATAGAGAATTCCAGCGCGCCTTCCTTTATCCCGACAAATGCCACGTTTGGCGCCGGATCTTCCAACACCAACGGGGTTGATTTTGCCGCCTCCAGCATCAGCTTATGCGCGAGGGCTGCATTCGAACCAAAGGCTATACCAATTGGGATAACGACTCGAGTGGTCGTATCGGTCAAGGTCCAGTTGACTAACTGGCTAGTAATAAAGGTCTTGTTAGGCACAATATGCTCTTTATAGTCCCAATCCCTAATCGTTGTCGCACGCATTTGAATACGGCTTACTTTGCCGGATACGCTATTGATCGTCACCGTATCGCCGACCCGGATTGGCCGTTCGAACAACAAAATTATCCCGGAAACAAGATTTGCAAAAATTTCTTGCAGGCCAAAGCCCAAACCTACGCTCAGCGCCGCCACCAGCCACTGTACTTGTGACCAGCTACCACCCAATTCATTAGCGACACAAATAAAACCTATGGCAATGATAAGGTATCTGGCCAGTTGATTGACCGCGTAACGGCCACCCGCAGCTATGGAAATGCGGCTAAACACCAAAAGTTCCATCAGCCCTGGAAAATTGCGCACGGAAACAGCGATAAGGAAGATATAAAGGCCGGCCTTAAACAAGTTCGTTAGGGTAACCGGTAGGTAAGTTTCCTGGTTATCGATAACGGCCGGATGCTGCCACAATACAATGTGCTCCAAAAAAGAAAAGGCCGGCAGGATATTGCTCCAAATTAGCCAAAATCCGACAATCAAACTTAAGCCAATGAAAACGAAAAGCAACTTGAGCGTTTGGATATTGATGGTGGGGATGTCGATCAGTTCTTCTTCAAGCGGTACCACAGGTTCATCAACAAGCGCCCCATCTGCGGCCGGTTGCTTTTCAGCCAACGCCAACTTGCGTTTTTGCCTGGCATTCTTGAGCGCTAATTGCCGGTTTACAAGCGTCAACCAGCGGATAACCAAGCCATAAATGATTACAACAGCAAATATAAGGCGGAGTGACACAACCAGCTTTTGTTGTAACTCCAAAGCACTCAGGTAAAACCCAACGACCGCAAATCCGGCAACAATTAATGGAATGCAGATAATTAGCGGATACCAGGCATAACGGAGCTTCGTCAACAAATCATCCGGATGGGTATTGAGATATGCCCGTAATAGCCCGGTACCGGGATTCGCCAACCTGGAAAAAAACACGGAAAGGGCTAACATGTTCGCGAGCAATCCCAAACGTCCGAGGGTATCGCTGTAACTGGACATTAACGATACGTTCGTTGAATTGATAAGAAAAACACCGGGAACAATAATAAAGCGCAGCCATGCAACCTGTCTTTGCAGCAAGTTTGCGGTGTTCTTTTGCCAATTGAAATGTTTGACGGCAATCCCCTTGGCAGAAAACAAGCGGTAAAACAATTGTAAAACAAACAATGGCAAAGCCGTACCTTGCAGCCCCGCACCCACGGATTTGCTAAAGTTCGCTACCTGCGGGTCGGCACTAAGGAACCAGCCCAAATAGTAAACAAATACCGGTAAAGGGAGCACCAAAATCAGTGTGTAAGTCAACGCCTTTAACGTGTGAGAAAAATTATCGGTGTAAATTTTTTCAATCTTATTGCTTATCGCCAGCAATTGCTGCTTCGCCCAATTCCAAAGCATGGGCAACCCTATCGATACAAAAATGGCAAGAAAGGCCAGGAATGGGTTTCGCCAAGCCACCAGCAAGGTATCTTTAATTAATGCCGCCCAATTTAACGGTGAGAACAACCATTTAATGGAATGGTAAAGTCCCCGAAAAAAAACCGAATCGATTGGGGTGGAGCTCCTAACCCATAACAAATGTTCATCCAAATAACCAGCAAACTTAGCGGCTTGCCCCTGCATTTGTTGTTTGGCGAAATCAAGGTCGCCCAATGTGCGCAAATAGGTAGTGTACGCAGATGAAAGCTTATACAACAAGTCCTTCTGGTTATCTAACAACACCCTCAACTCCGCCTGTATCATCATGCGGTCACTGGAGGGCAAAGCCTTATCAACCTGCTGGCTAATCAAGTCTTGTAACCGGGCATCCGTATCGGAAATCAATTTAAGCCTTTCCTCGACCTTGAATTGTTCGAGGCTGGTTAAGGCGGTCTCTTTCTGGATTTCCTCAGATCCCAAGATAAATTGCTCGGGGTTTCCTAAATTTCGGCGCTGTTCGCGGAGTATTTTTCCCAAGACAGGGCTTAAGCCCGCCAACCTGATTTTCTTTTCCGCACTTTTAAAATCCGCATCAATGTCGTTTGCCGCGCTATCTACCTTGGTTTTTAAGTCATTGTAAGTTTCAATTTTGCTGGTAACGGCCTGTAAGTCTCGGCTGTATTGGATATTTTCTCGGGTAGCCTGGATGATAAGGCTATGCTTACCGGTAGCCGTTTTTTCCGCCTGGGTCAGTTCGTCCTCCAGGTTTTTCGCTTCCTGTTGTCTACGGGCGTTCACCAGGCTCTCAATGGCAATAATGACCGGGTTAAGCTGCTCTTTTTGGACAGCCAACAGTCCCAATTCAGTTTTAAGCAATTCCACCCGAATAAGGTTGCTGTCGGCTTCCGACGACAGCATTTTTAACTCCGCCCTGAGCGAGTCGATGAGTGTCGATTGCTGTATTAGCCGCGCCTCTGATTCCAGTTTTGATGCAGGGCTAGCAGACGATTCCAGCTTTTTTTGGGCTGCTTCAAGTGCTTGTTGGGCGGCCATTGTTTCTTGACGGATCAATTGCGGGCGGTCATTTTGCAAGCTTAGCTCTTTTTCAAGCTTCTTTATCTGTTCGTCCAGGGCGCTAATTTTTTCCTTTTCGAGTATTAACCGTTGCTCCAATTCTTCATCGGAAATCCTACTGAAATCTTCGACCTTTTGTTTAGCAATTTTTTGTTGCCCTTGCTCAATTTCCCGCTGCAGTTTTTTGATTTTGTCCGGGGCTTGCTTTATTGCCGCTACAAAGCCAGTTGTTTTTTCAGTATACGCTCCGATACTTGCCAAATTTTCTTGGGCGGATTGGTACAACGGCAGCAATTGGGACTTGATTGCCTCGTTTGCCCCTTGCTTGGCGTTGAGCTCGTCTATTTTGACCTTAAGCTGGTTTTGGGTTACTTCAAAGCCGGTTACGGATGAACTTACCGGTAATTTTTCTGCCTTAGCCGTACAGAAAGTTACCGCTATCAGCATTAAGCAAATCAGCTTATAAATGTTAAGCCTTATGTTACACATTGAAAAATCGTATAAATCAACTACTCTCATATGTCTATTGTCTTGCTGTATATTATCCATAATTTAAATTTGGCATGGTTTTCTGGAGTTCCCGTAAATAGCGGCCAGTTATATTGGCTTCCCTCCGTACCTATTGAATTTTGTCGAGATTGTAAGGAGTTAAGTATAATTATCCAAATAAGTACAGTTTTAAACTATGCGCCATATGGTCCTTTTATATTCCTTAGGAAACCTCGTTGACACGGCTAACTCGTAATTTTTCCTTTATCTGGCTGTTGTTTTTTATGGCAATGATGCCTGTCCGATGCCTTTTTGCCGAAAATTCGGCGGTTCAAAATCCTGACATCAGCAAAGAAATCAACGCGATCATTGCCGCAAAACAGCACTCATACCTAAAACAAACCAACTTTGCCTATCGCACTGAAGACCTGGATGCCCTTTACAAACTTGCCAATTACCAATTACTTTGGTTGGGGAACACCCAATCAGCAAAAAATACGGCTGATGTCCTTGATTTGCTCGCCAAAGCCGCTGAGCAGGGTTTGGTTCGGGAAAATTACGATGCAGACCTGCTACGGGAAAAATATAATCTCGTCCTAAAATTGGCGCCTACGGCTTATAAGGAATTGGCCCTCTATGACACCGCAGTCAGTATCGCATTATTGCGATTCTTACATGATATGCATTATGGGCGCGTTAATCCACAAGGAATAAATTACAAATTACAGTTGCGGGAAAAAAAATTAATCGACCTCCCGACCTTGATAAAAGACAGCTTGGCTCTCAACACGGTTTCACAACTGCCATTATTGGTCGAACCGAGGTTGCACCAGTACCAGAAGCTCAAGTCCGCATTGGCTGCTTATCGGCTTATTGCGGAAAAATCACCTAATTTCATTTTCAACCACAAAGGCAAGCTAAGGCCGGGAGAATACCATCCGCAACTGGTGGAATTGAGCCATTTATTGGCCAATCTGGGCGATATGCCTGAAGCCGATACACTCAACCCCTCCGAAAATAAACCCAAATATACGCCCGAACTTGTAAACGCCGTAAAAAAATTCCAACTTCGCCACGGCCTGGCTGCAGACGGCACCATAGGCTCGGGAACCATGGCTGCATTGAATGAACCTTTAACCAAAAGGATAGCGCAAATTGAGTTGGCGATGGAAAGGTTACGCTGGCTGCCTGAGCTAAGCGTCGGCCGCTCCATCATTGTAAACATCCCCGCATTCCAACTCTGGGCAATAGACGGCATCGATAACGGTACCAATATCACCAATATGCGTGTAGTGGTTGGCAAGGCGCTTAAAAACCAAACACCCGTCTTAATGGCCCAAATGAGTTATATCGAATTTAACCCTTATTGGAACGTGCCCAAGAATATCCTGAAAGATGAAATATTGCCCAAGCTGATCAATAAGCCTGGTTTTTTGTCGTCGCAAAATATGGAAGTTGTTGCCAAAAACAACTCGGCACAATCGATACCCGTAAACAGTGACTCGATAGAAAAACTCAAAAAGGGGCTTTATCGGGTAAGGCAGCTTCCAGGCAACAAGAACAGCTTGGGTAAAGTAAAATTTATCTTCCCTAACAAAGAAGACGTTTACTTGCATGATACCCCTTCTGGTTCCTTATTCAGCAGGTCACGCAGGGATTTCAGCCATGGTTGCGTCCGCGTTGAAAACCCGCAGTTGCTCGCGGAGTTTGCCCTGAAGAACCAGGGAAAATGGAATGCTGAAAGCATAAAGAAAGCCATGAAATCGCCAAAAAATATGCGCGTGGTTTTACAGCAGCCCATCCCCGTCTTATTTTTTTACACGACAACTTTTGTAGACCAATATAATAACCTTGGTTTTTACCCCGACATTTACGGTCATGATGCAGTCCTTATGGAGGCGCTAAAAAAACGCGACGACCTCTCTGACCAGTCGATTTTTATGACTACCAGCATCCAACTGCCTGTTGCCCATTCAGATCCTTAATAATTAAAAAGTCAAGGCCGCCTATTTTCATGGCCAAGCGCAAATTGTTGGATAATATATATTTGATTTGTTGCCTTCTTAGGCAAAGCTTGTACTAAGCTTAATTTTGCCGGGCCAATATTCTTTTAAAATTTTATGCCACAGGATTTACGCCCACATTTTTGTATTAGCCTAACCGATCAAAACAGCCCAAGATGGTAAGTTCCCCACAGTCCTTTAGGAGTGTCCAGTCACAAACCAACAAGCTAGCCATATTCGCTAGGCTGCTGGATACTATCGTCATTGGTTTGACTTTATGGTCTATCCTCGATATTGCATCTGTGGATTGGGACAACAAACATACTTGGTGGCTGCTGATTTCCATCGTCGGCTTCGGGGTGTTTGCTTCCTTGAATGAAGTCTATCGAAGCAGCCTCTCGATGTCCAAATTAACCGAGGTGAGGCTTATTGCGATTTCTTGGTTTTGCGTAGTAATACTATTACTTTGCATAGACCAAATTTATATACTGATAGACCCCATTTACAAGAAATATTTCTGGTCCTGGAACCTGGCGGTTCCCATTGAGATTATCTCCTGGCATGTTATTGTCCGGAACTTAGCCATTAAAATCCGGAAAATGGATAAACGGCACCATCGTGTTGCCATAGTCGGCGCCACTATGCTCGGGGCTGAACTGCAAAAAATTTTCTTTGAAGATGACACGATGCCTTTTGACTTCGTCGGTTTTTTTGACGACCGCCATCGCGTCACTGAAGGCGGCTATCAATTTGATTTATCGCAGTTATCCGGCGACACCGACCAACTCATCAAACTGGCCAGGGACGGCCTTATCGATATTGTTTACATTACATTGCCGTTGCGGGCGGAACTCCGTATAAAAAATATTGTTGAGCAATTGTCAGATTCAACTGTATCAGTCCATTTTGTACCGGATCTATTCGTATTTGAAATCCTAAGCGCCAAGGTAAACAATATCAAAGGCATCCCCATAATCAGTATCCTCGACACGCCCTTCTATGGGGTTGACGGTGCCTTTAAGAGGATCTTCGATATCGTTTTTAGCAGTATCGTGTTGATAATTATCGCCATACCCATGCTGATTATTGCTATAGCGGTCCGACTGACATCCCCGGGGCCAATCCTGTTTAAACAACGCCGCTATGGGTTTCGGGGAGAAGAAATCATTATCTGGAAATTCAGGTCGATGACCGTTTGCGAAAATGAAAACAATGTCGTGCAGGCCAAGAAAAACGACCCGAGAGTCACCAAGCTCGGTCATTTCCTAAGGTGTACATCCTTGGATGAATTGCCGCAATTTTTTAATGTCTTGCAGGGAAAAATGTCAGTGGTAGGCCCCAGGCCCCATGCAGTCGCCCATAACGAGTTTTACCGGGGGCAAGTCAAAGGTTACATGCTCAGGCACAAGGTAAAGCCCGGCATTACTGGCTTGGCACAAGTTAATGGCTACCGGGGCGAAACGGACACCCTGGAAAAAATGGAGGGCCGGATACAATACGACCTCAATTACATCAGGAATTGGTCTTTGTGGTTGGACATAAAAATTGTTCTGCTCACCATTATCAAGGGTTTTACAGGGGCAAAAGCCTACTGATCATGCAATACCACAGCATTAGCTCCAGTGCATCGCATCTTTCCTTGGATAATGCGCCAATTTCCCAAGTTACAGTCTTATCCCAAGGTTTTTACCAAGAAGATTTTCTTTGTGAGCAATGCCTTGTGGTATTGTCCAACGTATCCATCACACCCTTAGGGACAGAAAACCCACAGCCCAGCCCGATCAATAATATGAGCCAAGTCATAGAGTGGAATAGTGCAGCGTATTCCGCCGCATGAAAATGTAAACATTCGGAGCAATGCCTTTTAGTTATTGCGACTTACCCAACCCCTTCATTCCGTCGTACGCAGTGCCCACTCAATACTGAGGGTAATTTTATGATTAAAAGGCCTGTATTTATCTGTATTTTTCTAGTTGCATTAATCCTAGTCGGCTTTTGGTTGACGAAACAAATGAAAATTGATAGTTGTCTGGATAATGGTGGACGATGGAATTATGAAAATAGTGTGTGTTAAATTCATTAGAAGAACCGTTTTAAGGCCGAAGGCGCGATAACTGAAAGGCATTGCGCCGGATGTTTGGTTTCCGTGCACCCCGGCAAAACAAGCGCCATTTTGCATAGTGTAAACTACGCAAATAAATGCGGTGAAGCGGACGGCGAACCCGCTGTGTTTGTTCGCATAATCCGAAGTATTATGTAACTTGGCGCGGGTTTGCCCAAGTGAGGTAGCCTGGATGAAACGAAGTGAAATCCAGGGTTTGAATTCCCGTATTCCGCTTTGCTCCATACAGGCTACGATGTTCACAAAAATGTCATCCCCGACATACCGTGCCGAGTATTGGAGCATTTATCGGGAATAGCCCGTTAGGGTTGCGGCATGGAAGCCGTACGTTGGAAGGGATAACCCTAATGACAACCCCTGGTAAATGCGAGAAGCGCAGGAAGTAAGCGCCTCCGGCATTAAAAAACCGTAGCGTTAGGGACACATCATTTACACCGATCGCACTAAAAGTACAAAAACTTCAATAACTAACCCTAATACCAATTTCCCCGCTCCGTCCCGGTTCCGGGGCAAAATTCCTTAAATAAGACGTCGAATTACGGATGTTTTCATCCAGCAAGTTCTTGCCTTTGGCAAAAAAAAAGATGTCCGCACCATGAATATCCGTCAACTTATATTGTGCGCCGACATTTAACAATAAGTAACTGCCGGTATCCGTTTCGTTCTCGCCGGGATGGGTTTGCGCTTCGCCGCGCGTCAGCCTTGCATTTGTGGAAAACTCATCCTTTTCGTAGCTCAATTGCAGGCCGTAACGCAAGGGCGGCATGCGCGGCACATCGTTGCCATTGTCGAAAGTGCCGCGGGTATAATCGCCGAATAAATTTAGGTCGAGTGCGCCGTACTGGTTTTGCATCAGCGGGAAGATGGTTTGCGCTTCAAAACCTTTGAAAGTGGCATCGGCCTGTTTAGTGTCCAGGAGCGGGAAACACGCTTCGCAGTCTGTACCTGGGGTTACAAAGCTACCGTTTGCCTCGTTAAACAGCAAGGTGGAGGAGCGTTGTTGGTAGATGTAATCGCTGGCCCAGTTGTGGAATAGGCTGATTTCTGCCGTCATCCAGTCGCTGTTAAAGCGGTAGCCTAAGTTCAGGTTGTTGGATAATTCCTTGCCCAATCCGGCATTGCCGCGTTCGAAGCTGCGGGTGGCGTGGTGGAAACCGTTGGTAAATAATTCCTGAATCTGCGGGGCGCGTTGGGAATGGGTAAATGCCAGGCTGAGTTGATGCTGGTCGGTGATATCCCATAGGGCCGAGGCCGAACCGCTGACTGGAATGTAAGCTGCACTGTTACGGTCGATAGGCGATATGGTGTTGCCTTCCACCCGTGCGCCCAGGTCGATTTTGATCTCGTCGAGGCCGAAGGATTCGACGGCGAACAAGGCGTAGGAATCGATGTCCGATTTCGGCACGATCTGGCCTTCTTCACCTAGCCCTTCAAACTCGCTGTTGACGGATTGGAAGCCAACAATGCCTGTCATTTTGCCTATGGCTTGGTGTTCCAGTTCCAGGCGACTTTCGAAGGACTGGTTAAGGAACGTTGTCCCAAGTATTCCGCCATCCAATTCGGTATGTTGGTAATCGGTGTAACCGAATTTCGTGCGGACTTCTTCGGCAAAGGCGAACGGCTTGTTGAGCTGGCCTTTAATGTCGTATTTGGTTTGTTTTAGGTCAACCGTGACCGGCGCTTCGCCATGGCCGTCAGGGGCGATGCCGTAGACTTTTTCCAATCGGTTAATTGCAGCACCGACCAAACCGTCATCGTCGATAAACGACATGCCTACTGAGCCGCCCCTCGAACGGGCTTGGGAGTTGCCGATGAAGCCGTCGGTGTTAATCAATTCCCCCGGTGCCAAGCTGTTGAAACTCGGGTCGTGTTTCCTGACGGCGGCTTCATCAATCGCCAAGCCGCCGATGCGGGTGTTGTTTTGGTCGCGGTAAAAACCGTCGACGTGGTAAGCAAAACTGCCTTTACCGCCTTCCAATTTCAAGGCGCTGGCGGATTCGTTGGTAGCCGAGTCGTAACGCTGTTCGCCTACTCCCCCGATTAGCTTATCGGGCACTGCTTCGGGGATACGGTTATCGATGACATTGACAATCCCGCCGATGGCGCCGTTGCCATAGAGCAAGGTGGACGGCCCGCGTAACACTTCTATCCGTTCGGCGATAACAGGATCAACACCATTGGCGTGATCTGGGCTTAATGACGAAGCATCGTTATTGCCTAAACTGTTTTGCATCACCCGGACGCGGGGGCCGGCTTGGCCGCGAATCACCGGAGTACCGACACCCGAACCGAAGGATTGGTTGGTAATGCCAAGCTCGTTACTTAAGGTTTCGCCTATGGTTTGGCCGACCTTTGTGCGCAAGTTATCTCCGGTCAATACGTTGACTGGCCTGGCCGATTTGGTGGTCGTTTGTTTAATGCCCATACCAACAACCTCAATTTCCTCAAGGATTTGTATATCCGAGTTATCGGCAATAGCCGGGTTGGTGGCAAAATAAGTTGGGAACAATAAAAACGAAAATGCGATGGTTTTTTTCATGGTTATTGACAGCCAAGCAAGATAAGTATCGTAAAATGATACGTTATAACATATCAAATCCGGTTGTCATAAAAATTTTTACTGTCATTTATTCTCTATCGATTTTGCACAATTTTTACAAATACCGTGAATTTCAATGGCTTTACTGTGCACTATAAACGCCGCTTCCTTAATTTCGCCAAGTAAGCTTTTCATAACCTCTGGTGCAAAACGTTCCTCGACATCATTGCACTGCTTACAAATCAACAACAGTTGTTCGTGCTGATAAGAAGGGCAGTTACAGCCGATAAACGCATTTAGGCTTTCAATACGATGTATCAGCCCTTGTTCGATCAAAAAATCCAAGGCTCTGTAAACAGTTGTCGGTTTTGCTGCATTTTGCAAGGGTTTTAAACGGTCGAGCAACTCATACGCCTTTACAGCTTTATGGCTTTCCCAGATAAGTGAAAGCACTTGTTGGCGTATTGCCGTTAACTGGACACCGCGTTCATGGCAGAGTTTAATAGCGGCGGAAATGGCGTTTTGTGAACATTGGGCATGGTCGTGGTTTGAGTCCGTAGGATGGCAAGCGTGATTTGTCGATACGGGGGCGTTTGGAGTGTTCACAGTTCTATATCAAAGGGTTGCATTGCTTATCATCTTATCATAACCGCAATGATCAGCCGATTGCGATTGTTATAAAGTAACACGGTAAGGGTAGGTCCCTAATTAAAATTAGTAAAGTACTTCACAAATAACCGTTAAGGCACACCCAGATTTTTTTAATGACGCTATACTTTATTTCCAAATCCGTAGTGCTTGGTTTTAGATGGCCGGATGCCCGTGATATTGAAAACCGCAAAAAATATCTTAGGAGTAGTATTAAGTTAATATGATTGACCAGGAAGAAATCATAATAACGCCAAAGCATAACGTATGGGCTTCAAGTAAAGAGCTTTGGGCGTACAGGGATTTATTGTATTTTTTGGCATGGCGGGATTTTAAGGTACGTTACAAACAAACGGTCATCGGTGCGGCCTGGGCGTTATTGCGGCCTTTGTTGACCATGGTCGTGTTCACTGTCGTTTTCGGTAAGATCGCTAAACTTCCAAACGAAGGCGAAGCGCCCTATTCGCTGATGGTGTTTACGGCAATGTTACCTTGGTATTTTTTTTCATCCACCTTACAGGAAAGTAGCGGTTCTGTTGTAAGTAATGCGCAAATGATCAGTAAAATTTACTTTCCTCGAATCTTGATTCCGATTGCGCCGATTTTTGTCAATCTGGTTGATTTGCTAATATCTTTCATCATCTTGCTTGCGTTAATGGCTTACTACCAAACACCATTTACCCTAAAGATTTTCTATTTGCCTTTATTTTTAATGCTCTCGATTATTGCCTCGTTGGGCTTGAGCCTATGGATCGCCGCCTTAAATGCTCAATACCGCGATTTCCGTTATATAGTTCCATTTATAATCCAGATTGGTTTATATATCTCACCGATAGGTTTTAGCAGTGCGATCATTCCCGAACAGTGGCGGTTGCTTTATAACCTTAACCCGATGGTAGGCGTAATCGATGGTTTTCGTTGGTGTTTGTTAGGTTCTGGGATCGATTTGTATAGGCCTGGGTTAATCCTCTCCATCACGCTTTCAATTGTCTTGCTTATCACCGGCTTTGTCTTTTTTAACCACCGCGAAAGAAAGTTTGCCGATATCTTATGACAGCAATTAAAGTGGAAAATGTCGGCAAACGGTATGTGATCGATCACCAAAAACAGCAAGGCCGTTACCGCTACGAAACCTTAGGCGGCGCAATGGCAAACTTTTGGAAAAGAGCTTACAACACTTTGCGGCATCCATTGTCCAGTTTCGAGAACAGGCTTGAGCACGAAGAGTTTTGGGCGTTAAAAGACATCAATTTCGAAATCAACCAAGGGGATAGGGTCGGCATCATTGGACGAAATGGCGCGGGCAAGTCAACCCTATTAAAAATATTAAGCCGCATTACCGCACCCACAACGGGCAAAATCACAATCAAAGGCCGGGTATCCAGCTTGCTGGAAGTCGGTACCGGTTTTCATCCTGAACTGACAGGACGGGAAAACATATTCCTTAACGGCGCGATACTCGGCATGAAACGCCAAGAAATAAAAGCCAAATTTGATGAAATCGTCGCCTTTGCCGAAGTGGAAAAATTCTTGGATACTCCGGTCAAACATTATTCATCCGGCATGTACGTGCGCTTGGCCTTTGCCGTTGCCGCGCATTTAGAGCCGGAAATATTGATTGTGGATGAGGTCTTGGCCGTAGGGGATGCTCAGTTTCAGAAGAAGTGTTTAGGGAAGATGGAAGAAGTGGGTAGAGAAGGGCGCACTGTAATTTTTGTTAGCCACAGTATGCCGACGGTTACCTCGCTTTGCAGCAAAGCAATCTTATTGCAATCAGGTCAAATTGATAAGATAGGACTTACATCAGAAGTCATCATGTATTACTACACAAGTGGGCAATCTTCACCAGCGAGTGCAAATTTTAAAGAAAAACATATCGGTGACAAATATGTGCGCCTTTTAAAAGGTGAAATAAAAAATGTCAATGGTCAAGTAGCGCTTGAAGTTAGAATAGATGAGCCAGTTACAGTAGAGATGACGGTTGAAGTACTGAGTGACGATACTCGTGATTTGGTGCCTAATTTTCACTTTTATACAGCAAGTGGAGAGTGTGCATTTATCACCGTATCTGATAAGTTGCTGAAATATAAAAAAAGAAAATACACTTTTATCTGTTACTTACCAGAATATCTCCTAAATGAAGGGGCATACTTTGTCGGACTAGCTATCTCATCCTTCGACCCTAGTGTCGTGGTGCATTTTTTTGAAAGAAATGCATTGTCTTTTAACGTAAATGACACAATGGAAAACAGTTCTACGAGATCTGGTTGGGTAGGTGCAATGCCTGGAATAGTGCGTCCTAAGCTGCTATGGGAATCATTAGAGGCATGATTTTGGAGTATCAGATGGTAATAGACAATAAAGTAAACAACCTGTCTGATTTTGTGATATTGGAAACAATGTATAAAGACCATTTGAGTGGCCCGAAAATTTATCATGCTTCAAACTTTTGGGAAAAATTGAATCAGTTAAATATTAGATGGCTTAAAGAGGATGGCCTAGATAATTTTAAGCGCACTGTAAATAACAATTATTTCAATTGGATGGTTCATATAAAATCAATTTACTTCCGAAATGTAATGCGCTCCTATTTTATTAAATTAGCTCGCTATCCCAAAATGCTATTGTCACTTTTAGAGGTGAACATTGGTGAAATGTATCACCGGACTTATGTGTCCACGAGTATACAGGCATCATATTTTCAAAGAAAAATCTACGCGCTTTACTTGCTGTTTCTGTATGAATATGTCAAGGATCAAGACGAGTTGGGGATATTCCACAAATTAGAAGAGCCTAGTGATGGCAACCCAATTGTCATCGAAAAACAAGGTAAACGAATCAGCCAAGATATTGCTAATTCATACATGGAATACTCATACGTTAGAAATTCTTTAGGGAATAAATTTTCCGAAATAAAGGTAATTGCTGAAATCGGTGGAGGTTATGGCAGATTAAGCTATCTCTTTCACTTATTGCATGAAAGCGAAGGTATCAAAGTTATATTGATAGATTTACCACCGGCTTTGTTTGTGGCTCAGTGGTACTTAAAAAAAGTTTTTCCTGAAGCTAAGATAATGGACTATCGTAACTTTTCAAATTTTTCAGAAATTGAGCATGACTTCAAGGAATCTTCGATATGTTTTTTGTTGCCACATCAGCTCGAATTGCTTCCTGAAGGGGCTTTAGATCTTTTGATAAATATTAGTAGTTTGCAAGAAATGTCGCGCGAGCAAATAAATAATTATTACAAGTTAGTCGATAATAAGGCTCGTTATTTTTACACCAAACAATGGGTGTTGTGGGAAAATCCGGAAGATAAAATCTCAGTTCCGGCAGTTATTTACCCGACAAGGCCAGATTGGGTGTTAGTGAATGCTAGGTTAAATCCTGTTCATATTGAATTTTTCGAAGCCTTATTTAAGGTAGATCGGATATGAAAGCGGTTATTTTAGCCGGAGGACTAGGCAGCCGTATCTCTGAAGAAACCTCAATCAAGCCAAAACCCATGGTAGAAATCGGTGGAAAACCGATTCTATGGCACATAATGAAGGCCTACTCCTTTCATGGCATCAATGAGTTCATTATCTGTTGTGGTTATAAAGGCTATGTTATTAAGGAATATTTCGCCAACTATTTTTTGCACATGTCCGATATTACTTTTGATATGTTAAACAACAAAACTGAGGTGCATCAGAATAATGCGGAACCATGGCGTGTTACCTTGGTAGATACCGGCGAACATACAATGACAGGGGGACGTTTAGCGCGTGTGCGCAGTTACGTTGGTGACGAGGACTTTTGTTTTACCTATGGTGATGGTGTTGGTGATATTAATATCAGCGACTTGGTTGACGCCCACAAAAAAATGGGTCTTAAAGCCACATTGACAGCGGTGCAGCCACCTGGTCGTTTTGGTGCGCTCAATTTAGTAGAAAACAAAATAACTAGTTTCCAAGAAAAACCAAGTGGTGATGGCGGATGGATCAACGGTGGTTTTTTCGTTTGCTCGCCAGAAGTATTTAATTACATAGATGGTGACGAAACGGTATGGGAGCGCGAACCTTTAGAACGGTTAGCGGCAGAAAATAATTTGGCCGCATATTTCCACAATGGCTTTTGGCAACCCATGGATACCTTGCGGGACAAAAATCAACTTGAAGAACTTTGGGCTTCTAACAACGCTCCTTGGAAAGTATGGTTGTGAATTCGGGGTTTTGGAATAACAAGAAAGTTTTGGTGACGGGGCACACCGGCTTTAAAGGGAGTTGGTTGTGTTTGTGGTTACAGGAATTGGGTGCAAATGTGGTGGGTTATGCACTAGCTCCTCCTAGTGATCCCAATTTATTTCAGGAGGCTAATGTAGAGCAAGGAATGACCTCATTATTTGGAGATATTAGAGACTTGGGAGAAATGCAAAAAGCTATTGACAAATATAAACCTGAAATTATTATTCATATGGCAGCCCAACCATTAGTTCGCTACTCTTATAACAATCCAGTAGAAACTTATTCTACAAATGTCATGGGAACAGTTAATGTTCTCGAAGCCATTCGAAAGTGTTCGAATGTAAAAGCTGTATTGGTTATTACGACTGACAAATGTTATGAAAACAAAGAATGGCTATGGGGTTATCGGGAGGATGATCCTGTTGGAGGCCACGATCCTTATTCAAGCAGTAAGGCTTGTGCAGAGCTGGTAATAGCCGCATACCGAAAATCTTATTTTAACGGTGATACTAATCAAATTTCATTGGCAAGTGCTCGTGCCGGTAATGTAATCGGCGGAGGAGATTGGGCAACCGATCGCTTACTCCCTGATATGGTTCGCGCAATAACTGAATGTCGCCCTGTACAGATAAGAAATCAAAATGCAGTTCGACCTTGGCAACATGTGCTGGAACCGCTTTATGGTTATTTGCTATTAGCCCAGAGATTATATGAAGATGGAGAAGCTTATGCCGAGGGTTGGAATTTTGGGCCAAACGATTCTGATGCTAAACCAGTACAATGGGTTGTCGAGAAAGTTATTCAACGATGGGGTGAAGACGTAAGTTGGACAGTTGATAATGATATGCATCCCCATGAGGCGCATTATCTTAAGCTTGATTGTTCTAAGGCTAGAACAAGGTTAAATTGGCAACCAAAGTGGACTCTTGAACAATCATTAGAACGTATAACAGCATGGCATATAGCGCACCAATCAGGACAAGACATGCGGAAATTCTCATTAAATCAAATAAACGACTACCAGGAAGCTTTGAAAACATGAACTGCCGCCATTGCGATCATGCTCTTCAGCACGTGTTTCTTGACCTAGGCTTCGCACCGCCATCTAACGCTTATCTAAGCGTATCTGATCTTCGGCGGTTTGAGGTTTATTATCCGCTTAAGCTATATGTTTGTGAGAAATGTTGGTTGGTACAAACTGAAGATTATACGCAAGCTGACGAACTGTTCAGTTCAAACTACGCATATTTTTCTTCAATATCAATTAGCTGGCTGGAACATGCAATAGCTTACGTTGATATGATTACGAAGCGTCTACAGTTGAATAGTAGTAGCTATGTAATCGAAGTTGCCTCAAATGATGGGTATTTGCTAAAGAATTTTGTTGCGAAACAAATACCTTGCTTGGGAATTGAACCTACTGACAGTACCGCTGCGGTAGCCGAAAAAATCGGTGTCCCAGTTTTGCGTGAATTTTTTGGAATGGCGTTAGCGAAGCGACTTGCATCAGAAGGCAAACAAGCCGACCTGATATTAGGGAATAACGTATTTGCTCATGTGCCTGACATCAACGATTT
This sequence comes from uncultured Methylomagnum sp., assembly GCA_964435245.1. Taxonomy (GTDB): domain Bacteria; phylum Pseudomonadota; class Gammaproteobacteria; order Methylococcales; family Methylomonadaceae; genus Methyloglobulus. Next base: position 96,867 of record CAYSYU010000015.1, read on the forward strand.
TGCACTTGGACTCAAGACGGTTCTTAAAGCGGGTGGCACTATTACCTTAGAATTTCCTCATCTAATGAGGTTGTTAGAACATAACCAGTTTGATACTGTTTACCATGAGCATTTCTCCTATCTTTCGCTATATTCAGTGAACCAGATTTTTGCAAAGGCTGGATTGCGTGTATTGGATGTTGAAGAGTTGGCTACACATGGTGGTAGTTTGAGGGTATACGGTTGTCATGCCGAAGATAATCGTATCACAGCACCCGTTGTTGAAGCCATGATGTTAGAAGAAAACCGCAGAGGGATGCGTGGATTGGAAATTTACAAAGCATTTCAATCTCACGCTGACCAAATAAAGGACAACCTGATTTTATTCCTGATAGAACAAAAACGAAAAGGGAGCCGTGTCGCTGGTTATGGTGCGGCAGCTAAGGGTTGTACTTTGCTAAACTATGCGGGCATTAAGCCAGATTTGCTTCCATTTGTATGCGATGCCGCGCTTTCCAAACAAGGCAAATTTCTTCCTGGGACACATATTCCGATTCTAAATCCCGACTTTATACGAGAATATAAGCCAGATTACCTTTTGATTTTGCCATGGAATCTCCGGTCTGAAATTAAACAACAAATGGCTTATATTCGGGAATGGGGGGGGGGGTTTGTGGCTCCGATCCCTTCGATTGAGATATTTTGAAATGCGATTTATTCAAACCACATTCTCAGGGGTTTACCTAATAGAGCCAGAACCTAATGTTGATGTAAGGGGTTTTTTCGCCCGTATTTTTTGCGAACACGAGTTTTCGGCTTTGGAGTTATGTACAGCTCCGGTGCAATGCAATATCTCCTACAATAAAAAATCAGGCACGTTAAGGGGAATGCATTTTCAGCGTAAGCCTCATGGAGAAGCCAAATTAGTTCGTTGCACCGCTGGCGCTATTTACGATGTAATCATAGACTTACGCCAAGAGTCAACGAGTTTTATGCAATGGTCAGGTTATAAGCTTACAGCTGATAATCGTAATTCGCTTTACATTCCAGAAGGGTTTGCACATGGTTTTCAGACCTTAACCGATAACACCGAAGTTTTTTATCAGATGTTCAGTTTTTATTCTCCAAACACCGCTAGTGGAGTTAGGTGGAACGATTCAGCATTCAAGATCAAATGGCCACTCACAGATCCTATTATCTCCGAAAAGGATCTAACGTACCCAAATTTTGACGGATTCTGTCTTTGAAAATATTGTTGATCGGCGGAACAGGCCAATTAGGTGGGAGTATTTTGAAAGAACCCGGTGATCATCACATTTACGCTCCAAGTCGCAGGGAACTAGATATAGAAGATAAGTCATCATACGAAAGGGTTATCAAAGAGATATGTCCAGACATTGTGATCAATACTGCTGCATTTCATAATGTGCCTGAATGCGAAATAGAACCGATACGGGCTTACGCCATTAATTGCGTGGCTATTCGAGATTTGGCCGCTGTTTGCAAAAAATTAAATGTGCGGTTGGTAACTTTCAGTACGGACTATGTATTTGGTGGCGAGAAAAATCGACCTTATTGTGAGGATGATAATGTTCAGCCATTGCAAATGTATGGTATATCGAGACTGGCAGGAGAGTTCGCGGCGTTGGCAACGGCACCCCAGCATGCTGTGGTTATTCGTACTTGTGGGCTTTATGGCTTGAGCGGCGCTCGATCTAAGGGCGGAAATTTTGTAGATATGCGCATTTCAGACGCTAATAAAAGCAATATTATAGAAATGAGTTGTGATCAAATTATTTCACCAACCTATACTCATGATCTTGCACGGGCAGTATTAAAGCTTATCGAACACCCTCAAGTTGTTCCTGGCATCTATCATCTGGTGAACGAGGGTGAATGCACTTGGTTCGAGTTCACTCAATCAATTTATGAGATTTTGGGTTTAAAAATAAAGTTAGCTCCCGTTGATCGCGAAGGTATGAGCGGAGAAATGCGGCGCCCACTTTATTCAGCTTTGGCTAACAACAAAGCCTTGACTTTAGGTATTACATTACCGCACTGGCGTGATGCACTAAATCGTTATTTATCGGAAAAATATGGTATCAGGATAAATTAGATGGATGAGTTCTATGATGTAGTAGGCAGTTGTTACAATAAATTCCATCTCAATTGCGAGAGTTATTAATGAAAGAACAGTGCCCTTACTGCGAAACAGAATCTGGCCTGTATTTTTGTAGCAAAGATTACAACCGGAAAGTAACTGATGAAACTTTCTACCATTATCGCTGCTCCAAGTGCGACTTAATATTTATCGCCCCGATACCTAAAAACCTTGGCGACTACTATCCGAATGAATATCATTTCATTCCTGAAACGAAAGCTTTTCTTGAAACGAATGCCATTCATGAAAAATATAAAATCGAAATTATTCAAAGATATATTACACAAGGTAGGTTGCTGGAAATTGGGCCTTCACTGGGTGGCTTCAGTTTTCTTGCAAAGCAATCCGGCTTCGAGGTTGAAGCAATAGAAATGGATCCCAAATGCAGTGTTTTTTTGAATGAGGTCATAGGGATTTATACCGTTAACACTGATGACATTTGTAAGGCACTTAAGGGATTTAAACCTTTTGACGTAATCACCATGTGGCATGTTATCGAACATTTGCCTAACCCTTGGGTTACATTAGAAAAAATTAGCGAAACTATAAATGATGGTGGCATTTTAGTTTTGGCTGCACCAAATCCTCACGCTTTCCAGTTTCGAATCTTAAGACATTATTGGCCACATGTTGATGCACCAAGACATTTGATGTTGATCCCTGCACAGCAATTGGTTGCTAAAATGGCGGCACTGGGAATGTCAGTGGAGCTAATTACTACATCTGATGAAGGGGGATTGGGTTGGAATATTTTTGGCTGGGAGTATTTTTTTTCAAACCTTTGCAGGTACAAAAAAATTAATCGAATACTGAGACGTTTTGGTCGAGTAGTGGCAAAACTAGTTAGCCCTTTCGAAAATAAAGAAGGAAATGGAAGCGCGTACACGATTGTTTTCAGGAAGGCGGTAGTATGAAATTTTCGGTATTGTTACCAACGCGTAATCGCCTTGACTTGTTGTCCCGTGCAATAGAAACAGTATGTCGCCAGGATTATGATGACTGGGAAATTATCGTTTCCGATAATTATTCGGAAGAAGATATCGAAGGTTTTGTTAATTCAATTGGTGATTCTCGCATTAGGTATTTTCGAACTAAAAGCTTTATTCCAGTAACAGATAATTGGAACAGTGCCCTCGATAATTGTACCGGTGAATACATTGTAATGTTGGGGGACGACGACTGTTTAATGAAAGGCTATTTTTCCACTTTAAGACAATTAATCATAAAGTTTGACTCGCCAGATTTTATCTATACCAACGCATTTCTCTATGCCTATCCTTCTGTCATGCCCACTATTCCAGATGGTTTTCTCCGGACATATGGAAGAAGAAAAATTTTCAATTCTGCAAGTGAGCCTTTTTGGCTAGAGAGAAACACAGCAATAGAGTTTGTTAAAGACTCTTTGGATTTCAAAGTAACATTCGATTACAACATGCAATTTTCCATAGTTAGCAGAAAGCTAGTCGAGGAAATGAAACAGTATGGTCAATTTTTCCAATCCCCTTATCCAGATTATTATGCGTCCAACGCAATCATGCTTAAATCAAAACGAATTCTTATAATGCCACAACCAATGGTAACGATTGGCATCAGCCCTAAATCTTTCGGATGTTATTATTTCAATGATGCGGAGAACAAGGGACACAAGTTCCTAAATAACCTGCCAGACAAAGATATTGTGAGTAAATTGCAGGGAATCATCTTGCCCGGAGTTGCCATGAATACAACATGGCTTTTGTCTATGGAAACACTATGTATGAATTTAGGTAGTGAGTTTAATATTAAGGTAAATTACTCACGCTATAGGAAAATACAAATTTTTGCTACTTATGCTGGAGTATTGGTTGATAAAAAAATAGAAAATACTTATCAGCAGTTGAAGAAGAAAATGAGTATACGCGAATGGATATATTACGGTATTTTTTTTTCTGTCATCACTTGTTTTGTTCCAAAACGATACCGGGAAAATATATCCTACCGAATACTAACAGCCTCCGGATCGCACCCAGGGTCGCAAATGCCTGATGTGGAGGGGGCATTCCGAACGATAATTGATGTTTTTGAGCAGATCGAACCCTATTCTTATGTTAATTATTAAATAAAGAGAATTAATGAAAGAGATTTGTGTCGTGCATCTTGTTCGCGCCCTCAATGGTATCGAACCGTTTAGACGATTTCTCGAATCTTACAGAATCAATCAAGGAGGGATTGAACACGATCTGCTAATTGTCTTTAAGGGATTTAACCAATCACAAATCACCAAAAGATATCGAGAGTTACTATCGCCTTTTAATTATGCTTGGATTGAAATTTCTGACGAAGGGTTAGACATTACAGTTTATTTTTCTGTAATAAAATATTATTCACATCAATTCAGAAATTTCTGCTTTTTAAATTCTTACAGCGAAATATTAGATTCAGATTGGCTGAAAAAATTATATATCAATCTTTGCAAACCAGATGTCGGGCTAGTTGGCGCAACTGGATCTTGGAACAGTAATCGCTCAAATGCTTATTTATGGTTCTGCTCTGAATTAAAAAGGATACGTAATATTACAGAAAGAAAACCATTAAGCTCAGGGGTTCTAGTCGCGTCAGATAAAGTGATGCCTCGTGGGAAAAGAGTAATAAACAACATTTGGTCACATCTACAGTACTTGATTTATTTTAACTCTTTTCCGAATTTCCATATTAGAACCAATGCTTTCATGGTATCTGGTGAACTTATGCAGAACATTATTTGTAATCCCGTGAAAACAAAAATGCATGCATATAAATTTGAAAGTGGGAAAATTGGTTTAACCCAGCAAGTTCTTAATATGAAAAAAAAAGTATTAGTAGTTGGTAAGGATGGGGTGGGATACGATAAGGAATCGTGGCATTTGAGCAAGACTTTCTGGGGCTTTGATCAAGAAAACCTGCTGGTAGCGGACAATCAAACGCGTGATTACCAAGAGGGTTCATCAGAGAGACGGGAGTACTTATCCGCAATAGCTTGGGGCAAGTAATCCAAAGTAAATGACAATGGCCAATGTATCTCCAAATTATTCTATTTTTTTACCCGTGAGAAATGGTGGAAGTTATCTCCCTCTATGTGTGGAAAGCATATTGGCTCAAACATATACAAACTTTGAATTATTAATTTTAGAAAACCAAAGCACAGATGGTACCGCCGAATGGTTGCAAACTTTGGAAGCGAAGGATTCACGAATTAAGATAATACCTTCAAAAATGCCATTGACAATCGAAAGTAACTGGAAAAGGATTCTAGATTTTCCGAAAAAGGAATTTATGACAATGACAGGTCATGATGACTTACTAGAACCATTTTTTTTGGAAGAAATTAACAACTTAATAAAGAGTGAGCCAACTGCAAACTTATATCTCACACATTTTAATTTGATTGATAGCGAAGGGAATTTTATCAGATACTGTACACCCATTCCAGAATATGAAACGGCGGCAGAATATTTAGGATGCCGAATGGCTGAGATAAGGGATTCTTACGGAATTGGATATGTGATGCGTTCTGATCTTTACGATAAGGTTGGTGGTATTCCCTCCTACAACAACTTATTTTTTTCAGATGATGCTTTATGGTTATTAATGATGGAAAATTCTTTCAAGTTTACTTCACCCCGAGTTTGTTTCTCATATAGAAAGCATTCAGGTAGTCTTTCATACCAACCAAACCATGAGGATTTCTTTCTCGGATTAAAACAATATCTTTGTCTATTAACCAAAATGGCAAACAAAGATGATCAAATATATAGGGTATTGCAGATGTATGTGCCGTCATACCTAAGCAAATATAGTCAAAATTATTATTGGTATCTTCTTTCTAAACGGTGGTGTTTCAATGTTGATAAAAAGAAAGTCGATGAAATTAAAAATTTGCTTGAGGAATTCGCCCCTCAAAAAGCCTTGAATAAAAGCTATATAAGCTTTTGTCGATGGGTAGCTAAAAAATTTATTCTCTGGTTGTCTTTGAAATATCCTTAAGTTGCAAATTTTTACCTGATTACCCATAAGCCTCAGCTAATTTCAGAAGTCGGCTTGGCATAGCCGGTGTTCTCACAGCCACATATGCAAATCGAGGCACATGTCTTCGAGTTGGGGCCTTCGGTTAAAACGGTAACAAAATTCAGCCAAATAACGCGGAAGGTGCTTATGGTTGATTGAATCGAGACACGATTAAAACATTGGCAATTTTCGGGAACATAGTTTGATGCGAGCCTTAATTTGTGGAATTAGTGGACAGGATGGAGCTTATTTGGCTTCATTTTTATTAAATAAGGGTTATGAAGTATGGGGGACATCAAGGGATGCGCAAGTTGTGTCGCTTGCCAATCTTGTGCGACTGGGAATACGTAATAAGATACATATGGTTTCAATGGCACCTAATGATTTTCGTAGTGTTCTTACAGCATTAAATCGTAGCAATCCAGATGAATTGTATTTTCTGGCTGGTCAAAGCTCCGTTGGATTGTCCTTTGAACAGCCTGCTGAAACTCTCGAGAGTATAACAATGGGATCGCTTAACTTACTAGAAGCAATTCGCTTTCGGGACAAACCAGTCAAGTTTTATCATGCTAGTTCTAGCGAATGTTTTGGTGATGTGGGTGAGCAGCCCGCCAATGAAGATACGCCTTTCCAACCTCGCAGCCCTTATGCCGCAGCTAAATCTTCTGCGCATTGGCTGGTTTCGAACTATCGCGAGGCTTACGGATTGTTTGCGTGCAACGGGATATTGTTTAACCATGAGTCCCCCCTACGCCCTGAAAGATTTGTCACACGTAAAATAACGCTTGCTGCGTGTAGAATTGCGAAAGGTTATGACGAAAAACTTCGGCTCGGTCGTTTAGATATTGTAAGAGATTGGGGGTGGGCTCCTGAATATGTTGAAGCGATGTGGCTTATGTTACAACAGAATGTCGCACAAGACTATATTATCGCAACTGGTGAAGCCCATTCTCTAGAAGATTTTGTTTCTTTAGCATTTGAGTCTGTTGGTTTGAATTGGCGAGACCATGTTATGTCCGATCCATCCTTGTTTCGCCCAACTGACATCGCCTGGAGTCAAGGAAATCCTGCAAAAGCTTTTACACGGTTGGGTTGGAAATCAAAAGTACACATACATGAACTTGTTTCGTTCATGACTAAGGCGGATAGTTCACGCGTATAGGATAATTAAACATATTTGATTTGGTTAAAGAAAACACATTGCTTAGAAACGAAGTAATAGATTCATTTTCTAATAAATCAAATCGTCCTTATATTTGTGTCGGTTCTGTGGAGCCAAGAAAAAATCATAAATTTTTATTGGATACTTTTGATAAACTGTGAGAATCTGGGCAATTTGAAATACTATGTATTATTGGTAGGCATGGATGGCTAATTGATGATTTAGTTGAAAGAATTGATAAACATCCTCAATACGGAAATCTTCTTTTTTGGTTTAAGGATTTAACTAATGATGAATTAAGTTTTTGTTATAAACATGCACGCTGTCTAATTTTTCCATCAATCGTTGAAGGTTTTGGCTTACCTCTGGTTGAAGCATTGAATTATCAATGTCCAGTGATGGCTAGCGATATACCGGTATTTCATGAAATAGGTGGACGAAACTGCGCTTATTTTTCCTTAAACAATACAAACGAGTTGGTGAAATTGAAAACAGTTTTTGAAGCATCAGGTGAGTTGCCAGGAGTGACTGAGGATATCAAAAACTTTCATTGGCCTTATTGGAAAGAAAGTACTGAAGAGTTTTGGTATGTTCTGGATAAATACCTTATAGAACCACAATTTTAATTATCAATGCATATTGCTCTGTTAACTGCCTATTTTCCTCCTAATACACATTCAGGCATAGGCCGCTATGTGGAAGACCTTGCGTTGGGTTTAGCAAAAAAGGGTCATGAAGTTGAAGTTATATCGTTAACAAAAGTTCTATATCCAGAAACTAGTCGAAACGGTTTTCGTGTGTACTGGTTGATAAATACATCAGCATGGATGCCAAGTTATTTGCCGTTTTTACGTTTATTATTTGGGTCTTATAAATGCAGACAGAAGCTAATTGCACAACATAAAATAAAACCGTTTGATGTCGTTGAGTATCCAAATACAGGTATAGCTGGCCTAATATGCTTGTTAATGAGATTTCCTTCACCCAGGCCAAAATTTATTGTCCGGCTAGTATCCCCTCGATCCGTATTTAAAAAACATTTCAGTTTTTTTCGTATTACTGAGTTTCTTGAAGCTTTGCAAGTTCGCTTCTCAGATGCCGTAATTTCTGTATCCCAAACAAACTTTAAAGTATGCGTAAAAAGCTATAGATTTTCCATAGAAAAACCTTATCAGATCATAATGCTTGGCTTATCTGATGGGATAAAGCCTTGTTTTACTGATCCACTTTCCAAATCGGACAAACGGTTGCGTGTGTTTTTTTTGGGCAGGATGGAAGATAGAAAGGGTTTTGATGTATTGGCTAAAGCGTGGCCAAAAGTAGTTGCAAAGATCACTCATGTAAAATTGATAGTTGCAGGTGAAGATTTATCTCATAAAGGTGAAGAATCGTACTTTAGGTGGGCAATTAGAGGCTTATCTGAACAAGTCTGCAAACAGATTGAATATTTAGGCGCCGTTGATGACAAATCCAGAGAATTACTGTATCAGCAGTGTGATGTCTGCGTCATCCCATCGCGTTATGAGTCGTTTGGATTGATTTCTTTAGAAGCGATGCGTTATGGAAAGCCGGTTGTAAGCACGAATGTTGGAGGCATACCAGAAGTCGTTACTCATGGAGCAACTGGATTGCTGGTTCCCGTTGATGATCATGATGCGCTTGCGGATGCGTTAATCAATATATTGAAGGATGAAAATTTGCGTGAGCAATTAGGTAGAAATGCGTTGGCTGATGTTATTGCACGGTTTTCTCCTGAAAGGGTAATTAATGAAACAGAAAGCTTTTACCGCTCCTTGATGGAATAAGTATTTCTTATGCAGAAACTGGCGGCAATTGTTGTAACGTACAATCGCAAAGAACTATTGCTACGGTTGATCGACAGTTTATTTTCCCAGTCGCTTTTGCCACAGCAAATTTTTATTATTGATAATCTGTCTTCTGATGGGACCGAGAAAGCCCTTGAGCAAGATTATTTACCTAATAACCAGATAACCTATATTAAGCTGAACGAAAACTTGGGTGGTGCCGGTGGTTTTAACGCTGGAATTAAATTAGCATACGAGCAAGGCTTTGATTGGTTTTGGCTAATGGATGATGATGCTTTGCCTGCGCCTGATGCACTGGAAAATCTGCTCAATCTAGCGATTGATCCTTTGACTATTTATGGATCAACTGCGCTTTATAAAGATCAACTTTGTTGGCCGGTTACCCATAAAGGCAAATTAATTACTCAGGTTGCGGATTTGCCGGAATTATCCAGTATTGGAGGTATTCCTTTTCTTGGGTTTTTCATTCACCGAGAGATGATTGGCAAAATTGGTTTTCCTGACCAGGGTTTTTTTATCAGTGGCGACGATATTGAATATTGCCAACGCGCCAAGGGCTTAGGTTATCCAATAGTTATGGTAAAAGAAAGCCATATCTATCATCCAATGCCTCCACGTATAACCGTTAATTTGGGGGTTAGGCCATTTTTTTTGTTGGTACAGGCTCCTTGGCGCAAGTATTACGATATTCGAAATAGAATCATCATTGCGAGAAGGCATTATGGTTTAAAGCTCTATACAGCTACTTTGCCAGGTATTATTTTTAGGTGGATTTTAACTTTGTGTTATGAAGAAAATCGATGGGTTCAGTCTGTTGCCTACTTTAAAGGTATAAAAGACGGACTAACCAATCGCTTGGGCAAGACCTGGATAAATTAATATTTTTTTCGTGAAAATCCTTTTTTTATCAAAGCGTCAATATATGCAAAAAGATGTCATTGACGACCGTTATGCCAGGCTTTATGAATTACCAAATCAATTTGCAAGGCAAGGTCATCATGTTCTTGGGGTCTGTTTAAGTTATAGAAAACGACGAGAAGGGCGGCTTCAACATTATCAAGAAGAGGAAGGTTCGTTAACTTGGGTTTCATTTAATCTTGGCTTATTTGTCGTTTTCGGATTAATACGTTTCCTTTATTCTGTATTCGGTTTAATCCGTTCATTCAAGCCGGACTTTATTTTAGGTAGCTCGGATTGCCCTATGGTCATTTTGATGGCTTTTTTTTCACGTTGCTCAGATATTCCGTATTACGTAGATCTCTACGATAACTACCAAAGTTTTGGTTTAGCCAAGATTCCCGGTATTTTACCGTTGTACCGTTGGGCTATTAAACATGCAGTTGGGGTGAGTTGTGTGAGCGAACCGCTTTCCGAATATATAAGGCAGCATTACCACCATCCTAATGTGATGACTTTAGAAAGCACGATTAAAGGCGGTGATTTTTATCATCAAGACAAACAGTCGGCGAGGGTGGCGATGGGTTTGCCGACTAATGTTAAGATTATTGGTGTTGCAGGTTCATTAAATTCTGGCCGGGGAATCAATTTACTTTACGATAGCTTCCTTCGATTGGCTGAACGGATGCCTGATTTACATTTGGCGCTCGCGGGACCAACCGATTCTGCTTCCCCGATCCCAAAGCATCCGCGAGTTCACTATCTGGGATTATTGCCGCACAAAGATATTGTCAATTTCTATAATGCCTTGGATTTGGCAGTCGTTTGTATGCGCGATACCGACTTTGGCCGTTACGCCTTCCCACAGAAAACCTATGAAATTTTGGCTTGTAAAACACCTATAATCACAGCAAATCTTGGGGCTTTAAAACAAACATTCAAAGATTATCCCCAATGTTTATACGAACCGGATGACCAAAGCGACTTACAGGCCAAAATTGAAAACTTGCTGCAAAACCCCGTTACCATCAACATACCAATTCCGACTTGGCAAGACCAGGCAAAGAAATTATTAAGCTGGGTTCAACATACTTTGCCAAATAATGACAGGTGATTAAAAAAAACATACTCGTCGTTGGTGCCGGTTTCGCGGGTGCGACTATTGCCCGGGAATTGGCTGAAAGCGGTCGATATAAGGTTCATGTTATAGACCAGCGTAACCATATTGCCGGAAATGCCTATGATCCAGTAGATCAGGAACTTAACTTACGGGTGCACCAATATGGCCCGCATATTTTTCATACTAACGATCAGCGGATTTTTGATTATCTGTCCCGCTTTACCAAATGGATACCCTATGAACATAAGGTCGAAGCGTTAGTTGATAAAGTCGGTTACGTTCCTTTACCTATAAACCGCACGACTTTAAACAAGATCTTTCAATGTCATTTGAAGGATGCGGAAGACGTCAAAACATTTCTCGGTAGCATTAAGTGTAATCACCCTACGCCCGCTAATGCCCAAGAAATGGCGGAAAATATCTACGGCATCGAATTAACCAAACTGTTTTTTGGCCGATATACCAAAAAAATGTGGGCGATGGAATTAAGCCAATTGCCTGCTGAAGTATTGGCACGTTTGCCCATCCGCTTCGACGATAACAGGAATTATTTCAACGATAAAATCCAGGCCTTGCCCGAATACGGCTATCTTAACTTATTTGAAAATCTTCTGGATCATCCTGATATTTCCATTTCGCTGTCCAACGCTTTTGAAAAAAATATGGAAAAGGATTATTTTCATGTTTTTAATTCCATGCCCATCGATGTGTATTTTGATGAAAAATATGGTGCTTTGCCATATCGGTCAATTCGATTTTTGCATGAAAGGGTAGGGCGGCACAAACAACCTGTGCCGACAGTAAATTTTACCGATGAAGGTTTATACACCCGCCAGACGGATTGGCGCTTATATCCTGGCTGTGATTTAGGCAAGCGAAACCAGGTACTGTTGACTAAAGAAATCCCTTGTAGTTACGAGGAAAATAATTTTGAGCGGTATTATCCCGTTAAAACAATTAGCGGTGAGCCGCAAAATAGATACAGGCAATATCGAATTGAAGCGGAGAAATTAAGCCATATCACCTT
>CAYSYU010000016.1:0-108645 GCA_964435245.1 uncultured Methylomagnum sp.
CGCACGCTGGGATCTGTGCGGGGGGTACCGAGTAACCGGTATTCCTACCACGACAAGTCAGAGATTTAAAGAAGGAATCCTTTTGGGATGGTTTAATAAATTGAAACTCAACAAACCGTCGCTATATAAGTAAATACTTGTAACTAATTTAAAAACATGATCTAAGATTAATGTTTTAACAACTAACATTAACTTGCCATGTTGCCACCACTGAAACTGACAGAAGCCGAATGCCTAACCTTTCAAGAGCTTGCAGACCATCATCCTTACCCCGATTACCGTCGGCGCGCGTTGGGTATGCTGGCTTTGTCAAAGGGGCACCCTTTCCCGCTGGTTGCGGAGATCCTGGGCGTGTCCTTGCCGACCCCATACAATTGGCTGAAGGCTTGGCACCGGCATGGCCTGATGGGGTTGATGAACGGCCATCAAGGGGGCGCACCTGCCAAGCTAACCCCAGGTTTAGTGGACACCGCCGAGCAAATTGCCCGGTCTTCACCGTTCACCCTGCGCCAGATCGAACAACAGTTGCGGGCCATCCACCCCGATGCCCCGCCCTTCAGCTTGGACCGGCTGTCAGTCCATCTCAAAAAGCGCGGGCTGACCTTCAAGCGGACACGGCTCACGCTGAAAAAAAACGTTGCCCAGATCAGTTCCAGGCCGCGCAAGCCAAGCTCAAGCGTTGCCAAGACGCGGCCCGGGAAGGCAAGTTGAGCCTGTTCTACCTGGACGAGAGCGGCTTCAGCACCGTGCCCAACGTGCAACGGGCTTGGTCGCCCAAGGGCCAACCCCATGTGGCGGATGCCGCCGCGCCCAGGGCGCGGGTGAACGTGGTCGGCGCGCTGGACTACGCCAGCGGCACGGTCTGGCACGACCTGTATAGCAGAACCGTCAAGCGCGACGCGGTCGTGACCCTGATTGACCAGCGTGAGGAACGGATGCCCCTGACCCTGATCGTCCTGGACAATGCCCGCACCCATCACCACATCGACCCCGCAAAATTTGACGAATGGCTGGTCGAGCACCGCCTGGTGCTGATGTACTTGCCGCCATACAGCCCGGAACTCAACCCCATTGAAGTCGTGTGGAAGCACCTGAAATACCATTGGCGACGTTTCGTCACCTGGACGAGGGAGGAATTGCTCGAACAAGTCCAAAAGCTCATGGCAGGTATCGGGTCTAATTTTAAAATCAGTTTCTCGTGAATACTTATTTTGTTGCTTGGTTACTGTTTGCAATATCCTGTTAATCAATTCACCGTGGATTTTTATTGAGCATGTCAATACCGCGATATTTTCCTCCCGAATTAGCCCAAAAATTGGATGGGCTCCCCGAACTCGCCCTGGACTGTAATTATTCCTGGAGCCACCGCGCCGATGAAATCTGGCATGAACTGGATGGCAGTTTATACCGGCAAACCCGAAATCCCTGGCTGGTTTTGCAAACGGCTTCAAGCAGTCGTCTTGAAGTATTGGCCAACAATGAGGAATTTTGCCGCAAACTTCAGGCCATTGTTTCAGAACGGCGGCAATCGCTTACTGAAAAACGCTGGTTTCAGTTGGAACTTGAACAAACCACGTCGTTGCGGCAAGTCGCTTATTTCAGTATGGAATTTGGGTTAAGCGAAGCCTTACCGATTTATTCCGGCGGCTTAGGATTACTGGCGGGCGACCACCTGAAGGCATCTAACGACCTGGGAATACCTTTGATAGGTGTTGGTTTACTCTATCAAAACGGCTATTTTCGTCAGGCTTTCGATAACGACGGCAATCAAATTGCGCTTTATCCAGCCAGCGATACCGGCGATTTGCCGATTTGCCCTGTCCGTAACGGGCAGGGGGAATGGTTGCGCATACAACTCCATACTTCCACAAAGTATTGGGTAAGGGTATGGCAAGCGCAAATCGGCCGCATAAAGCTGTATTTACTGGACAGTAACGATCCGGTCAATCATCCGGTTGACCGCTGTATTACCGCCGAATTATATGGTGGCGGCCTGGAGCATCGCCTGTCCCAGGAAATCCTTTTGGGTATCGGCGGTTGGCGGGCGTTAAGGGCGATGGGGATAATGCCCGAAGTTTGCCACCTCAATGAAGGCCACGCCGCTTTCCTTGTGCTGGAACGGGCGCGGGATTTAATGGTTGAGCAAGGGCTGGATTTTAAAACCGCCTTAACTGTCAGCAGGGCGGGCAACCTGTTTACTACCCACACACCCGTGGAAGCGGGTTTCGACCGCTTTAGCCCGCAACTGATCCGGAAACACCTTGGCGTGTATGCCCGGAAACTGGGTATCGATATCGAGATGCTTTTGGATCTCGGCAGGAATCCTTATGAAAAAGATCCTGGTTCACCGTTCAATATGGCTTATCTCGCCATTCGTGGCAGCGCAAGTATTAATGGCGTCAGCCGTTTGCACGGTTCCGTAAGCAGGGGGATTTTTAGCCCGCTGTTTCCGAAGTGGTCGAGATTTGAAACGCCTGTCACCCATGTAACCAATGGCGTCCATGTCCCCGCCTGGGACTCAAAGGAAGCGGATGAACTTTGGACAAACCTGTGCGGAAAAAACCGCTGGTTTTGCGAGCACGGCTATTTGCCTGAACAATTCAGCCAAGTTACGGATGAGGCTTTATGGAATATGCGCTCCCAAAACCGCACCAGGCTGGTCAAATATGTCAGGGATGAATATGCCCGCGAACTCAATGTACAAACGGATGTGCCTGAAACGGAACAGGAAGCGTTAATCCAGCGGTTATTTGACCCTAATGTAATGACAATCGGTTTTGCCCGGCGATTTGCAACCTATAAACGCCCGAATTTACTCCTAACCGACCCAGACCGCTTAGCCGCCCTGTTGTCCAGTCCTGACCGCCCCGTGCAACTGGTGGTTTCAGGCAAAGCCCATCCTGCCGATTTGCCCGGCCAAGCCCTTATCAAGGCTTGGCGCCAATTTATGCGCCGCCCCGAAATTCGGGAACGCGCTATTTTTTTAAGCGATTATGACATGAATACCGCTGAATATTTGGTGCAAGGCGTTGACCTCTGGATAAATACGCCGCTTAGGCCTTGGGAAGCTTGCGGCACCAGCGGCATGAAGATTTTGGTAAACGGCGGCTTAAACTTGTCCGAATTGGATGGCTGGTGGGCCGAAGCCTATCGTCCAGAAGTCGGCTGGTCATTGAATGGCTTGGAAGTTCAGCATTCTGACCAGGAACAAGCGGAAATTTTGTACCAACTCCTCGAACAGGAGTGTGTGCCCTGTTTTTACAATCGGGATGAATCCGGGATCCCGAAGCGGTGGCTCGCCATCATGAGGGAAAGCATGGCGACGCTGACGCCCTATTTCTCAGCCAATCGAATGGTGCGCGAATATACCGGCCGCTTTTATTTGCCTTTAGCAGGCAGTTATCATAAACGTATTAAGAATAAAGCTGAATTAGGTCAAAGCCTGGTCAAATGGCTAAAGCATATTGATGATTTTTGGCACAAAATCCATGTCGATAATGTGGTGGCTGAACGGCAGGAAGGCCAGTACCTATTCAGGATGCAGGTTTATCTGGGGGAATTGACCTCGAACGATGTTTCGGTCGAGCTTTTTGCAGAAGAAGCGGAAAAAGATACTTTTAGCATCCTGCCCATGCAGGTAGAACACGCCCTGACTGGCGCCGTCAATGGTTTTATTTACAGTGCCCGTGGCCCAGCAACACGGGCAATCCATGATTATACCCCACGAATCCGGCCCCGCCATCCTGATTGTTTTTTGCCTTTGGAAACATCGCACATATTTTGGGTTAACATAAAGTAAGCCCAAAAATTGCTTAAGTAATATGCGGTAATGTCATCATAACTGTTTGGTAATATTAATAATTTAATCATCACTTATTAAGATATGTCTTCTGGGTTTAATTAGGTTTTGTTATCAAGAAAGTTCATTTATACATAGAAATTACCGGCTTTGTCCAGGGCGTGGGTTTTCGCCCGTTTGTAGTGCGGCTGGCGCGGCAATTCCTGCAAAATGGTTGGGTCGCCAATATGCCTGATGGTGTAACTATCGCTATCGAAGGGCTTGCAGAACAGCAGGAACAATTCCTTAATAGCCTGGACAATCACTTGCCGCCATTTGCGGAAATCAGGTCAAAGTCGATTACCCGGCAAGCCCTTGCCGGTTTTCGTGATTTTCAGATAAAACCGAGTGTATTTGACGGCGAACAATCAGCTTTTGTTTTGCCCGACATTGCAACTTGCCAAGATTGCATTGGCGATCTTTTCGATCCTAAAAGCCGATATTACAACTACCCTTTCACCAGTTGCTGTCATTGCGGCCCGCGGTACAGCATTATGGTTCGGCAACCGTACGACCGTGCCCATACCAGCATGGCGGCATTTAAGCCTTGTCATGGGTGTGAACAAGATTATCAAGCTATTGCCAACCGGCGTTTCCACGCCCAGGCTATTGCCTGCCCTAACTGCGGCCCGCAACTACTGTTTCTGGATGATAGCGGTAATGTTTTAGAAGAAAAACACGGTGCCCTATTGGCCGCTATCCAACAATTGAGATCCGGCAAAATCGTCGCCATAAAAGGGATTGGCGGCTATCAATTGCTGGTTGATGCCGCCAACCAAGATGCCATCGAACGCTTAAGGCAGCGAAAACGCCGCCCGCAAAAACCATTCGCATTAATGGTTGCCGATTTGGAAAGCGCCTTAAATTTATGCGTTATTAACGGACAGGAAAAATCATCCCTATTATCCCCGGAAGCGCCGATTGTATTGTTAAAGCGTAGGGAAGGGGCCGGCCCAAGTTTCCTGAGCAAAGCCGTTTCTCCCGGCAACAATCTTTTGGGAGTCATGCTGCCTTATTCGCCATTACACCATTTATTATTGGACGGATTCGGTTCCCCTTTGGTTGCTACGAGTGGCAATCGTCAAAACGAGCCGATTTGCATGGATGAAGACCAAGCATTAATGCGGTTATTGGGTATCGCTGATTATTTTTTGACCCATAACCGGACAATCTTGCGTCCGCTGGACGATTCAATTGTACGCTTCATTAATGGAAAGATGACTGTTTTACGTCGTGCAAGGGGTTATACCCCATTCCCCGTGACCTTAAAAACCCGCTTACCTGACACGCTGGCATTAGGCGGACAGCTAAAAAATACGGTAGCCATTTGCCGCGACCAACAAATCATCCTTAGCCAGCATTTAGGCGACCTAGACTCAGAGGCTTCACAGGAACAGTATCGGGCGACCATGGCGGATTTGCAGGCGTTTTATCGAATCAAACCTGTATGCATCATGCACGATTTACATAAAGGTTACGTTAGCACCCAATTATCCGAGGAACTAACAGGAGTTAAACAGCCAGTGCAACATCATTACGCCCATGCGCTTTCTTGCATGGCCGAACACGGCCTTGAACCGCCCCTATTGGCCGTTATTTGGGACGGCTCCGGTTTAGGCGACGACAATACCCTTTGGGGCGGGGAGTTTTTGTTAGTTAGCAAACAGGGTTATCAACGTTTTGCCCATTTCCGTCCGTTTTCATTGCCTGGAGGAGTCAGGGCTATCCAAGAACCTAGGCGATCCGCGTTAGGGCTGCTCTTTGAAACTTTTGGAGACAGGGTTTTTGGTCGTCCCAATTTAGCGTTCACTGACATGGAATTAAAATTTTTACAAACGGCCCTGAACAAGAATATTAACTGC
Source organism: uncultured Methylomagnum sp. (assembly GCA_964435245.1). GTDB lineage: Bacteria > Pseudomonadota > Gammaproteobacteria > Methylococcales > Methylomonadaceae > Methyloglobulus. The sequence continues at coordinate 5,701 of CAYSYU010000016.1, forward strand.
CCAAAGACTACCAGTGTCGGACGCTTGTTTGATGCCGTCGCAAGCTTGTTAGGCCTGTGCCATATCAATCACTACGAAGGGCAAGCGGCAATGGCCTTGGAAAATTGCGCCTCATCGATGGCCAACGGCCAACATTACCCATTCCAACTTAGCCGCAGCACGCCGATTGTTATAAACTGGGAAAACACCTTGGAACATCTGTTGGAAGACATTACTTCCTTTAGCCCACAGTTAATTGCCGTTAAATTTCACAATACTTTGGCGGAAATGATACTGGCTGTGGCTAACAAAGCGGGGTTCGACAATATTGTAATGAGCGGAGGTTGTTTTCAAAATGCATTGCTGGTTGAAAAAGCCGCCAATAAATTAAATACCGCTGGCTTTAACGTCTATTGCCATGAAAAAATACCGCCTAACGACGGCGGATTGGCTCTAGGCCAGGCATATGCCGCCAAATATATGGGGTAACTTTTATGTGCTTGGCTATTCCCGGACAAATAATCCGTATTTCAGATGCAGCCGATCCCTTGGCGCGGAAAGGTAAGGTCGATTTTTCCGGGATCAGCAAAGAAATTAGTCTTGCTTATGTGCCTGAAGCCAAAATCAACGATTACGTTATTGTCCATGCCGGATTCGCAATCGCTATACTTGATGAAAAAGATGCGAAGGCCAGCCTAAGTGCTTTTGACGACTTGTCAGCATTTGAAAACCAACTATGAAGTACCTGGATGAGTACCGTAATCCGGAAACTGTGGGACGGCTTACCGAGGCGATAAAAACCATCACCAGTCAAGACTGGCATATCATGGAAGTCTGCGGCGGCCAAACCCACAGCATTGTCAAATACGGTATCGACCGATTGCTGCCGGAAGCAATTAACCTAATTCATGGCCCCGGTTGCCCGGTTTGCGTCACGCCATTGGCTTATATCGATAAAGCGCTGGCGATTGCCGCCCGACCCGAGGTAATTTTTTGCTCATTCGGGGACATGCTACGCGTCCCCGGTTCCCATCTCGATTTACTTAAGCTAAAAGCACAGGGGGCGGATATCCGTATCGTTTACTCGCCTTTAGATGCTATAAGCCTCGCCCAGGACAATCCGGACAGGCAAATTGTTTTTTTCGGGGTAGGTTTTGAAACTACCGCACCGGCTACCGCCTTAGCCGCTTATCAAGCTAAGCAAATGGACTTAAAGAATTTTTCTATACTAAGTTGCCATGTCCGTGTGCCGCCCATCATGCAATCCTTATTGAATTCCGCTAACCACCAGGTACAAGGCTTCCTTGGCGCCGGACACGTTTGTTCCATTATGGGTTATCACGAATATGTCCCGATTTCCGCAAAGTATAAGGTTCCAATCGTCATTACCGGTTTTGAACCCGTTGATATCCTACACGGATTGTACCTGTGCATCAAACAACTGGAAGAAAAACGCTATCAGGTTGAAAACCAATACAGCCGCGTGGTCAATGAACAGGGCAATCAACCCGCACAACGATTGCTGAAGCAAGTTTTTAAGGCCGTCGATAGGAGTTGGCGGGGACTCGGTGAAATCGAAGACAGCGGCTTGGCGTTAGCCGATGAATACCAACCCTGGAATGCAGAGCAACGTTTTGGGGTAGCGACTATTGATACGCAGGAACCTTCGGACTGCCGTAGCGGGGAGATCCTGCAAGGAATAATTAAACCCTCGCAATGTCCTGAATTCGGCAAACGCTGCACGCCCGAGCACCCGCTAGGCGCTACAATGGTTTCTTCCGAAGGCGCATGCGCGGCTTATTATCGTTACCGTCCTTATCAACATGCCTGACCTGGAACTTAATTGCCCGTTGCCGATGCAATACGACCAAATTGTCATGGCGCATGGCGGCGGCGGTCGCTTAATGCAGCAATTGCTCGACGGTATCATCCAGCCGGTGTTCAATAACCCAATCCTGAAACAAAAACATGACAGTGCGGTTTTGGACATCAATGGCTCTCAATTGGCCTTTACCACAGATTCCTATGTGGTGAAACCCCTGTTTTTTCCCGGCGGCGATATCGGCAAATTGGCCGTATGCGGCACTTTGAACGATTTGGCGATGAGCGGGGCCAAGCCCCTGTACCTAAGCTGTTCACTGATAATTGAAGAAGGTTTCGCCATTAAAGATTTGCGGCGCATCATCCAGTCCATGCAGCAAACTGCACAAGAAGCGGGGGTACAGGTTGTGACCGGCGACACAAAAGTAGTCGACCATGGCAGCGGCGACGGCGTTTATATCAATACCGCCGGAATCGGTATTATTGCCGATAACACCAAAGTCTCGCCTGGACGCATTCAAGTCGGCGACAGCATTATCGTTAACGCCGATATAGCGCGGCACGGAATTGCCATCATGCTTGAACGCGAAGGCATGGGCTTTGACCATGGCATAACTAGCGATTGCGCCGACCTTTCCGGATTGGTGCAAGCATTGTTTCGCGCCGATATCGATATCCACTGTATGCGCGACTTAACCCGAGGCGGTTTGGCGAGTTGCCTGATAGAACTGGCCGCATCTTCAGGCCATCATGCCGAAATCGACGAATCGACGCTTCCCATACAGCAAGATGTCAATAGCGCTTGTGAAATTTTGGGTTTCGATCCCCTTTATATCGCCAATGAAGGTTGTTTTGCGCTTTTTGTACCGGAATCCCAAACCGGACAAGCTCTCGCCGCCTTACACCATCACCCGCTCGGCCAGCAGGCCAGATTAATCGGGCAAGTAAAATCGGCTGATCCTAAAGGTTTGTTGACGCTAAAAACAACAACCGGTATAAGCCGGGTACTGGATTTATTAAGCGGCGAACAATTACCAAGGATATGCTGAATCCAGTTCAATTCATTGCCTGAATCAATAACAGTTAAAACTTAATTCCGCATTAAATTCGCAAAAATCAATCAACATAACTAATTAGCAACTATACTTGATAAGGTTTATGAATTGAGTGTTTTGCAAGCGCCCCGATAAAAGCACCTATATTTAAAACTTAAAAGGCGTCTTATCGATTACGGACCATAAGGCGTAACAATTTAAATCTGCGAAAAACATGTTAAAAACTTCAAGAAATGAGGTATTCATCCCTTGATAGAACCAATATGTAAAATTAAGTCTCTGAATTTACATAAAAATAATAATAAAAGATTTTCGGGGTTTGCAAAACCCCGTAGAAGTGATTTAAAAATAGCTGCCCTCATTGTGGCTTTGTGCCTAAATGTTTCGGCAGCCTATTCAGAAGAAGAGCAACTGGATTTAACCGACCTTCCTATCGAAAGTTTGTTGAATATGGAGGTTTACAGCGCGTCTAAATTCACCCAGAAAAAATCCGATGCGCCTACGGCGGTGACAGTCATCACAGCCCAGGACATTAAGGATTACGGTTATCGGACATTGGCCGACATTGTCCAAAGCGTCCGCGGCGTTTATATCAATAATGACCGAAATTACAATTATGTGGGCAGCCGCGGCTTTAGTATTCCCGGTGACTTAAATACCCGTGTCCTTGTTTTGCTGGATGGTTATCGCCTTAATGATGCGGTTTACGACCAAGGACCACTGGGTACTGAGTTTCCAGTCGATATCGACCTGATCGAGCGGGTGGAATACTTGCCCGGCGCCGGTTCGGCCATCTACGGCAACAACGCGTTCTTTGGGGTAATTAACGTTATCACTAAATCCGGTAAGGATTATAAAGGCAACGGCCTGGAGCTGTCGGGGCGGATGGCAAGTTACGGCACCGACCAAGAACGTATTAGCTTCGGCAAACGTTTCGACAATGGTTTGGAAATGCTGTTATCGGGTACCCGGCATGACAGTGAAGGGGAAAACCACTTATTTTTTCCCGAACTTAGTTCGCTTGGCGCTACCAACCATGCGGTATTCGACAATGCCGAGCGCTTATTCGGCAAATTTTCCTGGGAGCACTTTACCTTGGAAACCGGCTACTCAAGGCGGCATAAAGGGCTTCCTATCGGTAATTATCTAACCGTGTTTAACGACCCGCGCAGCCAGAATACGGACCAGCATGTCTTTTTTAACCTAACTTACGATAATTTGATCGCGGATAATTTGGAGCTTTATGCCCGGGCTTACCACGGCCGCTACGATTATCCTGCCGCCTTCGTTTATCCGAACACCTCCCCTCCGCCTGATACCGTCCTCAACCAAGGCGAAGGCTTAAGCCGTTGGTGGGGTACGGAAATCCGTTTCACCAGCACCCATATCGATGGCCATAAGCTCATGCTCGGCGGCGAATTCCAGGACAATTATCATTTATCGAACAGTTTTATTGACGTAGATCCCCCTGCTGACCCCAGCACCGTCGTGGCTTTCAATAAATCCACCAACCGGTTTAACTTTTATTTCCAAGACGAAATCACGCTGCTCGACAACCTGATCCTGAATGCGGGCTTACGTTACGATAACCTAAGTTACGCCAGCGATGCGGTCAATCCCCGCTTGGCCTTGATCTACAAGCCTTGGGACAACACTTCCTTTAAGCTGTTGTACGGTACGTCGTTCAGGGCGCCTAGCCCATACGACCTTTATTATACCGATCCATTTCAAAAAAAGAGCCCTAACCTTACTCCCGAGAAAATCAAAACCTACGAGGGCATTATCGAATACCAACCTGACCGGACGTTACGGTTGACCGCTGTAGGGTTCCATTACGAAATAAAAAACCTTATCCAACTTAGGGAGTTTCCCGACCCAAATGAGCCGGGGCAGACTTTTAACCAGAATATCAATACCGGCACCAATAAGGCGTGGGGCGCGGAATTTGAAGTTGAAAAGTTATGGGATTACGGTTCCCGGTTACGCGCCAGCTACACCTGGACAAATGCTTACGACGCCAGCAACGACCAGCAGTTGATCAATTCGCCCAGCAACCTGTTTAAATTAAATTTTTCAACCCCGTTATTCGACAACTGGCTACGTACCGGAATTGAAGCGCAATACACGGGCAGTCGGGAAGGTCGGGACAGGACAAAGACAGGAGGTTATCCGTTATTCAACCTAAGTTTAACCACTGGCGACAAGCTCTTTTCCGGCCCGTTAAAGGGTTTTGAGGTTTCTGGCAGCATTTATAACTTATTGGATCGCCGTTATGCCAGCGTAGCCAGCGATGAATTCGAGCAAATCTATATCCCGCAAAACGGGCGCAATTTCCGGTTGGTTTTCTCTTACCGGTATTAATTCCGCGGATTAATACAACACAATATGAGGCAATCTAGCTCAGCAAGCGTTGTACGGAACAAAATAACTATGGATTGGTTTCAAGCTTTCCTAGCAGCCAATCCGTCCATTCTGAAAAATTATCGCCCTTGGTTGCCGATAGCTGGATGACCTTGATTTCAGGATTGACCTGTTTAGCAAAGCTAATACAACGCGCCACATCGAAATCGACATAAGGCAATAGGTCAATTTTATTGATGAGCATTAAATCGGAGGCATGGAACATGTCCGGGTATTTGGTCGGTTTGTCATCGCCTTCGGTGACTGACAGGACGACCACTTTATGCGCTTCGCCCAAATCGAAAGCAGATGGGCACACCAGGTTGCCGACATTTTCGATGGCCAACAGGCTATTATCCTTTACGGCCAATTCCATGGCCGCATGGCCGATAGCCTGTGCATCTAAGTGGCAAACATGCCCCGTATTGATTTGCAAAGCGGGTATGCCTGTCGCCCGTATACGTTCGGCATCGTGCTCAGTCTGTTGGTCGCCTTCAATCACGGCAATCGGAAAGTTACCTTTCAGCCGATTGATGGTCTCGACCAGCAAGGTTGTCTTTCCTGCACCGGGGCTTGAAACAAGATTCAACGCAAAAATTCCATGCTGTTGAAAATATGCGCGGTTCTCTGCAGCGTAGGAATTGTTCTTGCTTAGCAAATCCTGCTCGACTCTAATTAGCCGTTCAGCGCCGTAATCATCATGTGTATGCCCATGATGGCTATGCCCGTGTTTGGGAACAAGCAGGCGTTGCCCGAGTATTGGCTTCAGTTTCGAAGTGCTACTAGTATTTCCGCAACCACATATGCCGCACATAATTAAACCTGCCGGTGTTTCGTGTAAGTCGAAGTTAGGTAACAGTTAAATCCTTAATTTTCATTTGCATGCCCTGAATAACCTGGGTAATAGGCTTGCCGCAACAATCGCAAGGATCGTATAAAGTAAACATTTTTACTTGCCGATGGCACTCGTTACAAAACCCAAGGCCATCGAGTTCGGTAATGATCAACTCGGCATTTTCCGCCAACGAACCTTTCATGACCACATCAAAACCGAAACGTAATGCTTCCGACTCTACGCAGGACAGCTTGCCGATTTCTAGGGTCACTTGGGCGACTTTGCTAAAGTTCTGGCTAACGGCGTGTTCTTCCAGGATTTCCCGCACATTTTCAAGCAGAGATAATTCATGCATGGCTTGCCACTTCCCGCCACGATTTTACATTAAGGTCCTGCAATAATTGCCCAACGAATAAGCCGGCTTGTTCCAAGTTTTGTTCGGCGTTTACGCTTACGCCTTCGCCAAGTTCAAACGAACTCCCTTTAATGCTTAAAAGAAAACACGGCGGCGGCGTTTGTCCTTTTATTTCCTGGTAAACCTCCAATACCGCTGAAGGGCTCATGGCATGGGTCGTATAACTGATGTCCCTGGCTGGCTTAAGCTCATAAAAACCAAAAGCATTTTCACAAGATACGGAAGCATCGACGAATAAAACCAACTGCCTGTTTTCCAAATCCAGTGCGTGTTCGACCTGTAGCTGAAAATCGGTCAATATTTCGATTTGTTCCAGGTTAACGTTGTCCTCGATAGTTTCCAGCAATAACGGCCCGAGCGCATCATCGCCGCGGCTGAGATTGCCATAGCCGAATACCAGGACAGGTTTAACCATTTAAGCCCGTTCGACCTGCCCGTCGCTGTGTTTTATCAGCTTGTCGATTAACTTCCCTTCAACGTCCAGCAATTCGAGTTGCAACGGCATTTTGCCGACGGCATGGGTAGCGCAGGAAAGGCACGGGTCGTAAGCACGGATCGCCACTTCCAGGTTATTCAACAGCGGTTCGGTCAGTTCGCGGCCGGACAGATATTCCGTCGCCACTTGCCGCACCGATTCGTTCATCGCCATATTGTTGCTTGTCGTCGAGACGATCAGGTTGGCTTTAGTAACAATATCGTTTTCGTCGACTTGGTAATGATGGAACAAGGTGCCGCGCGGCGCTTCGATGACGCCGATGCCTTCATGGCGCTTTTCGCCTTGTGCTAGCAAATCATGTCCCAGAATATCCGGGTCATGGAGCAAAGTAAGGATGCTCTCGGCGCAATGTAAAACTTCAACCAACCGCGCCCAGTGCGTCGCCAAGGTGCTATGCACCATGGCTTCGCCACTGTGCGCTTTAAATTCAATGCGGGCTGCTTCTGCTAACGGTGTATCGATATAATCGCAGTTATTCACCCGAGCCAACGGCCCGACGCGATACCAGCCGTTTTCTTTGCCGAGCGACAACAGGTAAGGGAATTTCATGTAGGTCCACGAGCGGACTTCTTCATGGATCAACGCATTGTAATTACAGTAATCGAAGTGGTCGATAATGGTTTCGCCCGTATCGCTTTTGGCGCGGATGCCGCCATGATAAAGCTCCAATGCACCATTGGGCTGGATTAAACCGAGGTAATTAGAACTTATGGTGGCGAAATCGTCGTAATAAGGCAGGTTGGAACAATGTACTTTTTTGATCAGTGCGACTGAAGCCGCTGCCCAAGTTATCATCTGGTCGATATCCTCCAGCAGATAATCCCGCTCGGCTTTGGTCAACGCCTTATTCATGCCGCCCGCAATCGCGCCCGTACCGTGGATGCGTTTGCCGGAAATGGTGCGGATCACCTCCTGGCCGTATTTGCGCAGCTTAACGCCTTGCAGGCCGATATCGGGATAATCATTCAATACAGCGATAATATTGCGCTTGCCGATTTCGCTTTCAAAACCAAACAGTAAATCCGGGCTGGAAAGATGAAAGAAATGTAAGGCGTGAGATTGCAACACTTGGCCGAAATGCAGCAAGCGTCGTAATTTGGTGGCGCTCACTGGCAAATTGTCAGGGTCAATCCCAACTAATTGGTCGATGGCCTTAGCTGCCGCCAGGTGATGGCTGACTGGGCAAATGCCACATAAGCGCTGCACCAACACCGGCAATTCCCAATAAGGCCGACCCTGGATGAAACGCTCGAAGCCCCGGAATTCGACGATATGCAAGCGGGCTTGCTGGACTTTATTGTCTGCATCCAGCAATAACGTAACTTTACCGTGGCCTTCAACGCGGGAAACGGGATCGACTACTACCCGCTTTAGGTTTTTAGAGTTTTCTGCAGTTTCAAGATATTCGTACATGGCTGTTCTCTTGAGTGGTAGTTTCGATAATTCGGGGTTTTTGATAGATCACCGCGACTAACCGATAAAACCAAATTGGTCGTGTGAAAATGATAAAAAACGCAACAACAGGCGTGACCGGAACGGGGGCTATATCGACAATAAATAATCCCAATATGCTAAGAAAACATTTTTTTCTCACCAGTTTGGACTGAGATTCGGAAATATCAGTTATTGCAGCAATCGCTGTGTCGGCATAAAGGTTAACCGCAACTTGCCAAAACCAGTTTGGCCGAAATAAAACAATAAACAGTCCGATCAGACAGCCTGGGGAAACAGGGCCAAAACCGATGATTGCAAAAATCGAAAATACAATCAGGCATTTGATCTGAGTTTTGTTCATTTATGTGCAAAGATTAACAGTAATAGGCTAATTGGATGAATAAATCAGTTTCGCAAAATGAAGGATAGAAAAACTCTGTCGGCCTACGGGACTATTAGCCATTGAAAAATGATTCTGAATTTTTTGCAATTTGCTCTAATTGACCAAAATCAGTGCTAAGTCCAGCCATAACCATCCAAGCTTCTGGTGCTCCTTGTAGTACTTGCAGCTCAATAGAGAATGTAACGCAACCTAAAGCAGTGCATGTTGCAAAAATACTAAAATCCCTTTCGATTGAGCGCCATGACTTAATATCTTGCCACGGAGTAACAAAACTACCGAGTTCTTTGAAAAATTTGTTTAATACGTTGGCATCTGTGTATGCGAATACCCTGGTGGTTGCGTGAACTTCAAATCCTTTAAGTTCAACATTAAAGTACTCTCCATCAAATTGACTGAATACCAGTTTTCGGCTTGATGTGGTTGAGTTAATAGAAAATAAAAATGATTTCACTATTTAAATCTGACTATAAAATTCCCTTAATATTTTAATCATAATGCACCAATTCATAAGGTAACGTCGGCTCGCGCCCTTCCAGCAAATCGGTCAAAAATTTCCAGAACACATCGGCAGACGGCGGGCAACCAGGCAGGAAGTAATCGATTTTGACGACTTCATGAATCGGGCGCACCTTATCCAGCAATAACGGTAACTCGACATCGCTGGGAATCTGCGGGTTCTCCACTCCGATGCCGTCGAGGTAGGATTCCGCCAGACATTCTTCCAGCGGTATAAAATTACGCAGCGCGGGCAAGCCCCCGTTAATCGCGCAAGCGCCGACCGCCACTAGCGTTTTGCAGTTCTTGCGGAACTCGCGCAGCACATGCACGTTTTCCGAATTACAGACGCCGCCTTCGATCAAGCCGATGTCGCAGTTGGTGCAATGTTCGATATCGGTGATCGGCGAGCGGTCGAATTCCACGACTTCTGCCAGTTGCAACAAGCGTTCGTCCAGGTCGAGGAAGGACATATGGCAGCCGAAACAGCCAGCCAATGAGGTAGTGGCAATCCTGATTTTATTGCTCATGTCCGGCCTGTTCCATTTTTAAACTTACTGTATCGATTTCCTGTTGGTCGAACAGCCGCTGGCCGATGGGAATCCGGTAACCCGTGCGTTTAATTAAAATTGCGCCGGTCGGACAGATATGCACTGCCTCGTCCGTTACTTCCAAATCGCTGTCTTTCAACAAGCCGCTCGGCGAATTGACGGTTAATCGTCTCATATTGCCTCGTCCGCTTAACGCAAAGACGTTTTTGCCGTCCTTTTCCTGGCTGGCGCGCACGCACAATGCGCAACTTATGCAACGGTTGTGGTCAATCAATACGTCGGGATGGGACGCGTCCAAAGCCCGTTTTGGATAAAAGTGCACAAAATGGTTGTCGAGCATATTCAAATGATAGGCTACCGCCTGTAACCGGCAGTTACCGCTTTTTTCACAACCCGGGCATAAATGGTTGCCTTCTACAAACAGCATTTGGGTGATCTTTTTCCGGTCGGCATTGAGTTCTTCGCTGTTATTGACGACTTCCTGGCCTTCAACCGCCGGAAAGGTGCAGGCTGAACAAATCCGTCCGTTGACTTTAACGGTGCAAAGCTTGCAACTGCCGTGCGGCGTATAGCCGTGATGATGGCAAAGGTGCGGAATGTAAACACCCGCCGCTGTTGCTGCTTCGATGATGGTTTGGCCGTCTTCAAACGGGATGGCTTGGCCGTCGATGGTGAAGGTTTTAGCCATGGTCTGCCTCGACTTGGGCCAAATGCGCCGCCTTGTCGTCCCTATTGGCCATATACCGCGCGGTTTCCAGCGCCGCATCCAGATCGAATCCCGGCTCGTAACTGATCAATTTCAATTGGCTTTGATAAAGTTCGGGATAACGCTCCAGGGTCGATAGCACCGGATTGGCGGCCGTCTGCCCCAGCCCGCAATGGCTGTGTTTTTTGACAAGCTGGCAAATCTCCTCGAGGGCAACCACGTCGCCAGCCGAACCGTGCCCGCCTGTAATCTTGTCCAACTGGTTCCTTAATAAGGATGTCCCAACACGGCATGGCGTACAAAACCCGCAGCTTTCGTGGGCGAAGAAATGGGTGAAGTTTTTCACAATGTCGAGAATATACCGGCTCTTGTTGAAAACGATGAAAGATCCGCCAGTTGCCAAATCCTCAAATGCCAGCTTGCGGCCTAATTCTTTATCGGAAATAAAAATACCCGAAGGGCCTCCGACTTGGACGCCCAAGACATCATTCGCCCCGCAATCTTCCAAGATTTTCTGGATATCAGTGCCGAACGGATATTCGTAAATGCCGGGACAGGCGCAATCGCCGCTGATGCTCAGGATTTTGGTGCCTTTGGATTTTTCCGTACCGACCTTGGCAAACCAAGGGCCGCCGTTTACGGCGATGGCCACCGCTGCCAGGAAGGTTTCGACATTGTTAACGACGGTCGGTTTCCTCAAATAACCTTGTGTTACCGGGTAAGGCGGACGGTTACGGGGAATCCCCGGTTTCCCTTCCAACGATTCGATCAATGCCGATTCTTCGCCGCAGATGTAAGCGCCTGCGCCAAGGTGAATTTCAATATCGAAATTAAAGTCCCGGCCGAGGATGTTGTTGCCGAGCAATCCGGCTTGCCTGCGATCGTCCAATATCATTTGCAACTTGTCGTAAAGGAACAGGTATTCGCCGCGTAAATACAAAAATCCTTCCGATGCACCGATAATTGCCGCGCAAACCGTCATGCCTTCAAATACTTGGTTGGCATAGCTATTAAGCAGCACCCGGTCTTTAAAAGTCCCCGGCTCGCCCTCATCGGCATTGCAAACCACATAGCGTTCTTGCTGGGCTTCTTCCGAGCAAAAACGCCATTTCGTTGCCGTTTTAAAGCCAGCGCCGCCCCGTCCCCGCAAGCCGGATTTCTCTATTTCTACCAGTGTTTCCGGCAACCCTCGGTCAAACGCCGATTTCAGGGCGGCGCCGAGACTTATTTGCTGGTTTAGCAATAAACCTGATTTGTAGATATTATCGTTGACCTGAAAAAATTCTGCTGGCCATTCAGAGAGGGGAATTTGTAGGTTAATTAGATTCGCGATGACATCTACCTTAGCCCGGTCCAACCGCGTCAACGCATAACCATTCACTAATCCGGCCGGGCCTTGGTCGCACATGCCCGTGCATGAGGTATTATCGAGGCTCACTAAGCCGTCCTTACGGACATGGCCGACAGCTACATTTAATTGCTTGGCAAGATCGTCAGCCAACTCATTTTTACCCAACATATGGTCGGTGATTGAATCGCTGATGAGAAGGTCGTATTTCCCTCTCGGCGTTAAATGAAGAAAACTATAGAATTCGACAACAGCAATAATTTGGCCGCGAGGGATGTGTAACAAACTAGCCAACTGTTCTATCGCTTCTTTCGGCACATAATGAAATTTAGTTTGAATTGCCCTGAGTATTTGCAACAAACGGGTAGGCTTGTGGTCGTATTTATTTGAAAGCTCGTAAATAATTTCTTTCATTTAATTGCTCGACATCAAACATGAAGGATGTTTCTCGTGCTATTAATACCCCTAATACATTTTCCTTGCAACCGTTAAGATAGCCGCTAATTCTTGATAACTACTTTTAACCATTGAATTTTATTGTGAATATTGATTTTTACGCCCACAAGGACAATAAGTTTGAATAGCTTGTCGTCCACAAACAATGAGCAAATCGCCATCGGGACTATCATCGAAGCCCACGGCCCGGTGGTGATTATCGATTGCACCCGATTGCCGCCCTTGCGCCAAGCCTTATACACCCGTTTCGACCACACCACCTATCTCTTTGAGGTGCATCAGCACCTTGACGAACGGCATCTCAGGGCAATTACCTTGCATGGGACTGCCGGTTTAAGCCGGGGACTCCCTGTTTACGATACCGGCGCCCCCTTGCAAATACCCGTATCGGACCAATGTTTGGGGCGTTTATTGAATATCTTCGGGGAGCCTTTAGACGGGCTGCCTCCCATACCCCAACACGAATTCAGGAATATCCACTCAAAACCTTTGGCATTGTCTGAAGCCATCGGTATAAGCGGAATCCTTGAGACTGGTATTAAGGTGATTGACCTGCTCTGTCCTTTTGTCAAAGGTGGCAAAACCGGTTTGTTCGGTGGGGCGGGTGTTGGGAAAACCGTATTGATCATGGAATTTATCCACTCGGTTTCCGCTATCCACAAAGGCGTTTCGGTGTTTGCCGGTGTCGGCGAACGGATACGTGAAGCCCATGAATTATGGCGGGAGATGCAGCAGGCCGGGGTCATGCCGGATACCTTAATGGTGTTCGGGCAAATGGATGAATCGCCAGGCGTCCGTTTCCGTGTCGGTCTTTCGGCATTAACCTATGCCGAATATTTGCGGGATACCATGCATAAAGAAGTCTTGTTTGTCATGGATAACGTTTTTCGTTTCGTCCAGGCAGGTAGCGAAATTTCCAGCTTGTTAGGGCGAATGCCGGCCACCGTCGGTTACCAGCCCACCTTGACGACTGAAGTGGCAGAACTGGAAGACCGCATCTTGTCTACCCGCCAAGGCGCAATCACTTCCGTGCAAGCGGTATACGTCCCTGCCGACGACATGACCGACCCAGCCGTCAGCGCCATCCTAAGCCACTTGGATACCACGGTTATCCTTTCCAGGGACCAAGCGAGCAAAGGCATTTATCCAGCGGTCGATCCGCTCCGGTCCAGCAGCAAAGTGATGGACAGGCTTACCTTGGGCGACCGCCATTATTCGGTTGCCCAGGCCGTACGCGAGCATCTGGCGCGATATGACGAACTGGAAGATATTATCGCGATGCTCGGTGTGGAGGAATTATCGGAAACCGACCGCAAAGTTGTGATGCGGGCCAGGAAACTGCAACGTTATTTGACCCAGCCGTTTTCAGTGTTAGCCCAGCATAGCAAACAAACGGGGAAATCGATCCCGCTTGAGCAAACATTAACGGATTGTGAAGCATTCTTAGCCGGCGCCTACGATGATATCCCCGAAGACCACTGCTATATGCGCGGCTCCATGCAGGATAAGGCATGAATACCTTCGTGATGAATTTATATGATGCCGCCAATCATTGTAAGATTGATGATGTTACCTCGTTTATCGGCATGGATGCATCGGGTAGTTTTGGGCTTCAAGCCCATCATGCCCGTTTTATGACCACTCTGGTGTTTGGCTTGGCGAGGTTCAAACAAGAAGACGGCGACTGGCAGTACCTGGCATTGCCGGGAGGGGTGTTGTATTTCAAACAGAATGAGTTGACGGTGAGCACCCGACATTTCGTGGTCGACAGCGATCTTGAACGGATTAGCGTTTCGTTGGATCAACAACTTATTACCGAAGAAGAAAATTTACGCGCAACCCGGCTAAGCCTCCGACGAATGGAGCAGGCCATCTTGAAACAAATGGTATCGCTAGAACGAAAATCGAGTTGGAAGCCATGAATGATCGACAAAATTTAAAGACGAAGGTGGAAAGCCAAATTAAACGCATAAAAAAGGCCGAACACGACCGACCGAACCTGCTATCGCAAACCGTCTATATCGGCACCTTAGGCATCGTGATGGTGCTGCCGGTGATTGCTGGCGCTTATCTCGGACACTGGCTGGACAGCCTGATGGCGGGTTATTCCATGCGCTGGACGCTCAGCTTATTGTTCGCCGGTATAGTCATCGGGATCTTTAATGTGTATTTTTTAGTGAAGGATTGAAGGGAAGTTGGCATGGAAAAAGGTTATGAGATTGCGATTGGTTCCTTACAACTCAATGCTTCTGTTTTTACCACATGGGGCATTATGCTCGTATTGACCGTAGTCGCATGGCTTTCGACACGAAACCTAAAACTATTTCCCGGTATGGTACAAACCATTATCGAAAGTATTGTTGAAGCAATCGATGGCGCGATACAAGCGGTAGCGCCGGAGCATGGACGGCAGATCATGCCGTTTATCGCCACGTTATGGCTGTTCCTGATTATAGCCAACCTGGTCGGTTTGATACCGGAACTGCATTCCCCAACACGCGACCTTTCCGTGACGTCGGCGTTGGCGGTGTTGGTGTTCATTTCGGTGCATTGGTTCGGTATCAAAACACAGGGGTTAAAAAAATATCTGCATCATTATTTGACGCCCAGCCCGATTTTATTGCCGTTCCATATTATCAGTGAATTCACCCGCACCTTGGCGCTAGCCATCCGCTTATTCGGCAACATGATGAGCCTGGAAATGGCGGCCATGTTAATCTTGCTGGTGGCCGGATTCCTTGCCCCGATCCCTATCCTGATGTTGCATATTATCGAAGCGTTGGTGCAGGCGTATATTTTCGGGATGCTCGCGCTGATCTATCTGGCGGGCGCGATACAATCACAACAACTTAACTCCCAGGAGTAATTATGTCTGATATAGCAATGATCGTATTAGGGTCGAGTGTCGCAGCCATCATAGGGATTGCCATCGGCGTCATGTTGCCGGCGTTGGCGATGGGCAAGGCCATCAGCAGTGCGTTGGAAGCATTGTCAAGACAACCCGAATCGGAACGGTCGATTATGCGTACCTTGTTTATCGGCCTTGCGATGATCGAATCCCTGGCTATTTACAGTTTGGTCATAATCTTGATTGTACTGTTCCGCAACCCGTTGCTTGAATACATCGTTAAATAACCGTCCGATAATTCACTCATGGAATTCAATACCACAACCTTCATCCTTGAGATCGTCAATTTCCTGATCCTGATCTGGATATTGCAACGGCTGTTCTATAAGCCGGTTCTTGAAATCATTGCCAAGCGTAAGCAACATATCGAACAATCGCTTGAAGATGCGAAAAAACTTCACCAGGAAGCGGAAGAAATGCGCGGCCAATATGAAAACCGCCAACAGCTTTGGGGACAAGAAAAAAAGGCCGCCCAAGCGGAACTACAACAACAGTTTGAAACGGAGCGCAAAGCGCAACTTGAGAAACTGCATGCCGAACTTGAACAAGAACGCCAAAAAGCCCATGTGACCCTTAGCCGCCAGCAAGAAGAATTTAAGCAAAAAACCGAGCGGCAGGCGCTTGAAAACGGCGCGCGTTTTGCCGCTTTGTTAATGCAACAAGCCACGGGGCCAGAAATCGAACGCCGTTTATTCACCATGCTGGTCGAGAAACTCACCGCCTTGCCTGAAGCCAGCAAACTGAATGCCCAGCTGTCAGACTCGAAAAAACCGCCGAACATCAAAGTGACGACCGCTTACCCGCTTGCAAACGAGCAAAAACAAGAACTTGAACAAAAGCTAAGCGCGTTGGCCAACCGTCCTGTCAATTGTCAATACCAGCAAGATAATGCTTTGATGGCAGGCGTCCGCATCGACATCGGCGCATGGGTACTACATGCGGATTTAGCACACGAACTGGCCGGATTTGCCGACATCGCTTATGAGTCCGAACAAGCCTAAAACCTTGCTGGAAAAACAATCGGAGTGGTTATCCAGCTATCAGCCGGGGCTGCGCCTGACCGAGCAGGGGACTGTCGTCTCGGTTGGCGACGGCATCACCTGGATCAAGGGTTTGCCCTCTGCGGCTATCGAAGACATCCTGATATTTGCCGACGGCAGCCGAGGGATGGTGTTCGACCTTAATCGCGACCGGATCGGTGCAATTTTACTGTATGAGACGGAAAACCTGACCGCTGGCACAACCGTCCGACATGCCCGCCATCCCCTCAGCATACCAGTCGGCGATGATTTTTTAGGCCGGATTGTCGATCCGCTCGGGACGCCGCTCGACGGTTTGCCACCCCCCAAAACAACAAGAAGAAGGAATCTCGAGGATAGTTCTCCACCGATTATCGCCAGGGAATTTGTCAACAAACCTTTATATACCGGCATTAAAATTATCGATACCTTGATCCCGATCGGCAAAGGCCAAAGGCAGTTATTGGTGGGCGATGAAGGGCTGGGCAGGACATCCATTGCCATCGATGCCGTTATCAACCAGAAAGATAAGGATGTCATTTGTATTTATGTACTTATCGGCCAAAAGCGTTCGGCAGTCGTGAGTACGATTGAAACGCTGAGAACGAACGGCGCACTTGATCACACGGCCTGCGTGGTTGCCGAAGCCAGCGCGCTGCCCGGCTTACAATATATTGCGCCTTTTGCCGGTTGCGCCTTGGCCGAATATTGGATGGCCCAAGGGCGCGACACTTTGATCGTGTACGACGACCTTTCCACCCATGCCAGGACATACCGGGAGTTATCGTTATTATTACGCCGCCCGCCGGGACGGGAAGCGTATCCCGGCGACATCTTCTTCGTGCATTCCCGTCTGTTGGAACGTTCGACCAGTTTGAATGTCGCTTACGGCGGCGGCAGCATGACCGCCTTGCCCATCGTGGAAACCAAACAAGGTGAAATTGCGGCTTATATCCCTACCAACCTGATTTCGATTACCGACGGCCAAATCTACCTCGATGCCGGTTTATTTAACTCCGGCTTTCGTCCGGCAATAGATATTGCCAAATCGGTTTCACGGATCGGCGGTAAAGCCCAACACCCAAGCATCCGCGACCAAGCCGGACAAATGAAGCTGGATTACTTGCAGTTTTTAGAACTGGAAGCATTCACGCGTTTCGGCCAACGCCTGGAAGCATCTATGGAAGCACGGATCAACCGAGGCCGGTTATTGCGGGAAATCCTGAAGCAGGATCGGCTTAAACCCTTAAGCGGCCTGTTCCAGATAGCTTGGTTGACCGCGTTTAATGCGGGACTTTTTAATAAACTGGCGCTGCCGGAGCTTAACCGCTATTTGGCAGTAATCGAACGCGAAGTTGCGGCAACAACCTTGTCGCTGGACAGCAGTCCCGAACAATGGCGGCAAGCCGTTGGAAACTGGATGGGCGGTACACTATGAGCCAAAGCCATAACCTTCAGGTGCATATCGGCCAATTGGAAGAGATACGCGCGATTTTAAACGCCATGAAAAACCTGGCGTTTATGGAAATCCACAAATTATCGCGATATCAAACCCATCAGGGAAAGGCAGTGGCCAATATCGAGGAAGCTGCACTGGATTTCTTAAATTTTTACCCCGAATTCGCGGTTGAGGAAAATCATGCTCAACATTTGTGTATTGTGGTAGGAAGCGAACGCGGCTTTTGCGGCGACTTTAATGAAAGCCTGATAGAAGCGGTCAGCGTGGGGGGCTATACAGGCTTTATAGCGGTCGGTAACCGCCTGATTAACCGTTTACTGGAAACAAACCGGCCAGTTGCTGCGGAAATTGCTGGAGCCAATATTGCAGAAGAAGCCCCTGTCGTGCTTAATCAACTGATCGAAAGCATTAATTCACTACCGGAAACCAACAGTACAATTGGATTACCGCAATTGGGCATTAGGCTTACAGTCGTTTATCATGAGTTAGAAACTAGCCGCATTAACCATCGCCTGATTTTTCCACCTTTCCTGGGGTTACGGCAGTTATCCGGCCAGTTTAAGCATCCCCCCGAATTAAATCTCGATCCTGGCGATTTTTATGCCGATCTGGTACACCATTACCTTTTTGCAGTGCTCCATGAAGTTTTTTATAGCTCCTTGATCGCCGAAAACCGTAACCGTTTACAGCACCTGGACGGCGCCGTTAACCATCTGGATGATGAAACGGTTAGCTTGCGGAGGAAATTGCAAACCTTTCGCCAGGAAGAAATCACTGAAGAAATTGAAGTCATCCTGTTAAATTCAGAAAATGCCTGATACTTACGCATATTTATCATAAATGGTTTATACAATGGGATGTTTCAGTATCAATAATCCCAACAACTATAAATATCCTCTCACCCTTTGGATTTACGTATGGGACAACATTACCTAAAACCTTTATTTGCACCAAAGTCCGTTGCCGTATTCGGTGCCAGCGAACGCGTCGATTCCGTCGGTCAGATTGTCTTCCAGAACATGCTGCAAAGCGGATTTCAAGGCGCTTTATACGCCATCAATCCGAAACATCCTGAAATACAAGGATGCAAGGCCTATTCATCGCTTTCAATGATCAACGGGCCGGTTGAACTGGCAGTGATAGCCACCCCGCCGCAGACTGTTCCAGCAATTATCGACGATTGCGGCAAGCATAACGTCAAAGCCGCCATCATCATCACGGCAGGCTTCAGCGAAATCGGGGCGGCTGGCAAAGCCTTGGAAAAGGAGGTATTAGAGAATGCCAAACGCTACAATATCCGGCTGATCGGCCCCAACTGTCTCGGTGTCCTGCGTCCTGAAATCGGCCTTAACGCCACTTTTAATAAAGGCAGCGCCAATCCGGGAAACCTTGCTTTCGTATCGCAATCCGGTGCTTTGTGCACAGCGATCCTCGATTGGGCGAAATCCAATAAAGTCGGGTTTTCCAGTGTCGTCTCGATGGGGTCGTCGGCGGATGTCGATTTCGGTGAGATTCTCGATTACCTAGTCTCGGATGTTAATACCCAAAGCATCCTCCTTTACATTGAAGGCATACGTAACGCCCGCAGCTTCATGAGTTCGCTCCGCGCCGCCGCCCGGACCAAACCGGTGATCCTGGTTAAGGTCGGCCGTCACGATGCCGGTTCCAAGGCCGCTATGTCGCATACCGCGAGCATGGCGGGTTCGGACGATGCTTTCGACGCCGCCGTCCGGCGTGCCGGGGTGGTGCGGGTGCAGTCCGTCACCCAACTGTTTTCCGCAGCCAAGGCCTTGTCATGCGGTTTCCATCCGACCGGTAGCCGGTTGGCGATTGTCACCAACGGCGGCGGCCCCGGGGTAATGGCGACCGATTGCGCAGGGGATTGGGGCTTGGATATAGCGGTGTTGTCGCAAACAACCATTGAAAAGCTTAATTTAGTGTTGCCGACGACATGGTCGCATTCAAATCCGGTGGATATTATCGGCGACGCCCAGGCCGACCGTTACCGCCATGCCGTGCAAGCCTGCATGGAAGACCCGAATGTCGACGGGGTTTTGGCCATTCTGACTCCGCAGGCAATGACCAAGCCCTTGGAAGCCGCCAATGCTGTCATCGAAGTATCCAACCAATTCAGCAAACCTTTACTCGCGTGCTGGATGGGCGGTGCGCAAGTTGAAGAGTCGCGTAACGCATTCAACGAAGCCAAAAAACCTAACTTCCGTACGCCGGAACCCGCGGTAGAAATCTTTTCCTTCCTCTCCGCTTATTACCAAAACCAAAAACTGCTGATGCAAATGCCCGGTTCTTTGACCCATCATTTGGAACCGGATGTGGAAGGCGCGCACATGATCATTGAAGGCGCGTTACAGGAAAGGCGTAAAGTCTTGAGCGAAATGGAATCGAAGGCGCTGTTGTCCGCCTTCCATATCCCGGTGGCGCAGACTTTGGTAGCGCATTCGCCCAATGAAGCCTTGCTCATCGCCCAGCAATTGGGTTATCCGGTCGCGATGAAAATTAATTCGCCCGACATCACCCATAAAACCGATGCAGGCGGTATCAGGCTGAATTTGGCTAATGCCCAGGCGGTGCGTGGGGCGTACCATGAGATCATCGAAAATGTTAACCGCTACCGCCCGGATGCGCATATCGACGGTATTTCCATTGAACCGATGGTGGTAAAACCCAATGGCCGGGAATTGATGGTCGGCGTCACCAACGACTCCGTGTTCGGCCCCATCATCACGTTCGGCGCGGGCGGGACGGCGGTAGAAATATTGAAGGACCGTTCCGTCACCTTGCCGCCGCTGAATACCTTTCTGGTAAAAGACCTTATACAGGGAACGCGGATCGCAAAAATGCTCGACGCCTTCCGCCACATGCCGCCGGTAAACCAGGAAGCGCTCGAGAGCGTGTTGCTGCGCGTGTCTGAAATGGTGTGCGAACTGCCGATGCTGATGGAAATGGACATCAACCCGTTGATCCTCGACGAACATGGGGCATTGGCTGCCGATGCGCGGGTCGTGGTCGATTTCCGTCCGCCCAATCCCGACCGATACGCCCACATGGCGATCTATCCTTACCCCGCGCATTTGGTTAAGGACATGCAATTGGCCGACGGCACGGGTATTATCATCCGACCGATACGTCCAGAAGATGCCGAGATTGAACAACGATTCGTCCGCAATTTATCGGAAGAACCGCGTTATTTCCGTTTCATGAACAGCGTACAGGAATTGAGTCAACCCATGTTGGCGCGGTTTACCCAAATCGATTACAGCCGGGAAATGGCGCTGATTGCCGTTACTGAAGAACAAGGCAAAGAAATCGAACTGGGAGTTACCCGTTATACCATCAACCCCGACGGCGAAAGTTGCGAGTTCGCCCTGGTAGTCGCCGACTGTATGCGCGGTAAGGGGCTGGGTCGTATTTTGATGATTGCCTTAATGGATGTCGCCCGCTCCAAGGGCCTGAAAACCATGGAAGGCGAAGTCTTGAAAAACAATGCCAACATGATGAAATTGATGGAGCGTTTAGAGTTTACGGTCGAAGCGCACCCGGAAGACAGTAACTTAACGGTTGTCAGGAAAATATTACAATGAATTATGCATATTATTGATTGGGAAATCCTGTAGAGAGTTTCCTATAATTAACACTACTTTATCGATCTGGACAGTAATGCTGGGTTACAGGTTATTGGCAAACGAATTGCCAAGACTTATGTTGTTGCAAGATTGTCAATGCAGATTCCAACAGGCCGATGCCCGGTTCCATACGATGCCAGGTCGACGCGCCCGATGGATGGGGCAGGGGGATGGCTTCCGTGCGGTGTCCGTGAAATTTGACGGGGTGTAATTTGCCGATCACATCGTTGAGTTTATTGACAGGCATTAACTGGCTGATCGCCAGTTTGCCGACGGGTAGTATCAGATCGGGTTTAAGCAACTCAATTTCCGCACGTAACCAACCGGAACAATTTGTAATTTCTTCCTTGGTCGGTACGCGGTCGCCGCTGGTGGGGTTCTTGCCCGGAAAACAACGGCACACCGCTGCCATATAAACGCGCTGACGGAAGGTCTCCTCATCAAGCCCGATGCGCTCGAACCATTTGAACATCGTTTTACCTGCCGTCCACGCAAAAGGCTTACCGAAACCGCCTTCCTTATCGCCTGGCGCTTGGCCGATCAGCAAAATCGGTGAAAACACCGGGCTTCCGCTTACGACCGGGCCGATCATTTGCGGGCAAAGCCGGCAGTTAAATAGGGCGGCGCGATGTTCGCGCATTAAGTGTTCACGCATCGTCGTTCGACACTAAAGCTTATAGGTCAATTTCAATGCCGACCGGGCAATGGTCCGATCCGGTAATATCCGGCAGGATAAAGGCTTGATTGACTTTACCTGCCAGCGATTGGCTGGCCAATACATAATCTATCCGCCACCCGACATTGTTGGCGCGGGCGTTAGCACGGAAACTCCACCAGCTATAGGCGACCGTGTCTGGGTGCTTATGCCGGAAGGTATCGACCAGTCCGGCATCCAGAAATCGGCTGAAGCCGTCGATTTCGACCTGGGTATAACCGGCCGATTTATTGTAATTGGGCTTCGGGCGGGCGATGTCGATTTCCTGGTGCGCCACATTAAAATCCCCGCAGGCAATCAATGGTTTCTTACTTTGCAACTGCTGACAATAGGCCAAAAATTCCGCATCCCAGGTTTTACGGTAATCCAGTCGGGCTAATTCCTCGCCGGAATTCGGCACATACACATTCAGCAGGTAAAACTGCTCGAATTCGGCAACGATCACCCGGCCTTCCTTGTCATGTTCGTCGATGCCGATATCAGGGACGATTTGCATCGGCTCCTGCCGGGACAGGATTGTCACCCCGGAATAGCCCTTACGTTCGGCGCAGTTGTTATAAATGTGGTAATGGTCTATATGTCCCAAAGCCTTGTCGATCTGGTCGGCCTGCGCTTTGGTTTCCTGCAACAGGATGCAATCGGCATCAAGGTGCGCCAGGGTTTCGGTAAAACCTTTGTTTTGCACCGCGCGGATACCGTTGACATTCCAGGAGATAATTTTCATGCGCTGATTCCGTTTAATGCGTTTAAAGATAGTTATGGGTTAGGGCTATTTTAACTTTAACCCTAAGGACTAACCAGTTTGTTGTTCACATAATTGATTTGCTTTCATTATGCTCAGTACGAACGGTTCAGACATTAAAAGGTCGAATCAATAACTTCAGTGACAACCTACAAAAAACCCAACATACGGGATAAAAATTTAGCAGGTAGGCTTGTTTGATTATTTCACCCTGTTAAACTTAGTCCAACCTAGTTAAGGAGGTTGGCATGGTCCAAATCAATATACATCAGGCAAAAACACAGTTGTCAAAATTGGTGGAAGAAGCCGCGTTAGGCGAAGAAATCATTATCGCCAAAGCGGGCAAGCCTATCGCCAGATTAGTGCCGCTTGCAACCAATGAATGCAAGACGCGCACACCAGGCGGCATGAAAGGCCAAATTTGGGCGGCGGATGATTTTGATACGCCGATGGGCGAAGATGAACTGGCGTTGTGGCGCGACTCGCCGATATTCCCACAAGAAGGGTCATGAAACTGCTAATCGATACCCATATCCTACTTTGGTGGTTAACCGACGATGCGAAATTACCTAAGAACGCCCGTCAGCTCATATCTACGCCTGATAATGCTATTTTCGTCAGCCATGCTTCCCTTTGGGAAATTCAAATTAAAGCGATGGCCGGAAAGTTAACCGCCAATCTTCAAGACATTATCCAACAGTTGCCGGAAAACAATTTCCAGCAACTGCCTATCCAAACCAATCATCTGTTGACACTGGGAACGTTGCCACTGCACCACCAAGACCCGTTCGACAGGATGCTCATTGCCCAGGCCAGCCATGAACCCATGCACTTGCTGACCCATGATAAACATCTCGGCAATTACAGTGAATTGGTGATTTTGGTTTAGCTGATTTGTTGGGTTTTCTTCCAACGACATCATCCTTGTCGTTCTAAAAAGAAAATAATTAAGGATCAGCTTCATCCTAGGCTTAAATAAAGTTGGGGACTCTAATAAAAAATATCAGCGGCTTAGCTATACTTCTGTCACTCCATAAATAAACCAAACTTTATTGATTCATAAGATTATTTAGGCGAATTGTGATGCCGACATAATCGATGAGGCTCATAAACCATGACCGAACCCACAATTACCTGCCCCAATTGTAAAACTGAAATACGTTTGACTGAATCTTTAGCTGCACCTTTGCTTGCTGCGACTCGCGCTCAGTTTGAACAACAACTGAGCAAAAAAGATCAAGAAATTGCCGCCCGGGAACAACATCTTCGGGATAAAGAAAAGCTAATTGCAGAAGAAAAACGCAAACTGGACGACCAAGTGGCAGAAAAAGTTTTAGGGCAATTAAAAGTAGAGCGCGCACGTGTCATTGAAGAAGAAACCCGAAAGGCCAAACTGGTCGCCGCAGCGGAAATAGAGGGGAAAACACGTGAACTGGCTGAATTGCAGGAAGTATTAAAAATCCGCGATGAAAAGCTTGCCGAAGCCCAAAAAGCCCAGGCAGAGCTGATTAAAAAACAGCGCGAGCTGGACGATGCCAAACGCGAACTGGAATTGACAGTTGAAAAACGGGTACAAGATGGTCTTGCCGAAGTGCGCAATTCAGCAAAACGCGAGGCGGAAGAAGGGCTTAAGCTCAAGGTCATGGAAAAAGACCAGACCATTGCTTCCATGCAGCAGAAAATCGAAGAACTGAAACAAAAGGCCGAACAAGGCTCACAGCAACTGCAAGGCGAAGTCCAAGAGTTAGAGCTGGAAAGCCTTCTGCGCGGCAAATTCCCATTCGACACGATAGAAAGGGTCGCCAAAGGCGAATTCGGCGGCGATGCCTTGCAGCGGGTCATCAGCGCTGCCGGACAAGACAGCGGCGGCATCCTTTGGGAATCGAAACGTACCAAAAATTGGAGCGACGGTTGGCTGGTGAAATTGCGCGAAGACCAGCGCAATGCCAAGGCTGAAATTGCAGTGTTGGTCAGCCACGCGTTACCCAAAGGTATTGAAACTTTCGATGTCATCGATGGTATCTGGATTACCAGTCCCCGCGCTATGCTACCTGTCGCCACAATACTCCGCCATACGCTCTTACAGATCAATATGACTCGTCAGGTTGCCGAGGGCCAGCAAACTAAAACCGAGATGGTGTATCAATACCTGACCGGCCCACGTTTTCGCCAACGTGTAGAAGCCATCGTTGAAGCGTTTTCCACCATGCAGGAAGACCTGGACAAAGAGCGTAAAGCCATCATGAAACAATGGGCGAAACGCGAAGCGCAGATCGAGCGGGTAATGAATGCGACGGTGGGGATGTATGGCGACTTGCAGGGGATAGCGGGGAAGTCGTTGCAGGAGATTGAGGGGTTGGCGCTACCAGCATTAGGCATTGATGAGGATTCGGAATAGGAAAGCACCGATAAATTGCATTGAGGTAGAAATGAATAAATTAAAAATAAACCTTAAAAATTGCTACGGTATTCAATCCTTGGATCATGAATTCGACTTCGGCATTGGTCCAAAGCCAGCTAATCCTAAAGCAAAAGCCTATGCAATCTATGCGCCTAACGGGCTGATGAAGTCTTCTTTTGCCAAGACCTTTGATGCCCTTTCTAAAGGCGAAACTCCAAAAGAAGAGCGCTACAACCGTCCCTCAACGTATTTGGTTGAATCAGACGGAAATGCCATTCCAGAGGATGCAATCTATGTTCTAAAGTCAGAACTTGACATCAGTACCGATACCCCCGCCATCACGAACATCCTTGTCGATCCTGAGAACAAGGCTAGATATGATGAATTGCTCGTCAGCCTAGATAAGCTGAAAGAGAAACTGATCAGCTCTCTTCAAAAGGCTTCGAAAGTCAAAAAAGCTGATATTGAAAAAACGATCCTAAATGATTGGAGTGAAATGGATTTCGCCGTTTGCATTAACAAAATCGCTGCAACGGTTATTGAATATGATTTAAGTCCTTATGAGTATTTGACTATTTTTGATCCCAAGGCTGAAGAAGTTCTGAAGAGTGAGGGGTTCATAGCTAATGCCAACGAGTTTAACCAGCGGTACCAGGAGCTATTTAATCAAGTAGGAACGATTTATCAGAAGGGGGTGTTCAATCCAACTAGAGCCGAAACATCGTTCTCAACTTTGAATAAGCAAGGCTTTTTTGCAGGTGGTCATCGAGTTCATTTGAAAGGCGAACTTACATCAATCGATAAAGATGAATTAGATCAAAAGCTGCAAGCTATCCATGCAAGTATTGACGGCGATCAAGCATTAAAAAAGCTACGAAGCAGTCTGGCCAAAAATGCTCAAACTCAAGCTTTAACAGATTTGATCGAGAATCTTACTCCAGATCAGGTCGAATTTTTCCTAGAAAAAATCAAGCCAGAGAACCAAGCTCAATTTCGCAAAGAGCTTTGGGTTCACTATATTTCGAGTAACACGAATGCAGCGACTTATTTAGAGTCTTATTCTACAAGTGAAACAGAAATCAAGGATATTGAATCGACAGCCGCACAAACAGCCCCAAGATGGGTGAAAGCCGTTGGACTTTTCAATGACAGATTTGTGGATATGCCATTTACTCTTTCTGTAGCCAATCAGACTCAAGCAGCACTTGGCAAGGAGAATGCCAGACTGATATTCACTTTTAAAGATGGAGCAGACACAGTTGAATGGTCACGTGCTGAAATCAAAACCTTGAGCCAAGGCGAAAAAAGAGCACTTTACCTTCTCAACTTCATTTTTGAAGTTGAAGCCAGAAAGATAGCCAACAAGGAGACTCTTTTCATCATCGATGATGTCGCCGATTCCTTCGACTATAAGAATAAACATGCCATTGTTCAATATTTGGAAGATTTGACTAAAAACGCAAATTTTTATCAGATCATTCTTACCCATAATTTTGATTTTTTCAGAACCCTCTGTATCAATTTCGTGCCTTACGAAAGATGCCTTATGGCAAATCGTGAAAATAACGCAATTGGCCTTACCAAAGCAGATGGGGTTAAAAATTACTTTATTAATAAATGGAAGAGTCAAGTGGCTCATAATGATTTTATTCTTTGTGCCACCATCCCATTTGCGAGAAATCTGATTGAATATATAAAAGGTGATCAAGACGTCGATTATTTACAACTTACCAGTTTGCTGCATTGGAAAGCTGATACTGACAGTATCACCGTCGGTAATTATATGGATATTTACAACCGACTTTTTTAGCACAACCTATAACATCAACAGTACGCAACCAGTAAAAGTTCTTCTGTTCACTAAGGCCAATGAGATTTGCGCTAAAACCGCCCATGATAGCTTGAACTTAGAGGATAAGGTTTTGCTCTCTATTGCGATCCGCATGCAAGCAGAAATATTTATAACCGATAAACTTCGAGTGCTGAAAAGCGATGCGAACTACTGGTGTCCAGCCAATAATCAGTATGGCTCACTTATGAAAGAGTACGCATCGTTAGCACCAACAGCCCCTGAGATGCGCATTTTGGAAAAAGTGAGTATTACTGTCAGCTCGAACATCCATTTGAATTCATTTATGTACGAGCCAATATTGGATTTGACTATTGAGCATCTTGCTAAGCTATATAAAGAAGTGCAAATGCTTAAAATTTAGTTTGTAGTCTGGGTAGATTGACGCGAACCCCAACTCATTATCGTCGATTAATTTTTATCTAACATTCAGGTGCTAAGGCAACGGCACTTTCCGGGTAAACACGTAACCCGTTTCTTTCGCCTGTAAATGACAAGTCGAACATTCCTGGGCAAAATTGGCGTCGTTGCCGTAGGGTTTTTGTTCCATGCCTAGCCAGCGGGCGTAGCCCCAACCGTTGGTGTCCGAGAATTTCTTGCCATCCCGGATCATAAATTCGACGTGCGTTAGTTCGCCCGGTACGGTGGCGGCGGCAAAGTTCGGGTGGGTGCTGTCTTTCCACGCCAGTTTGGCGAACATGCTGCCTTCCGGCCAGGGATTGTTTACGCCTTCCGTCGCCGCTTTGTAGGCGATGGGATTCGCCAGGATGATCCGTAACGAATCCTTATCCGTCCGGTGGGATACGCCGAGGATTTGCCAGTTTTTATAGTTTTTAGGGATTGTAATCCCGTTCGGTGCGGGTGCAACACTAACTTCATTAGATAAAGCTGGAATGGTTACTACCATGAAGAAAACAGCAACGAATAGCGGTTTCAGGAACAGGTTAACGGACATATGCGCCTCGCAGGGTTAACTTTTTATAGGTTTTGATTATACTGGGTTATAAGTAAGGATGGTTAGCATTAAGTGGTAAGCAATCGTAAACTTGTTTATAAAACAATTAAGTAATTTAAGCAGGCCTGATTAAGCGAAATATCTGGGAAGCTTTACTAAACCAAATAAGGTTACTTGTAATCTATAGGAATGTTCCTTTCTGTTTGCCGCTTAAAGTTTCGCTTAATATTCGAGTATCAACCGTATCGATTATTCATTCTTCCTGAATATTTTGTTTATAGCTGGGTTGGATATTTCACGCGACATATCGCGTATACTCCAGCAAAAATGGCCCAAATTTGGACAAGGATAGCATCCCTGAACAAGTTGATTCCTTCGTGGTTCGTCATGCTTACCGCTAACAGAATCAACCGGTTGACGTTCGTCCTGGGCTTGTCGCATGATTTAATTAGCACTTGCCAAACATCGCAGGTGAGAAAGAGTAGTTATTGATTCGGCTCTTTAATGTTTGAACCGTTCGTGCTGAGCTTGTCGAAGCACATGCGCCTTTCGACAGGCTCAATACCCAAAGGCACAAGGGCGAACGGAAGTTAAAACTTCACAAGGCCGAATCAATATTTAGTTATAAATAGTAAGGAGTTCTACCTTGATAATAGGCTTACCTAAAGAAATCAAAGACAACGAGTTTCGCGTGGGTATGACGCCAGCCGCGGTTAAGATGCTGGTTAACAAAGGCCACCAGGTTTTTGTGGAAACCGGGGCAGGACAGGGCAGCTTTTTTTCGGATGCGCAATATCGGGCGGCGGGGGCGCAAATCGTGCCAAATGCCAACGATGCCTGGGCGGCGGAAATGATAGTCAAGGTTAAGGAACCTATCGACCTGGAGTACCCGTACCTGCGGCAGGATATGATTTTGTTTACCTATCTGCACCTTGCCTCCAATGAAGTCCTGACAAGAAAGTTGCTCGATAGCGGCACAACAGCGGTAGCTTATGAGACCGTCCAAGATAAGGCAGGGCACTTGCCGTTATTGATGCCGATGAGTGAAGTGGCAGGTCGGATGGCAACCCAGGTCGGCGCCGACATCCTACAAAAGCACCGGGGCGGACGCGGAATCCTGATGGGAGGAGTTCCTGGGGTTGCTCCGGCGGATGTCGCCATTCTTGGTGGGGGTACGGTTGGGGCGAGCGCCGCCCGTATAGCCGTCGGTATGGGTGCGCACGTTACGGTATTGGACATCAGCCATGAGCGTCTCGTTTATTTCGATGATCTGTACAAGGGCGGAATCCAAACCCGAAGAAGTAATGTGCACAATATAGAGGAAGCAATTTTCGAGGCGGATTTGGTGATTGGCGCCGTATTGATACCAGGCGGAAAAGCCCCCTGGATGATAACCCGTGAAATGCTTCCGAAGATGCGGAGGGGCGCCGTTATTGTCGATGTCGCGGTCGATCAAGGCGGTTGTGTGGAAACATCAAAGCCGACTACTCACAGCGACCCAACCTATGAAATTGACGGAATTGTCCACTATTGCGTCGCCAATATGCCCGGCGCCGTTCCCCGCACCAGTACGTTTGCGCTCGTTAACCAGACCACTGATTATATAGTTATGTTGGCCGAACGGGGTATTGATGCAATATGGGGCAATCCCGCGCTACAAGCAGGGCTTAATGCATTCCGTGGACAAGTCACTCACCCGGCAGTGGCTAAGGCTTTCGATTTAGCCCACATACAGCCATCGCAACTACAGGGCGGATAATTTCGAAGGAACTATCCGTTTACCCATTGGCCTCCACTGCAAACGTAGGGCCCCATTACCGTCCCTTCTGGATAGGATGAGCCATTGTATGAACAATCCGCCGCTACTGTATTGGACAACACGAAAAGTAATATAAAAAATATAAGCTTAAACATTTCTATCTCCTACATGACAAATTTTGTCCCTGATTGGGTAGCCGCCGCCACCGCCACATCATCGCTATCAATACCGGCATCCCACCCAAGCCTATTCGCATCCTTGGGGCTTATTTTGATCACCGAATCACCTGTACACGGCATTACCATTTTGGCTTGAACTTGTATAAGCTTTCCCAGGTTTTTCGGGTTCCTGATCAGTAAATACCGGTCCGCATAGTTGGTTCCGCTGCATACAGCCGCAACTCCTTCCTTAATATCCCCTTGGGTGTCGGCTTTAATCGTGAATTCACGGCCTTTAGTGGATATGTTTGATTCTGCTATGGGGGTCACTATTGTCAAAACTACAAATGCGGCATTAATGTTGATGTATTTTTGGATAGTATTGAGGACAGACTCACGGACTTCGGGCCTTTTTTGTTCAAGCGCCAGCAACCAACACGACAACAAAGACAGCAAGAACACTAACCCTGGAGGGCCAAGTTTCAATATTTCCAAGAAATCAATATCTTTCATTTCACTCTCCCAAATACCGGCAGCACAAAAATGCAAAAATCGTAGTATGGGTTCAATGAAGGTTTGGTTCACAAATCACTAATATGAAGATACCCGCTGGAACCCGACAACCAAAACACTGAAACCAAGTTTAATCTAATGGTGTTTAGGAAAAATTACTGTTATGTAATCCACCAAGGAAATGTGAAATAGTCCCCAACAGACAATAAGATGGCTACAGAAAAGTTAAATTTTGAACATTTTTCTGCCTATCGATTCGGTAATGCTTTATCATTTTGCGTCGATTAACTGTATTACGGCTTATGATGAAGAACTTACCGTTAATTTTAGTTTTGTTATTATTGCCTCCGGTGATATTCGCCGCACCCGTTTTATCCGTCAACCAGGTTGCGCCCGGTATTTATGTGCATTGGGGTGTATTGGAGTTTTCCGACACCAAAAACCACGGTGAAATTGCCAATCTCGGTTTTATTGTCGGTCAGCGTTGTGTGGCCGTGGTCGATAGCGGCGGCAGTCCCGAACAGGGCAGGGCATTGAAACGGGCTATAGAAAACACGACTACAAAACCGATTTGTTACGTAATAAATACCCATGTGCATCCTGACCATATTTACGGTAATTCGGCGTTTAAAGGTATTGGCGCAAAATTTGTCGGGCATGAAAAATTAGCGAGGGCGATGTCGGTACGCGGCGATTATTATCTGCAAAAAGCGCCGGAGCTGCTGGGCATAACCCTAACTGCAAAGGATATTATCCCGCCCGATATCACGGTCAGTAATGAACGTGAGCTCGATTTAGGCGGACGAGTTTTGAAGTTGACGGCCCATCCCCCAGCGCACACCGATAACGACCTTAGCGTTTACGACCCGCAAACCGATACCCTTTGGATAGCTGACCTGTTGTTTGTCGAGCATTTGCCGTCCATTGACGGCAGCCTTAAAGGCTGGTTGGCCGAATTGGCCAAACTGGAAACCAAAAACTATAAAAGGGTAATTCCAGGCCATGGGCCGCTCGTGACCCATTGGCCTAAGGGCATGCAGCCGGAAAAAGAATATTTGAATTCATTGCTGCTGGAAATCAGGACGGCCATCAAAAAAGGCGTGTTCCTTGAAGATGCAGTCAAGTCGGTCGGCCTCCCGTTCAAAGACCGTTGGCAATTGTTTGACGAATTCCACCGTAAAAATGCGACCAAGGCCTACGCCGAACTGGAATGGGAAGAATGATCGCCAAATACAAGGCTCGTGCACGAATAACCAAACATCTGAAACAACAAAGATAAGAAACTATGAGAATCGCCCTTTTTGCCGCGCTAATTGTTTTGCTTAATGGATTAATTGGCTTTGTTACAAATTTACCCCAGGATGTGGGGTTGGACGTGCCGGAAGGTAAGCTTAACAGCCTTTCGTATGCCCCTTTTCGGGATGGCCAAAGCCCGTTGACGGAGGAGTTTTCAACACCCGAACAAATCGACGAAGACATGCGGTTGCTGGCCGGTAAAACCCATACGATCCGCACTTATGCCAGCACTTTGGGGTTGAAAGTCGTCCCTGAGTTAGCGCAAAAGCACGGATTAAAGATGATCCAGGGCGCTTGGATCGGCTATGTTGACAAAGACATCCCAAAAGAGCTGGATGCATTGGTCGAATCGGCCAATAAATATCCCGACGTCGTTAAGCGCGTCATTGTCGGCAATGAAGTCCTGCTGCGCGGCGAAAGGAAGCCCCAAGAATTGGTCAAATGCATCCGCGAAGTAAAAAGCCGGATCAAACAACCGGTGTCTTACGCGGACGTATGGTCGATGTACATGAAATATCCCGAATTGATCAAGGAAGTGGACTTTATAACCATCCATATCCTGCCTTACTGGGAAGACGAACCCATTGCTGTCGATAAGGCGCCTGCGCATATCGAACGTATTTACAAGCATGTCAGGGAAGAAGCGGACCGTATTTCGCCCGGCAAACCGATCCTAATCGGCGAATCCGGCTGGCCCAGCCAGGGGAAGCAACGGGGCTGGGCCAAACCCAGCGTGGTCAATGAAGCGGCTTTTATCAGGGGCTTGCTCAAAGTGGCTGCCGTTAACAATTTTGATGTCAATATCGTCGAATCCTTTAACCAACCCTGGAAAAGCGAGTTGGAGGGCGTGGTTGGCGGAAACTGGGGGCTTTTTTCTGCGGATCGGGAAGAAGTCTTTCCCCTGACCGGCAAAGTCTATGAAAACACCGAGTGGTTTCATGAATTCTTGATAGCCACCTTAATCATGGTTCTGTTGACATTTTGCTATGCAAAAAAAATACAAAACCTACCCATGCCAAAGCTCGCAGTTTTCCTGGTTTTTGTCCAAGTCCTTAGCGCCTTGCTGGTATCGCAGACCTACAGTTCTTGGCACACCAGTTACGACGGTTGGCATCGGTTAAAAGCCGCCCTTATTTTTATACTGAATATCGCGTTTCTTTGGGCGTTGGTTTACAGGGCGAGTAACCTGTTGGCAGGTATAAAAACGAACAAGTCCCTCATTGCGGCATTAGACGCTTTTTACATCCTGTTTATTGCCTTTGCTGTATATACGACCTATTGGTTGGCTGTAGATGGGCGATATGTCAGTTATCCATTTGAAGCGGGCGTTGTTCCCATAACTGGCTTATTGGGATTATTTTGCATACGTTGCTTAATTGACGGGTTTAGCCTATATCACTTTGGGTTCAATGGCCTCGTAGGCCGTAAGCCAGCGGTTAATGAACGGAACAAACAAATCGGCTGGTTGCTGCTCCTGTATATCGTCGGGCTTGTAATTGGCGAAATTAAATCTTTCATGGTCGGGCGCGACTTTATCCTGGAATATCCAGGGTTTGCGGAAAGGTTAGTTTGGGCGGCGACTTATACCTTGACTAATGCACAGTTGCTAGGTTGGTTGGCTATGCTTGCCCTTACGGCTTTTTCACTGATCGCCAAGTCTACTGATAGTCGAAAACCGTAGTTATTAAAGACATTGCAGCATAATAGTATTGATTTCGCCGTCCGTCAGTACGATAGGGTTAGTCTGCATACTGCTACCTCGGCTGTTGGCGACAACAAGCGGTAAATCTGCTAAACCAAGGCCATAGTTGCTGAGGCTTGGCAGTTCTAATTGTTGACTCCACTCGGACAATAGGGCGGTTAGCGACGAACGTACGGTAGCATCATCTACCCCAGTCCGGCCGCTCAGTAAGCGCCCTACTTCGGCATATTTCGCTAAAGCGGCGTTGTCAGGATCGCGTTCCTGCATCGCTTTAATGTTAACGGCGGTGGCGGCGGCCACCAACTTACCGCAAACCACGCCGTGCGGTATGGGAAAGTAAGCGCCTAAGGGCGAGGCCAAGCCATGCACCGACCCAAGCCCTACTTGCGCAAGGGTAATGCCTGAAAGTAAGGCGGCATAAGCCATGGCGCCGCGGCCTTGGCTGGCCGAAGGTTCCTTGCCCTCCCAGGCGGCAAAAAGCCCTTCTTTTACGGCCGACATTCCGCTCCATGCCAGCGCATCTGTAAACGGGTTAGCTTTGATGGAGACATAAGACTCCAATAATTGGGTAAACGCGTCCATGCCATCGGCAGCTATCAATTCGCGTGGACAACTCGCCAATAAATCGGGGTCGATGACGGCATATTCCGGTACTAAACATTCATCGCGGAAAGACTTCTTAAAACCTTCCGACCCGTGCAAGCTTAGCACTGCGTTTTTGGTGGCTTCGCTGCCTGTTCCAGCTGTGGTGGGGACGGCTATGAAAGGCAGGCTAGGGCCGCGGTAAGGGATGTTCCTGCCAACCCCTTCCAGGTGGTCCATCACGGAATTACCGTGCGGCAACAATCCGGCAATGGCTTTGGCGGCATCGAGTACGCTGCCGCCGCCGATGCCGATTACCACCTCGATGGCTTCTTCACGAAACCGGCTAACCGCTTCATCCACGAGCGTGGGCGAAGGTTCGCCAGAGACTGTAAAATGGCGCCATTGGACGCCGCTGGCTTTTAAGGAATCAATAAAGGTTTGCCAGCGCGGCGATTCACAGAACGATTGCTTTCCGGTTACCACTAAAGCTGTGCTTCCATAGGATGCAGCCAACGTTGGGACTTCCTTAAGCCGGCCGGCACCGTAACTAATACGGGGCAGACGTGAGATAGAGAAAGGGGAGAATTGCATACGGTTTTTGCTCTTAAGGGAAAAGGCCTAGATATCGGATGCCTTGGCGTGGTTCCGCCATCCAATTTTCGACAGCATCGCGCCAAGTTAAGTAATGTTGTGTCTGCTTATGTGCGGCTGCCGCTTCGGGCGAGTCGTAAGCTTCATACAGGATAAACTGGGCTGGGTTGTCGGGCGATTGCAGCACATCGAAACGACGGTTACCGAATTCCTGGATCGACGCCTCATGGTTTGACCGCGTGGCGGCGATAAAATCTTCTATATAAGCCGGTTTTACTTGTACATGGACTAAGGTAACGTGCATGACGGCATTCCTTATGGTTTTTGGGAATGCCGCCTATTATACTTCAAGCGCTATATTATCCAGCTTTTGAAGTAGATATTGGTTTATGCAAATGGCGGATGGCTTCAGCTTTCAAATTTAGCGACAAGTAATTTTAACTAAATGAATAAAATTGATTCGGCCTTTTAATGTCTGAATCGTTCGTGCTGAGCTTGTCGAAGCACACACCGCCTTTCGACAGGCTCAATACCCAAAGGGCGCAAGGGCGAACGGAAACTTAATACTTCACAAGGCCGAATCCATAATAAAAATATTGGAAGCCATATTGTATTTCGTGCTTAGGTTTAAAGTCCATTAATCATAATTCACAAGGCTATGCTCCAGGCTATCCTCAACCAACTTAAAAACCCAATCGGTTTAAAAAGCCAATCCTTTGTATTGGTAAATTGGTGGTTTTTACGCGGCTTGGGGTTTGTTTATTTGTCCGCATGTTGGTCGATGCTAACGCAAATTGATGGCCTTATCGGTATCCGTGGCATTTTGCCGATCAAGGAACAACTGGCGCGTATTGCATATGCTTACCCGCAAGAGAAATATTGGCAATTTCCAACCCTATTCTGGTTTGATGCGTCGGACGGCGCATTGAAAGGCGTTTGTATTGCCGGGATAGTTGCGGCCTGTCTAGTCATGCTTGATATTTTCAAACGTCCTGCATTGGTTGCTTGTTTTGCATGCTACTTATCGATCACCGCAGCCGGACAAGAATTTACTGCGTTTCAATGGGATGTATTTTTGCTGGAAAGCGGTTTTCTTGCCATTTTTCTGGCTTGGAATTCCAAAATCAGTGTGCTTATTTACCGCTTCCTGATAGCACGTTTCATGTTTATGGGCGGTGTGGTGAAAATTGCCAGCGGCGACCCAAGCTGGGCTAATTTGACAGCGCTAGATTACCATTACCTGACGCAGCCTTTGCCGTCGCCTTTAGGCTATTATGCCTATTTCCTCCCGGAATGGTGGCAGGTTTTGTGTACTGCGGGAGTGTTGTTTATTGAATTGGTAACGCCGTTTTTTGTGTTTATGGCACGCCCATTCCGCCTTTTTGCCGCTTGGGCCTTTATTGCCCTGCAAACCGCCATCATCCTTACCGGAAGCTATAATTTTTTTAATATCCTAACGCTGTTATTGTGCCTGTTTTTGTTTGATGACCGCGACTTCGTCAAAATAACACCGTATAGGTTACAAGCCTTGATAGAAAAACGTTACCAACCGGCGGGATTGGCCGCCAACATTTGCGCTGGAGTTTGGGCCGGGTTCGTAATCTTGATATTAACAACGCATATCTGGCTTGCGCAGACACGTAATCTACCCAAATCATTGTATGCGCTAGTCCAAATCACCTCGAATTTCGCGGTGATCAATAATTACGGCCCTTTTGCCGTGATGACGACTGAACGCGACGAAATCATCATAGAAGGTTCAGAAGATGGTCTGCACTGGCTGGAATACGGGTTTAAATACAAACCCGATGCAGTGGACAAACCGCTCCGTTGGAATATCCCCCATCAACCCCGATTGGATTGGCAAATGTGGTTTGCCGCATTAAGCCATTCGCACACAGGCGGATGGTTTGAAAAATTTATGCGGCGCTTGCAGGAAGGTAGCCCTGAAGTATTGGCTTTATTGGCGCATAATCCGTTTCCAACCCGACCGCCGGCTTATCTTCGCGCCATTTTGTATCGTTTTACCTATGTGGCTCCTGTCCAACGGGCGGCTAGTGGGCATATATGGAATCGGGAGAAATTGCGACTTTACTGGTCGGTTTCATCGGACTTACAAAACTAAAAGCCAATACCTTCCTGATTTTTGTGATCTGTTTCTAGCTTATTGAAATTAATTTGTTTTTGGATTGATGTTAAACAGTTTGGTGCTATCTTTCAAATCAAGTTTTGCTTGATCCTAGGGCAGGAAGCCTAAATTAAAAGGTCGATAACGTAGGGAAAATATCCTTAACCTAAGAACCTGATAATTGGAAATTTTCTTATCAATAATAAATTAACCAAACACTTGGATTCATGGAGTTAGGCGGAGTAAATGCACAATATTTTTGCGGATTTTGTATGAAAACCAGTACCCAACGAAGGGAACAAATAGAACGATTGATAGAGGCTGCTGAACGGGAAGTCCGACAAAACCCTCGCCTATATAACGTAAAGGTGGCTATGCTCGCTTTGTTAGGCTATGCCGTTATTTTTGGCATGTTGTTCCTGTTGGTTTCGATTGTCGGCGGCATCGGCTGGGCTGCCTTAGCCAGCACGTCATTGCTGATATTGTTGGTTAAAAAGAAAATCCTTTTTGTCATCCTTGCGATGATTTATGTGCTGGTAAGGGCGCTATGGGTAAGGTTTGAAAATCCCACCGGCTATGAACTTAAACCCAAGAATTATCCGGCGCTATTTTCCGAATTAAAATCATTAAGCCGTAAACTTCGCGCTCCTGCTATCCATCAAGTCATATTGACCCCTGAATACAATGCGGCCATCCTACAAATGCCGCGCTTAGGGGTGTTCGGTTGGCATAAGAATACGCTATTTCTCGGTTTGGAATTGCTCATGAGTATGACAACAGAGCAAGCCAGGTCAGTCGTTGCCCATGAATTAGGCCACTTATCCGGTAAACATAGCCGTTTTTCCGGGTGGATTTATCGTGTCCGATTGAGTTGGCATCGTATTATGGAAGGCCTGGAACAACAGCATAATTTCGGCGCCGATTTGTTGCGGCGCTTCTTTGATTGGTATGCGCCTACATTCTCAGCTTACTCCTTTGCATTGGCGCGGGCGAATGAATATAGCGCCGATGCAATAGCCGCTAAGTTAACCTCAAAGGATGATATGGCGCATGCGTTGGTGAATAGCCATGTTGTCCATAATTTACTCGGGGAACATTATTGGCAGCCCTTCTTGAAGCAAGCCGATGAAACGGCGCAACCTACAGCTTCCCCCTATCACCAGTTGATGGCATTTTTAAAACAGCACCGTTTTGAAGCCAGTGCCCTGGAAAATCAAATTAGCCGGGCAATGTCTTATAAAACAGACCATTTCGACACCCATCCCGCCTTGAAAGATCGGCTGAAGGCTTTGGCTTGCGAGCCTATGCTCCCTGAGCCGGTGAGCCAATCGGCAGCCCTTAAGTGGTTAGGTAAGAAATTGCCTGAAATAATTAAAGACTTTGATCGGGAATGGTTGCAGCGAAACGCTTCAAAATGGGTGGAGCGTTATCAGAATGTTAAACAAGGCCGCGCCAAATTGGCAAACTTAAAAGCCAAACCCTTACAAACACTTAGTCCCGAGGAGCTTTGGCAATTAGCTTCTTTGACGGAAGAGCTTTCGCCGGACGAAGATTGTTTGCCGTTATTTGAGCTGTACAGCAAAAAACAACCCGATGATGCGGATGCCTATTTCGTTATGGGCAGGCTGTTGCTCGCCAGGGATAATGAAGACGGCGTAGAAAAGATGAAACGGGCGATGGAGTTACAACCCCATCTAAAATTGCGCGCTTGCGACTGGATTATCTATTTTTATCGCGGGCGAGAGGACAATCACGCCGTCAAATTTTGGCAACAACAGGCAGAGCGCCAACTCGACATTAATCAAGCCGCCGATAAGGAAAGGGACGCCATATCCAAGAATGACCAATTCATCAAACCTGAAAAACGGTCTGAGCTTAATGAGTTGTTTACAAATCGGATCATAAATATAAAAGGCGTTAAACACGCATGGTTGGCGGAAAAGCGGATGCGCTATTACCCTGAATCCAAAACTTATGTCCTGGTTTATGAAAAGGGTTTCTTTGAAAAGGAAAAAAAGATCACAGACTTGATCATTTCGCAACTAAAAACGAGCAGCACTTGTTTTGTAATCCAGAAACAAGGCGACCATGCGCCAATTGCCAAAGAGGTTATCAAGAAAGGCATAGAATTATTTTAACTCCAGCGGTGGTATATTTACGTCAGTTGCTTTTCCTTTTTTGGGCTGATCTGTGGATATCTATAAAAAATGGCGCAAACCCAAGCAGTTTGACAATAACCTGATCGTCATCGGTGCCGGGTCAGGCGGTTTGGTGACGGCTTATATTGCAGCTGCGGTCAAGGCCAAAGTCACGCTAATCGAAAAACATAAGATGGGCGGCGATTGCCTCAATACCGGCTGTGTACCGTCCAAGGCGCTCATTCGTTCGGCAAAGTGGCTATCCCATCTCCAGCGCTCGAAAGAGTTCGGTATCAAACAGGCCAGCGCCGAATTCGATTTTGCCGATGTGATGGAACGGGTGCAAACCATCATTAAAGCAGTAGAACCCCATGATTCGGTGGAGCGTTACATAGAACTCGGTGTCAACGTGATGATTGGCGAAGCGAAGATTGTGTCGCCGTGGGAAGTTGAAGTCAAAACAAGGGGAGGCGTCCAAAAGCTTACGACTCGATCTATTGTCATTGCTGCCGGCGCGAAGCCTTTGATCCCGCCGATACCGGGCATTGACAATATTGGGACGCTAACCTCGGATACTGTCTGGAATTTGCGCGAATTACCCAAACGGCTGGTAGTGCTTGGCGGAGGCCCAATCGGCTGTGAGCTGGCGCAATGTTTTGCCCGGTTTGGCAGTAAAGTGACGCAAGTGGAAATGGCCCCCCGGTTGCTGGTACGGGAAGACCCGGATGTTTCCGAAGCGGTTATGTCCCGGTTCAGGGATGAAGGCATCGACCTCCGGATGGGGCACATAGCAAAGGAATTTGTTGTTGAAAACGGCGAAAAGACATTGCTGGCAGAACATCAATGCAACTCAGTCAAAATTCCGTTCGACCAAGTGTTATGTGCAATTGGCAGGACTGCCAACATTAACGGGTATGGTGTTGAAGAATTGGGCATTGCTTTGTCGCCCCGTAAAACCATAGCCACCAATGGTTTCCAGGAAACCAATTACCCCAATATCTATGCCGTCGGCGACGTCGCCGGGCCTTATCAGTTTACCCATACTGCCGCACATCAGGCTTGGTATGCCGCGATTAACGCCTTGTTCGGCATGTTAAAAAGATTCCGCACCGATTATTCGGTAATCCCGTGGTCAACCTTTACCGACCCGGAAGTGGCAAGGGTTGGGTTGAACGAACAAGAAGCCAAGGAACAGGGGATCTCTTACGAAGTGGCAAAATACAAGATTGACGATCTCGACCGGGCGATTGCCGATGGCGAGGCGCATGGTTTCGTGAAAGTGTTGACGCAACCCGGCAAGGACAAAATCCTGGGCGTTACCATCGTCGGCGAACACGCGGGCGATCTGATCGCTGAATTTGTATTGGCAATGAAACACGGCATCGGGCTAAATAAAATCCTGGGGACTATCCATATTTATCCGACTTTGGCGGAAGCCAACAAATATGCGGCCGGTGTATGGAAACGTGCCCATGTACCCCAACGCGTTTTAAGGTGGTTGGAACGGTTTCATGCCTGGATGCGTCGCTAATTGAACATAACGGCTTCGAGAATTGATATTAATAAAGGATGTTTTAATACCCTTATGTGAGGCTTTTTTATCCAAAACCTATTGGAAAGTCGGATTGAATAGCCGAGAATAGCGGTTAATATCGGTTGTCTTGAACTTTTTGTAATGATAAAAATTCTACTAATTGTAATTTTTCTGATGATAATCGCCAGTTTGGGTTCGGCTTTATTTCATTTGGTTAAACACAAAGGCCAAGCTTCGTCGCCAAAAATTGCCAAAGCACTGACTTTTCGCATTGGTATATCCATCCTGTTGTTTATTTTGGTATTTATTTTGGTGGCTACAGGTATGCTTGAGCCTCACGGAATTGGCAGTAGGATACATCCGCAAAAAGCCATATCAGACGGGCAGGTAAAATAACCGCCCATAATCTCGCCTTTTTGCCTTAAAAATCATGGTTATTGTAGCTATGAAAGCGTTGCAAACGCTTAGTCAATGGCAACGAAAATAAAGAGAGTATTAGCGCTTTACGCCGGAAAATACAGCACCTATATTATTTGTAGGATCCCAAGTCATTCCTGATATGGTCTCCTTGTCTTTACTAATCCAGCCGTCAACAGCAACCGAAGAAGAGTAAATGACCAGGTTGCCTGAAACGTGGCAATTTGAGGCCAAGGCTAAATATCCAGTCAGCGGTACCGAGCTAATAATCCCCGGTAAGTAACAATAAGACCCTTTTTCAATTTTGGGTGCTTTAATTGTGCAGCGTGCCACCACAGTACCTATACCAAAATAAATATTCCATGTGCCCGCAGCATCAGAGCGACCGCATTTCGCATAAGCAGTTGAACCATAAGCAACCCAGAATGACATAAACATAATAATGATTTTTTTCATAACCCTCACCTTCTCTAATTTCTTAAAGATAATACGTTACGCTTGATTGGAGGCATTGGCTTGACATAAATCAAATGTTCATTGAATAGATATTCCTCATGCCAAAGTCTATTGCAGTGAATTTACAATTGGATAATTAAGGCGAAATATTCACTTCACGGTAAAACGTAAGCCAAATTTTTCAATAAATTTTAGTTGGAGAGCGATACCGCAAGAGGGCTGGGCTTGAAAAAATAAAATTTGTCCTCAAATCTAGTAAAGTTAATTTCACCACTTAGGAACAGGAAAATGTCTGTCGAAGCAAAAAAGCAAACCTTAGGTTTTGAAACTGAAGTAAAGCACCTTTTACACCTTATGATCCATTCCTTGTACAGCAACAAGGAAATCTTTCTGCGCGAGTTGATTTCCAACGGTTCTGATGCGGTGGATAAGCTGCGTTTTGAGGCGTTGTCGAATGACGGACTCTACGAAGGCGATAGCGAATTAAAGATACGTTTGGATTTTGATAAGGACAAACGCACCATCACCATTACCGACAATGGCATCGGTATGACCCGCGATGAAGTGCAGGAGCATATCGGGACGATTGCCAAATCCGGTACCAAACAGTTTTTTGAAAAATTGACCGGGGAACAAGCCAAAGACAGCGAATTGATCGGCCAGTTCGGGGTCGGCTTCTATTCTTCGTTTATTGTTGCCGACAAAGTTACCCTGACGACGCGTAAGGCAGGGGTTAGCAAGGAAGAAGGGACACGATGGGAATCGTCTGGCGAAGGCGAATATACCTTGGAAACTGTAACCAAAGAGCAACGCGGCACCGAAATCGTCTTGCACCTTAAAGAATCCGAAAGCGAATTTTTGGACGGCTACCGTTTGCGCGGTATTGTCCGGAAATTCTCCGACCATATCTCCATCCCCATTGTCATGACCAAGGAAGTCCCGCCGTCTTACGATGAGGAAGAAAAGGAAGGCGAAGAAGCCGAAGCTAAGGAGATTACGCCGCCAGCACCCGAAGATGAAACCATCAACAGTGCCTCGGCCTTGTGGACGAAAGCCCGCCAGGATATCAAAGAGGAAGATTACAATGAATTCTACAAACACGTAAGCCACGATTGGCAGGAGCCGCTCGTCCACGTCCATAGCAAAGTCGAAGGCACGAATGAGTTTACTTTATTGCTTTACGTCCCATCCCGGGCGCCGTTCGACCTTTGGGACAGGAATCCCAAGCACGGCGTAAAGCTCTACGTGCGTAAAATCTTCATCATGGACGACGCAGAACAGTTGATGCCCCGTTATCTAAGGTTTATCCGCGGAATTGTCGATGCCAGCTCCTTGCCTTTGAACGTCTCGCGGGAAATATTGCAACAAAGCAAGCAGCTAAGCACCATTAAATCGGGCGCCGTCAAGAAAGTATTAGGCATGTTGGAAGGCGTGGCCAAGAATGAACCGGAGAAATATGAAAAATTCTGGGCTGAATTCGGCCAAGTCCTCAAGGAAGGCCCGATTGAAGACCACGGTAACAAAGAGCGTATAGCCAAATTGCTGCGTTTTGCGTCCACCAAAACCGATACCGACAAACAGGATGTCACGCTGGAAGATTACGTCAGCCGGATGCAGGAAGGCCAGGACAAGATTTACTACGTCACTGCCGAAAGCTTCGCTGCCGCCAAAAACAGCCCGCACCTGGAAATTTTCCGCAAAAAAGGCATCGAAGTCTTGTTATTGTCGGACCGTATCGACGAGTGGTTGATATCCCACCTGGATGAGTTCGACGGCAAACATTTACAATCCGTTGCCAAAGGCGACCTGGATTTAAAGCAGCCTGAGGACGAAGAAGCCAAAAAAGAACTGGAAGAAGTCAGTAAGAATTACGAGTCGGTCATCAAGCAAATCAAGGACGTGTTGGGCGATAAGGTCAGCGAAGTCAAATTAAGCCAGCGTTTGACGGATTCCCCGGCTTGTTTGGTTGCCGATATCTATGGCATGAGCCTAAATATGGAACGCATCATGAAAGATGCCGGCCAGAACATGGGTTTCGGTATGGG
Organism: uncultured Methylomagnum sp.; assembly: GCA_964435245.1. Lineage (GTDB taxonomy): Bacteria > Pseudomonadota > Gammaproteobacteria > Methylococcales > Methylomonadaceae > Methyloglobulus. The sequence continues at coordinate 49,106 of CAYSYU010000016.1, forward strand.
CAAAAAGCCGATTTTTGAAATCAACCCTAACCATGCTTTGGTTGCGCGGCTGAAAGTGGAGCAGGACGACGAACGTTTCGCCGACCTGACCCACATCCTATTCGACCAAGCGATCTTAAGCGAAGGCGGGCAGTTGGAAGACCCGTCGGCGTTTGTGCATAAGCTGAATGGGTTGTTGCAGGGGTTGTTGAAGTAGTTTTATAAATTCCGTTCGTGGTGAGTCATGCACTTGCCGAATGATCGAACCATGAACGGATTATATTAAATTTTATCTTCGCTCCCAGGTTCGGGTGGTGACGCTAACTAAATATTACATTTAACCCAACATTCATTGAAAGCTGGAAACTGTCATATCTGCGGTAAGTTTGGTAAATTGTCTTTCGAACATGTGCCGCCAGAATCAGCATTTAATAATCGAAAGGTTATTACTCCAGATATTAGGAATGTTCTGAAACTAGCTAATCTTGATGACTTGGAGTCACTCCGAGGAAAACAATCACAAAAAGGTCAGGGCGGTTATACATTGTGTGAACCATGTAATAACAAAACTGGAGAGTGGTATGGAAGCAATTATGCTGCTTGGGTACATCAAGGGGCTGATTATTTACGCAGGTCAAAAGGAAATTTAAACCTTTCGTACCCCTACCATATTTTACCCTTACGAGTTATCAAACAAATTGTTTGTATGTTTTTTAGTGTCAATTCACCGAGATTTAGACAGGCACAACCTGAGCTTGAAAAATTTGTTATGAATAGAGAAACAAAATTTCTTCCACCGACAATTCGAATCCATATAGGTTATTTACAATCTGACAGAAGTCGTTCCGCTGGAGTTACAGGTTCAATTACACTTGGTGATACTACTGGAACTCCGTGTAATAGAATATACTCTGAAATATCATTTTCGCCTTTTTCATACATCCTCAGCCTTGATTCACCGCCCCCTGAACATTATATGCTGGACATTTCGTTTTTCGCAAAATTCGGTTATAACGAATTTACGACTTTGCAATTGCCAATTCCTCTTCTATCTATCTACACGGCTTTTCCAGGAGACTTTCGCAATCGTGAAACCGTTTTGAGAGAAAAAACTACACATGACAAGCAATTAACTCGGTAAGTTGGGGGTGTAGGTTGCGGGTGAGCTTGCGAACCCCAACAAACTACCCAATTATGTTGGGTTTTATATTATTCATCCTACGGACTAAACTATGTCTGTCCCTGTTTCAAATCAAGCCCAATTGATGAAATCAAGAGTCCCATTACTTGTTGCCTTAACCTTGTCAATAGTGGTCGGCGCGTGCTCCAGCCAAAAGCCCGTCACTAGCGTTAGCGCCATTAACGCTACACCTAATGCCCAAAATCGGGTGGAACGGTCAACGTTTTACCTGCCACCTCCCGGCCAATGGACGGTAGGGGATGTGCTGAAAGTGTACGGCAAAAACGCAATGAGTAAACTCGACCATTATTTCACCAAAGCCAAGGTTGCTTACCCTCCCCGGGAAGTTGCCTTAATCGCCTATAAACAGGAAAAGAAACTGGAACTGTGGGCGAGGGACAACGGCGAGTTTCGCTTAATCCGCGATTATTTCATTCTGGCTGCGAGCAGTGTACTGGGCCCAAAATTACGCCAAGGCGACCTGCAAGTGCCGGAAGGGATTTACCACATTACGGACTTGAATCCGAACAGCCATTACCACTTGTCGATGAAACTTAATTATCCCAACGAATTCGACCTCATCCATGCCGAACTGGATGGGCGTACCGACCTGGGATCCGATATTTTCATTCATGGCAAGGATGCATCCATCGGTTGCCTGGCAATAGGCGATACGGCGATCCGTGAGCTTTTTGTCCTGGCCGCCCAAGTGGGTGTTGCCAATGTTAAAGTCGTGATTGCGCCGCACGATCCACGGACTTACCTTTTGGCGGCTAATTCGGAAGAATTGCCGCCTTGGACTTCTGAACTGTATTCAATGATTTCACGCGAAATCGAAGCCGTCTCGCATAGGGTGAAGCCATCAGAATCAAGGTTATAGCTTGATGATGTTACCTATGTTGGTTATTTGGGCATGAAGCTTAAGTGGAAATATAGTATCCCAACCTTTTGCGCCAGATATAAAGATTGCAAGGACGGTTGGGTGTTTATATTTCGGGAAAGAAAACGAATAATGGGCTATAAATGAAAATAGCAAAAGCCTTATTGGCGTTATTAAGAACCAAAGAATTGTTTATGCCAAATCCGATAAACTTAAACAACAGCCGCGTATCCAAGCCCGCAAAGGTTATCCCAATAGTATTGTTATTGTTGGCGGGCTGCCGGGAGTTATTGCCATACCGAACATCAACGCCCGAAGTATCGGGTGTTTTGCTGCAAAATGGGTCGCCGTTGCCTGATGTCGTCATTTATTCATGCCTTAAGGGGAGTATTTCCAAGCACTGCGGGCAGCACAACAAAACAACGACAGACAGCCAGGGGCATTTTTATTTTGATAGCGTTAATGAGATCATTAACCGTGTTTCGCAGCTTGGGGATTCGTCATTCAACTATAACATCAACTTCCAGTATCTCGGCCGTGATTACCACTGGAAAGGGAGCGGAGGTGATTTGCCGGATAATGTTAACCTTCGTTGCGATATTAGCCATCAAGAACTTTGTACGATCCATTACTTTAACCCTTGAGCGGCGGGCTAGGACGTAAATACCAACGGGGGAATAAGGCGAGACACATGCCGTGTAACTCATCGCAGGCTTAATGATCCAGCATAGCAACCTTGCTGGTAATCTAAATCTAGCGCCGTTGGGGTGGACTAGCGATCCCCAGCAAATACATATCTTACCTCGATGTCGAACATTTCTTTCCTGTTGTCAAAAGTGAGACAGGTTTAACATAATCGGCCATTCGTGATAACCTACAACTAAAATTTAGAAAGCAAAGAATTAGGATGATGTTTTGCACATCTATTGAGTCGGATTTTTAATGTCTGAACCGTTCGTGCTGAGCTTGTCGAAGCACACACCGCCTTTCGACAGGCTCAATACCCAATGGGCACAAGGGCAAACGGATACTTAATACTTCACCAGGCCGAATCTATAAAGTTTGGGATTACAGAATTTTTTCGCCGATTTTTTATTCAAATTAAAGGGAGCAAACTATGCATCGCCGTTGTTTTTATCAATGTTTACCGATAATCGCTGTCGTACTGACTTTTTTGTCCCAGCCCGCTGCAGCCGAAAACATGATTTCTTGTACGATGAAATACTACCTTAAAGGTTGGTCTTTCGCTTATTCGCAATATAAGGGTACCGGCGAGGTGAATTGCACTAACGGCCAAAGCGCCCATGTGGTCTTGAGCAGTAAGGCCATCGGTTTCACCATCGGCATGTCTGAAATCGACGGTACGGGAAAATTCACCGAACTTAAGGATATCAATGAAATATACGGGCTTTTTGCTTCCCTGGAAGGCCATGCGGGGGTCACTAAATCGGGTTCCGGACAAGTGCTGACGCGAGGTATAGTGTCTTTGGCGTTATCCGGCGAAGGCCGCGGCTTCGATATCGGTGTTACCCTCGGTGGGTTGAGGATTTCCCGCGCAACCCATTCCGCTCCAGAATAATTACCTTAACCGCTAACAGGGGGGGACAGCTTGCAATAGCCGAAGGAATAATCCTAATTAGGGCTAATAATTTGTCGGTTATTGCTCAGGCTGCCGTACTTATGTTAATCAAGATACGCTGACAAAAGGAAGCAAACCGTTCTTTTATAACCAAGCAGGCGTTATATAACACGTAACTCCTTTACCTCACCAAATGCTTCAATAAAGAGCCGCTAAAAATGGATGTTGCAAATGCCATTATCACCAGCGCGACGAAAATGCGTTGGTCGATTAGCTGGTATTCCAGGGCAACCGAAGCCAGTATGATTTCAACAGCGCCACGTGCATTCAGGCCGACACCTACCGACAGGGCTTCCCTCCAGCGCATTCCGGCTAGCTTCGCACCCAAACCAGCCCCCAAAATTTTCCCCAAACAAGCGATAACAATTATCACCAACACCAATAGGCCGTCGAATTCAGTAGAGAAATTCGCCTTAAGGCCTATGGAAACAAAATAAAGCGGGGCAAAAAAATTAAGGGCAAATAGTTGGATCATTGGATAGACATTGTTTTCCTCTGCGGGGCTAACGTGCTTGTCTTGTTTTTGCCCTAAAGCTATCCCGACTAAAAAGGCGCCGAAAATTGCGTGGATGCCGATTGTTTCGGCGCCGATTGCTGCCGATATGACCAATACGGATACAAAGCCCAACAATCCCCCTGGCCAGTGTTGAAAAAATCGGTTTCGATGTAAAAAAGGTTGTAGTAACCAACGGCCTGTGCCTAAAACAACAACCACAAAAACAAGCACTTTTAACAAGATGAACAGGGTATTTCCGTCTGGATTTTCGTTCCCCATCTTTTGCAAAATGAATGCGAATAAAAGCCAGCCAAGTATGTCGTTAATCATCGCCGAGGTCATGATCGTCATGCCGATTCTTGAGCTTATTAAGTTCAAATCCATCAGTATCCGCGCGATCACGGGTAAGGCGGAAATCGATAATGCTGTCCCCATAAATAAGGCGAGCAACAAGGGTTGTCCATGATGCCCCCAGAGCCCTGGATATAACATAACCATACCGAAACCCAGGGCAAATGGTATTGTTCCGCCTAACAGGCTGGTAGAGGCGATTACGGCTTTGTGCTGCCGCAAATGGGCTAGGTTTATTTCCAATCCGGCAGCGAACATAAAAAACAGCATGCCTAGTTTAAGCAAGGCTTCAACGCCAGCGCTTACCGTAGTGTCGACCAGGAAAAGTCTTGTATAGGCATCGGGGTAGACAGTACCCAGTAATGTCGGCCCAAGCAATATGCCGCCTATCAGTTCCCCCAATACGGCAGGCTGTGCCATTTTTTTCATCAGATAGCCGGATACCCAAGCTACGACCAGCATCACGCCTATTTGAACGAAGAACGCATGGATTTGTGTTGGGTTCATTTATTAGGGATATTTGGGACGGTTATTATTTCGGTCACGAATGGGATTGGAATATGTGCGCTGGAATATCAACTCTACCGGTGAGCGGAGTTGCCTGTCTCCGCTCACTATTCTAGCCGCTTTATTACTCTTGCTTATCGTTAACCAAGTCGTAGGTGATATCTGGGTTTAAGCCCATCGGCCAGTATATCAGGGCGAAAGGCGGCCAAAATATCGATACGGTTCGGAATTTTGCCCGTAACTTGCCTTGTTTAAGGGTTTCGCCATTCTTTTCAAGACGGTAAGGCACACCGCCGCCAGGAGGTATTCCCGCAGCAGTCCAGAAAAACGGTTTGGTTGTGACTTCGCCGTTGGCGCCGATGTCCACGGGGTGCGGCCTTTCGTAAATATATAAGTTGGAGCCTTCAGGCACCTTAAAGTGGCCGGTTGTTGTACAGCCCGTTATTACAAACAAAAACAACGCGATATAAATTTTTTTCATTATTATTATCCTCATTGTGCTACTCGTTTAAAGATTAAGGAGGTGTTTATCCCACCAAACGCAAAATTATTGCTCATGATATATTCGCAATTTAACGTGCGAATATCGTCCATAATATAGTCTAATTGGGCGCACGCCGGGTCAATATTTTCAAGGTTGGCCGTGGGATGGAACCAGCCTTCATTCATCATCTTGATGGCTACCCATGCTTCCAGTGCGCCACATGCACCCAAAGTATGCCCGGTGTAGCTTTTCAGTGCACTTATGGGGGTATCGGAACCAAAAATGGCGGCGGTGGCATGGCTTTCTGCAATATCGCCATGTTCAGTTGCCGTACCGTGCGCGCTGATATAGCCGATAGCCGAGGGTTCGATGCCGGCATCTTGTAGCGCCAGCCGGATCGCGGTTTGCATGCTGTTGCTGTCAGGCTGGGTAACATGCAACCCGTCGGAATTTGTGCCGTAACCAACGACCTCTGCATAAATACGGGCATCCCTGGCTAACGCATGTCCTAATTCTTCGAGGATAAGCGTCCCGGCCCCTTCGCCTATCACCAAGCCGTCCCGGTTTCGGTCGAAAGGCCGCGGGGTTTTGTCTGGCGCATCGTTGCAAATGCTGGTGGCGAACAAGGTATCGAATACTGCCGCTTCGGATGCGCTAAGTTCTTCCGCGCCACCGGCCACCATCAGCTTCTGGTATCCGTGCTTAATGGCTTCATAAGCGTAACCTATGCCTTGGCTGCTGGAAGTGCATGCGCTGGAGGTCGTATAAACCCGTCCATTGATACCGAAAAAAAGTCCGATGTTTACCACAGAGGTGTGCGACATCATCCGGATGTACGATGTTGCATTAAGTCCGTTGACCGTATGGTTGAGCAGCATGTTGCCGAATTCCGCCAAGGCGTCGAAACTTCCGGCGCTGCTACCGTAGGCAATCCCCATTTGTCCGCTGCATAGTATTGGGTTGTTTAACAAACCGGCATCGAGCAGCGCAAGCTCCGTCGCATAAGTCGCCATCAATGCGATACGACCCATGCTCCGTGTTTGTTTCCTTGAATAATGTTCCGGCCTTTTAAAGTTTACCGGGGCGCCTAAGCGTGTGTTCAAGCCTTCATATTTGTCCCATTCCTGCATGTTTTGGATGCCGGTAGACTTGGCTTTAAGGTTAGTGGAGACTTGTTGCCAGTCATTTCCTATCGGCGAGATCCCCGCCATTCCGGTTATAACCACACGTTTTAGCATAAGCCACCGTTGACGGACAGGACTTGGCGGGTGATATAACCGGCGTCTTCGGACATTAAAAAGGCGACTGCGGCGGCCACTTCTTCGGGATGGCCGATACGCCGCACCGGGATCATCTTTGTGATTTCTTCCATTTTAGCTGCATCCGAAGCCAGCTCCTCAAGCATGTCGGTTGCGATTAATCCCGGGGCAACGCAGTTGACGGTAATGTCGCGTTTTGCCAACTCTAATGCCAGTGCTTTGGTGGCGCCGATGATCCCCGCTTTTGCGGCGCTGTAATTGACCTGTCCGCGGTTGCCCATAATGCCGGAAACCGACGATAAGGTCACGATGCGTCCCGGTTTGCGCCGCCGTATCATGGGCATAATGACCGGCTGCAAGACGTTATAGAAGCTGTCGAGATTGGTATGGATGACACTGTCCCATTCTTCTCCGGTTAGCGCGGGAAAGGCATTGTCGGCGGCGATACCGGCATTACAGACAACGCCGTAATAAGCGCCGTGCGTTTCTATATCCTGATTGAGCTGCTCGGCGCATTGCCCACGGTCGGCAATATCGAATTGCAGCAACCTTGCGGATTGGCCGAGGCTTTCAATCTCGACTGCGGTTTCTTCCGCTTGCGCTCTCTGGCTGCGGCAATGCAATACTAAATCATAACCTTGTTTGGCGAGATACAGGGCAATGGCTTTGCCGATCCCGCGGCTAGATCCGGTAACGAAAATCGTTTTGTTCATGGTATGGTTGTTATCTCGGTTTCATCGGGTGGTTGATAAACGGTCAGGTTGGCGGTGACTTCAATTCCTTCCCCCAAGATACTGCAATCAAAAACCCCCAGTTTATCGTCCTGGATGATATTTTTTACGTGTATGGTCAGGCTGTCCCCGAAGGCAAAACTCGATACATTGCTGTTATAACGTCGTGTGCCGAGTAAATAACCCAGTTTTATCGGTTTACCCGCCAACTTCGACTGTATGCCGGCATAAGCGGCCACGGCCTGCGCCATATACTCGATGCCGACCCATGCGGGCACGGCCTTGCCATTCCCAAATAAGCCATCATCACGGACGACCATTTCGGCAGTCAGGGTATTGCCGTCGAATTCTACTATCCGATCTAACAAAACCATCCGTCCGCTATGCGGGATAAGTCCGGCGACATCATTATAATCTATCAAGCTATAATAACCCCGATAAGAAAAATATGTTTATCAATAACATAGGAAGTCTATTGGGTGCAAAGCATACTGATATTGAAGCTTTTTTTCATGTTTTTGCTACGACGATTGAAATATTGTTGCCGCCAAAGGCGAAGGAGTTGCTTTGGCAAATTTGTATGCCGCGTCCCAAATTTTCTCCTTTTTCTACTAGATGCAAAGGGGCTAAGCTATTGTCAGGTTCGTCGTCATTGATATTAGGGATTAAACAACCGTTATTATTCTCAGTTAACAGCATCCAGCAGAATCCCAATTCCAAAGCCGCGGCTGCACCTAAGGTATGGCCAGTCATGCCTTTACTTGAACTGGCTGCCACATTGTTTCCGAATATGGCATTAACAGCTTTGCTTTCCATGGCATCGTTTAAAACCGTCGCTGTCCCGTGCAGGTTTATGTAATCGATTTCCTCCGGGCGCTTATTTGCATCTTCCAATGCTTTCCGCATCGCTGCAATAACGGCTGTACCATCAGGGTCGGGCGCGGAAAAATGATAAGCATCGCTGCTGGCGCCTATGCCAAGCAATTGCACGGGGCCAGGTTCTTTGCTTAATACGAATAAACTGGCTGCTTCCCCGATATTGATACCGTTACGGTGCAAGCCGAAAGGCTTACAGTATCCGGTACTGAGCGATTCGAGGGCGGCAAAGCCATTGACGGTAAGGCCGCACAGGCTATCAGCGCCGCCGACAATAACCGCATCGCACAAATCCAGTTTAATCAGGCGGCGGGCCGAGGCGAAAGCCTTGCCGCTGGCGGAACAGGCAGTAGAAATGGTATACGCGGGGCCAGCCAAGCCTAAGTAAGCGGCAAGAAAGTCAGCACCAGCCCCCATTTGTTGTTGTTTATAATGGAATTGTTCCGGCAATTTACCATGTTGGGCTTGATAAACCAATGCTTGCTCAGTGCTCTTGACACCGGAAGTACTTGTGCCGAGCACGACCCCGATCCGGTCAGGGCCGGAGCGTTTTACCAACTGATCAATAGTCCCCTTGATCTGGCCTATTGCAGCCAATAACAGTTGGTTATTGCGGCACTGGTAGACATGGTATAGCCGATCAATTTCAGGTAACTGTTTTGTAATTTGGCCGATAACGGTTGTTGGGCCAAAGTCGTTTGTTTCCATTAAACCGGTACGGTTTCCAGCCAGTAAATTCGCCATTATTTCAGGCCTGGAACTGCCAACGGCACATAAGAGTCCTAAATCATTCAGGTACAAGTTCATAACTGATGGTCTTAATATGTAACCGATAGCGGTAACGCTGGTTGGACAGGTTTACTGTTTTTGCCCAAGTTGGGTCAGGTTCGAGATAATCGATATCCACTAACTTTTCATTATTGAAAAACAATCGACGATAGTTGTTGCCGGTTTCCAAACGCCATGATCGCGGTAAAGTTTTTTGCATTTCCGCCAGCGGCCAGTAAACCAGTTGCAAGTCATTGATTATGAACTCCGGGGAAAAACCGCTCGGCATTAGGGGGCTTTTGTCTAGCACCAGCTTTTTGCCGTCGTAATTCAAATTAAATAAACTGACACCTTCGGCGCTCATTCCGGCAAGGGCAATACGGCCTTTATCGAGTTCCAGCACACACAACAGGGTTTCCTGGCGGTTCGGCCAAGTTGCCGTTATTTGTTGCACAATCCGCCTTGCAGGGCCTATCGGCGGCGCTAAATGCAATTTTTCTAAGGACTCTGGACGGTTGGGGGAGGGCAATAAAAAACAACCGGTCAAATTAGCCAATAGGACTAAAAGCATTAGCCAGCGCCGCATAACTCTACCAGCGTATCCAGCCTTGAACGGGAATTTTTGACATAAGGGTTGGCATTATCCCAAGCATAACCGGCCAGTATCGAGCAAATCATCGCCTTGACATCCGGTTGTTGCCTGGGATGGAAAATGACATCTTGGAACCGGCCGTCGTACCAGGCATCGACAAAAACGCGGAAGGTATTGACGCCGCCTTGCAAGGGCTGGGCGTATTCATTTTGCCAATCCACGGTTTCTCCCTTGAATTGGCGGTCTAAAATTGAGGCGGCCAAACTTGCCGACTTCATGGCGATGGTTACGCCGGAAGAAAATACCGGATCGAGAAATTCACCCGCATTGCCCAACAACGCATAACCTTTGCCGTATAAGCTTTTTACATTTGCCGAATACCCGGTTATGGCATTGATAGGGTCATCAAACACTGAGTTTTTAAGTATATTCCGTAAATTTCCATCCTGGTCGATGAGGTTTCGCAGGATAGTTTCGTTACCCTCTAACGCTGGGTAAAAATCAGCTTCGGCGACTACACCAATACTGCTACGGCCATTGCTGAAAGGTATCAACCAGAACCAGACATCCTTATGTTGGGGATGTACGGTGATCAGTATTTTATTCCTATCGAACTGCGAATTATCGATCCGGTCTTCGATGTGCCCGAACAAGGCTTTCCTTACCGGAAAACCGGACGGGGATTCCAAATCCAGCAAGCGCGGCAGTATGCGGCCAAAACCGCTGGCATCCAGGACGAAATCCGCTTCGTACTGGGTTTTGTACCCGTTGATGTCGCAAACATCCAGCTTGGCCTTGTCGCCGGAAAAATCAACCTTGGTGACTTCCCTTTGCCATTGGATATCGACGCCCATCCGGGCCGCTTCATTCGCAAGGATTTCGTCAAAACGACCGCGCTGCACTTGGAAAGTCGTCCCGATGCCTGGGGTAAATTTTTCTTCAAAATTAAATGCGGTGTGGTTGTCGCGATAAACGAAGTAAGCGCCATTTTTAAACTGAAACCCAGCATCGACGACAGCATCCATCATGCCTGCTTCCTTGATGAATTCCATACATTGGGGCAGCAGGCTTTCGCCAATGCTAAACCGGGGAAACAACTGCCGTTCCAGGATCGTAACCTGATAGCCCAGGTTAGTGAGTAAAGCGCCGGCAATACTCCCCGAAGGGCCTGCGCCTATGATGATAATTTTGTGCATTCGACAATATCCCTTCGCTTATTAATGTTTGGGTGAGGCTATCGGTAAAATTTTGGGTGAGGCGAGTAAAAAGTGTCCTTCAAATTTTTAAGGGCGTGAATAGAGTTCATTCTGTTATTCAATCAGGATATTGCAGGGTAATTGTATAACATGGATTAGCCTATGCGTTTTTGTAAGTTCCTTTTTGTCATGCGGGCGTTATGTATTTTTCTTTGTGGACTTCCAATAAATTGTTGATTATTATTAGTATTATCGGGTATGTATAAAATGCGCTTAACTGTTTATTTATCCAAAGGAATGAAATGCTTGAAACTGTAATTAAACCCTTTCTCCTGCTTATCCTATCATACCCTTTGTCGGCTTGCGTTGAGTTCAAAGAAGCAGGACGGACTATCGGGCATACCACACGAAATGTTACCAGGGATATTGGTCACGGTTCGCGCGATACCGTCCAACTTATCGGCAAGGGCACAAAAAGGGTTGTCAAGTCGATCACGCAAGATTCGGAATAGTACCTTCAACGAAGGAGGTTGGTTTTTTTGCCAAAGGCATCAAATCAGCCCCATTTTTCGTAGACTTGTAAAAGTTAGCCGCAGATAACGAAATTAAGACGTAAAATATCGCTTTTAAACCAGCATTAAATTTTTTAGATGGTTATCTTTTTTACGCTTAGCAAACTACAAGGCTACAGATTGAAGTAGGATCGGTGTCCTTGTGAATATAGAATGAGCGGTCATGGTTGACTTTATCGTATGCGATTGGCGGGCGTGGGCGCCGGGAATCTCCAGCGCCGATAATCGCCTAATCAATTCTGCGGATATATCCGTTGCTACAAATGTGCCTAAGTTGCTCAACCGAAGGCTGTCGCCATTGGCCAGGGCGGTATTTAATGTCGCCAAGCCGTGCCTTGAGGACAGGAAAGCACTGCCCGTGGTGTTTAGTTCAGCGCACGGTGAAATTTGTAAATCGTTAGAGATGCTTAAAACCATCCGGGCAGGGCAAGAGTTGTCGCCCACGGCGTTTAGCCTTTCTGTACATAATGCCATCGCAGGCTTATTTTCCATCGCATTTAAAATCAATAAGGAGATTACCGTCCTCGCTCCTGGACAGGAGGGCATTGCCCCTGCGTTTGTCGAAGCGATAGGCCTCTTGCACGAAGGCGAGGAAGAGGTACTGGTCATTTTATACGATGAGCCTATTGACGATTTTTATCCCATTGCCCCCTTTAACCTCAACGCCGCTTTTCCTTGTGTGCTTGGATTTAGGCTTGCCTTGGGCGGGGATGGTCTGGCCTTAAGGCTTTGTCGTTCGATGCAGTCTAGGGATGATGGCGAACATCCGGTACAATTGCTAGAGTTCATCAATTTTCTTTTGGCGGACAAACGATCCATTAGCTTAGGCAACCAGAACCATAGCTGGACATGGCACAAACACTAATCCGCAAATTAAGCTATTTTTGGAGGCTATTCGCTACTGGCTTCAGTTTTTTCAGTTTTGGGATGGGCGGCCTGTGTTTGTGGTTTGTGATTTTCCCCGTGTTGTCGATCTTGCCGGGTGATCGCCTGCAAAAGATAGCCCGCGCCCAAACTGCAGTGCATTACAGTTTTTATCTCTTTATCGGATTGATGCACAGGATTGGCATCATGACCTACGAGATTAATGGGTTGGAAAGGCTCAACCGCCCCGGGCAATTGATTGTTGCCAACCATCCGACTTTGGTGGATATTGTGTTCCTGCTCAGCCGGATTAAACGCGCTAACTGCATTGTTAAGGACAGCCTTTGGCGGAACCCTTTTATGCGCGGGCCCATTTTAAATGCGGGGTATATCAGTAACCGCGATCCTGAAAAAATGATCGCCGAGTGTGTTGACTGGCTACAATCGGGCGGCACCATGATTATTTTTCCTGAAGGGACGCGTTCCGTGCCCGGAAAACCCTGCCGTTTCCAGCGGGGTGCCGTTGCCATTGCCTTACAAGCGAATAGGATCGTAACTCCCGTGACAATATCCTGTTACCCGAGTACCCTGACAAAAGCCGAGCAATGGTACCAAATCCCTGAACGGCACTTTCATTTGACGATGCATGTTGGCGAAGACATACCTTTAGGAGACTTTACCCGAATACAGCCGAAATCAATTGCCGTACGCCGCTTTAACCAATACTTACAGGACTATTTTACGCAACAAAGGGAACGCTATTGTGAATATGGAAAATGAAATTAAACAGTTGATCATCGATGCGTTGGCTCTTGAAGACACGAGTGTCGCCGACATTGACAGCCATGCACCGTTGTTTAATGACGGCCTTGGGCTGGATTCAATAGATGCTTTGGAACTGGGCTTGGCCATCCGCAAAAAATATAATGTCAAAATAGAAGCTGAAAACGAAGAAGTCGTGAAGATTTTTTCCTCGGTCGCGACATTGGCCGAGTACATCGAATCAGCACTGGGTTAACGCTACTATGGATAATCGCGAAGAAATTTTGGCTGAAATCAAAACCATCATGGTTGAGATGTTTGAGATTGATGAGGGGGCGATTATCCTTGAAGCCCGCCTTTACGAAGACCTCGATTTCGATAGCATCGATGCCGTCGACATGATGGTCAGGCTAAAGGAAATCACCGGGAAAGCCGTCAAGCCAGAAGATTTCAAGTCCGCCCGCACGATAGGCGATGTGGTTGAGGCGGTTTATAAGATGTTGAATAATTGAAAATTTGGCCTTGATGGTGTCGTATTTCCCCGGCTTTTTCAAATCAACAATATGCAGGTAATGATAAATGGCATTATTGGGTTATTGACGTTGCTGTACCCCTTTGCCGTTTATTTCGGCACACAATATTTGGAACCCTGGAAAATTGCTGCCATTCTAGCGATTGTATTAAGTATAAGGCTGATTGCAAGTGTCGCCGTTAAACACTGGAGTAGCCCTCTCTTGTTAGTGGGCATGCTGTATTTCGGCTTCGCCATTTGGAGTGACGCACTGTTTACATTAAGGTTTTATCCGGTAATCGCTAATGTGGCTGTGTTATTGCTCTTTTCATGGAGCCTGTATTCGCCCCCCAGTTTGGTTGAACGCCTGGCAAGAATCCAACATCCAGATTTACCGCCTGAAGGTGTTATTTATACCCGACGGGTAACGCAAGTATGGTGCCTGTTCTTTATCATTAATGGGGCAATTGCTTTAGCGACAGCATTTTGGGGCAGCTTTGAAACCTGGAGCTTATATAACGGCTTGATTGCCTATTTGTTGATGGGCATCCTGTTCGCAGGGGAATATATCGTCAGGATGAGAACCCAGAAACATGTCAGGTGAATTTATCGCTTTGACGGATTGTTTGTTGACAAAAAGGCATCCCCAAGCCTGGATCGCCTTTCATGAAAAGCAGTATATCCATGCCGATGCTTTTTACGGAGCGGTAAGCTATTGGGCATCTCAACTGGAATCCCAGCCATTCCTGCGTTATGCGTTATATACGGAAGACGCTTATCCATTTGCCGTCCTCTTGTTCGCATTATTCCATGCCGGAAAAGAGGTTTGGATTGTCGGCAATAATCGCCCAGGCACGGCGCAACTTCTTCAACAGCATGGTTGCCACGCATTAGGGGATTGGGATAGTGGTTATGCTTTTGATTATCGACCGGCTACATCATACAATTCCGTATTGCCGTTATCGCCATTAAGCCCATCGGAAACCAAACTGGTCATTTTTACCTCCGGTTCAAACGGCCAACCTAAACCGATTGAAAAGAGCTTAAGCCAGTTTCAGCATGAAATTGCGGCCTTGGAAAGGCAATGGGGTATGCGACTGCGCGATTCCGAGGTTTTGTCAACCGTTAGCCATCAGCATATCTACGGTTTGCTGTTTCGCGTCTTGTGGCCCTTATGCGCTGGACGATGTTTCCACAGTCCGAATTACCTAAATCCGGAAATACTCGCCAATAGCGTTAATCCGGGATTAGCTTGTTGGATCGCCAGTCCGGCCCATCTTAAACGATTGGATCAAAATTCACCTTGGGATGGCATCGCAAGATTGACAGCTATATTCAGCTCAGGCGGTGCATTGCCGGATGCGGCAAGAGAGCAGATATGCCAGCGAAGCGGGCGGAATGTTATTGAAATTTATGGCAGTACCGAGACTGGCGGTATAGCTTGGAAAACGCAAGGCCGCGCGTGGGCTTTATTTCCAGGTATGTCGTTAACGGCCCTGGCTGAGGGTTGGGAACTGAATTCACCCTATCTTCACGATAACCAGGGCTATCTTTTAGATGACAGGATAGAAATGTTAGGGGATGGCCATTTTATCCTTAATGGGCGTTCGGATCGGATCGTCAAGATAGAGGAAAAACGCCTGTCTTTGACCGAATTGGAGCAACATCTATGCGCTACGCCTTGGGTGGAAGAAGCTTACGGGCTTACGGTTAGCCAAAAACGTGATACCGTCTGTGCCGTGCTTGTGCTGACTGAAACCGGAATACAAGAACTATCAAGACGGGGAAGAAATCATTTCATTAAGCTGCTGCGAACAACACTTGAATCCTGGTTTGTACCTGTCCATCTGCCGAGAAAATGGCTGTTCGTCAATAAGGTACCGTTAACGCCGCAGGGTAAAACCGATGCTGTTTTATTAACAGGGCTGCTGGATGTTGATAAGCAAAAATTTCCCTTGGTTCACGACCTAAACTTAACTGCTGACGGTGTGCAATTTAAGGTAGTGGTTCCTCACATGCATGAATTGGTCTATTTCCCCGATCATTTTCCGGGTTACCCGATATTGCCCGGTGTGGTTCAACTGGCCTGGGTGGAACATTTCGGCAAGCTTTTTTTTGCCGTAGGGGAAACCAAAAAACCGTTTTCGCATCTGGAAGTGGTCAAGTTCATTAAGATTATCCGTCCTGGTGATGAATTGACGCTTGTACTCAAATGGCAAGAAGGTTCAGGTGAATTGCAGTTTAATTTCAGTTCCGGTTCAGAGGGTTATAGTTCTGGTCGGATGGTGTATAAATCAAATTAGGTCGTCTGGTAATCTTAAACTTTAACAATGAAGCCCAAAAAACTGTAGGCTAGTTTATAGATAGATCCCAGTATTTGGGATTTTAGATAGGATGGATTACAGTAAGTTTTAGATATCCTTTTCCGAAAGTTTTTCACGCCGTTTAAAAGATGAAAATATGAAAACCTGTATCATCATTCCGGTCTACAACCACGAAGCTGCCCTGCCGACCGTTGTGCGGAAATTAAAAAGATTTGGGTTGCCGTGTTTTCTGGTCAATGACGGCAGTTCTGTACATTGTTCCCAAGTTTTGGCGGATTGTGCCGACCGGGAAGCAAGCTGGGTGACTTTAATTACCCGCCATGAAAACGGCGGTAAAGGCGTTGCTGTGATCGACGGTTTTAAAGCGGCGCTGGTTTCGGGTTTTACCCATGCGATACAGGTCGATGCCGACGGGCAACATGACGTTGACGGCATACCTGAATTTCTTGAAGCCAGCGAAGGGCATCCTGCCTCGATGATACTTGGGGTGCCGGTTTATGACGGTTCCGCCCCTAAAAGCCGGTTGTACGGACGGCGGATAACAAACTTTTGGATCGCCATCAACACCTTGTCTTCAGCGATCGCGGATGGGATGTGCGGTTTCCGGTTGTACCCTTTGGCGGCTGTCCAGCAAATAATGGTTTCGACAACAATCGCACAAGGCATGGATTTCGATATTGACATTGTAGTCCGCTTGTATTGGCAGGGCGTCGATGCCGTCAACTTGCCGGTTGCAGTGCATTATCCTTTGGACGGTGTGTCGCATTTCAAACTGTGGCGGGACAATGTTTTGATTTCAAAGACGCATGCCCGGTTATTTTTTGGCATGTTAATACGCATCCCGCAATTATTACAAAAACATTGGCAATGAATACTCCTGTACACTGGGCGGACATAGAAGAGCGGGGCGTGGTCTGGGGCATGAAGTTTTTGTTGCGTGTATACCTATTGTTTGGCCGCGCGTTTTTGCAGGTCTTTTTGTATCCCGTGGTGGTTTATTACTGGCTGATTAATCGCCAAGCCCGTCATGCGAGCCAAGCCTACCTGAATAGGTTGGCTGTTTTTAAACCGTCATTAAAATTGAACGGCAGTTTATATTGGAGTTTCCGTCACTTTATCAGTTTTGCAAATGCCATTATCGACAAACTTGCCGCTTGGTCTGGGGCGCTTTCTGAAGCCGATGTATTGTATTTTGGCAAAGATGAATTAATTTCCGAACTCCGTAAGGGAAAGGGTCTATTGCTATTGGCTTCGCATCTGGGCAACCTTGAAGTTTGCCGTTTAATCGCCGAATTCGACCAATCGATACGCATCAATGTACTTGTCCATACCAAACATGCTGAAAAATTTAATCGGGTATTACGACAGACGAGCGACAGCAGTTGTTTGCACCTAATTCAAGTGACTGAAATAACCGCGGCTACCGCCCAATTATTAAGCGATAAAATAGAGGCGGGTGAAATGGTTGTTATGGCCGCAGACAGGACGCCGGTAAGCAACAACCAACGCGTCACCAAAGTTTCCTTTTTAGGGGCGGAAGCGTTGTTTCCACAAGGCCCGTTCATTCTAGCCGGGTTATTGAAATGTCCTATTTATGTTTTATTTTGCCTGAAACAGCAGGATAAGTATGCGATTTTTTTTGAGCGTTTTAGCAGTAGCTTAAATTTCCCCAAGAAAACACGGGAACAGGATATGCGGCAACTAATTCAGCGCTACGCAGAACGCTTGCAGGCGTATTGCCTAAAGGAACCACTTCAGTGGTTCAATTTTTTTGATTTTTGGCATATTGCCCCTAACGATGAATAAAAATAATAAGGTCGTCTTTAATGGCCAAGCAATAACAATTGAAGATATCTGCCGGATTGCCAGCCAGCAAGCCCAGGTAGAACTCAGCACAGAAGACGAATTCATCAAGAGGATTGATAAGGGCGCAATATTCATTGATACCTTATTAAAAAAACAGGGCTATGTGTATGGCGTAACGACCGGATTTGGGGATTCTTGTTCCGTGTCAGTTCCTCTTGAACTGGTTGATGCTTTGCCTAAAAATTTATATACCTTCCACGGCTGCGGATTAGGGGATTATTTCGATCCAGAGCAAACGCGCGCTATTTTGGCGGCGCGATTAACCAGCCTTGCCAGGGGATTTTCCGGCGTCAGGCATAAGCTGTTGCAACAAATCGTAACATTGCTTGCACACGATGTCCTGCCGCTAATCCCGCAGGAAGGCTCAGTGGGCGCCAGCGGCGACTTAACCCCCTTGTCTTATTTGGCAGCGGTGCTGGCGGGCGAGAGGGAAGTTTTATATCAAGGTAAATGTCTATCGACACTAAGCGTTTTTAGCCAGTTAAATATCGAGCCTCTGGCTTTAAAGCCGAAAGAAGGGCTGGCGATTATGAATGGCACGGCAGCGATGACGGGCGTTGCCTGCCTTGCCTACGAGCGTGCCGCTTACCTTTCGCAATTGTGTACCCGCATAACCAGCCTGGTTTCGGTCGCAATAAAAGGTAATGCCGACCATTTTGGCGAAAAACTGTTTTCAGTCAAACCCCATCCAGGGCAGAACCGGGTTGCAGAGCGAATCCGTTCGGACTTGTCCGATGCTGGCAATGCAGCAAATGGCGAGGCGCGCCTTCAAGACCGTTATTCGCTCCGTTGTGCGCCCCATGTCATCGGTGTGCTCGAAGATTCGCTGCCGTGGCTTAGGCAATTTATCGAAAACGAACTTAACAGTGCCAATGACAATCCCATAATTGATGTCGAAGAAGGACAGGTACTCCATGGCGGCCATTTCTATGGCGGCCATATCGCTTTTGCGATGGATAGCCTGAAAGTTGCGGTAGCCAACCTCGCCGATTTACTGGATCGGCAAATGGCGCAGTTGATGGATCCCAAATTCAATCACGGCTTGCCTGCCAACCTATCAGGGGTAAATGCGGAACTGGCAATGGTCAACCACGGCTTTAAGGCCGTGCAGATCGGCGTATCCGCCTGGACTGCTGAAGCCTTGAAACTGACCATGCCCGCCAGCGTGTTTTCCCGCTCGACCGAGTGCCATAACCAAGACAAGGTCAGCATGGGAACGATTGCCGCAAGGGATTGCGTACGCATCCTGGAATTGACCGAACAGGTCGCCGCCGCAACTTTGTTGGCTGCGGTGCAAGGTGTGGAACTGCGCGGGGATTTAGGAGCGTTAAGCCCTACATTGAAAGCCACGATCCGATCTGTCCGGGAATTCAGCCCGTTTATAAATACGGATCGGGCATTGGAGCATGAGCTACGAGAATGCCTAGTGTTAATCCGCAAACAACATTGGCAGCTCTATGGCTAAATTCCATCAAGCTTCGGTTGACCTGGAAATACCCTTCCATGATGTCGATATGATGGAAGTGGTTTGGCATGGTCATTACGCAAAGTATTTTGAAATTGCCCGTTGCGCTTTGCTCGAAACAATCAATTATAACTATCCGCAAATGCGCGATTCCGGTTATGCCTGGCCGATAATCGACCTTAAGGTCCGTTACATCAAACCGGCAGTCTTCAGGCAGGTAATCACCATAACTTCAACCATTGTCGAGTGGGAAAACAGGTTAAAAATCGATTACCTTATAAACGATAAAACAACGGGTGCGAGATTGGTAAAAGGGCATAGCATCCAAGTCGCGGTGGATATGCGAACCAAGGCTATGTGTTTTGAATCGCCCAAGATATTATTTGAAAAACTGGGTGTGGCAGTTTGCTGATAGCCGTAACGATGTAAAATTTTGCATGGCTACTATACGTGTCCCTTCTTGCTGGCGTCATTTTGGCGACTATGCTAGACTATCAGCAAATTTCGATATTGGAGATTAGCATGGAAACCAATACTGCCAAACAAGACCGCATTGGCGCTCGCGTCCCTCATGATGTTTATGAAACACTTTGTAAAGCCGCCGAATTAAGCGGTGCGACGATCAATCAATTTCTGGTGCAGTCGGCGCTTAAAGAGGCACAGGCTGTTATTGAGCGCGAACAAGTTATTCGCATGTCGGCGCGCGATTGGGACTGGATGCTCAACCTGCTAGAAAACGCTCCTGCGCCAAACGAAAAATTTAAGGCAGCGATGAATCGTTATCAACAAGCCAAGAGCGACGATGAAGATTCTTCCTTTAACTGGCAACCATAACCGGCAAAATTTCGACTGCGGACGGGCGGAGCTAAACAACTGGCTACGACAAGTTTCAAGACAACACCAGGATAAAGGCTTGTCGAAAACCTTTGTTGCTATACAAGACCATGAGCCCACTGACATTTGCGGCTTTTATGCGCTGACCCTTGCTGAAATTGACCGGCGTTTTCTGCCTGACGCTTACCAAAAGAAGTTGCCTCAACGAATTCCAGGCGTAAGGCTAGGTCGCTTGGCGGTCGATTGTCGTTATCAGAAGAAAGGCTTGGGCGAATTACTGTTAATCGACGCCATTTCACGGGCGCGGCGCATTCATCAAGAAGCTGGTGTAGTTGGCTTATTCGTTGATGCGCTTGATGACCATGTTTTAAGGTTTTATCGCCGATACGGTTTCTTGAATATACCGGACAATTCGCTTTTGCTGTTTTATCCGATAGTTTGAGGGAGACCCAATAAAACTTAAATAGCTAGAAGTTTGCAAGTTATTTTCTCGACGGCAAATCAAGCCTTCAAAGTCATAATGGGTTAACTAATGCGAATAAAGGCTAACTGACCTGAATATATACGCTCTCATGATGAATTACAGTTAGCAAATAATACTGACGTTATAAATTTGGGGTTGTAAACTCAAATAATATGGAAAATATACAGAAATCATATAACTTCTTGTTAGGCCATAAGGAATATTGATGATACAACCATTTTTTGATTTTGTAGAAAAATTTGCCACCGACTTCACATGGAAAAGGTTAGTTATTCTAATAAGCCTTGTAATGTTGGTTGGTGTAGCGCTCTTTCTCTATGAAGCTCAGACAGCAACAACCCAATTATCAAAATATGAGCGCACTGTTGCTATCATTGAAAAACTAGGTGCATTGAAGACTGATAATGAAGAAGAGAGAGTGGTAATAAAAAATATCTACTCCGGTCTTTTAACTATAACTAACCCCGCATCAAATCCTGTCGCTTTTAGCACAAATATATCAATAGAGCTAAAACAAGCGTTTATAGCGGCAGCTCCATGGCTTCTCTTTTGTCTGTTTTTTATCCCTGGGTATTTTAAAGGAAATAAAGATGCTGTAAGCGTCGTAGGTGGAGCTATAGTTTTGGCTTTAATTATGGGGATGGGTGGATATTTTATGCCAATTGAATGGGGTTCTTGGATTGGTTTTGGTCTGTATCCGGTTGGAGCCAATTTATTTATCTTTATGTTATTAATGTGGTATGGAAATCGAAAAAAAGCATAACAAATCGGCCAAATGGACACGTCGCCCGATGGCGTTTTTGGAGTTCTGTTTTTATCAAGGTTCGGTGGCTTAGCTTAAGTTCTCAGAGCGGCGCACCCTTTACCGTCACGTTCGCCATATATAGAAAAGTATGCAATTTCTATTGTTCCTACACACCAGCGTTGAGTGACGCTGGCGAGTCAAAAGCGGTTTTCCCACGCCAGAGCGAAGGAACGATGCATAGATAAAGGTTTTTAGAGGATTTGCCATGCAAACAACCGCTAATATTGATGATCAGCAGTTAAAAAACTTGATGTTTCACAGTCTTCGAAAAGCGAATCCGAAGCTAGTAATAAAATTATCCAAGCCAATTTGTAGCAAGCAAAGCAACTGCAAGACTTATTGGTGTTGCATGGGCAAGTTGATGTTGCGGATAGCTGGCATGTTTGAGCCAATTGGAAACCAATAAATGAGTGATTTCTTAAAAGCCTTATTACTCTTTCTACTGTCGTTTAATTTCAGCCATGCTAACAATGTAATAATCCAGATAACTGCAAGCTTAGTAAAAACACCCATAACGCAGGGTACATTCCACCAGGAAAAACACCTTAAGTTTTTACGCAAGCCATTGCTGTCCACCGGCACGTTTACCTACGACCAAAATAAAGGCATTATCTGGAAAACAGCAACCCCAGTCCCTTCATTACTGTTGGTCAATGACGAGCATTTAGTGACAGGACAGGGCGAGCAGGCTTTGCCTCCCGCTTTTGGGCGGGTCTTTAAAGCGTTGTTGGGCGGCGAATTAAACCGTTTGGGCGAAGGTTTTGAAATCGCCGGGAAAGAACAAAAAGCTTCCTGGCAATTGCAATTAACGCCTAAAGATGAGTTATTAAAGAAAATAATCAGTACCATCCTGTTAACTGGCGATACTGAGTTACGATTATTGGAACTTCAGGAAGTAAGTGGCAACCTGACCCGAATCCGGTTTTCGGAAATAACCCACCCCGACCAATTAAGCAGCGAACAGCAATCCGAATTTGAACGCTTATCACCCTAGGGTTACGGCATGGCTTTGGCTGGCGATGATGCTGGCCATTGGCGTACTGTCTAGCCAAGCCTTGACAAAAAACTGGCTGGAAACGGGCTTTTTGGCGCTGTTGCCCGCTTCCGGACAGCAACCGGATATAGCCAAAGCTATCCAGAGGCATAACGGGCAGCGCGACCGCAAAGTCATTTGGTTGGCTGGCGGATCAACTTCCGGGGCAGCCATCAGCCAAGCAAGGCAATTAAAGCAACAACTACAACACAGCCGCCTTTTCAACAGGATAATGTTGGAGATACCTGTAGGGCAAATGGCCAAGCAGTATCGGTTTTTATTCCCTTACCGTTTTCAGTTGCTGGACAACCAGGCCCAGTTGGCGCTCCAACATAATCCCGAAACCCTGCTGAGCCAAAATCTGGAAATACTCAACAGCCCGTTTGGGCAGCTTAGCGCAAATGACCTTGAACGCGACCCGCTCTTAATTTTCAGCCGTTACTTTAACGGCCAAAATCCGATAAAGCTGAATGTGGAGCAGGGGATTGTTATCCTCCATGATGCTGACCGCTATTGGGCATTGCTGGTTGCCGACCTTCAGGACTCGACATTGCAACTCGATAAACTGGAAATATTGCTGGCCTTGGTCAAAAGCGTTACCGGACAGGCCAAGGCTGCAGGAGACGATTTGCTGGTGACGGGCATGCCTGTGTTCACCGCCTATGGGGCAGATTCCGCCAAGCAAGAAATTTCTACGGTCGGGCTTGGATCGACTATCGGCATTGTCATCTTGATGTTATTGACTTTCCGCAGCCCAAGGCCATTGCTGTTGTCTTTTTTGGCGATCAGTTGCGGGTTGTTTGCCGCACTCGTTGTCAGTATCTTGGTGTTCGGTAAAATACATATCATTACCTTGGTATTCGGCGCCAGCTTAATCGGCGTTGCGGATGATTATGCGCTACATTTTATGTGCGACAGTTTTGGAGCTAAAAAATGGCTGCCGCGTGACGGCTTGCGGTATATCTTTCCCGGTTTGCTTATCGGTTTGTTGACAAACCTGTTGAGTTATTCCGGCCTTGTGCTTTCCCCATTTCCGGGGTTGCAGCAAGTCGCCCTTTTTTCAGCAGTCGGCCTGTTAGTCGCCTGGTTGACGGTGGTGCTGCTTTTTCCCTTATTATTGACCGGCTTTGTACCCGAACATCAACCGGTCGTTTTAAAACTTGCTAACTATTGGCAACAGCATTGGCCGCGTTGGCTGTTAAAGAACCGTTATTGGTTAATTCCGGTGTTAGTGATTTTACAGCTTGGGGGGCTATGGCGATTAACGCCTCGTGACGATGTTCGCTTGTTACAGTCGGCATCGAATGAACTACTCCAAACTGCCGATAAAATTAAGCAACTGTTGCCGGTCAGCCAGGAAAATCAGTTTTTTCTGGTGTCAGGGAACAATCTCAGCGAATGGCGTAAGAATGAACAACACTTGCTTAAGCAACTAAAAACATTGACCTTGCATAATAAGCTGTCGGCTTACCAAGGTTTGAGCGATTACTGGCCTGATGAGGATATCCAGAAATCGAATTATCAACTGATTGAAAGTAGTTTGGTGCAAAGCGGACTATTAAACAAATATATGTCAGGTTTGGGTTTCAGTGACGAAGCCATAAAAAACGAACTCAAGCAATTCACCGATGCGAAAAACCGAACCATTTCATTGCCTGATTGGCTGGCGAATGCCGATGAAAGCAAACAAAATTTATGGTTAGGTTGCGGACCGGACCGATGCCAAAGCATTGTCCCTTTAGTCGGGATAAACGACATAACGGCCTTATCCGCCCTGCAAACCCTGGCAGGCGTCGTTTGGGTAGACCAAGTAAACCAATTATCTTCCTTATTCGAGGATTATAGGATTCGGGCCAGTTTCTTATTGGCCGGCGCGTATCTTCTGGTATTTATGGGGTTGGGATTCAAGTTCGGCTGGAAGGATGCGCTTAAAATAACCTCAATTCCAGTTGTCTCGGCATTGGTTTCCTTAGCCGCTATCGGTTGGTTTAACCAGTTGTTCAGCTTGTTCAATTTGTTTGCGTTATTGCTGGTATTGGGAATTGGCGTCGATGATGCGGTTTTCTTTTTTATGGCGGATAGGGCAGGGCGGACAGCATCAGAGGATGCAGAAGCCGCAAACAGGCGTAAAAGCACATCATTGGCGGTTACAATGTCGGCTTTAACTACATTGTTGGCTTTTGGATTATTGGCGGTAAGCTCTACCGAGGTAGTCCATGGTTTTGGGTTCACCGTTGCGACAGGCATTTTGATGGCCCTGTTGTGTTCCCCGCTGGTTGGATACAGGACTAAATATCCGTAAGGGCTTAAAATAATGCATTTCTACGGAATGCCATGACATTTGCAAGCACATCAGATGACCTATAAAAGTACCAGTACAAGCCTTATTATACTAACCAGCCTGATCGGGTTTTCGCATACGCTTTTTGATATGAGCCTGGTATGGCTTTTAGTGCCGGGTACGATTTTTCCGATATTGCTTATCTATGGTTCGGCAAGCATCCAATCCAGCTTTTTCATATCAGCCCAATGTTCTGCCGAGATATCGGAAAAACAAATAGCGATATCGTTCGACGACGGCCCGAACCATCAATTCACCCCGCAGGTGCTGTCAGTATTGGCGCAATATAATGTACCGGCGACTTTTTTTGTTATCGGCAAGAACATTCAGGGTAACGAAAAAATTTTGCAACAAATCGATGCGGCAGGGCATAGTATTGGCAACCACAGTTACACGCATTCATTTTTTATCGACTTTAAAAGCGTACAAGGGTTTAAACAGGAACTCATTCGAACCACAGAAACGGTATTCAATGTCATTGGCAAACGTATGACATTATTCAGGCCGCCCTACGGCGTCATAACCCCTAACCTTGCCAAAGCCATTAATTTGTCAGGTTACCGTGTCATCGGTTGGTCTATCAGGTCGTACGATACAACCGCCGTTTCCGTAGAGGCGATAGCCAAGCGTGTGCGGTCGCAACTAAAACCGGGGGCGATTATTTTGTTCCATGACATCTCGGATAATACTGTCCAAGCATTAAAACAAACGCTTGATTTTGCAATAAAAAATAACTATAAGATTGTCAGTGTAGAACAACTGCTCAAGATAAATGCCTATGAATAACGTAAAAGCCAAGGTATTCTTTTAGTTTCGAGTTAGGGAACGGCAGATTTTAAACGGATTAATTTGCAGGAAATACTTGATATTAGCTAAGGAAAAATCCTTAAACCCAATACAACTCCACAGCTAAACCCTTTTTCATTTCGGATCATCCAATATCAGCAACAAGGTTTAATACATGACAACTCGGTACCGTCTATTTTTGAAATTTAGCATACTGGCCACTACGGTTTTGGCGGGATGCACTCCAACCAGGCAAATTGCCGTTGATTATCCCGGTGCAGGGACGAATGAAGCAAAGTCCGGGCAATCAACCAAAAGCCATACCTTTCAGGTATTGCCCGGCTTTCAATCGATAGACGGCGACGATTACTATGTAAGGCTGAATTCCGAATTTGATTTTAAGGGGGAAAACACGTTAAAAAGCGGCTGTAGCAGCATGTCGCCTTCATTTAAGAAGGGCGATTTGTCTTCTGCGTTGATCTTCAATATCCGTAACCCCATATTAAAATTCAAAAACGAAGCCGCCGGTTACTCTTATCAAACGACTGCCGGGAATTGTAACGTTAAATTTGAAGCCAAAAAGCAAAACCTGACACCCTGGATGAAGTTGGATTCCGGTAAGGAAACCCAAGTTGACTATAGCGTTTACTCAAGCGCAAATAGCGATGTGGATGTGCCGGGGTTGGTCAATAAAGTCACGGCTACAAGCAGCTTGTTGGCATTTACCGGCGTGGGTATGGGTGTCGCCGTGCTTGGGCAATTTGCCGGACAATGGTTTAATAACAATCAACAGTCCCAAGCATCGCAAGTTACTGTACCTTCGGCAAATCACAGTACAGAATCCCATTCTTTGCCTGCCTTTGTTAGCTATGCGGATAAAAACGGCTCCTTAAACGAAACGGTATTTAAGGTTTCCGCAGTCGATGAAGGCGGGATCAGCCTATTGGGCTCCGGTTCCAAGCCCCTTGGCGAGTTAAGGATCTATCCTGAAATCACTTCCTCTTTATTGTTAAAGACCAAAGGGGATGGTTTGCCGGACGCCCGTGATTTATCGTTAGTGGAAATTAGCCAATCCCCTATGAAGTCGGCAAGCGGCGACATTAATTTACAGCAACTTATCGAGCAGTCGAAACACCCTGAAAAGCCCAATTTAAAACCGGACTGGAATAACTACGACGATGTCCAAAGCAATTGCCGACGATTAAAAATTGTGCTGAAAGACTTGGGTTTCAACAAATTCGACCGCAATGCGTTCATTTATTACTTCCTGGCGAACAACGGCGATTGGCGGAATTACAATATTCCGCCGCAGAAAATCCAAGGCGAAGACATCGGTACAAAAACGCTGCAAAAATATCGCAGCAGGAATTTTGGCGACTGCCTGGCGGCTGACGATTATGCGACCATGAAAGCGATGGGGTTGACTGTCAATACGGAATCCGATTGGGTACAGATGGGCGATTCCAGCCAGAAGAAAGAGCAGTTTTTTATGCCGCTTAGGTCGATAGAGCGCCAACTGGTGGCTGTCCTTAAACATTCCAATCGGGCGGAAATGGAAAGCCAGCTTTACCCTTTGCTAAAGACTGCCGCTAAAGGCGATGGCACGGTATTGCTGCAAAATCATTTGGGTGATTTCGGCCTGGGTAAACTCTTGCAGCCTGAAAATGCGACCACCCCTGTAACACCGGCACCGGCTGCCACGGCACCAACTTCACCTGGCGCGCAAGGAACGCCTACCGTAACAACACCGGCGGTAACTTCTACACTCCTAATGATTCCCGGTGAAGGCTTAATTATCAGCGCCCGCCAGTTGGTACAAGTTTTTTCGGGTTTGGCATTTAACGAAATGAGTTGTGCGCGGGTTATTCCTGAGCAATTGGGCAAACAAACAGCGACGATTGGCATCATACTGTTTTCTACCAAAGAAGGAAGTCCGCGAGCCAAAGGAGGTGCGATGGAATTCGAATTCTCCGACGGCAAAATCAACCGTATTGCCTTCCAGTCTTCGACCTACCGTGATTTCGAGCAAGACGTGATAGACCGTCCCGAAATCGGCGGCTGTAGGATCGATCCCGCATTTTTGGCAAAATTGCATTAATAGGAGTAGCGGAAGCATTTGTGTTAAGTATGCAGCTTAATATTTCTAAAGGCCGGATCAATAGTTAAGAAAGATCGATCACAAGTATGTCAATTCAACATACTTGTCAACACTTGAATTGATGAAGTTCTACCCTGTTTTAAATGGATGGGCAAAGGCATCATCAATCAAATTAGGTACATCAATTCCAGACTGAATAAAAATGTCTCGCAACAACCATTCAAGTCGATCATTTCCCCAATAATGGTGTCCCCGATATATAAAAAACGGGACGCCGAAGGCGCCCTCTCGCTGGCCACGGATGGCACCCTTCATTACCCGGCGTTGAAACAAACTATCATCGGCGCTTTGAATGACGGAATATGGTGGCAGACTACATTGTTCAGCAATACTGGCAAGAGTATCGTTTTCACCAATATCCTTACCTTTTGAAAACCGTGCCATAAACGCAGCCAGCCCAAATTCGACAGCACGTCCTTGGTCGAGAGCGTATAAAAAACTCGCATGAGGGAGTTTCCAATCTGTGTCGAAAGGCTTTGGCCATTGCAAATTAAGTCCGTAGGCATTCGCGAATCGCTTAATATCTTCTGTAACATAAGCAGATTTGTTGGGATTACCGATTGAATCGCCAGTAACTGGCTTTGGTGGAAATAGTGGAATGTATTCGATAGACACGGGTAAGTTTGAGGCTATCTTGCTTAGCCTGTAAAAAGCCAGCCAAGCATAGGGGCTGCGAAAACTGAAATAAAAGGTTAACTGATTCGATTGTTGATTAAATGAGTGCATAAAAGCTGTTTTTCCGCTGAATTTGTAAGAATATAAATAAGATATTACTGTTTAGTTTTGGTCGATGACGGTGGAATTTTTCTTAACTATCCCATCATTTTCGGCTCGACTAGCCGCGCCGCTACCCCACCCACCGCCGAAAGCTCGGTAAAGCGACACGATTGAGACGCACATTGCGGTTTCGGCCTTGATTAGCTCGTCACCGACAGTCAATGTATTACGCCGAGCATCAAGCAAGGATAAGTAATCTTTTACGCCCCGTTGGTATAGCGCATCAGTAGCCTGGTAGGCTTTTTGAGCGGACATTTCGGCATCCGAAAGCTGCTTTTTGCGTTCCTTAGACGAGGTATGCGCGACAAAGGCATTTTCAACATCTTCAAGAGCCAGCAAAAAGGTTTTTTCGTAGTTCAATGCCGCTTGATCGAGCCTTGCATCCACTGCTGCTATATGTGCCCGGATACGGCCCGCATTAAATAGTGGCATGGTTAAACCAGACCCTAATGTATAAACGCTTTCTGCAAGACTGGAAAAACCGCCAACAGCCAGTGCGCCAAAACCGCCGCTTGCCGATAACACTAATTTAGGGAACAAGTCGGCTCGTGCAGCACCCAGATTGGCAGCGGCGGCGGTGACCTCGGTTTTGGCAAGACGCAGGTCGGGGCGCTGTGATAGCAAGTCCGTCGGCAACAGCTTAGGGATTTCAGGCAACGTAACGGGTAACGATAGGGCTTGAGATAAACGGGTTTCTAGTTTATCCGGGGTCTCGCCCAGTAACACGCAGATTCGATGGGTTAATGTGTTGGCTGAGCTAGTGAGTAATGGCAACGCTGATTCGGTCGTTTCAACCAGTGTTTTCTGATTGGCAACATCGGCTTCAGTAGCAAGACCGTTCTTTGCAAAAAGCTGTAACGCCCTAAACTTTTCCTTTTGGACGGCTATATTTTCTTGCTGAAGGCTAATCCGCTTCTGTAAGCCTCGCAGCTCCAGATAATTCGTGGCGACTTGCGCCAATAAACCTACTTGGACGGTACGTAAAGCCTCTTCGGTTCCTGCCGATTGGGCGATAGCGGCCTCTGCTTCGAGGTGTCTACCGCCGAATAAATCGATTTCCCAGCGCGCAGCCAGTCCACCACTGATGGCATCGGCAGTAGGTGTTATCAGCTCAATTCCCTGTTTGCCGGGGACACCGATTATCCGGTCGATCCTTTTTTCCCGGCCGCCCGATGAGAACAAGTCGATACTGGGATATAGCGCCGACTCGGCAATGGTAACTATAGTTTCGGCTTCTCGAACCCGCGCTTTAGCAATCTTAAGGTCGTGATTAGCGTTCACAGCTTTAGTGATCAATTCATTGAGCAGGGGATCTTGGAAACCTTTCCACCATGACTTTAAATCTGTAGGTGTTACGTTGATTAGATCGGTAGGGGCATGATGCCAACTATTCATATCAGCCAGTTTCACCTGGTCGCTTACTCTAGTTGGCATGCAGGCGCTCAAGAGAATAATTGTGAACAGTGCAAATAATATTGAAATAGATTTATTCATGGGAAACTCCCAGCTCAGGATTCTCGATGTCAATTTTGGGGCCGTTGCCATCAGGCTGAACCCGCTGCACCTTGAACCAAGCGGCATACAGTGCAGGCAGAAAAAACACTGTCAGCACCGTAGCCACCGTCAAGCCACCCATAATGGCGATGGCTTGCGGCCCGAAGAAGTCGTTACGGGAGAGCGGTATCATGGCAAGAATAGCGGCGGCGGCAGTCAATAAAATGGGTCGGAAACGTCGAACCGTCGATTCGACGATAGCAGTCCAGGTATCCATGCCTGCTTTTTCGTCCTGCTCGATCTGATCCACCAGAATGACAGCATTACGCATAATCATCCCAGCGAGGGCAATAATCCCTAATAAAGCAACAAAGCCGAAAGGTGCGCCGAATAGCATTAAGGCAAACGCCGCGCCAATCACGCCCAGCGGCGCAGTCATAAACACCAGAAAGGTTCGAGACAAATTCTGCAACTGCATCATTAATAAGATAAGTGTGGCAATGACTACCAAGGGAATCCAGATCAGAATCGATTTTTGGGCAGTCCAGGCATCTTCTTTTGCCGCACCGGTCTCGATGAAATAACCGGATGGCAGTTGTTTTTGAATCGCTTCCAATTTTGGAACAATCTGCGCTGCAACATCTGGGGCTAACATACCTTCTGCAACATCGGCACGTACCGATACTGCTGGAAAACGGTTTCGCCGCCAACGTACGCCGTCTTCAAAGACAGTTTCAGTGGTGACCAATTGCGACAAGGAAACCGATTTGCCTTGGCTTGTCGGTACATTGATATTGGGCAACTCATCTACCCCTATGCGTAAGGGATGCTCCGCCCGCCAGACAATATCAATTAATTTATCATCCTCACGGAACTGGCCAACCGGAATACCGGTGTAATGAGCCTGCAATGCTTGTGAAAGGCTAGCGGTCGAAACCCCAAGCGCACGGGCTTTATCCTGATCTAAAACCAGGCGGACTGACGGTATGCGTTCATGCCAGTCGTCATTTACGTCTACCGTATTGGCGTTAGCCCGGACGATTTCCGCCACTTGGTCGGCGATCATCCTAACCTTGCTGGCATCTTCACCCAAAACCCGGAATACGACGGGATAATCCATGGGCGGCCCGACGTTGAGGCGCATCACCCGCCCGCGTACTTCCGGAAATTCGGTGGCTAAGGTCTGCCTAATCCGTTGCATGACCCGTTCACGGGCGCTATTGTCCTTGGTCACCAAAACGAATTCAGCCAAGTTGGTATTGGTCAGTTGTTGGACAATAAGCAAGAAAAACCGTGGGGTACCGCCGCCGATATAGCTCGCATAACTCGTTATTTCTTTATCTTGGGCGAATAGAGTTTCCATCCGTTTGGCAACGGTTTCAGTTTGCGCGAAGGCGCTACCTTCCGGAAGCCATAGATCGACGATCAGTTCCGACCGATTTGATAAAGGAAAAAACTGTTGCGGGACTTTAGTCAATGTGATCACACCCACACCGAATAGAGCGATGGTGGCAATGATGATTGTTTTACGGTGCTCCAGACAGTAATCTACCCAGTGGCGCAGACGATTGTAGAAAGGGGTGGCAAAATGATCGTGGCTGGTTTGGGCAGTGTTAACTTTAACCTTGAGAATTAAATAGCCCAGGTAGGGCGTAAATACCACTGCGCCTAGCCAGGAAAGAATAAGCGAAATGCCGACCACCTGGAATATAGCAACGGTATATTCGCCAGCTGAGGATTTCGCCAAGCCCACTGGCAAAAACCCTGCAACCGTAATCAATGTTCCGGTCAGCATGGGAAATGCGGTAACCCGGTAAGCATAGGTTGCGGCACGCATTCGATCCCAGCCATCTTCGAGTTTTCGTGCCATCATCTCAATGGCAATCATGGCATCGTCCACCAGCAATCCTAAGGCGAGAATGAGCGCACCCAAGGAAATTCGGTGAATTTCGAGGCCGAATAGCAACATACAGAGCAATGTCCCAGCGAGCACTATCGGTACTGTCAAGGCGACGACCGAGCCTGCACGCATGCCCAGACTCAAAAAGCTGACCAACAGTACCGCCGCCAATGCTTCCCAAAAAGTACGCAAAAATTCGCCGATAGCGGTATGAACCACCTTGGATTGGTCGGCCACTTTCTCAACATCAACGCCAATGGGAAGATTTTGCTCAATATTAGCCATGGTACTTTCAAGCAATTTGCCCAATGCCAATACATCACCTTTCTTATTCATGGTGACACCCAAGCCGATGACATCCTTGCCATTGAAGCGCATTTTGAATTCGGCTGGATCAACGTAGCCCCTGGTTACGTTGGCAAAGTCACTCACCCTGAAGATTCGCCCTTCGATACGGACCGGAAGGTTCGCTACACTGGCTACCGAATCGAATGGTCCAGTAATCCGAATGGGTAGGTTCTGTTGTGGGGTAATTACCGTTCCTGCCGGTACCATGCCATTTTGTGTTTGCAGCACTTGGACAATCGATGCCACATCCAATCCCAGTTCAGCTAACTTTTTATCGGAAAACTCAACATAAATCTTTTCATCCTGCACACCGATGAGATCGGCTTTTTCCACATCCTTTACGCGCAGAATTTGTTGCCGTGCCGAATCAACAATGTCCTTAAGTTCCGAATAACTAAAATCTTTCCCAGAGAAGGCATACAGTAAACTATAGGTGTCTCCAAACTCATCGTTGAAAAAAGGACCGATCACACCGGGCGGCATTGTTGGTTTTATGTCGGCAATCTTTTTGCGTACTTGATACCAAAGATAGGCAATTTCGGTAGCAGGAATGTCCTCCCGTGGCGTAACGAAAATGACGGATTCGCCAGGCTTTGAATAACTGCGGACATAGTCCAGATTTGGCAGTTCCTGTAGCTTTTTTTCCAGCCTATCGGTCACCTGGTTTTCGACTTCAAGTGCGGTTGCGCCCGGATAAACAGTTTTAACCACCATTAATCGAAAGGTAAATTTGGGGTCTTCCCGCTGTTCCAGGGTGAAATAGGCAAATATCCCTCCCAGCAACAGCAATACCATGACAAATCCCGTGAAAGCACGATGTTCCAGCGCCCATTCGCTTAAATTGAAATGCTTCATGGCTGTTTACCTGAACTTTCAATGCCCTGATTTTTCAATGCAAGCGGAAGTGACTCTGACAAGCGTACGGTCTGACTTTCCTTTAAACGCTGCACCCCCGCGCTGACTATCAATTGTCCGGCCTGAAGACCTTCAATTGAAACAAGTTCGCCCGGTAATGCGGTTCTCAATTGAACCGGCACGGCTTTGACTGTACTAGTGGCTTCATCGATTAACCATACTTGCTGCTGTTTGGGCTGAGCCTGGGAAGTGAACACGGCTGAAAGCGGCACGGCGATACGTTCAGCTTTATCCGAAGCAATCCATACCGTAGCGGTCATCCCCAGATGCGCCGCTTGCTGCCCATCTAGTAATGTTGCTTTAGCCCGGTAAGTGCGGCTAGCCGGATCGGCAGAAGCGCTTATTTCACGAATTTTGGCATTGAATTTACGCTCGTTATCGGACAGCAAAGTGACAGCCACTGTCTGATGGGATTTGATTTCAGAGATGCGCTGCTCAGGTATGTCGAAGTGAATTTCTTTTTCGTCAAGTTCCGCCAGTTTGACTACCGGCTGGCCAGCGGCAACGACCTGGCCTTTTTCAACTTCCAAAGCTGTTATGACACCATTACGATCGGCTGATAATTCCGTGTAATGGAGTTGGTTCGTTGTTTGTTTTAACTGGGCTTCGAGTGCAGAGGCCCGTTCTTGTGCGTTGGTGTAGGCTGTTTGGTGGCGATCAAAATCAGGGGTACTGATGACCTTTTGCTCTAAGAGTTCCCGGTAACGTGTCAAATCATCCTTGGTAAAATCTCGATCGGCGACTGCTGATTTAAGTTGCGCTTTGATTGACTCTACCGATAAACGAAAATCACTGGTATCCAGCTTTGCCAATAGCTGTCCCTTACGGACACGATCCCCGATTTCGACAGGTCTTGCCAGAATTTTACCCGTCACCCGAAAGGATAATGTTGTTTCAAAACGTGCCCTGACTTCTCCGGCATAGGGTGTAACAGCCCCTACGCTGCTATTTCCAACCCGAAATACTTTTACCGGACGGGGCGGCAAGTTAGCCTTTTGATCTTGCGTGGAACATCCCAGCAACAAGGATAAAAGCATTACCGCTCCCACTAAAGGTTTTGATTGACGAAATTGATTGCGCTTAGCCATATACATTCCTATACATGTAGATACACCTTTTTTTGTTAAAAAATAGCCTGATTTTCATTCCCGAATCTCTAGTTTGCTCTTCATCACCTCTCACTTGAGGATTTAAGGAAATCAATCAGCCAAGGCCAAAATCTTTCCGCAAGCTGGAATCCACGAGACTGGCGGGCAAAAATCGCCGTAATTTATTCAATAACATCGCTCGCCCTTTGGGCTGGTGTCGCATTTTCCATGAGCCAAAAGCGGCATCTATGATTGTATCTGCTACTCCATCTGGCTCTGGGGCATTGCTGACGTTCTTATTGATTGCCTTCGATGCGTTACCGCGCTCATTTTCATAGGCCGCGATCAATGCAACTGCCTGTGGTGAATTAGCGTCCAGATTTGTCTTGGTGAATGCGGGTTCGACGAGTACTACACGGATTCCGAATTGTCGTACCTCATGGTCGAGCGATTTAGACAACCCCTCGACAGCGTGCTTGGATGCAGCATAAAGACCCAGATATGGAGCCGGAAGAAAACCGAGCACCGAGCTGATATTGATGATTCTTCCGGAGTTCTGCGCTCGCATAGAAGGAAGCACCGCCTTGGTTGCACGAAGGATGCCAAACACATTGGTGTCGAACAGCGACGCAGCTTCGGTAAGCGATGTTTCCTCTACCGCGCCTAGCATCATCATTCCCGCGTTATTGACGAGCACATCGATGCGATTTGCCTGATCAATAACGGATTGGATTCCCCTCTGAACGGAAGCATCGTCGCGAACATCCATTTCGACGAACCTTACTCCAGGGATTGGCTCTGCTTTAGCGATACTACGCACCGTACCGAACACGCGGCATCCCTGCTGGGCAAACTTTTCCGCAGTTACACGCCCGATGCCTGATGATACTCCGGTAATAACTACAACTTTATTGTCGAATTTAACTCTCTTGTTCACGGATGTCTCCTAAATAATGTATATACACATATATGCTAAAAAAATTATCCTGCCTGCGATACTTCTATCAACGCGGACAAGGCCGCCATTAGAGCCTGTAAACGTTCCTCGCCCATGCTTTCTCTGATCTTGGCTTGTGCTTGCTGCCACAGCGGGTAGGCCTCTAACAGGACGGCGGAACCTGACTCGGTAATCGTCACCCAACGCGTACGACGATCTTCACCGGGGGCAACATTAACAAACCCCTGCTTTTCCATCACTTCCAAATTACGGCTTAAAGTTGTGCGATCCATGACAATTTGCTCGGCCAAATGACTAACCAACATGGAACCAAATATCTTTAGCGCCACAAGCAATGAATACTGGGTACCACGGATGCCTGACGGACGTAAAGTTTCATCATATAGTTGGCTTACTGCACGGTTCGCCTTACGGAGATTGAACCCTGTACAATCCACGCAACATAGAAAATCTGGCATTTTTGGTGATTCAGTTACATCGGACATATTGAGTTTCGAAGTGATTATAAATAGGAGTATATACACATATTATTTTTTGTCAAATTTTCCTCAATTCGTTGTTACCTTAAGCGATCTAATTTTTCCATATATTGTGTATTTGAATCTTGGTCTAACTGCGCACACAAAAAAGGCGCTATTTTGTGCATTTGTAGTTGAATTCTAATAAATGCGCAGCTTATTTTGTGCACACATTCTATGTGCACAAAATAGCCAAGACAATATGACTTCATTAAATCGGCTATTGCCGAGTATCCACAACTGAGCTAAATATGGCCGCCCAGTTGGAACTGATTAACAAGGCGGGCTGCCATGAGGTATTCAAGGAAAAAAATCGGCACGTAATGCTGATCGCCCCGAAATAAAAAAAGTTATTTGCTTACATTCGCGACGGCGATATCGTTACAGTGACAAAACTTGATCGGTTAGCACGATCAACCAAGGATTTGTTGAACATAGCCGAAGCGATAAAAAAAAAGGCGCTGACTTTGAAGTTCTCAATATCAATTTGGACACTAAATCCCCAACCGGGCAACTGATGCTCACCATGCTGGCAGCTATTGCTGAATTTGAAACGGGAATTATGTTGGAATGCCAACGGGAAGGCATTGATATCGCTAAAGCGGATGGTAAATACAAAGGCCGTAAGCCAATTAACGAAGCCAAGCTACAGCAAGTGCAAAAGCTCATCGATAATGGCATAAGTGTTAGCAAAGTGGTTTCTGAGGTAGGAATCGCTCAACGCACTTATTACAAATCTATTGAAGAAGGCCGACTTTAACCCCAGTTTTGATTGGAGATCAGTACACAAACTTACGGTTATGAATTGGAGCCTGATGGCAAAACCGTAAGTTTCTGTTCAAATGCTCCCGCTAATCCTAATAAATCTTTCGGTCGCCCTAATAAACACAGGTTTTTGTGCCGCAGCGGTGGCTAATCTTGGTCGTGGCCGTGTAGGTAGGTTAGCCATCCCATTGTGGACGCAATAAACAGCCCAAACACGATGACGATGGTCTGTACCGACAATTCGGCTTGGATCATTAAGGCGTAAGCGCCTAGCATCAATAGGATACTGCTGTTTTCATTGAAATTTTGCAAGGCGATGGAATGTCCGGAACCCATCAGCAGATGCCCCCTGTGCTGAAGCAATGCATTCATGGGGATAACAAAACTGCCCGCTAAAATACCAATCAGTATTAACAGTAGCATTGCGATCCGCCAATCGTTAATCCACGCCATCAACACTATAACCAGGCCCATCGCTATACCTAACGGCAATACATTGACGGCATGCTCCAGCGGTACCAGTTTGGCAGCTATCATGGAACCGATGGCGAGACCCACAGCGACTACCGCTGTCAGTTGCGTGGCTTCTTGTAAATCCAAGTCCAGTGATGATGCCGCCCAGATCAAAATGATAAACCGCAAGGTTGTTCCCGCGCCCCAAAACAATGAAGTGACAGCCAAAGAAACTTGCCCCAAAGGGTCACGCCAAAGCATTTGAAAGCACCGCCAAAAATCATTCCATAACAAAGTCAGGTTTGTCTTGCCCAGCTCGTGTTCGATCGGTAATTCTGGAATGTAGATATTGAACACAGCGGCAATCAGGTAGAATCCCAAGATGATGAGTATCGCAAATTCAGGTGCGGTGTCGATACCAAGCAAGGTGCGCTGTGAAAATAGGGACTCAAAATAGTGGCCTACCAATAACCCGCCCACTATAGCCCCCAAAATAATGGCGGCAACTGTCAAGCCTTCCATCCAACCGTTTGCCCAGACTAACCGTTCTTTCGGCAGGTATTCGGTCAAAATGCCGTATTTGGCCGGCGAATACAATGCCGCGCCGGTGCCGACAAAACCATAAGCCAGTAAGGGATGTACCCCGATAAATAAGGCAAAACAGCCAGCGATCTTCATGCTGTTGCTAATGAACATGATTTTGCCTTTCGGCAAGGAATCCGAATAAGGGCCGACAAAAGGGGCTAACAAGATAAACGAAATCACGAAAAATTGTTGCAGTACGGGTATTTCCCAGGCTGGCGCCGCCTGGTCCTTAAGCAGTTCGATAGCGGCGAACAACAATGAATTATCGCCTAATGCGGAGAAGAATTGGGCAGCAAGTATGGTATAGAAACCGCGGTTCATAAGTGTATGTATTTTATTTATTATTGTAAGGAAGCTTTGCCTGGACTAGCTTTGTAAGTTTGCCTCTAAAGGCTCATAACTTAGCGACGCTTGGGATATATGCCATCTTATCAGTTCCAGCGTGCCGTTTGTGTGTTCCACAATGGCGGTACAGCTTTCCACGAAATCACCGGTGTTGACATATAAAAACCCGCCTATGTCCTTGATTTCCGCATGGTGGATATGTCCGCAGATGACGCCGTCCAAACCATCATTCCGGAGCGTGGTGACGATACTTTCTTCGTAATCGGAAATAAACTGCACCGCATTCTTGACTTTGAATTTTACAAACGCCGCCAAAGAAAAATAGGATTGTATCCCCAGGTATCGGCGGATTACCCTTAAAAACCGATTGAATTCAAGCAAGATATCATAGCCTTTGCTGCCCAGTTTGGCGAGCCATTGGTGGTATTTGGCGATGGTATCGTATTCATCGCCGTGGACGATCAGGAAACGTTTCCCGGCAGTGGTCGTGTGGACATCAGAATTTTTTACCACGATGTCGCCAAAAATATAACTATCGTAGTCCCTGACGTTCTCGTCATGGTTGCCAGGGACATAAATAATCTGGGTGCCGTGCCTGGCCTTGCGTAATAATTTCTGGATGATAGTGTTATGGTCCCGAGGCCAGTACATTTTTTTGGAAAGCGCCCAAAAGTCAATAATGTCGCCGACAAGATAAAGCTTTTCGCTTTCATTAAATTTAAGGAAATCGAGCAAAACATCAGCCTGGCATTGGGTGGAGCCAAGATGAAGGTCGGAAATCCAGATAGTCCTGTAAGAATTGATAGTCATGTGTTCCTTTTTTCTGTATAGCCCAAGGATAGGGTCATTTGTATTACAGCATCGTCAATTATGAAATTTAAGCTTAAGGGAACGATCAGAAAAACAGCCCATTTTTGGATGTTTCCGCTGGGTTTGGCGACGGTTTTTCTAGGTTACTTGCTTTTAGGGCATTCACTATAAGGGTCAAGGAACGAATCTTTATCAATACTGGCAGCCGCAGTCCGGGACGTTACCGGCCATTTTATTCGATACATATTAAAGGAATGTGACAAATATGGGTTGCGAGGCATCCCTATATTGCCGTTGTCATAATTCCTTAACAAAGTCGACATAAAACTGACATCTATATTGATTATGGTATCCGCTTATTTTTGGTATTAGGATGCCCATGACCATTCAAACAGCAGAAAAGCAAGCCCAATCGGTTAAAAAGCTAACATGTTTTATTGCCGATTCCCAACAATTGATTAAGGAAGCTCAAGCCTTACGTTACCGCGTGTTTGCCCAGGAAATGGGGGCGACCCTTAAATCCAGCCAGGAAGGCCTAGATTATGACGAGGTGGATGATTACTGTGACCATTTGATCGTCTATGATAACCTCAATTCCAAAATAGTAGGTTATACCCGTGTGCTCAACCAAGACCAGGCAAAGCGCCTAGGCCGGTTTTATTCCCAAAGTGAATTCAACTTGGACCAAGTATTGGCGCTGCCCGGACGCTTCCTCGAAATAGGCAGGACGTGTGTAGATCCCGATTATCGCGGCAGTACCGTACTGACAACCCTATGGTCTGCATTAGTCCGATACGCTTTGGAAGGCCGGTACGATTACCTGATGGGCTGTGCGAGCATTACCCCAGGCCCAAGCGGGTTTGCTGTCGATGCGGTTTTCCGCAATATCGATCCCCAAAATATGGGGACGCAAGAGTTACAAGTCCAGCCGTTGATTCCGGTGCCAACGGCATTGCGTTGCCAGCGAGATGAGTCCGGGATTCCCCCTTTGCTTAAGGCGTATTTGCGTTTTGGCGTCTTGGTTTGCGGCGAACCTTATTATGATGAAGACTTTAACTGTATGGACTTGTTCATCATGCTGCCCTTAGGTCAGGTACAAGAGCGTTACAGTAAACATTTTATGAGGGATTACCGGAACAATGACGTTGAAAATACGGCTAGGCTATAAACTATCACTCATAACGCTGCTGTTTTTCATAGGCTTAATTATCGCAGGAGTCATTTATCCGACGCTTGGTTTGGTATGTGCAGCGGGAAGTGCAAAGCAAAAGCGCGACTGGCTGAAAAAAATTTGGTTAAGATACTTCAACCTGATTGTTGGCTTACAGGTCATCAAGGAAGGGGAGCCGTTAGATAAAACCACTTTTTTGGTCAGCAACCACGTTTCTTGGTTAGACATCATCGTCCTAGGCCGCTTTTTCCCCGCCTATTTTGTCGCCAAGAGCGATATCCTGGGCTGGCCGGTGATCGGTTACCTTGCCAAACAGGGAGGTACTATCTTTATTCGTCGCGGCGATAAACAACAAGTCATGGCGACGGCTGAAAAAATGGTTTGGCTGATAAAGCAAAACAGCACTGTGGTTGCTTTTCCTGAAGGGACAACGACTAAGGGCGATGAAGTCTTGCCCTTTCACGCCTCGTTATTTCAACCGGCGATATTGACCAAAACCAATATCCAACCTGTCGCCCTTCATTATTTGGGCGAAGCAAAAGATCAAGCCCCGTTTATTGGCGATGATGCCTTTATCCCGCATCTGCTTAGGATACTCGCGATGGACAAGATCGAAGTCCGTGTTGTTTTCCTGCCTGTAATCAACACAGTAGGGAAAAGCCGCCAATCCGTCAGCAATGAAACGCGGGAGTTGATCTCAGGGAGCATTGCACAACCCCACCGGAAGGTAATGGCCATTTCGGTGTAGCTAAGGTCATCCGGGCCTTGTCAAGCTGGTGCCGGTGTCCGGCTTTACCCGTGGGGCAATAGAAATGTGGCCGAAAAACCACCCGCAAACCCAACTAATTGCTCGGATTCCGTTGGACCAGTACGGTGCTGGGCAATGTCATGGCCAGCCTGGGCGGGGCTTATCATGCCTTAACTTACAGCAAATACGAACATCGGTATCTGGCCGGGATTGCCTGTCGTTTTAATCGGCGCTTTCAGCTCAAAACCCTGCCCAAACGCCTGTTGGCGGTTGCCGCTTTCGGGCGCGTGGTTGCGGTTGGTTCAAGATTCCTGCCAATCAGCATTTTTATTCACACTCCAAGCGCCAGCTTTATCTCCCAGGCAAACCAGCTGCCAAAGGTTTTATTTCTATCAGGTAATAGGGCGGTTTGGATTCTGAAACGCCGCCATTCAGGGTTTCTGACTGGTGCAGTCGATTAACAACCGCATATAATTTACCTTCTGGACCAAAACTAAGCGAATCTACCCAGGACAATTCCGGGCCCTGGACAAGGCGGCGATATTTTCGGTCGGCGGTAATTACGCCGACGGCATTCTCAGCCAAATCCCCTAGATAAATATTATTTGCTTCATCAATGGTGATGCCGTCGCAGATCGGTTTATCGCTGTAACGTTGTACCCTGTTTGCTAAAATGTCGGCATCCAGTTTTTCGTCCGCAAGGTCATTCGCTTTTATGCGGTAAAGGCTGAGACCGTTCATGGGGCCAAAATAAACCCACTCGTTGCCTAAATCTTCTGTGATCGGATTAATTCCCAGATGTGGCCTAAATAACTTGCCCGTTTTATCTTTCATCTGGACAGGCGTGTTATCGATTATCAGGTCGATATTTTCCGGTATAACGCTTTTGTGCCCTTCAAGGACTCGTCTAGCCACGCCTGTCTCCAAGTTAACCACAATGATGGCTGCGTTCGCCCCGCCAGCCGGATCGCTGATGAATATCAGGTTACGGGTGGTATCGACTGCGAAATCATTTACAAAAGAATTGCTTGCCGATACCGGTAGCGGTAACTTAATGATTTTATGGGGTTTGTTGGTTTTGGTGTCCCAGCCTACCAGTTTAGGCGTGGTAGTGCTACGCAAGCCGTTATCCAGCATCCATACGATGCCGTGCTTATCAGACCGAATTCCCAACACGGAATCGAGTTTCAGGGTTGATTGGGATTCATGATGACTTAATTCATCATTAGGGAACGGCATAAGCTTCTTATCTTTGTCAATTTCAACAACGGTAAGTTCTGGCGAATAAAACTGATGTAGGCTCATAATAATTCGCCCATTGCCTGTCACAGTTACGTTACCTGGCCCCTTGTCTAATTTGGCGACAATATCGAATTTGGGGACTGGATTCGCCGATACTTCTAATGCTAATGTGAGAAGGATCGCTGATAATTTTATGGGGATATTCATTGTATAACTCCAAAGTTTACAGGCCGAGGTTTTTGGCAATATAGGGTTTATATATACCGTTTGGCTGTTTGGTTACACTGTTTGCAATCTTATAAAATGGATGCCGTAACCGTTGAGATAGAATATACGGATGAATGCCGAGCAAGAAAAATGGTGATTATTAATAGTGCTATGAATGGGATTAATGTATGGGTCTTCACCGCTTGGATTTGAACTTATTGGTCGCCTTTGATGCGTTGATGACCGAGCTGAATGTCTCTAAAGCCGCAGAAAAACTGTTTATCGGCCAATCGGCGATGAGCCATTCGCTCAACCGTTTGAGGCAAACCTTGGACGATCCCATTTTGGTCAGGACGACGGGAGGGATGAAGCCAACGGCAAGGGCGCAGGAACTTATCGAGCCAATCCGCAAAGCCTTGCTTGAAATAGAAGTTACCGTTACCGCCAAAGCAGCTTTTGAACCCAAAACCGCCCAACAGCGTTTTGTGATAGCGGCCCGCGATTACAATGAATTGATTTTGCTGCCGTCTTTAATAAGCAGGATCCGTGGCCTTGCTCCAGGAGTTGATATCCATGTCAGGCAACCTTCTGACTACCTGCCGGAAGAAGACCTGGAAAACGGCAACATCAACCTGGTACTTGGCTTTGATGTATCGCTGGAAACACCTTCACGCCTCCATCAACAAGGCTTGTTCCATGATGTCTTTGTGACCATTGTTAGGGAATCCCATCCGGTTATTAATGATTCCCTTTCATTGGAACAGTTTATCGCGTTGGAGCATGTCCTGATTTCGCCCTCGGGGGATGAACACGGGATCGTCGACCATTGGCTAAACCAGAACAACCTAAGCCGGAATGTGGTTTTGTTGGTCCCGCATTTTTTGTCTGCGCCCCTGATCATTGCCCAAACCGACCTGGCACTGACCCTGCCTTACCGGGTTGCCGAACGCTTTGTCCTCATGGCTCCCCT
Organism: uncultured Methylomagnum sp.; assembly: GCA_964435245.1. Taxonomy (GTDB): domain Bacteria; phylum Pseudomonadota; class Gammaproteobacteria; order Methylococcales; family Methylomonadaceae; genus Methyloglobulus. The sequence goes on from CAYSYU010000016.1 coordinate 92,143, forward strand.
TAAGCTATTGCAAACACCGATAGCCTTTCCCTGCTACCAGATGTCCATGATATGGCATCCGTTATATGAGAAAGACCCTGCCCAGCAATGGTTAAGGGCACAAATACAAACAATTGGCCAGCAGATTGCTGGCCTTCAAATACCGAAGCAATATTTGCCGGAATCCAGCAACATCCCGTCTCCTTCCGAAGGAGTGAGTTAGGGGGTTACAAATGCCATAGGCGGAAAAATCACTATTATTGAATTCATTAATAGGCCTATTAAAACTGACCATTTAACAACCAGTCTTTTTCCCCGTATCGTTTGACCCAAGCGAATTATTAGTCCTTGGGTCAATTTCAAATATCCCCGCGTTAGTCAGCCTAAGCGCTAATGATTCGACCATCCAATCCAGTATTGGATCTTCATTGGCAAATTCTTTCAATACTCTACGAGGAGAAACTTATGTCTGCTACATTTTCCAAACCAGCCGTCTTGCCTTATTCCGGCGAGAAAGCGCGGATGAGCCGCGCCTTTGATTACCTCATCCTGGTCTTGGCCGGGTTCTTATTTATCGGCGCTTTCCACCTGCATGTCGCCCTGACGGTCGGTGACTGGGATTTCTGGGTGGACTGGAAAGACCGGCAGTGGTGGCCTTTAGTCACGCCCTTGATGGGAATTACTTTTCCGGCGGCTGTCCAAGCCGTGCTGTGGGAAAAATTCCGGCTGCCGATAGGGGCAACCCTATGCGTCGCAGCCTTGCACATCGGCATGTGGATCACGCGGGTACTGGCTTATCATTTCTGGAATGAATTCCCCATCAACATGGTCATGCCTGCAACGCTGCTGCCCAGCGCCTTAGTACTGGATTTTATCCTGATGCTGAGCAACAGCTTTACGATCACCGCCATTTTCGGGGGTTCCGCCTTTGCCTTGCTGTTCTATCCGAGCAACTGGCCGATGTTTGCCATGTTCCATGTCCCCGTTGAGTTTGCTAACGGGCAATATACCGTTGCGGACATGTATGGCTTCCAATATATCCGCACCGGCATCCCTGAGTATTTGCGTATCATCGAAAGGGGGACTTTGCGTACTTACGGGCAATACGCCGCCCCGGTCTCGGCATTTTGTTCGGCCATTTTCTGCGTCGTCATGTACGCCCTGTGGTGGAACATGGGCAAGAAGCTCGCAACCGTCCGTTACCTCGACAAAATCTAAGGGGAGATACACATGAAAACGATAGTATTAAAATACTTAATGCCTTTGGCGCTGGTCAGCATGATTTTTATGGTTGACATGCAAACTGCCCAGGCGCACGGCGAAAAAAACTTGGAACCGTTCATCAGGATGCGCAGCATCCAATGGTATGACGTGCAGTGGTCTACACAAAAACTGAATGTCAACGACGAAGTCGTCATTACCGGCAAATTCCATGTTGCCGAGGATTGGCCTAACAGCGTACCTAAACCTGATGCCTCCTTTTTAAGCGTGGCAACGCCCGGCCCGGTATTCATTAGGACGGAACGTTACCTAAACGGCAAGCCCTGGGTCAATTCATCGGCCTTACAACTGGGCGGGGATTACGATTTTAAGGTGGTGCTCAAGGGCCGGGTGCCTGGACGCTACCATATACACCCCTTTTTTAGCCTCAAAGATGCCGGACAAGTGATGGGGCCAGGGGAATGGCTGGAGGTGTCGGGCAATGCTTCGGATTTTTCCAACCAGTTGACGACCATTAACGGCAATGTCATCGACATGGAAACTTACGGCTTCAGCAAAGGCGCCCTTTGGCATCTTTTTTGGGGTGCACTGGCGACCGGTTGGTTGCTCTGGTGGCTGCGCAGGCCATTGTTTATCCCACGGTACCGGATGACCGAGGCGGGCATGGAAAGCGAATTGGTGACCCAACAAGACCGGAATATCGCTAAAACCCTTTTAGTCGCTGTACCGATTATTGTGCTGGCCGCAAACCAGATGACCGCGAACCAATATCCCGATACTATCCCTTTACAAACGGGAATCGACCAAATATTGCCTTTACCAGCCTTGGTCAATACGGAAGCGGTTGTTGTCGATACAGTAAAAGCCGAGCTGAACGTTTCCAAGAGGGCCTTAAAAATGACGCTAAAAATCCGTAACCACACCGACAAACCAATTGAAATAGGCGAATTCACCACGGCGAATGCCCGGTTTATTAACCCAAACAAGGCCGCGCAAGGACAACATCTTGACAGTCCGTTGGTTGCGACTGAAGGTTTAACCCTTAATGATACCGCGCCTATCCAACCTGGGGAACAACGCCAAATTACGCTAACCGCCCAGGATGTGCTATGGGAATCGCAAAACCTTATTGGCTTGGTCAATGATGCGGATAGCCGTTTTGGCGGCTTGCTGTTTTTCTACGACGGCGCTGGCAAACGTTATATCAGTAGCGTTGCTGGGGCAGTTATCCCTACGTTCAGTTGAACACCAACCGTAAGGCTGGGATAAGCCTGGCCTATAACACTTAAGAGGAATTGATCATGTCAACCACACAAGAAGTCGTCTCATATTTGGCAAGCAAAAGGGAACAACTCCCTTGGTACCTGAAAGACTTGCCGACGTATTTAAAAGGTTTCGCCTTAATCACCGCCATCTTTGCCGGCCTTCGCATATATCAAGGTGTATATGGCGTAGCAACAGGGATGGATTCAACTGCGCCGGAATTCCAGGCCTATTGGATGAACTTGCTGTACATCGAATTGACGGTCATCGCCATCGTCATGGCGGGGATTTGGGGCTATTTATGGATAACCCGCGACCGTCACCTCGACCAACTCGCCCCCAAGGAGGAAATCCGCCGTTATTTTGCGCTGACCATGTGGATCAGCATTTATACTTTTGGCGTGTATTGGGCAGGCAGTTTTTTCGCCGAACAGGACAATTCGTGGCATCAGGTGACGATTCGAGACACACCCTTCACGGTAAACCATATCGTCCTGTTTTATTTTAGTTTCCCCCTTTATGTCATTTTGGGCGGTTGCGCTTGGTTGTATGCCAGGACACGTTTGCCGCTGTTTGCCAAAGGTATCTCCCTTCCCTTGACTTACGCAGTGTTCGGCCCGTTCCTGATCCTTGTCAGTATCGGTTTCAACGAATGGGGGCATACGTTCTGGTTCAGGGAAGAGTTCTTTGCCGCACCTATCCACTGGGGCTTTGTCATCGGCGGCTGGTTTGCGTTGGGTGTCGGCGGCATATTGCAACAAGCGGTCATGCGTTTTATCCCGTTGTTCGAGCAGCTTGAGGATGCTCCGTAATCTTCTCGAACCTTAAGTTTGTAGAGACGCAGGGGTTTTGCGTCTCTACCCGCTTTTCGCCAATGCAATTACGCCGAAGATCAAGAAAATGAAAACGCCCTTTGCTATGACTGATACCCAAATTCGTCAAGAGATATGCAACGATGACCCAACGGCTAAATACCTCCAAACAGGCAATACAGAAGGGAAAACTGCCAATCCGTCAGCAATGAAACGCGGGAATTAATTTCAGGGAGCATTGCACAATCCCGCCCGAAGGCAAAGGCTCTTTCGATGTAGCTAAGGTTTAGTGCTGGGATAACCCAAAAGCTTAGGGGAAGACCTACAGCCAGCGCCGGGTTTCAATGATGCTCGCGGTTGACGCTCAGTAAGCCAATCAAGACCTCCGGAGCGGATAGGTGCGTAACTGGCGTTATCAGGGAGGCTCGCATTTTGCCGTTATAATGCCCTTAGCCAGTTATGCCGACATCATTTATTCCGGTAGCTTCGTTTTAGATACCAATCCGTCGCGCTAGCAACAATTAAGAGTCCACGTTGGTTTCCATCGATATTTACCTACTAATCTGTAATCTCAAGATTATTGATTTTATCTGTGAGAGCTCCCTGCATTATTTGAACCGATTGAATATTGAACCCGTTTGATCACATCAATTCGTATAGGACACGATAAAGCAATTATATTCATCTTACAGGCGCCCTTTCATCAATAAAAATAGCGCGCACTACGGTTTCATAAGATAATGCGCGATAATTTAATGTTTAACTATTAACGAAGCTTTTACCATTATGCAACCCCAGCCATCCGATCCAGCCATCTATTGGAGCGAAGCCCTGGCCGAGGAGTTACTCAATTTTTTGACCAAGCGGCTCAAATGCCCAGAAGCCGCTGCCGACCTTACCCAAGAGACATTCCTCCGGTTTTACCAATTCGTCAAAGAAAATCCGCCGGACAATGCCAGGGCATTGGCTTACCGGATCGCCGTCAATTTAGCCACCGATTACCAACGTAAAATTAAGCTTAAGGACAGCTATACGGTAGATGTCGATCTTGCCTTATTCGCCAACAGCTTCAAAAGCACCGCCCCCGGCCCTGAACAAACCGTCATGGCACGGCAACATCTCGAACAATTACATATCGCCTTAAATGAGTTGTCGCCGGATTGTCGCCTAGCCTTCCTTCTTCATAGTATTGACGGGCTGACCTATGCCAAAATCGCCAGCCAATTGGGCATTTCAGAATCCATGGTTTATAAACATTTGACCAAAGCCTTAAACCATTGTGCCACGCTATTGGGCGACACCGATTGACCGTTGTCGATTTTTTCAAATGAACAGTAATGGATTTCGTAGCTCAAACGTCTTATTGGGCAACCCCTTCAGTTTTCTGGAATCTTGATGTCTCAAGACCTTAAACACACCAAGCCATCTAAGTCCTTGCAGGAAGCCATCGACTGGTTGGTCAAGCTGCGCGACGAAAACTTGAGCGATGCGGAGAGCCATGCCTTTGCGGATTGGCTAACGCAAGATATCGTCCATGCCGAAGCCTTTGCGAAAGCAGAGCGGTTGTTTGATAACATGGTATTGGCTGCCCAATTTCCTACCGTTCATCTTTATGTCCCAGAAGGTACCGAGCTTGCACCACAGGGACTTCCTTCGGTCGTCGAAGGACTTAATCAGAGTTTCCCTAATGCCCAGATCAGGCAATACCAGCCAGTGAAAACCTTCCCAAATCGGAACTACCGGCCTTGGCTGGCCTTACCACTCGCCTTGGCTGCCGCATGGCTGTTTGCGGTGACGCTGGTCTTGCCCAGCCAATCGCATCTTCTTGACGGCTATTTCAGCGACTACCATACCAATACGGGTGAAATACGAGACATCCAGCTTGCCGACGGCAGCCATGTCCTGCTGAATACCGGCACGGCGGTGTCGGTTGACTACCAAACAAATAAACGCCAAATCACTCTCCATCACGGTCAGGTACGTTTTACGGTTGCCAAAGAAGCCCGTCCTTTTGAAGTGCAAACCGATAAATTGTATGTACGTGCGTTGGGTACGGTATTCGAAATCTACAAAAAAGCCGCAGATAACATCAGTGTGACCGTCCAGGAACACGCCATTGCCGCCTGGGTTCAAGAGGAAAAACAAGGGCAATCGACCCAAGTACAGATTCAGGAAGGCCAACAACTGACTTACCATGCTGACGGAACGCTGCAACCGCCATCCGCGATTGACCTTGCCCAAGCCTCGGCTTGGCAACAGCGCCGCCTGTTCATTAACGACCGCCCCTTAAGTGAATTGATTGCCGAACTAGGTCGTTACCGGGTTGGCCGCATATTTCTGGCGGATGCCCAACTCCTTAACCTGCATGTGACCGGGGTGTTTTCCCTGGATAACCCGGATGAAGTGCTTGCCAGGGTAAGGAAAATACTCAGCTTGCAAGAAACCCGGCTGGGGCATTGGTGGGTGGTGCTGCATCGCTAACATAAGCCTGAACAATACCTTAAGAGCAATACCCAACAGAAAAACGAAGTCAAATGAATGATTTTTTAAAACTCTATGAGAAATAAAATGGGTAATCCTTTTGAAATGGCAAACTTTTTCCGTTCGTGGTGAGCTTGTCGAACCATGAACGGAAAAAAGCTTACACGGCCAAAACAGCAAGGAAAAACAAGATGTTTTGGGTTTACATTCTACGATGTTCTGATGGCGGTTATTGCACGAGCCATACTGACAACCTTGAAAGGCGCATGAGCCAATATAAGGCGGGGGAGTGTTCAGGATACACTGCAACACGGCAGCCTTTGGAATTTGTGTGGTCGCAAGAATGTGCTACGCGTGAAGAAGCCTTGTCAGCGGAAAGGCAGATCAAAGGTTGGAGCCGAAAGCAAAAGGAAGCCATGATGCGGAGTGACTGGACGGAGGTTTCCCGTTTGGATCAAAGTAAATCCTTTCGTCCTTCGATAAACTCAGGACGAAAGGATTTACTTTTACGGCGTGGCGATTAAAGGCCTGGGGTCACTCACTAGTTACCCACTCTATTTCTCATAAAACTTTTTTTAAATTATTTCAGTCATCAATCTTCGCCTAAACAAACAGTAAAAACAGTCTGTTAAAGTAATTCAGGCAAAGGCTTTACTCATTCGATAAAAAAATATTTCCATAACCGGTAATGGAATTTTTTTGCCATCCGTCTTATTAGGTCTCAAAGGCAATAATAAACAGGAGGACACATGGGTCGAAACCAACAAGGGTCATTAAGACACACGGGCAACGATAGGCAGCGCAATTTTCCTCGTTTCGGCAATACTATCGATTTTATCAATCAACCATGTACCGTTCGTCCTGAGCTTGCACCACAGGCACTTCCTTCGGTCGTCGAAGGACTTGTCCAGAGATTCCTTAACCCACTTAACATCGTCGCATTAATTAGCCTATTGCTGAGCTTGCCTGCCATTGCTGACGACAACGCAAGGCATTACCATATCCCGGCACAGTCGCTCAACAATGCCTTGATGCAATTTGCCGCCGATTCCCATCTTGAACTCATGTTCACCGCCGAAAAAATACGCGGACTTCGTATCGATAGCCTGGATGGCGACATGACCCCAACACAAGCGTTATCCCGGTTGTTGCAAGGCAGCGGGATGGCCTACCGCTTTGTAGATGCCAAGACCGTGACCGTGGAAGCGCCGGATGCCAATTTTAGGAAGGCGGCTAATGTCGATGAAAAGCCGGAAGCCCAATCTGGCGGTGATACCACTTTGCCTAAAGTGACGGTGGAAGCCGATGCGGGTGATCCTTATGACGATCCCAATTGGGCGAGTGACCCTTATAACAAAGCATACACAGTAAGGAATTCGACAACGGCGACCAAAACCGACACGCCCATTTTCGATACCCCCGTTTCCGTGCAAGTCGTGCCAAGGACGGTGATGGACGACCAGAAAACGACACGTATAAAAGATGCGCTGGAAAATGTCAGTGGTGTGCGGGCACAGCCAACATTGGGGACCGGCAATGGCTATATCGTTCGCGGATTTCGCAATGGCAGGGTGTACCGTAATGGCTTATTGGCTAACGGCAATCCTTTCGATGGCTTTCCAACCGAATTTGATGCAGGCAATGTGCAAAGTATCGATGTGCTTAAAGGTCCGGCGGCTGTCCTGTTTGGTCGTATCGAACCTGGCGGCCTGATTAATGTAACCACCAAAAAACCTCTGGACATCCCTTATTATTCACTGGAGCAACAGTTTGGCTCTTATGATCACTACCGAACCCAGTGGGATGCGACAGGGGCTATTACCAAAGACAAAACATTGCTCTACCGTTTTACCGGCGCATATCAAAACAATAATTCGTTCAGGGATTATATTTTTAACGACCGGGTTATGGTCAATCCCAGCATTACTTGGCGACCAACCGATAAGACCGACCTGACGCTGAGTGTCGAAGGTTTTGACCAAGACTATCAGGCCGACTTCGGCATTCCCGCTATAGGCAAGCGCCCTGCGCCAATTCCGATAAGCCGATCGCTTGATGCCCCTAATAGCCCGGTGGATCATATTTCCAAAACCCAAGTCAGTACTGAAATAAATCACCGTTTTAATGATGATTGGGCAATACATAACCGATTTCTTGCCAGTTTCAGTGATGATTTTTCCAGTTTTGTCAATCCAGTGCCCTCTTTTGGCCCCAGTGAAGCCGCATTGCTTCCGGATGGCACTTTAAAACGCAATATTTTTGGCCAGACATCGGTGAGTGAACTCTATACTACGAATCTGGATTTGACCGGAAAATTCCAACTGGGCATGTCTAAACACCAAGTTCTAGTGGGCTTTGACTTCTTTAAGTCCACCCAGAAGTACCACTACTTTGGTCAATACAACGACCCCAATCCGGCCCTTGATATCAATATTTTTAATCCAGGCTCCAGCTACGGAATTGATCCGGCACTTATTAAACGAACATTGTCGCAGCACCCCAAAGGGGATACAAATAACTTTGGTTATTTCAATAACCAATGGTACGGAGCCTATTTCCAGGATCACATCACGCTTTGGGACAAGCTGCATATTTTAGGAGGCGGTCGTTACGATTGGGCAGATTCTGGATTTTCTTATCAAGGTTCTTTTAAAATTGCTGAAGCTACCTTGCCTTCAAATAAAGCTGAAGGCTTTAGTCCACGGGTGGGCATACTTTACCAACCAGTCAATTGGTTGGGAGTCTATGGCAATTGGACGACTTCATTTAGCGCAAATAATGCCCCGGCTGCTGACGGCTCGACCTTTAGTCCACAAAGAGGTGAGCAATTTGAAGCGGGCTTAAAAGCCCAATTGTTTGATGATCGGCTTCTGGCAACTTTGGCGTATTATCATCTGGTTAAGGACAATATCCTTGTGCCCGATTTGAGCACTGCCAATATCTTTGACAAGATCGCTAATAAGCAACGTAGCCAAGGGATTGAGATGGACGTTACGGGGCAGGTCACCGATAAATTGAGCCTGATCGGTAGCTATGCCTTCACTGACGCAAGGGTGCTCGTAGATCATGGCGGGGCTACTGCCGGAAATAGGATGCCGAATGTCCCTGAACATTCCGCCAGCTTGTGGGTTAAGTACGATGTCAATGGTTATGAATCACAGGATGGTTTTAGTTTTGGTGTGGGCGGCGTTGCGGCGGGGACGCGGCAAGGCGATTTTGCCAACAGTTTCCAATTGCCGGGTTTTGTTAGGATGGATGCCTTTGCCGCCTATAAGATGAAGGTAGGCTCAACCAAAGTCACCACCCAGTTCAACATACGAAACTTATTAGATAAGAACTATTACGAATCGACTGACCCAGATTCTAATGTAACTACTCGGCTAGGCGTTGCCCCCGGTGCGCCGCTAACGGCGATTGGGTCCATTCGGGTTGAGTATTAAGGTAAGCCATGTAAGTCAAGGCCGTAAAACGGATTAAATGGGCGGATTAGACGCGCGGCTTATTTTTACATCTATTAAGGTAGGAGGATTTGCGCGTCTAATCCGCCCTACGAACTGCCCACCCTTGTCCCTCCACAAAAACCATGAAACTAATCGACCCTAATATGCCCCAAGGCGAAGCCATGAACAGGCCGGATGCCAAACGAAACCGCCTGCTGAAACTTAAGCTCCGCCGTAAACGTTGGCTGGACGTACACTTGTGGCTGGGGTTGGCGCTGGGTATTTTTCTGTCCATTTTCGGCATTACGGGCAGCATTCTGGTCTTCCATGCCGAAATCAACGAACTGTTGAACCCGCAACAGTTGACGGTCAAAGTACCGGAAGTCAATGCTGTTTACAAACCGCTGGCTGAGATTTTCCAGGCCGGGCATAAAGCGATGCCCGGCCATGCGGCGAATGTATTTGTAACCTATCCACGCAATGACGAGGCCGCAGTCAAGATGGTCTATTCCTTGCCCGTGACGGGGAATAAGGACGGCATCACCAACACCTGGGAAGTTTACGTTAACCCATACACAGCCAAGGTTCTCGGCACACAGTTGATGAGTTCTTCTGACAACCCGTTTCCGAAGACCTTCATCGGATTCATCTTTGAACTACACTACGCTTTGTTTTTGGGCGAAGACCTCGGCTACCTGATTGTCGGCATCATGGGCGCTTTGTTGATAATTTCGACGCTGACCGGGCTGATCGTCTGGTGGCCGTTGACCGGAAAATGGCGGCAAGCAGTGACGGTCAAATTTAAGGCCAGCACTGAACGGCTAAACTTCGATTTACATAAGACGTTCGGGTTTTATTCAGTCCTGGTGCTGGTTCCCGTGTTGTTTTCAGGTGTTTATATGGACGTGCCTCAACACGTGGTGCCTGTGTTGGAGCTATTTTCTCCAGTGACATATCGTTACTGGTTTAAGTCAAAACCAATGCCTGGGAAACCTTCGATTACGATGGCTGATGCGGTAAGCATTGCCGAAAAACGCTATCCCACCGGACGGGTCGATTGGATTTACGGCGCAACCGAGCCGACTGGGACATATACCGTTTGCAAAGATGGCGTGGAAGAACCGGGCAGTTGGATTCATCGGCGCTGTGTAGTGATTGACCGTTACAGCAGTGCTATCCTTGACGTGGACGACCCTGCAATTGGAACGGCGGGCGAGGTGTTCACTCATTGGCAATGGCCGTTACACTCAGGTCAAGCATTCGGCTGGACTGGACGTATCCTAGTATTCCTAAGTGGCCTTGCATGCCCGGTACTGTTTGTAACTGGGATGATACGTTGGTTACATAAACAAAAAGCCAAGCGCTTGCATAAAATTAGTGATACCAGAACCCGATGTTGCAACAATTGATTAGCTTGTCTTAGGGGCTGTTTGGATAAAAAACCAGATGTATTTTGTAACTATCTGTTGAGAGCTGGCTAAGTCAAAAAATTAATTATTTAAATAACAGTAGGTTTTTATTGTGATATTTGTTTATAGGCTCCGTCATTCCGGCATTGATTGCCGGAATCCAGAAGTCAAGGATGGCTCCCATTCCCTGACGGTATGACGCGTAACAGGATTTTCCAAAAGCCCACATATCAATAAGCCATAGTATGATTTTCGACCAAACAGCTTCTAACTCTTGTTTGTGTTATGGCCTTAAGGTTTATCCCAAGGATTCGAAATCCTGGTGTCCCGGTTTAAGCTATACTCTTAAGCGCTAATTTGCTAAATCCAATTAGCCAAAAATCTTGTTGCCTCTCTTTAAGCAAGGGCATAGGTATTCTTTGTCGTCGGGTAAAGAATTTCCTTCCAGCAATAAAGTAATATCAATGTTTTTATTATGAATTAGTGATTGATTTTGATTGAGTGCCGCCCATGCCAGGTTTATTTCGTATAATTTTCATACTTCTGCTCTTTTTTCTGTCCGGGCAATCTGTTACCGCAACGACGAGAACCTATTTTATTGCCGCTGAAGAGGTGTTATGGGATTACGCCCCTTCCTATCCCATTAACCCCATGCACCGGAATGAGTTCGCCGATTCCGAAAAAGTTTTCGTCCAGGGCGATGGTAAAGGGCGGATAGGCCATAAATATCACAAGGCGCGATTTGTCGAATATACCGACGCCACTTTCACAACCATTAAACCCCGCAGTCCTGAATGGGAGCACCTAGGTATTCTCGGCCCCGTTATCCGCGCCAATGTTGGCGATACGATCAAGGTAGTGTTCCGTAACAACCTAAAGGACATGACCACCTCTTTGCATCCGCATGGGGTATTCTATGAGAAAGCCAGTGAAGGGACGCACTATGAAGACGGGACTTCCGAGAAAGACAAACAGGACGACCGGGTGCCGTCTGGCGCGACTTATACCTATACCTGGGAAGCGCGCGAGCGTTCCGGCCCAGGCCCTAATGACCCTAATTCTATTATTTGGCTTTATCACGCGCATGACCATGAAACCATGGACACTAATTCCGGGTTGGTAGGCGCATTGATTATTTCGCGTAAAGGCGCTTTGCAGGCGAACGGCAAGCTAAAAGGGATAGACAGGGAGTTCATCGTGTTGTTTACCGTTTTCGACGAGAATAAAAGCCATTACCTGGACAAAAATATCCAAGCTTTTGCGCCCGAGGCTAAGGATAAAAAAGAAGACGAGGCGTTTGTCGAAAGTAACCTCATGCATACCATGAACGGTTATGTTTACGACAACCTGCCGGGGCTAAACATGAAAGTGGGTGAAAAAGTCCGCTGGTACCAAATTGCCTTGGGGACGGAAGTCGATATGCATACGCCGCATTGGCATGGCAATACTTTGCTTTCCGCCGGGCAACGCGTCGATGTGCTTAATTTGCTGCCCGCTACCCATATTACTGTGGACATGACGCCCGATAACCCGGGAACCTGGATGTACCACTGCCATGTGAATGACCACTTGGAAGCCGGGATGATGGGGCATTACACGGTTGCGCCTGCCTTTAACAAACGGGCGGCAAGTAGCAAACGGTAAGACTTAAAAAGCAATGTGCTGTAATAACTTAATGACATAGCGGGGTATATGGAGAGAATTCATATAATGCCTCGCAGGATAACTTAATTGCCGCCTAACTAAGGTTAACAGTTGACTTACAGCTATTCCCCGACAGAAACCCGATAGGCCTCAATAAAGGTTTTTCCGGTGTTGGGCATTATGGAAGCCAGATAAATCGTCTTGCCGTGAATCAAGGGCAAGGAGAGTTGGCGGCCTGCGCCCAGTAAAGATTGTTCGGCCAGTAAAGTTCCATCTTTCACCCGAATCCCATATAGCGTTCCGTTAGGGCCGATGTCCACTACCCATACGATAGGGTCTACATAGATTTCTTCCCCGGAAATGGCGGACAGCGAAGGGTGGCTCCTAAAACTTTGGAGTGCTTTGCTGCTGGACGGATCGGGAAACTGCCAATGTTTATGCAATTTCGGCTGGCCGTTCTCGAGGACGATTTTTAACGCAAAGACGCCTGCCAGATGTGTTTTATCGGGCATGAAAGCGGGGATTAGGGCAACGGGTTCGCCGTCAACGTATTCAAGCGCGGTTTGGGTAACGATCATGCCCATCCAGCTTGCTTTACACATATCGTCAGGGGCTCCGCAAATATCAACCAATTGAAGGCGATCATATTGGGTGCCGAGGTTGTCTGCATCGAGCAAGTACACCGCCCCCTCCTTGCCGGGTTGCACGATGACGCTTTGGCCGTTTTTTAGCTTGGCCTTAACGGGACTGCTGGCTCCCAAATCGTAATCCATCCAAGCCAGGCATTCGCCGAAAGTCTTATCCTCGCATTCCCTGTTTGAAGGTTTTAAGGCAAGGTTATTCGAGGGTGGGCGCGGGATAAACAAATTTTTGCAAGAAGCGATGCAATCCCTGTTAGGCCGTTTGGGATCGAAATTTTTACATAATTGCCGGTCGCAGCCGTCCTCGAATTTTAAGTCCGGCTTTACCCGCATCAAGGTATTGGCGTAATCCTTCCTGGCGAGATCGATTTGCCCATTTCCGGTGGGCACTAAAAGCTCAAAATCGTCGTCGGTCGGGACTATTTGCGGGCCTCCAGGCGTCCAGACACCGCCCCCGCAAACCATTTCTTGGGTTCCGTATTCCATGGTGGAGGGGCAATACGTTTCCGGGGTAGTCAAAAGGACGTTGCCGACCGCTTTTTTCACGCCTTCTTTGCGCCAAGCATCCAAATCAATTTCAAAAACCCAACCGTGAAACGGCTGGGTATCGCCGGCATTGCCGAATGCCGCATAGAGCCTTCCTAATGCCGTCCCAACCTTGGGTGCATGTTTAAGGGCGGAATGGGAATAAGCTGTTGGCGGGTTAAATTTTACCGTTGATTTCCCATCCGAAGCGGCTTTCTCCGCAGATAATTCCAGGATAGGGAAAGTTTTGTCGAAGCGTTTTTCGGTTAAGTCTATTGCCGCCAAACGATGGCTTTTGCGGATGCCTTTTTCAAGGCATTGATAAACGATAAATAGCTTATCGCCTAAGATGTCGGGGGTGGCGATAAGCTGGGTTTCTTGGCCTTGGGGGGCGGGTGCGTTCAATCTCCATAGCAGTTTTCCTGTTTCACCGTCCAGGACTGCAATTACCCCATTGGAAACAGGGACGATGACCTGGGGGCGGCCATGGGATAAATAAAGGAGAGGGCTGGCTATAATGCTTGCATCGAAGGTAACAGGGGGGGGCGTATTAACAGGGAAAAGCCGATTAAGTTGAAGGTTTTCCGGTTTCTTTGGGATTTTTGTATAACTGCAACCCGAGAGCAAGCTAATGGATGTTAGGCTTACCAGCAATAAGAAGGTAAGGAAAAAAGTGCTGGTAGAGGTTTTCATGCAAGGTACGTCCTAGTAAACAATTCCGGCGGAGACTCATTATAACTGGACAAACTACGTATGTTGAAGCCAAATTCTGGCATAAAAAAAGGCCACCTACAACGCTATAAAAAGGTGGCCTAGGAACTGTGGGACTTTGAGGGATGCCAGATGACAGGTTGGATTTAGCTTAGGGCAAGCCATGTAAGCGTAATTATTTTACCGGCCCTGCTGCAAATTTGCCGTTAGTCTAAAGGCCGGTTGTTAAAAACTAATGACAGTTAGGTGAAGGTTTAGTGACTAATGTGGTTGGGAGTGTATTGGGGTTCAGAAAAGAACGTGAGGGATAGATTCAGTTCATTCTGCATGGGATTCAGCCAATTTCTCACGTTCGGTTGAAATCCATCCCTTCAATTGCGAAGCCACCCATGATCCGTCATCAGCCGTCAAATCATGCCCGGCCCAGGGATGGGTGCGTAATTCAAGGTTCCATTTTTTTTGTATGGCTACCGAACAACTTGGCGCAACCAGCCGGTCGCCGTTGGTGTTTACCAGTAAGACTGGTTGGAAGGGTTTTGCCGATTTTGGGCGATAAATTGCCGCCGCAAGTAACTGATTGAGCATTGTCTTTGGGCTGATAGGGCGTTCTTTTTGAATCTGCTCCCAATCATGGGCAATTGCCTCATCCCGAGAACGGTCGTTGTTGACCAATTGGGCGATCGCCAATTCCCGTTTGTATAACTCGCGTTCCTTCAGTAAGGCAAAAAAATCGGCGTAAATTTGCCAACGCAAGCGTTCATAAAACGGGTTCAAGCCCCCAAAACTTGCACTGATTAAAACCGCGCCGCAACAGTCCTCAGGATAGGTTTGCAGCCATTCCCAGGCGACCATGCCCCCCAATGAAAGGGCCAGCAAGGTAACAGGTGGTTGGAGCAAGCCTAAATCGAGGGCGTGGCTGCGCACCGATTTCACAATGGCTTTAATGGTCTTAGGGCTTTCGTCCCGGAAATAACGGCCTGTGCCGGGCAAATCCAGGGTTGAGATGCTTGCATCAGGGAAGGTTGCCTGCATCAGCGGGACAAAATCACCCCAATGCGCCGATTCCCGCGCCAAGCCCCTAAGTAAAATCCAGTTATTACCCAATTGGTTATTCATACCATAAGCCAAATGCTTTTTTTTCGAGCGAAGTTTTTTGTACGGCATCCAGCCAAGCCCACTTAGCCGGGGACAAAAGGGAGCGGTGTAAAAAATCAAATAACAGAAAATGCCTGCGAAAGACCCTATTCATTCGATGAGGCCTAAGCGGGTGAAACAAACCATGCCGTAAAAATAAATGCCTGGGGTTTTTACGGAGCCACATCCAGGATCCCATTTCCAGCGTCACGGGTAAAAATAACCCTTTGTTTTGGCTGTCTTGGACAAAATTATCCAGAAGATAGTCCCACAAATCGCCATTAATAACATATTCCTGGCTTATAGGTTCAATCTTATAAACGTGATGCCGGTAACAACGGTCGAACAAATCCTTTAAGGCCACCATTTCGGCAATGAAAGGAAAAGGTAATCGCCGCGATGCATAAGGAAACCATAAGCGATCCTTTATTCCGAAGCCCGAATGTAAATCCAGGGCAATCGACAAGGGTGATGGGAACAAATGCCCGTAAACCACGCGGCATAAGGCAAGGGCTTCCTTTTCCATTTTGGCTGAATCGCCACGATACCAAGGCAAACGCGGCGTAAGCCGCTGGCCGCTGTACAACCGAGCGGCATCGATGCCTTCCACGGGGGAGTTCCGCATCAGGTCGACACCGTTTCCATTGGATCGTGTGCCGAGATAAACACCGACCGGGTTAACGATAGGCACAAAAACCAGCCTGGATTTTTCAAGCCTGGCCAGAAACTCTTCGTCCCAATCCAGCAAGTTACACAGGGTTTGCATGTATGATAGGATCAGTTCGGAGCCGATTTTCTCAAGGCCGTGAACACCGCCAAAAAAGGCGAGTACCGGGACATCGGGTTTTGTCGACCCTATGGTAATGCAATGGATTGGGAATTCAAGACCCTTATGGCTGATTCGTTCTATGACCTCCGTTTGTGCCCGGTCTCCAAATTGCTCGATAAGCAGTTCAAGCTGTTGGAGTTCGGGAAATCTAAAATCAGCCATAAGCCCTGTTAATTATTATTGTCTCAGTGCGGCAACTATATCGTAGATTTTAAAAGAATGCGTACTTAAATAACACTTATCGGGGGACATCGAATGGCGGCAGTTGCCATTAACCGAAAGGGTTCTTCCAGTCAAGTTGCATATTCCGCTACACACCAGCTACCCATTCCGATTGAAAACCGCCATCAGTTCCGACTCAATATAGTCCTTCCGTCCTGTTTTCTGTGATACTAAACACAACTGGCTGTTAAC
>CAYSYU010000017.1:0-105913 GCA_964435245.1 uncultured Methylomagnum sp.
TTGAAACCAAAAAAGTCGCTTAGCAGGGTGTCCGTGTAAGTAGGGCAAGATCAGAATTGAATATTGTCTATCCACCAACAATTATCTTTACTGTAGTCGGTATTTACGAGCGGTACAACGAGGATTTTGACACCACATTCTATGTGTCTTTGAAGCGCACGAGAACTTTCATGTTTATTGATGAATTTAGACTCCCTGAAGTTTGGGCTAAGAAACCAAACATAGATCCATGCCGTATTCAGTACAGCATAAATTTCCTCAAGCCATATGTCACTGGCCTTAATGATTCCATCAGACCACAGATCAAATTCGAGAGCTTCCTTGTTTATTCGAATGTCAAGTAAATCTATAATGTTTTTGACACGTTGTTCGTCATTGTGGCTATAGGCTACAAAAATTTTTTTTCCCATATCTTTAACCTCAAACTAACTCGAAATCAGACTTTTATTATACTTAGGCCGATAGAATTATCTAATCGAAATAATTGGTTCAAGTTCGTAAGTCGGAAGCGGCGTTAGCCGTGTTCCGACGAATGCACCCTGCCGACTTTTCCCCGTACCCTGCCTTAACCAGCCAGTATCTCGTGGATTTAATTATTACATTTACATGCGGAGGAATAGCGGAGCGTATTCCCTTCTCGCGCTAAAAAATTATCAGCGTTTTCACACAGTCAAGGTATCAGCTATCCAATTATGAGAAATACCATAACTTTATAATTTTCATACTCTTACCCCAGCTTTGTCCTTCCCACACTTATAGTTTCTAACGGATAAGGTGGGGTAAGATTTCTCATGGGATTTCCGAATTCAAAGGGTGGCCGGATTTCGCCGTAAAACGCGTCAACTAGAGTTTTCATCAAATGTAAGGTCTTATTGTTAATGTCTTTTTCAGGATTGAATTCGCTAATTTCCAAGCCGCATAATTTTGGATGCCGCTTAAGTAATGAAAACGCTGCAATCAGTTCCCTGGCCTTAATGCCGCCTGGGGCGGGTGTTTCCACGCCGGGCGCATCGTCAGGGTCGATAAAATCCAAATCGAGGCTTATGCCGATAGTATGGCAAGACTGGCCCAGGCTGTCGATAGCATTGGTTAGCGTTTGCCCAAAGTCACCTATCTCGTCTGCAAAAATAACTTTTACCCGCGCTTGTTCCAGTAGCTCATATTCTTCATCTTCATAACTCCTGACGCCAATCAGGATAAGGTTGTCCGGTTTGATAAAACCGTTACCGGGATACATCGACGCCAGTTTTTTGTCCGTCTTGCCCAGTAAGGCTGCCAGAGGCATACCGTGAATATTTCCCGAAGGTGAAGTTGCAAAAGTATGTGCATCCATGTGGGCATCGAGCCAAATAAGGCCGAAATTTTCCGGCTTACGCAATCCATTTATAACGCCGCCCCAGGTGCCTAATGCGCAAGAATGGTCGCCGCCAATGACTAAAAATGACCGCTTTTCTTTGGTTAAATATTGGGTAAATTCGCTGATCGAGTCGTTTAGCCTGGAAATCCTTTCATATTTGGTTCCTAGGTGGCCGGGGTGAAGCATGTGCCATTGGAGCGTTTGCTGCCGTTGTCCAACTTTTTGACGTGCAAATTCTTCCCGCAACATTTCCGCCGCAAAACCGCATGACCGCATCGGCCCGCCCAAGCATGAAGCTATACCCAGGGTTTGCAATACTGCCATAATGTTAACTTTGATTCTTCAGGTTTATACTCACAGCCGAATCTAATCGGCTATTCCAATTAATGATTTGACCGAAAAAACTGAAAATAGATCAGGAAAGCCCCAAAAGTATTGTCTATCCCGAAAACATAAATCCCTTAATTGCCAGGAAATCCCTGAAATATCGATGCTGAATTAATGAGAATCCCTGATGAACCTAACTGTTTTTTTTTGCTCTAATTTGATAAACCTTATTTTTAGGTTCCTTTAAAAAGGAGAGGAACGATTATGACTCAAACAGCAGAGCAAATCGAAAAAGACGTGAAGGACGCCGTGGAAGAAGGTGTCGATATTTACCAAAATGTCAGGTCAATAACACTTAAGGCGCTAACCGCGCATGAATTGGACTTAGAAAATATCCAGCGCGTTATAGAGGCGGCCCTTAAAGGTATGGGCGATGGCTTGGGCGACCAGTACGAACCCGCTAAGGAAGCCTTCCAGCAATCTGTGGCGGCGATAGACGATGCCTTGGAAAAAACCGCGCAAGCCTCTAAACTTGCAGTCGAAGAAGCGGCATCCAGGGTTAACGAATTTACCCATCAAGACTTAAACCAGGCAACAGAAGACATTAAAAGCCTGGAAGATATTTTTCTGGGGGCCATGGAAAAAATTACCCGTGGCGGCAACGATACCTTGTTTGCCGTTGCTGGTGATTTTATTAACCATGCTCGTAATAACGGCACAGCCGTCGGTGAACAGGTGCGGATCGCTATGAGTGCGTTGAACAAATTCCGTCGCCAAGGACAAGGTAGCCTATTGTCAGAGGCCGCAGCGACAACTTCCATTCTAGCCAAGATCGGCAGTGGTATTTTAGCGGGTATTGCCGAAAGCCTTGAACCCAAAAGGACAGAAAAATAATTCCCCCACAAAATTGCCAACATGTTGTGGGAATTCCTTATTGCCGCCAAAGACATAAGTAGGGCTCAAGATATTGCCGCCGCTTTGATACGTTACGGGTTTAGCGGTTTTGTGCAAGCGGTCGGTTTAGGCAAAGTTTTAGAACGGGTGGGGAAAACCTTGCATTGGCAACATGCCGAGGAGTTTGCCCACCTCGAAACACCGCGCCGCATCCGGCATTTACTGGAAGAACTGGGGCCCACTTTCATAAAAATGGGACAAATTCTAGCCACTAGGGTAGATTTATTCCCACCCGCCTATATTTGTGAATTCGAAAAGCTGCTCGACGAGGTCCCGCCGGTCCCGTTTACAGATTTGCTCCCTCAAATCGAAGAAGATATCGGCGGCAGTATCGATGAAATTTTTCTGGAAGTTGACCCCCAACCGCTAGCGGCGGCTTCTTTGGCCCAAGTCCACAGGGCTATCTTAAAGGATGGCGCAACGGTAGTCTTGAAAATTCGACGGCCTGAAATACGCAAACTCGTTGAAGCCGATTTGCGTTTATTGGAGCGTTTGGTCGAAGCCGTTGAAAATGAATTTAACGATTTACAACGTTACCGCCCGCAGGAAATTGTCCGGCAATTTTCCCAATCATTACGCCGGGAACTGGATTTTGCCGCGGAAAGCAGGAACGCCGAACGCGTAGCCGCCAACTTGGCAGAAAACGACAATATACTGATTCCAAAAGTTTATTGGGAATTTACCGGGGAACGGCTTAATGTCCAAGAATATATCCAAGGCATCCCAGGACGGGATTTACACGCAGTCAAACTCTCGGGACTGGACAATAAGTTGCTGGCCGAGCGTGGCGCCAAGGCCGTTTTGCAAATGATTATGGTTGACGGTTTCTTCCATGCGGATCCGCATCCCGGCAATGTTTTTTACCTGCCTGGGAACAGGCTTGCCTTGATTGACTTCGGCATGATGGGTCGGCTAACCGATGAGCGCCGCGACCAGGTTGTCAGCTTCTTATATGGCATGATTAACCGTAATCCGGCCAAGGTTGTGGAAATTATGGAAGATTGGTCGAATACCGCCAAGGCCGGTAGCCAGACACTCGTTACTGAAATAGACGCCTTTGTCGACCAATACAGTTCGCTGGCGTTTAAGGATTTAAACCTGCCTATGATGATCGGCGACCTCATGGTCATTATGCGGGACCACAATTTAAGTTTGCCTCCTGACCTTGCTTTGTTAATTAAAACGTACATTACCCTCGACGGCTTCGGCAAGTATCTCGACCCTGAATGCAATTCACTGGTGCTTGCCCAACCCATCATGCAAAAACTTATTGCCGATCGTTATAAGCCGGAGGTTATGGCAAAACGGGGCTGGCGCAACCTCGTCATCATTGCCGAGCTTCTGGCTGAATTGCCCAAAGAATTGCACCAACTGCTTAGGATTTCACGCAAAGGGACGATACAACTCGATATTAATGTCGTCAATCTCAACCGGCATATCGTCAGGATCGACACCGCCATCAGCCGACTGACGATGGGGATAGTTACGGCTGCGCTTATTATCGGTACATCCGTTATTATGACAGTCGATAAGGGCCGTGAAATTATGGGCTTACCTATCTTCGGACTCATTGGTTACATTTCTGCAAGCATATTGGGTATCTGGTTGCTGATTTCCATTTGGCGGGGAAGCAAGGAATAACCAGCATCAAAAGCTGATAACAACGTCAATCCGTCTTGGTTTTCCCTACGAAAAAATGTTTTCCTCACTTTCAGGAAGGTAACCAACCTTAAAAGGTTTCTATCTGTTTTTTATAGTTATCAATTTCGCAACCTGTTTGCGGCAGGGTAAGGGTCGGTAATTTTTGCACCTCGACTTGTACACTTCCCATCGTACTGAGTTGCAAACTTAATCGGTCGATTTGGGTATTTAAATTCAGCATTAGGTAAGCTTGTAGGGTTAACACGATAAGTATAGGCGCGATTGCAACCACGATTAATTCGATTTTCATATTTGCTTTCTCCTATGGGTGCAGAAATGAAATACAAATAGCCAAGTTATTGATTCGTCCTTATGAAGTTTAAACTTCCGTTCGCCCTTGTGTCCTTTGGGTATTGAACCTGTCGAAAGGCGGTGTGTGCATCGACAAGCTCAGCACGAACGGTTCAACCATTGAAGGGCCGAATCAATAGTTTCTATAATCATGTCAAAATGTAATGGCTCAAAGTAAGGATTTGTCAGCGGTTTATATTGCCGGAATCGTCGACAGATTTAAAATCATTGTTACCAAGCCCAGTATCCGGCTCAGTCCAACCAGCCAAGCCATCCTGTTCGAAATCCATTTCAATAACCTTCTTTTTTGCCATGTTATAAGCAATTTTTGAATTCCGGTCTCTCCTTTCGGACTCGTAAAAGGATTTGCTATGCTTTTTCATTGTCTTTAGCATTTTTTCCTCCCATATTTGGCGACAATATGCCAGGGAACTCACTACGGTGAAACTAATAACTGTAACAGCCATCACTACGTACTAAACTAAGGCTAACACAACAATATTGACCGCTAACACTCAGGCTTTCCCATCTTTTTTAACCTGCTATTCGATTGGTATAACCAGGGCTGGATTAAATTTCTTTTGTTTCCGCGTAGCCTTTGCAAACAAAGAGGAACACATAAAAAATCGATGTGTCAGGCCTTGTCGTCAATTAAAACCGATAAGGGCCAAAAATAAAATACGTGGAAACCCATATGGAAGGTTTCGGTAGAAGGTATATTTTGTTCAGGCGTTAATTAGAATTTATGAAGCGGAAGTCAGACGACACAGCAATAGTTGAATCGAAAGCGGTAAGCCGCATCTGCTATTTTAGCAACCGGACTTAAGCGAATTGAATGATGTTTAAATTACAAAATACTTTAAGACCCGCGTTTCATAGCGCACCAAAACCCTAAAACTGTCGCCCCATTCATATAGGGCAAAAACTGTACGACGGGAACGCAACGAACCCAAACGGTTGCCGATGGTATCGGTGCACCCAAAAGACTATACCCGAGCCATCTTATTTCGTTTATTCATTTATCCTTGGGGTTTTGAAACTGACAGCCCCACCCAAAAGGCCCACCACGAAGAAAGACGTGCCGACAAGGGTGAAACGCAGGTTCGATTCTTGGGTAGTCAAGTCGTCGGTCGCATAAAGCATGATAATGACTGCTACCGATCCCCACCCGAGAAAACGCAATGCGGCGGCCAAAATAAGTTTACCGAGTGTTTCCGTGTCGTTCACTGGCGTGTCCATTCGATAAGCCACAAAACCGCACATAAGTGCTGGCAGGATTCCCCAGCGCATATGTTGAATGAAGCTTTCGAGAAATTTGAAGTTACCTTTGTAGTAAGTCAACTCGAGGATAAGCGTTGATGCCGTAGTGCTGACAATGAACCCCATTATCATCATCGCCATATAGAACCCGTAATTTAGCTCGGTTTGCTCCCGTTGGTGCCTTAAGGCGAGCGCCCGTGAAATAAAGACGAGTGTGATGGGGAGGACATACATCAAAATGGCATAAGCCACCCAACGGAGGGTCGTATAATCAAAGTGCGCCAGCGGTTTATCGGGAAAGAGGAAAGCATTATGTAGCCAGACTGAAACCTCACGCCCCAACATGACCCCGATAGCGATAACACCCGTAAAAATCAGTACGTATTTATAAGTGTGTTTCAGGCGTGCTTCGTGGACATTGCCGCCGAGTTGCTTTACAGTTGCCCATATTTCATTCTCGCTGGCGCTCCCGAAAACGACCAGGGAGGCGAGTAAGCGACAGAGGAGACCTGTGAGTTGGTCGAGATCCTTTATCAAGTTAAGGGTTTTAGTATAGTGCGGTTCCGCTTCCTTCCAGATAACAACTTTTTCCGACATGGCATTGTAAGAGATACAGATTTCCCCCCATTTCAGCGATGGTTCGGCGAATAAACGGCGAAAGGACGATTGGTTGGCGTAGCTTTGTATTTGGTCGAAAAGCAGGCAATTATGGGCCCATTTATATTCGACCGTGGCGCTGGATTTATCGAAATCTCCGGAGTCGATGCTTGGTACCAGCAGGCGATTGCCGATTTGTACTTTGAGTCCGTCGCCGACAGCCGACAATCTCGATGAAATGAGTGCATTATAGACCTCTACCGCTTTTGTCGGAATTGCGAAAGCGTCATGGATGCTATCCCTCAATATCAATAACGGATTAAACTTGCTTTCCCAGGCGACAAAAAAAAGAAACAGTCCGGCGGCAATCAAAGGCAAGATCGTGTTTTCATCCAAGCCATTCAGAAGATTCACGAACTCCCCTGAGCGGAGGTGCTTCACAACGTGTGTTACCAGCGGTTCCACCGGCAGCCACCGCCAAGTCAGGAACCCGAAAAGCGCCGCCATTAACGTACAATACGATGCAATACCTATCCAGTAGGTGCTCCTACGGATAAAGTATTGGGGCAGCGTCGGTTCGGCGCCTAATTGAATCCGGCGTTTTTGGAAGGATTGATAGGCGAGGATGAATGCTGCCCCAATTCCAAAAAACTGCACCGCAAGGTTAATCATGAGTTCGACAGTCATTCTGTAACTGCTCCTACGTATTCACAAGGTTTCGAGTTTAGGAAAAAATGTTAAGTTCCGCCTGACCTAAGACGTACGTGTTAAATAATTCCGGTTATTTTTATGCCAGTCCTGGAAAGGTTTGCTATTAATCCGACTAACTCAGGACACAGCCTTATTTCCCTCAACGCAAACCGCGGGTATTCATCTTTGGGTTTGCCCAAAGTCAGTTATATTACCCAATCACTTCATAGCTTGCACCTTCCAAGGATAGCTTGCTGGCATCCAATTGCTTGTAATGCCTGTATCTTTGATTCGACCAGCCTTTGCGGTTAGCGCGCGGGTTGGATAAAAACAAGGCTCAAGGCTATCTAACCTAGTCACTCGATAAGGCCTGTGGCAAGCCTTCAAGAATATCCCTCAAGCATTGCAGGCCGCCATAGTCGCCTGGGTTTAATTTCGCTATTCGCCGCCTTGGTCATGATCCGGTTGACGAAGGGGGCGACATAATTCCTGTGGGAAAATACGCTTACTATTTTGTGGTTTCCAAGTATTGTGGCCTAACAAATCTCCGCATTTGAACAAGACAGCCCCCTTTCAACCACGATATTAGCCGCTGTAGCCTTAAGTGATGTCAATAAAAGTTCCGAATATTGACCTCGCATAAGATCTCAAACCAGGACTTTTTGAACCCGAAAGATCGGTTAGGTATAATCAATTCTAGCATTCTTTCTTAATGCTATTTTACGACTTTCAATGAACAGCATGCTATCATCCATACAAAGCTTTTTATCGTATAGGCTACATGTATAAAATCAGTTTTTACGTGCCAGAGTCCCATCTTGAAACCCTAAAGAGCGCTTTGTTCGACTTGGGTGCCGGACGTTATAAGGAATATGACCAATGCTGTTGGCAAGTGTTGGGTGGAGGCCAGTTCAGGCCGTTAGCAAAAAGCCAACCATACCTTGGCGTAAGCAACCGACTGGAGAATGTTGCCGAGTACAAGGTGGAAATGATTTGCGGCGATGCCGAAATTAAAGAAGCCGTAAAGGCGCTTATCAGGGGCCATCCATATGAAGAACCCGCTTATGAAATTTACAAAATTATGACGATTGAAGATTTGTAAAGTCCGTATACATATTTACTGCCA
Organism: uncultured Methylomagnum sp.; assembly: GCA_964435245.1. Taxonomy (GTDB): domain Bacteria; phylum Pseudomonadota; class Gammaproteobacteria; order Methylococcales; family Methylomonadaceae; genus Methyloglobulus. The sequence goes on from CAYSYU010000017.1 coordinate 8,304, forward strand.
TCCAGAGTTTTTGCAACCACCAAAGAATATATAATACTCGTAATTCAATTAGTTTTTTAATATTAAGCAGTTAGGGAACAAGGTTATTACGGTTTGCTAACTATCTTATTACGATAATAACATGTAACATCCAACAAAATTTTAGCTTGAGAGGAAAAATGTCCGAAAGAATCATTATGCGTACCGGTGAAGCCCTTGTTGCAGGTGGCCCGCCTGGAACAGCAGCCGAACCAGAAATTGTTATCGGCGAACTTGATGGCCCGGTCGGGACTGCAATCGCCACCCTGACGGGCGACCAGGTCAAAGGCCACACCCGGGTATTCGCCATTTTAAACACCGACATACAAGTACGGCCAGTTACGTTGATGGTCAGCAAGGTGACCGTCAATAATTCCCGCTATACCAATATCCTGATGGGCACCGTTCAAGCTGCCATTGCCAACGGTGTTTTGGATGCCGTCCGTGCCGGCGACATCCCTAAAGAAAAAGCCAATGATTTGGGGATTATCGTATCCGTGTGGCTTAATCCTAGCGTAGCGAAACAAGATGATTTGGACCATAAAATCTTGTTCGATATCCACCGTAAAGCCATGGCTACCGCTATCCATAAGGCAATGAACAACCAGCCCGATATCGATTGGTTATTGGAAAATCAGGATAAAATCACTCACAAATATTTTCAAATGGGCTTGGACGGCAAGATTTAAAGGCTGAAACGGCAATAGTAAAGTTATCTTTCCATTGCCAGCTCGGTATTCCCCACTTCCTCTGGCAAATTTTCCTACAATAACAATTTGCACTGATATCAAGATTGCCTGGACATACCTGCTTTGTCAAAAAATGAAGGGGGGCAAAGCTTTCTATGCTTATCTGCCTTATTTCAATTCAAACAAAAGATCAAGCCTTATACACCTCCTATTTGGGAGACAAATTTTTCAGTATTTCCTTTAACGGGACTAAATTCATCCGTATCCTGAACAGCACATCGTTATTCGCCAATAAGCCATAACAATGGTATGTCCTGACCTGAATATTGGTGTGGTTCAAGGTGTTGTCAACGGATTCCGGCAGTTGTTCAACGAGGATATGCAAAGTGTCATTGTTTTTAAGCTGTTTTAAATGGTGCCGGTCTACAGAAATTTCGTGGGATGTGTACACCATGGGGTTAAGCTTAAAGTCATGGTTTTCCAACTGTGCCTTTTCCATTAAGGCGCCGGAAGTCAGGCTACAGGGAAAAATTTCAGGGTAATGCGCAACGTGGGCCAATTCATCGAAATAGTCCGATTGTTCGGCTAACGAGCCAGACAAGAAATTTTTGACCGAGCCGTTATTCATAAACTTCCGCTTAAGGAAATAAGGGGTATCGGGCACAGTGGTCAGGTCGGGGACTTCATTAAGGTCCGGCAGATGGTCTAGACAGGTGGAGGCCAAAAATAAAGGGCTTTGCGTTTCTTTTTTAAATCCCAACAACACAACCCTACCATCCGATTTCATTGAAATCCGGTTGGCCAGAGTCAAATTGGGAATGGTATTGATCAGCGTCTTTTTGATCTCAAGATAGACAGGTTCGCGCGGACGTACCGCGTTAACAAAAGTCACCTGATAATTGCTGAACCGCAAATCGTTTTCGGCTATCACCTTATCTTCATGGTGAGCTTCCCGATATAAGCGCATTTGGTGCTCGATTAAGGTATTAAGTTGGTAACCCAGGACGATGGGGCCTTTGAACGGGTTATGGGTAATTTGTAACCATTTGTGCTTATCATGGAACAAATTAAAGTCGTCGGATGCATTCCGCGCCACTTCGATGTGGATTTGGTCAAAAACAAAGGCATCGTTATTGCCCCTTTGGCTGGAAATGGCCGAAATGGGCGCCATGAAAAAATCAATTTTGCTTTTAACCCGCCTTAATTCCGCCAAAAAAGCATCTTGTCTAGATATACTCATAAATTAACAAAAAAGATCCGTAGTAATGGTAGGCTTTACGGCCTTGACCAAGGCATTCACTTCCATCCTGTTTGTTACAGCAATGTCCGAAAATCCCGCATCTCGCAATTGTTGCAAGGCAATCGATTCACGCATGACATGGTTTTCAGACTCATCGCTGAACAAGTGGACTATCCAATGTTCCAATAAGTCCAGCCTGTCGATGCCGGTTAAGACTTTGAAATAGCCAGCCACTTCTTGCTGGATTGTGCGGGTATGTCGGTTTATGTCATCAAACGCATAACGGTCCCCGTTAAGGAACTGTCCGCCGGGTTTTAATACACGATAACACTCGTGGATAACCTGTTCGCGATAATCGTCGAGAAAATTATGTAAGGTATATGCCGAAGCGACGACATCGATACTTGATGAAGACATGGCTTGCAGGGCGGATAACACATCCTGGTTGTTAAAAGTTACTTTCCCATGATGATGCCAGGCTTCTAAATTTTGCTTAGCTTGATCCTGCATGGTGGGTTCATTGTCGATACTGATGATATACAGGTCATCCCTTGCGGACAATAACGCTAACGTTGTGATTCCAGTCCCACCGCCAAGCTCGACAATTGTTAATGTGTCTTGTGAAGCAGGGTGCTGGCGGACGCCCTCCCCCACCAAGCGGCTCATCTCCGTCATTAAAGGGCATATCAGTTTGAGCATTTCATACTCTTGGCCGATGACACCTGAAAATATGGCATCGTAGTTTATTTGCTGGCTCATGGTTTCGACTTTAGTTTTTTTTCTAGCATAGAAAGTTGTTCTGGCGTGGCTGCGGTTTGATATTTCGCCTGCCATTCCTTATAAGGCATTCCATAGATGTGTTCGCGGGCTTGTTCATAATCCATCTCCACATTATGGTCTTTTGCGGCCGCGGCATACCACTTGGCTAAGCAGTTTCGGCAAAAATCGGCCAAAATCATCAAGTCTATATTCTGCACCTCGGAATGCGTTTGCAAATGTTGAATTAACTGGCGGAATGCCGCCGCTTCTAGCTGGTTTCTTATATTGTCGTCCACGGCCTGCCTCCAATCACGAATCGCTATTTTAACAGAATTAGCAATAAAAACATGTACATTGAACATCAATGTCTTTACAATATGCGGATTGATCGCTTGATGAGACTTAACAGTCGACAATAAAGCAAAATTTTACGGTTCCCCGTAGCTTACAAGACCGCTAAACTATCCTGATATTAATGCAGACATTACCGGAGTTTAAGTCTCGTTTAACCCTATCGTTATAAACTAGGAAGGTGAAACAATTTTCTAGTGATTGCAAATATAAACACTGATCAATTGGGCTAAACCAATACCCTAATACCGCCAATAGCACAACCAGAAACAATACCCTGCCCTTTTTGTCATGAATCAGATTCTTGAGTTTTTCCCTATCCTTTTATTTTTTATCGTCTATAAGCTTTATGACATCTATGTAGCCACAGCCGTGCTGATCCCGGCCACCGTATTGTTAGTCTTGTACAGTTGGCTAAGACACCGAAAAGTTGAAAACATGCAATGGGTTACCTTAGGGATCGTCCTGGTTATGGGCACGGCCACGATCTTGTTGCATGACGAACGCTTCATCAAATGGAAGTTATCCATTATTGAATGGTTGTTTGGCTTGGCGTTTTTGGGTAGCCAATTTATCGGCAAAAAAACCTTTTACGAACGGATGATGTCAAAAATGCTGAAACTTCCCAATTATCTATGGCGAAGGCTGAACCTCATATGGGGATGCTTTTTTATGGGTGTTGGGTTTATTAACGTCTATGTCATGTACCATTTCAGTACAGACGAATGGGTCACTTTCAAAACTTTTATTGTCCCTGGCCTCATGCTCATGTTCATTATGCTGCAAATGATATTTTTATATAAGTATATTGAGGAACCCGAAAAATAACCGTGTTATACGCAATCATCAGCGAAGACGTCGCCAGTAGTTTACAGTTGCGTTTGGCTGCAAGGCCGGCGCACCTTGCAAGGCTTCAGGACTTACAGGATGCCGGGCGGTTGGTGCTCGCCGGCCCGCATCCGGCCATCGACAGTGAGAACCCGGATGCCGCCGGTTTTACGGGTAGTTTGGTGGTCGCAGAATTCGGGAGCTTAGAAGAAGCCCAGCAATGGGCTGACACGGATCCTTATATCGATGCAAAAGTCTACGCCAAAGTTACCGTTAAGCCATTCAAGAAGGTATTTCCACAATGACATCCGAAACCATCAAGCGGTTATTGAACGAAGCATTTAACCCGCAGTTGCTGGAAATTATCGACCACAGCGCTGCCCATGCAGGCCATGCCGGCGCCAGAAGCGGCGGCGGCCATTATCACGTCACCATTGTCGCCGAAGCATTCACCGGCAAATCCTTAGTGCAACGCCACCAGCTGATTTACAAAGCGCTGGGCGATATGATGAAACAAGAAATTCATGCTTTAGGCATCAATGCCCTCTCACCATCAGAAGAAACCAAAGGAAACTTTTAAAATGAATAAAAACTTAATACCTTTATTTATCGCAAGCACCTCAATGCTTTCAGCTTGTGACCAAGCAACGACCGGTTCGGCACCCGCTGTAAAGAAAGAAGACGCAGTCGCCAGCGTTAACGGTCAGTATATCAGCAAAAAAACACTGGAAGACCTGGAAAAAGACCTTGCCCAACGCAGCCAAGGCCAAGCTTCGGCCTACCCAAAAGAAAAATTGGTCGATGAGCTCGTCCAACGTGAGATCCTGGTGCAAGACGCACTTAAGAAAAAGCTAGACCAATCTCCAGAAGTCATCACACAATTGGACGCCGCTAAAAAAGCGATATTGACCCAAGCCAGCTTACAAAGCTATTTAAAAACCAATCCGATTACCGAAGAAGAAATAAAGAAAGAATACGACAGCAAAGTAGGCGGGGCAAACGGCACCGAGTATAAAGCCAGCCATATTTTGGTAAAAACCGAAGACGAAGCGAAAAAACTGATCGCCGAACTCGATAAAGGCGCAAAATTTGCCGCGCTGGCAAACAAGCATTCATTGGACGCCAAAGAATCGCAAAATGGCGGTGATTTAGGCTGGTTCAGCCCCGGCCAAATGGTAGCGCCGTTCTCCGAAGCCGTTGCCAAACTGGAAAAAGGCAAATACACCAAAGCACCGGTACAAACCCAATTCGGCTGGCATGTCATTTTGAGCGAAGATTCAAGAAAGCAAACAGCCCCGCCATTGGAAGCCGTCAAGGAACAACTGATGCCGATGCTGCAACGGCAAAAAATCCAGGAAATGATTGAGTCGTTGCGCAAACAAGCCAAAGTAGAAATCCTTTTGCCGAAAGAAGAACCGAAACCAACACCCGCGGCAGCCTCCCCTACACCAGCACCAACTGCTACAACAACACCGTCACCTGCTGCTGAGCCCGCTAAAGAACCGGCAAAAGCGGCTGAAACGGAAAAAGCAAAAGCGGAACCTGCCAAAAAATAAAGCGATAAGCAAAAATGAAAAGGGCGGTTTCCCGCCCTTTTTTATGCTTTTTGGGTTTGAAATCGACTTTTTATAATCCTGTCCAAACCTAAGCTTGCCGATTGATAGTATAAACAGGCCAGCTTATTCTTCTTATAAACCAGCTAATTAATGCTTAATCATGCAAATGCTTAACATCCACGGTATTCCAAATATCTTCCACAAAATCGATGTCCATCTCGGGCATCCCTTTCTGTAGCCAATCAACCAATATTCCAGCCGTATTGGGATAAGTTACCTTAACTCCATGGGCATTATGCAACCAATGGTCAATCGCGGCTTCATTAATGTTATGCATGACATGCCCATAGCCAAGTTGGTGCAATGCGGCCGCATTCGAGATTTGCTCCATTTGGGCATGCAAGGGCTTGACCAGGATTTTTTTCCCCATTTGCAACGACTCACTGGCAAGTTCGAACCCAGCATTGCTGATGATTCCGGCGCAATCGCAAAGGTCTTGCTGAAACCCGTCCCTGGACAAAGGCTTGCAGACAATAAAATCAAATGAAGAAGTTACATTTTCATCCGTATAAATGTGGAACTCAAAATTTTTGAAAGGCGATAGAGACTTAATGACTTCCCTGGTATCTTCAAAGGGCAGATAAACAATGATTTTGCTTTTGTTGGTTTCCGTAGCAGGCTCACGGGCTTCAATAATGGGCGGCAATATGGGTTGCCCGAAATGATGCCAATGCAAGCCCACGCCGACATCAACCGGTGCATAATATTTCATGACCATTTCGGCTATCGGGTCGGCGCCTTCCTTAGGGATCTTATGTTTAAAAGCGTACTGATGGCCAATGCCCAAAACGGAGAGGCCTTGGGATTTTGCCGCCCAAGCAGTCACAGGTTCAAAATCGCTGATGACCAAATCGTAACCTTTTAGGTCTAAGGTTTTGACTTCCTTTACGAAAGTTATGGGTTTGGAAGCCAAAAGCGTTTTTAAATAGCTGACTTGACCACTATTGAAAGAAAATGTCAGGCCGTGTTGAAGTTGATGCCCGTTGAAGACGGCCATGTCAAAATATTTGTCGAAGGCGCGGCCTGTAAACTGGAAATCGACCTCGATTCCAGCCTTAAAAAGCTCTTTTGCCATGACACGAGCCCGCGTGATGTGCCCGTTACCGGTTCCTTGAACACCATAAAATAATCGCATTAAATAATTTGTCCGATACTAAATAAAGCAATAGTTACCCCCATAAAGAATCCAACCGCTATATCGGTAGGGAAATGCACGCCCAGGGCCACGCGCGAAAAACCGACGAACCCGGCCCAACAGCAAAGTGGCGCCAGCAGGTAAGGGAAGAAATGACCGACCGAAGTCGCCATCACAAATGCCGCGGACGTATGTCCTGAAGGGAAACTGAACTTGTCCGAAGGTGTGATAAAACTGTGGAAATCTTTTAATGCCGCTTCCGGGCGGTTACGTTTGAAGCCGTTTTTGAGGATAAAATAGACTGGCCTTTCTATGGCAAAACCCAACAAAATTGCCTGAAAAAGCGGGTTTTGGAATCCATCTACCCAATACAGCAGCGCCAAGACCAGAAGGTATATTTCCCCGTCGCCAGTCCGCGAAACATACCGGGAAACTTTAGCCAGGGTATTATGGATGCTGGCATTAATTAACCAGCTAAACATAAAGACATCGTATTTATGTATCGCGTAAAGCAGTTTCATCTTGTCCTCCCAAGACCTTATCCTGGCTCGGTCAGCTACCGTACTTGCCTGACTAAACACCAAAGTCTACTGTTCTATTTGAATTTATAGATCAGCTTAAGGATTATTTATGACAATGACGTGACAATATCTTGAAGATTCCATGACAACCCGTTTACAGCCAGCTTGAATGAATTGTTAGCCCTCCACAGCGAAGGACTCACGGTAAGAGACCGTGCCAGAGGGTGGCGAGCCACCGAACGAAATTGCCTGATAATACCCTGGCGGGACATCGGCCAGGATAAGTGACGGCTCTACCTTGAAGCCAAAGCGGGAGTAGTTGAAATGGTTTAATTAAACAGGACACATTTAGGGGCAGATTTATAATGTCATTAGAGGTGGACATGAATGATCAAGCAAAGCGGCCGAACCCAAAATGCACATTAGAATTTAAGCAAGATGCCGCGAAGCCAGTGAATGAAAATGGTTATGCCCACCAGCAAGCGGCAGATAACCTGGGAATCCCGTCAAGTGCGATAGGCCGTTGGCCGAGGGCAAGGCGGCAGCCCTCAACTTGGCGAGCCAAACTGAATTATTGCGGCTACGAAAAGAGATCGGACAGTTGCGCATGGGGCGCGAAATATTAAAAAAGGCCGTCGTTGGACGCCCGAAGGTTGGCTGTATGTAGCCGTTGTTATGGGTTGGCATTCCCGGCAAGTGGCGGGCTGGGCTATCGCAGACCAGATGCGGGCTTCGTTGTGTGCCAGTGCATTACAAATGGCTTTTTACCCACGGGGCACAAGGGCGCAGAAAGCCGAAACTTGGTTTGCGCCACCACTCGGGCCGGGGTAGCCAGTACCCCAGTCATGGCTACCGTAAACATTTGGCCGTCATGAAAATGGGACAGCGCATGGGTCGTAAAGGTAATTGCTGGGATAATAGCCCGACAGAACGGTTTTTCCGCGGCCTTAAGCATGAACAACTGAACTACGGAAAGTTTGGCACTGAAGCATCGGCCAAATTGAGTGTTATTGAGTACCTGGCTTTTTATAATGGTAAACGGTCGCACTCAAAATTAGGCTATCAAACCCCGCTGCAATTTGAGCGGGATTTTTATAAGAAGGCTGTCGAAAAAAGTGTCCGGTTTTAGTTGACCATTACAGATATGAATGATTTTGCGGACTGGCGGTATTTTGGCTTATTGTTTTGGGCGCTTCCTGGGCTTTGGTTCTGGAAGCTGAAGTTCTTCGGTCATTTCCCATTCCGAGAAGGGATAGGGCAAAATTTCAGAATTAAAGGTCAGGAAATTAATAATGTGGTACGTGTATAGGGACAGGTTGCTGCCGAATTTCAACACGTTTTCATTCGGGCTGCCCGTAAACAATACGGATGCTATCTGCAATAAAATAACCGCCCAGATCAACATCCTGACCAAACCGCCAATGGCGGCAAAAATGAGCATAAAAAAAATGCGTTTCCAAGTGCTGATTTTTTTCAAGTTTTCTTCAAGTTTTTCATCCATCCAGTCATTAACCCCTATTCATAATGTCTCGTAAATCCAGTGCCGCCGCATTGGCGCGGGCAATATAAGTTGCCATAGTCAATGAGTAATTGGCAAATAATCCGTAACCGCTGCCATTCAAGACCATCGGGCTGAGCGTAGGCGCCAAGGCGTTTTCCAAGGCTTTTATCATAATATCGACGGTGTTCATCGCCCGTTTGTCCAAAAGGATGTCATGAAAGTCGTATTTGATCGCCTTGAGTATATGCAGCAATGCCCAACTCGAACCGCGGGCTTCATAGAATACATTATCTATCAATAACCACGGCGTTTGGGATAATGGTGCGACTTTGGCGTTCCTCACAGCAACATTGGGCTCTATAACTTCAAGTCCGGGAATTAATTCTGCTCCCGCAGTACTGGCGCTTAAACGTGTTGAAAGGTTGCCTAAGCGTTTAATGACAACTTCCGTGTACTGCCAAAGGTTGTCGGCACGCGAATAAAATTGCGCCCGTTTGACATTGCCTCCGTAGCTTTGCAAACGGGTCATGTATTTATGGAGCGCGTCGACTCCTTTTGTATATTCTGCTTCAGTAGAGGGTAAAGCCCAGGAATCGTGTTCGTAATAAAAATAAGGTTCAGCAATTTTTAAATCGGGGTCTTCATCGGACTGCGATTGGTCACGGGTAAAGTGATTCCGTAATGCGGAGGTTGCATCACGCAACATAATCAAGGCGCCGTATTCAAAACTCGGTATGTTGTCCAGAAGCACGCCGGGAGGGGCAACGTCGTTGGTAAGGTAGCCACCGGATTTATGCAACAATACTTCAGCAATATGGGCAAGCGTATTAGTGTAAGTATAACCTAAAGGGATATCCGTTGTTTTTGTAAGTTTAGCGCGTTCCATCGCTTCTTCTTGGATACTGAATTGCTTAGGTTCAAGGCTCCACCATTCGCCGAGTATGACTAAAAACAACAAAGTAACCAGCACAAGCACGCCAAAAGTCCAGAGTATGCCCCTAGATTTTCCATCTTCAAGTAAATCGCTTGATGCCATTTGCTATCCTGTATACGGGTTCAGTCGGGTGAAAATTTGAATTAAGCTTGAAATATAAGCGGCATATTATCAGGTTTTAGGGCTTTTGTTTATCCCATTAGGGAAACGAGGGGGAAAACAATTTTGGATTTCCAGTATCCATGGAATTATGAGGTTCTTTTTTTAGCCCTTGGATGTGCTTTATCGTATATTTCCGCCAAGTGCTGGAAGTCCAGGTGCGTATAGATTTGCGTGGTGCTGATATTGCTGTGCCCCAACAATTCCTGGACTGCGCGTAAATCCTGGCTCGATTCCAGCAAGTGGCTGGCGAAAGAATGCCTTAGCATATGCGGATGGACGTGTTCTTGTACGCCTTTCTTTTTGCACCATTGCGAAAGCCTTGACTGAATGCTCCTTTGCCCCAGCCGCCTTCCTTTTGCTGTCACGAATAAGGCCGTGTCCGTATCGGTTGACATTTTCGGGCGCAATTGTAGCCATTTATCGATAGCCGCAACCGCTTTGCCGCCTATGGGTAATGCCCTATCCTTTCCCCCTTTGCCCGAGCGGACTATCAGCGACCGGTCGGACAAGTCCAGGTCGTTTATATTCAAGGAACTGAGTTCACTCAATCTCAGGCCTGATGAGTAAAACAATTCAAACATAGCGAGGTCGCGCACCTCTAGCGGCGAGCTTATTCCAGCATCCAATAGCCCACCGACTTGGTCAACATCCAGGACTTTCGGTAATTTTCTTGCCTGTTTTGGCGCTTTGACATGCTGTGCCGGATTGAACTCAACCAAACTGTTTTTCAATAAATACGTAAAGAAACTCCGTATGGCGGAAAGCTCACGCTGAAGGCTTTTGCTGCCTAATCCCTTACGATGCCTGGCGGCTATATGTGCACGAATATCGCCTTGTTTAAGGGCAACCCAATCCGGCAAGGATTTTTCATCGCAATAATTCGATAAGCTTGCCAAATCCCGCTGATAACTTTTAACCGTGTTTTCCGATACGCGCTTCTCATATTTTAATTGGCTTATGTATCCAGCCAGCATTTCCTTGGCATCAGGGGACATTATTTCCCTTCCAAAAGGGTGATGAGCCGAGTTCCGACTATTTCGCTCATCTGGGTTAAAAACAAGCTGCCCATGCTGAAATGGAAACGTCCGTCTTCGCGGCTGCCGATTGCAAGAAACCCTTCTAACTGAGTAAACATCATCGGTATGATGGCGTAAGATTGCACTTCCAGAGCGGCATCCCCAAATAAGAATTTGGCTTGGGCCAAGGTTGGCTTCCCACAAGTCGGTTGATTGCTGGAAAGCTCTTTGCTGAATGGCTTGAGTTCGTCGCTGTTTGGTTCGATATAAAGGTTGGACATCATCGCGTCAGGCGGCGAATGCTTAATAATGCGGACAGCGACGAAATCAGTGAAAAAATATTCGGAAAGCACCATTTCAAGGTTTACCACCGCCTCTTCAATCGTCATGGAATCCAATAATGCCAACGTTAATTTGTGCATGCGCACATAAGACGTGTCGTTTTCCCGGGCGATCTCTATAAGCTCTATCAGTTGATTTTCCAGCTCTTGGTGCCGAATCCTGAACAACTCCAGTTGTTTGGAAATAAGCGATATTGCATTACCGCTAGGATGCGGAATCCGCATATGCTCGAGCAGGTGCAGGTGTTCATTGAAGAATTCAGGATGTTCGCGCAAATATTGTTCTACTTGTGTCGATGTAAGGGTTGTTGTCTCTTCTTTATTCATAGTGCTATTTTCCCGTCGAAGACTGTCGTCGCTGACCCCGCCATAAAAACGGGCTCGCCACGGCCTGCCCAGGTTATCTTAAGCGACCCGCCGGTCAGGTCGACCGTGACCTCGGTATCGAGTTGTTGAAGCCCAATCCCCACAACAACAGCGGCACATGCGCCACTACCGCAGGCCAGGGTCTCCCCGGCGCCGCGCTCGTATACACGAAGTTTGATATGGTTACGGTTAAGCACCTGCATAAAACCAATATTGGCGCGTTCAGGAAACATGGGGTGTTTTTCCAAACACTCGCCTAATTTCGCCACCGGCGCCAAGTTTATGTCCTCCACTTGGATGACGGCATGGGGATTTCCCATAGAGACCGCACCGAACTTTACCGGTTCGCCGTTAATCTCTACAGAATAGGCCTGCAATTCCCGGTCGGCAGCCAATGGGATCTCATCGGGCTTATGTTTAGGGATTCCCATGTTCACGGTAATTAAGCCATTATCAGCCACATTAAGCACAAGTTGGCCCGTATTCGTATCTACCCGGATTTCATCGCCGTTAAACAGGTTTTTCTCGCGCACAAATTGGGCGAAGCAACGGGCCCCGTTACCGCATTGCGAAACTTCGCTGCCATCGGCATTAAAGATACGGTATTTAAAATCGGCATTGCTGCTTACAGGTTTTTCAACCAATAATAATTGGTCGAAACCCACGCCAAAATGGCGGTCTGCCATATTCCGGATCTGGCCTGAAGATAGGTTTATGGCTTGGTTGATTGCGTCGATCACTACGAAATCATTTCCTAAACCATGCATCTTGGTAAAGTTAAGCATTATTCACGTCGCTTAGATAAATTGACCTGTAGGCTGGGTGGCACACCCAGCAATCGAAGCCTATGGGGTTTCCGGCAAATGTTGGTTTTTTGCTGTCATGTTGCCGGGTTTCCGCTTTGCGCCAAGCCAGCCTAAGGCCCTTGGAGTTATTTATTATGTTTTCCATTTCCAATTTCTTCTAGTTTAAGAAGATAATAGTAATTTGATCGCGGCTTTTCTTCTGAAAATTCTGCAATAAGCCATTCCCCTAATGCTAACACTGTGTCTTGGATAGCTTTTTCGATATTTAACGTCACATAAGATGCAACTAAACCCGGTACTTTCTTAGTAAGATCCCATGATCTGGACTTCCACCCTTTCTTTGGCTTCGCAAGCTCATTCTTTAAATCAAGCAATGAAGGATATACTTCGGTGTTCGCTATAAATTGGGCTGCCTTAACGATTTCTTCATTACTTGAAGATTTTTCAATTGATGAATTCAACTCCTTTGCCAGACGCAAAAGACTAATTCTAAACGGGACAATAAGTTTAGAAAGATCATCGCGTGCTTCCATTATCTGAGTCGGTTGCAGTTCTCCTATTTCTGGCAATACAAGATTTACACACTCCATCGCTATAATTGCCGCTAATAGTTTCGCATTATTTTTTGCAGATTCAGCTCCAATTCCAGGGACGGGCAATGTAGGGTCTGTATTAATTAGAGGAATCCCGTGTTTTGCAGCATATAAGAGCGCATTGCATTGGTAAAAATAGTTACCTGGATAGTCGATGTACGCGACTTCATTAAGCCCTTTATGGTAGCCAGGAGTGTATATGGGAAGAAATCCGGATTTGGGCGGACCATGTATCAATTGCTCTAGTGAAACTACTAAGTCTTGTACTTTATTAATTTCTTCACCCCCAAATACTTGTCCACGCTCCCCAGTAAAGTGGCAGACTTCACGAAGTTCAGGGTTAAGGGCATACTTCATTAAATTTGTAAGAAGCCAAGTGTCGTAATCTTTTAGCCCAAAACTCTCGATACGCTTTATTTCATTACTTACTTCATCACGATCAAACCCATCCAGAGGCAAATATACATTTGGGAAATGAACACGATCAAAAACCAAGCCAATAAATGTAAGAATGCCCAAATTATGTGGAATTGGGCTTGTGTAATACACGACTTCTAATTTTTCGATATTCTCTACCATGCTTATATTTGCTGAGATCCATTTTTTTAGTCTAGTAGGTCAGGTAGCGCTTGCGCTGCCTGACAATCGCTTTGAAAGATTCACGTAACCGCATTCGCGGCAACCTGACCTACTTAAATTTATCATCATAACGCCAACAAATGCTCCCCAGCCCATAACTGCGAAATTCGTTCCCGATCACGGATCACCCTGACTTTCGAGCCATCAACCATGATCTCAGCTACTCGTGGCCTGGAGTTATAGTTGGAGCTCATGCTGAATCCGTAAGCGCCGGATGAACGTATTGCAAGCAAATCGCCTTGTTTAATTTTCAATAACCGGTCTTTACCCAGAAAATCACCCGTCTCGCACACAGGCCCGACAATATCCCAACATTGATCAGCCACATCAGTGTTTTTGGTGACCGGGACAATATCCTGCCAAGCCCCATACAACGTCGGACGGACTAAATCATTCATGGCTGCATCCACGATAGCAAAGTTTTTGTGCGCGGTTGTTTTCAAATATTCAACCTGGGTCACCAGGATACCGGCGTTCCCAACAATGGCCCGTCCCGGCTCTAAAAGGATTTCATAACGTTTGTTGCCTAGGGTCGCCAAAATTGCTTGTATGAGTTCAGAGGGTATCGGCGGTTGCTCGTCTTTATAACAAATACCCAACCCGCCACCCAAATCGATATGGCGCAGGTGAAACCCTTCAGTTTCAAGTGTTCCCACCAAATCCAGCACACGGACTAAGGCATCCAGGAATGGCTGGGGTTCAGTCAGTTGCGAGCCGATATGGCAATCTATGCCGACAACCTCGACATTTGGCATCGCCGCCGCCCGCCGGTATTCCGCCAAGGCTTGGTCGATTGCGATGCCGAACTTGTTTTCTTTCAATCCGGTGGCTATATAGGGATGTGTCTTGGCGTCCACATCAGGGTTCACGCGGAAAGAAACCGGGGCGATAATGCCTAACTGTCCGGCAAGTAAATTAATCCGGTCAAGCTCATCGCTAACTTCGATATTAAAACAGCGTATGCCTGTTTTTAAGGCTGCCAATATTTCGTCTTCACGTTTCCCGACACCGGAAAAAACAATTTTTTTAGGGTCGCCTCCCGCCGCGATGACCCGTTCCAATTCCCCTAAGGACACAATATCGAATCCCGAACCCAGCCTTGCCAACAAATTCAGGATAGCGATATTGGAATTAGCCTTGACTGCATAACAGATCAGGTGAGGATACCCACGAAAACCTTCATCGAAAGCCTTCCAATGCCGTTCCAAGGTAGCCCTTGAGTAAATGTAACACGGGCTGCCATGTTGATAGACAATATCCTGTACCGAGATATCTTCAACATACAGCTCATCATTCTGATAATTAAAATAATCCATTTCTATTCGGTTTTTTCTGGTTTTGGCTCTTCCGGCAGTGTTTGTGCCCCTGAATTTTTTTCTTTTACTTTTGTTTCAGGGACTGGTTCAGGCTCCACATATATGGGCGGTTTATTGTTTGGTAAATACAAGGGACCCGGTTGGCCGCAAGCGGACAAGGCCAGCAAATACAATAACCCCACAAAAAACCAGGCTGAGAAATTAGAATGGGTATTTTTTCCCTTATTCATTGTTGAATTTAAGCAATATATTGATAATTAATAAAATTATAAGCGGTTTATGATAAATATGAAAATAAACGATACGCTAAGTGTTCCATGCCTTTACAAACTTTATGGAATAATAAATTGAAACACTTCTAAAGGACTTAGTAATCAGTCGGCAATAGGCTTAAAAATCACACTATTATTGCTTCACGCATCCTTATGTTCATGCCAGAAAGAAGGCCGGCGAACCATAACGGTGCGCCGGTTCATTTAAGGGCGGCCAAAACGACCTTGCGGTCAAGTCCGGGCACAAGGATGTGGATGAAATCGTAAACAAAATCACGCAAGAATGCGTCGCGACGCAAGCCCAGGTAGGTTGTGCTGGCGGGGAAGAGATGTCCCGCATCCAGCATCTTCAAGTTATCGTCGCGCACTGGATCGTACGCCATCGCGGCAAGCAAACCGACGCCTAAACCCAAGCTGACATATGTCTTTATGACATCGGCATCGATTGCAGTCAACACAACATTGGGTTCAATGCCCGCTTGGTTGAAAACCCGCTTGACGATCGAGCCTCCGGTAAATGCGAAGTCGTAGGTAATCAAAGGATAAAGGGCGATTTTTTCCAAGGTAAGTGGCGCATCGTCCAGCAAAGGATGCCCTTCAGGTGCAACAATACAACGGTTCCATTGGTAGCAAGGCAAGCATAACAGGTTTTCAAACGTACTGATCGATTCGGTGGCGATACCGATATCAGCCTCGCCACGATCAACCTGTTCAGCGACTTGGATAGGGTTTCCCTGATGGATAGTCAACGTGACATCGGGGTATTCGTGCATGAATTTTTTGACCGCTACCGGCAGGAAATAACGGGCCTGAGTATGGGTAGTGGCGATGGTTAGGTTACCCTTCCCTTTTTGGGTAAATTCCTCGCCGACACGCTTGATGTTTTCCAATTCCCGCAAGACCCGTTCAGCGAGCGCCACGATAATCTTACCGGGTTCGGTAATGCCTATCAGGCGCTTACCGTTGCGCTGAAAAACCAGTAACTTAAGCTCTTCCTCCAATAACTGCACTTGTCTGCTCACGCCTGATTGCGAGGTATGCAAAGCATCGGAGGCATTCGAAACACTCAAGCCTTGACGTACTATTTCACGGAGATAACGCAATTGGACCAAATTCATTCTTAATCCAATACCGAAGGACGAAATTTTTCTTTATGATGAATTAGCATAAAGATAGATTAACATATTATTAAAAAGCGGGGTAGGTTGCTGGTATAGTGCCCATCATTTCAAGCATTCGTTCAACAGGGATTATATTTTATGAATTTGATGTACTCGGTTTCAGGTTTTGCAGTGGGATTATTGGTCGGCATAACAGGTGTCGGCGGCGGCTCGTTGATGACGCCTTTACTGGTTTTCCTGTTCGGTTTCAAAGCCTCCGTTGCCGTTGGCACCGATCTGTTGTACGCCGCCATCACCAAAACGGGCGGCGTATTTGTGCATCATGGCAAACATCGCTCAGTGGATTGGCCGATTGTCGCTTGGTTGGCTTTGGGCAGCTTGCCTTTTGCTGTCCTAACCCTGTTTGCCATTAAACATTTTATGGATATTGGTAAAGAAACGACCGGATTGATTTCTTACTCCTTAGGTATCGCCTTGATACTGACGGCCTGCGCCTTGTTAATCCGTGCGGTTATATTGCGTAAATCTAAAGCTTTAGGGCAACTCGACGATGACTACAGCAACATGATGAATGCCGGACGTTTCTCGCCGCGCTGGCAGATACCCGTAACGGTGCTTACCGGCGCTATCTTGGGCGTACTCGTTACCTTGTCATCCGTGGGGGCTGGCGCATTGGGCACTGTCGCCTTACTGTTCCTTTTTCCGCGCGAGAGTACATTAAAAATTGTCGGCACCGACCTTGCCCACGCCATCCCGCTTACCGCCGTGGCGGGGTTAGGCCACCTTAGCTTGGGCAATGTGGACCTGATGCTATTGGGCAGCTTGTTGGTCGGTTCATTGCCAGGCATTTGGATCGGCAGCCACCTAAGCGCGAAAATTCCCGAGCATTATTTAAGGCCTGTGTTGGCTTCCGTCTTGTTGCTGATCGGCCTAAAGTTTGTCACGCAATGATAGGCTTGAATTCTCAATGAACCTAAATACCCTTACTGTTATTCTCCATCCTTCTTAAAAATTCGGCCATTACCTGATGGTACAACTCATCCCCTAAATATTTGTCTTCAACACCCCTGTCGATATTAGGGTTATCATTGACCTCTATGACGTAACCCTTGCCGTTTTTTTCCTTAACATCCACGCCATAGAGGCCGTTGCCGATGCTTTGGCTGGCTTTTAGGGCAGCCTCCACCACACTTTTGGGCGCTTCAAAAGTCGGCATGGTTTCAAAGTGGCCGCTGTCGGTACGTTTGCTGCCGTGACGGTAAATCTGCCAATGGTTTTTGACCATGTAATAGCGGCATGCATATAAGGCTTTGTTGTTGAAAACCCCGATCCGCCAATCGAAATCCGTGTATAAAAACTCCTGGGCGAGTAGCAGGGCCGATTGCCGGAATAATTCGGCAACTTTGAGGTCAAGTTCTTGCCGGTTATTGACTTTTACGATGCCCTTGGAAAAGGAGCCATCGGGAATTTTGACAACCACCGGAAAACCGGCGTTGCTTTCCAGTTGATCCAAGTGCTGGCTATTGCCTTTATGTAATATCCAGGTTTTAGGCGACGGCACTTTATGGGTGCGGAATGAGTCCGCCAAGTAGACTTTATTCGTGCACCTTAAGATTGAAGTCGGATCGTCTATGACGACAAGGCCTTCGGCTTCGGCTTTTTTGGCGAAACGGTAAGTGTGATGGTCTATTGCCGTGGTTTCACGAATGAATAAGCCGTCGAACTCAGGCAACCTTGCATAATGCTGTTGGGTGATGAGTTCCACTTCGACCCCAAGCTCCCTGCCGATACTGATAAATTTTTTTAATGCCCCCCTATTGCTGGGCGGCAAGGCTTCGGAAGGATTGACCAGGATAGCAAGGTCGTATCGGGCATTCTTTCGAGCGCGACCCCTGCGCCATACTTTTTTGCTGAATTTATCCAGTGCCTCGGCAAATAACGTTTCGTTTTCATCGTCAAGATTACGGTACGATACCGCTTTTAAATCGGCCACTTCCCATTGTTGGCCGTAACTCAGCGTAATTTCCATGATCGGGCATGAAAATCGTTCAAACAGCAATCTTGTCAACTCTTGAAAGGTGGGATCTTTGGTCGTACCGAAAAAACTTAGCACCTTTATTTCTTCATCCTTATCCTGGTCTTTAAAAACCTTCTCAAAAGTTTGGGACAGGTCTTCAAGTTGAAGCTGGTATAAGGCTTTTTTACCTAAGTCGTTTAAGACCTTGACAGAAGGTATGACATGATGGCCCCGCGCCTCCGCCAACAGGGAACAATAATAGCCGTCGGAAAGATAGGAATAACTGCCGCACAGGTTGATAATCCGGACGCGATGTTCGGAATCTTCCCTTTCAGTGGCAAGGTAGGTTTCAAACGTAATGACTTGATCGCTGGGATAATACGGGCTCCAGTCGGAGAGTGAATCGACAACCAAAAGGGTTCGCGCCATTAGTAAAATTGTCCTCCATGAAAGGCTGAAACTGTGTTAATAAGAAATATAGGCTTCTGTCAGCTACAGGGATATACTGGCAATCGATACCATAAATTAGATAAAGTACCAGCGTTTAATCCCAGTTAGGCAAAGTTGCTAAGGTAAGGGATACCAAAATTTT
Organism: uncultured Methylomagnum sp.; assembly: GCA_964435245.1. Classification (GTDB taxonomy): domain Bacteria; phylum Pseudomonadota; class Gammaproteobacteria; order Methylococcales; family Methylomonadaceae; genus Methyloglobulus. The sequence continues at coordinate 27,137 of CAYSYU010000017.1, forward strand.
TAGGACTTTTGTAGTATTAATTAAACGAAGCTTTTTGCTTTTATTTTGAAGCTAGACCTGTTTTTCCAGAAAGAGTTTCTGCAAGCATAGGATAATATTTTATGAACGCAAGCGACCTAACCGTTAACCTTTAGCATTGTAGATCACTGATGCCTTCTTATCTATCGTACCCGCCAATCAATACGGATGATTTTCCTGAGGATTATGCCTCGGCAAGAAGGGGTTTGCTGTCCCAGTTGGAAACCCTGGCGTTTAAGCCGATAAAGCATTCCGCTTATCAATGCCCAGGCAATTCCCCGGAGGGGGAACCGCTTTTTACCGACACCTTATGGCTAGGCCAAGATAATGCCGCTAACGTTTTAGTGCTGCTCGCCGGGACACATGGCGTCGAAGGGTTTGTCGGCACAGCAGTGGAACTTGACCACTTGAATCTAATTGCCACTGGTAAGGTTGTTATCCCGGCAGACACCGCCGTCTTGATGGTACATGCCTTAACGCCTTGGGGTTACGTATGGCTGCGCCGCTGCGATGAAGATGGCGTAGACCTGAACCGGAATGCGGTCGATTTTTCCGGGCTTTTACCCGAAAACCCTGGTTATGAAATGTTGCGGGACGCGTTCTTCTTAACCGATGCGGAGAAAAGAAAGGAGGCTTTTGCTGAATTCGCCCAGCAATACGGCCGGACTGCGCTAGAAATAGCAATCAGCGGCGGGCAATACTCTGACCCAGCAGGCCCTTTCTACGGCGGCAAGAAGCCCGCGCACGGCAGGTTGGTTACTGAGGATGTAATGAAACAATACGCCTTATGCGACAGGAAGTTGGCCGTTGTCGATTTGCATAGCGGGCTTGGGCCTTACGGCTACGGGGAAATCATTTGTGACCATAGCGTTGACAGCCCAGGCACCCAAGTAGCCAAAAGCTGGTATGGCGATGCGGTAACTTTACCGGCATTAGGCACGTCGAGTTCCGTGCCTAAGCTCGGGCTGATGGATTATGCCTGGCACGGGATCATGGGCCGCAATAGCTGCCATGTCACCCTGGAGTTCGGCACCTATTCGACCGACCGGCTCTTTGAGGTTTTGTTACGCGACCACCAACTGTGGGCGCAACATGCCAATTCGTCAATCCGGCTTGAACACAGTAAATCGATGCGCCATCATTTTTGCCCTAACGACGATGCCTGGAAAGCCATGGTGCTGTTTCGGGCCAGGCAAGTCATCTCCCAGGCATTGGAAGGATTGTCTGTTCGATGAACAAAGGAAGCGTCATAATCCGTGAAGCGCAAATCAACGATCTTGACGACCTGGTTACACTGGAAAACGCCAGCTTCGATACCGACAGATTAAGCCGCCGCAGTTTTCGGCATTGGCTGACTGCCGAGCACCGGGCATTGCTGGTGGCGGAAATTGCCGCCAAGGTCGTTGCTTACATCCTTATCATCTACCATCCAGGCACCCGGTTGGCAAGGATCTATTCGCTGGCTGTCGCCAACCACCACCGCGGCACAGGTATCGCCAAACAACTTATCTTGGCGGGCGAACAAGCCGCGGACGACGATGGCAGGCTTTACTTACGGCTTGAAGTCAGTGTCGACAATATCCCGGCAATTAGACTTTACGAAGCGCTCGGCTACCAAAAATTCGGGATCTACCGGGATTATTACCAAGACCATAAAGATGCGTTACGTTACCAGAAACGTATACGACATTACACGGATACTTTACAGCACCGCTCCGTCCACTGGTTAAAACAAACCACCCACTTTACCTGCGGCCCTGCCGCACTGATGATGGCGATGCACGCTCTCAACCAGGCTTATCAACCCTCGCAGGAGGAAGAAATTAACATCTGGCGCGAAGCCACGACGGTGTTCATGACCTCGGGACACGGCGGTTGCCATCCGCTTGGCTTGGCTTTGGCAGCGAAACGCCGCAATTTTGCTGTTGAAGTGTGGATCAACCAAACAGGTACCTTGTTTATCGACGGCGTACGCAATGAGGATAAAAAGCAAATCGTCGACCTAGTCGATTATGGCTTCAAACGCCAAGCCGATACAGTAGGAATTCAAGTTCATTACGCCAACATTACCCAGAACGAATTGATCAACGCGTTTAAGGCCGGGGCAATTCCTTTGATTTTGATAAGCACGTTTTTAATGGACCGCAAAAAGGTTCCCCATTGGGTTGTCATGAGCGGTTTCGATGACGACTGCCTTTATATGCATGACTCCGATCCCGACGAACATCGCCAAAACGAATTGGATTGCCAGTTTATCCCTATCGCGCGGGATGATTTTGACCGTATGTCATGCTTTGGAAAAAACCGCTTACGGACTGCGGTAATAATATGGCCGAATTAATGGATTACTTGAGAATGTAGTTATGGGAAATTACTGCGCTAAGGCATAAGGGCTTTGCCCTGCTTATTCATTTTGAGTATCTTCCAAGGCTTTGTTATCAAAATGGAAAGTGTGCAACAAACGGTGTACCATAGGACTCAAGAAAAGCCCTGCCGCCACTAAAAAAACCAAGCCTGAAAATAGTGCATAAGTACCTGCAAAAATTTTTCCCGCCTCGGTATGGAGCACATCGACCGGCCCCATTCCGCCTAAGATCATGGCCGCGTTAAGGAATGCATCTAACCAACTCATGGATTCAAAATGATGGTAGCCGATAACGCCAATTCCCAAACCAAAAGTTAACAGTAAACAAGCCGACAATAGGTATTGCCCTTGCCTGACTAAAAATGCCCTAAACGGCAGCGGCTTTTCAAGTCGGTGTTCAAAGGCTCGGCGCATTTTTGTTTGCCACCCTATTCGTACAAAATTGCCCGGCAATATCCCTAACCCGGAGGCCAAGCCATTTGGCGGCCGCCCAGAAGGTGCAAGTGAAGGTGGTAGACGGCTTGGCCGCCATGGCGATTACAATTGAATACCGTCCTGTAACCGTCCTCTGCCAATCCTTCTTGTTTAGCCAATTCGACGCTTACTTGCAATAGCTGCCCACCTAGCTGGGCATCATCCAGGTCGTTTAATGTTGCGACATGGCGCTTCGGGACAATAAGTATATGTACCGGTGCTTGCGGGTTAATGTCCCTGAACGCGAGAATATTTTCATTTTCAAAGACGGTATCCGGTTTTATATCTCCTGCAACCATTTTGCAAAATAAGCAATCAGTCATCATCTTTCTCCACACGTTTTGATTTGGGTTAGATTAGCATATTTGTGGGGGTTCTGGCTGCATGGATGTTGGCGGTATCGTTTGGTTTGGGGAAGGTTCATATAAAATCCGTTCGTGGTGAGCTTGTCGAACCATGAACACATTATTGAGTCGCTAACGCGACATTTGCTTTTAATGTGGGTTCTCGCACCCACGGGCGAGATACTTTTCTTTGCTCGTCCAAAGAAAAGTATCCAAAAGAAATCCGCCCGATGCCGCTTACTTCCTGCGCTCTGACGGTTTTATCGGGGTTTGCTAGAAGGGATTTCCTATCCCTCCAGCAAAGCACGGCATCCCTGCCGTGCCCCTACGGGCTATTCCCGACAAAACCATCAGTGCTCGGTGCGGCATAAGGGATAATGGGTGGAAATCGTAGGTTGCGGGTGAACTTGTGAACCCCAACAAATATATGGAACATTGTCATGTTGGGGTTCGTACCTCACCCCAACCGTGCTACGAGCTATTTATCAGTCGAATTTTCTCGCCAAGATTCAATTAATTTGTTTAGCTTATCCTCTGGGGTGCCTGCTATACCATTTAAAACAAGCCAAACTGCTCCATGAACCTGAATTCGTCGATTTCGATAGTTTGAGTAAAAATTATCTAGGCCATCAACGAGCTGACCAGCTGTTACGTTAGAGGAATACTTCTGGCTATACTCAAGATAAGACTGGTGAGCCTGATTAACACCAGCCTGTTCTGTCTTGGTTGCATTCGGAGTGGTGTACTTCCATATTGAAAAGTTGTGCCCCAAATCTTTTCCGTCAAAGAATCCCACTGCGTAATTAATTCGATCCCATTTTTGTAGCGTTAACCACCAGTTTCCATCGCGACGATTATCGTCTCCAAAGGCAAACATGGATATAGTCAGCAGAACAAAGGCAAATGCAGCTTGAGATTTCAATTTAAAGTTGTTCATCAATTATCCCACTTCCAGCCTATTTCAATACCTACATGTTATTATTTTAACCTGGATAAAATACAAAACCGCATAAAAAACTGTTTTTGGATACCATCAATGATGGCGTTGCCGTGTATCGCCATCATTGATGCATATTCAACACACTGGTTTTATGCAATTGTGGACGGTAATTCAATATGGGCTGATGTCTGAATTACTTGAAGAATTTGTCCTAAGTACACAGATGTAATAACGTGAAGATCAGCTCGTGGCGCAATGCGATAGCGTATTGCGCCATTTTCTAAGCCAACCATGCAGTGCAATATGGCTAACGCCTATTGCTGCGTACCCGGATGCGCCTTACCGCGTTACAAGCTTGTTATACCTTACGTCCGTGACACCTGAATACGATGTTCCAGATGCAACCCGAATGCGCTCTTGTAACGCAAAATCCAGATTTCGTTTAGCCCTGTGATGAAGGTTTTCAAGTCGGCATCGAGATTCGGGTTCTTGGTGTATTGACGAGCCAGAAAATCTTGAATTTCCGGATCACGTTTGAGAAAGCTTGGGTTTGCCCAATCGACCCAACCTTCTGACAATGGAATTTTGTACGACACATCGTAGTCGCTTACAACGGCTACTGCGACGCGATGTGCACTTGTCCCTTGCAGTTGGTGTGCCGCTTCATAGAGACGGAAGATAAGATAATCGATTGGTGAATAGACTCCAAGGCGACCTGCCGTGGCGTTCGTGAACGAGGCACGAATCAATTCGAACAGCACCTCGCGTTGCCCCAAGAATTTGATTTCGAATGCAGTGGCGACTTGATTGTTATCTATGCCTTCGACATCGAATTGTCCGCCGTATAGTTCGAGGTTATGAACTTGCCATTGTTGAGTTTCTAGCCATCGTGCGAAATGAAGTTCTGCGAGGCGTGACAAATAATTGCGTGCCTTTTTATAGCGCGAGTTTTCGTCAATTTCGAGTACCCATGTCTCACGAAGATCTTTTTTATACTGTGCAGTCACCTTTTCTCGACATTCATTTCCATCCACAACAAATCTGTAAAGAGCTTCGGTGAAATCCGCTAAATAGCCATCACGATATGCCAGAAAGGGAATCGAGCTGTGAAATGCCTCATCCGGCTCTGATTTCGTGAAATGCATGTGTTGTTCTGCGAGTTCATCTGGAATTGTCAGTCTGAGCGCAGGGCAGATGCTGCGTAGTTTATAGAAATTTGTTATCTGCTCAGAGTATTGATCTGGCAATGGAAAGCTAGAGCATACTTTGTCTGAAACAGTTGCGGCATTGATTTTATGATGAGGCATAATGCAAGTTAAATCTGTGAAAGCGAGATAGTCGAGTAGAGTGCATTTCATGCGCCATTAGGTGACAAATCATAAAACTGTAAGTTTAGATTATACTTTCAACACTGATTATTTTGGTGCGTAAAACGCCCCTACTTATGCTACGAAAATCTTCCCATTCCCGTATGCCGCGCCGAGCATCGGAGCATTTATCGGGAATAGCCCGTTAGGGGTGCGGCAGGGATGCCGCACTTTGCCAGAAGGACAGGGATGTCCTTTCTGGCAAACCCCGATAAATGCGAGAAGCGCAGGAAATAAGCGGCATCCGGGTCGCCTTTTCTTTGGGTACTTTCTTTTGGCGAAGCAAAAGAAAGTATCTCGTCCGTGGGTACGAGAACCCACATTAAAATAACCGTCGCGGTAGCGACACCTTATCGTGTTCATGGTTCGACAGGTTCACCACGAACGGTATTATTTAAACATCATTCCAACCAGAATGACGGATTCAAATTCATCATAATGCCTTACGCCCATTAAACGCATGTGCCAAAGTACCGCTATCGATGTACTCAAGCTCGCCCCCCATCGGCACTCCATGGGCGATACGGGAGGCTTGGACTTGGTTTTTCCTTGCCAATTCACCAATAAAATACGAGGTGGCTTCACCCTCTACGGTTGAGTTGGTTGCGAGGATTAACTCCTTTATCTCACCCGTCGCCAACCGTTGTTCCAGCCTATCTAGCCCCAACTCATCCGGCCCGATGCCATCCAAAGGAGATAATCGACCGTGCAACACAAAATAATGTCCGTTAAAAACGGTGGCTTGGTCGATTATCCAGGCGTCGGCAGGGCTTTCAACAATGCAGACCAACGAACTGTCCCTGGATTTATCGGCGCAAATATGGCAAATGTCCTGCTCTGTTAACGTCCGGCACACTTGGCAATGCCGGATTTTTTCCAGCGCTTCGGTCAAGGTTTCGGCAAGTAGCCTTGCGCCAGTACGGTCCCGTTGCAGTAAATGGAAGGACATGCGTTGGGCGGTTTTTGGGCCTACGCCAGGCAAACAGCATAAGGTTTGTGTTAATTGCCCTAATAATCCTTTTTTTTGCATGTTAAAAAGGCATTTGGAATCCGGGCGGGATAGGCAAGCCCGCGGTTATTTCCGCCATTTTTTCTTTTTTCATTTTGGCGACTTTGTTGACAGCATCGTTAATCGCGGCAGCGACCAAATCTTCCAGCATGTCTTTATCTTCACCGACAAGGGATGGGTCTATGCTCACTTTCCTGGCTTCCCGTTTACCCGTCATGACAATGGTGACCAAACCGCCACCCGATTCGCCCAGCACCTGTTGCAGTTCCAGTTCTTCTTGCGCCCGCTTTAAATTTTCCTGCATTTTTTGGGCTTGTTGCATAATATTTCCAAGGGCATTTTTCATATCACTCTCTCCATTCACTGTTACACAGGTGCTATAGTATCGGTCATTACCTTGGCATCAAAATGTTCTTTTAAAGCCTGTATGTTAGGATCCGAATTTATTGCATCAATCGCCGCCTGCTGCATATCTTCTGCGGCTTTAGCCATTTGTATGGCAGGCGTATCGAGGTTTTCCTGTTCGAGTTTAATTATCAATTTTAACGGGACGCCAGAATAATCTTGTAAAGCTTGTTGTAATTTTTTCTCGCGGATGGGGGTCAATAACTGTTGATGGCTTGCGTCCAGAAGCAGTTTACAGGCTTCATGGTCTATATGTTCCAGTACACAGTTATTGGCCAATTCCTTAGTCAGGCTTTCCAGTTTCATAATTGCGATCATATCGGCCCAACTCAGATTAAGGTTTGTGACGCCTGGATCTTCATGGGATTTTTTTTTAGCGACAAACACAGGCCGCTTTATTTGCTCCGCTTGTTTTGCCGATTGCTGTATTGGGGCATCATTCGACAATTGCGCTTGCTTTGGCTTTATCGTTTCGGATTCGGTTGCGGATGGCTTGAACGCCAACATACGTAACATGACCATTTCAAAACCCATGCGGCTATCTGGCGCAAGGTCGAGGTCGCGCTGGCCAACCAATGCGATTTGATAGTAAAGCTGGACATCTTCAGGGGTAAAACGCTTCGCTAATTCAATAATCAATTCACGGTCAAACTCGTGCCCTACAGCTTTAGGCACTTGTTGCGCCAAGGCTATACGATGCAGGATTTGTAAAATCTGTTGGAGCACATTGCTGAAATCGGGTTGAATATTGGCAATTTCGTCTATTTTATCGAGTATGGCTTCGGCATTTGAATCGGCCAGTGCGTTAAGTAGGCTTTCAACAGACCGCTGCGCCACCAAACCTAACATAGCATTAACATCGTCGGCAACTACCCTGCCAGCACCGTAAACAATCGCTTGATCCAGTAAGCTCAAGCCGTCCCGCATGCTCCCATCGGCTGCCCGCGCCAGTAATTGCAATGCGGGCGTGTCGGCTTCAACCTGTTCTTGCCTAAGGATATCTTGCATTTGGGTAAAAATTTGACTTGGCAACAAACGCTTAAGGTTAAATTGCAAGCAGCGGGACAACACAGTAACAGGAATTTTTTGCGGATCAGTCGTAGCCAAGAGAAATTTCACGTGCGGGGGCGGCTCTTCCAGCGTTTTTAACAAGGCATTAAAGCTATGCCCTGACAACATGTGGACTTCGTCGATAAGGTAGATCTTATACCGGGCGTAATTAGGTGCGTATTGGGCATTGTCCAGTAAATCGCGGGTATCTTCGACTTTGGTGCGGGAGGCAGCATCGACTTCGATCAAATCCATGAACCTGCCTTCATCGAGTTCACGGCACACTCGACATTGGCCGCAAGGGTTGAAGTCTTGAAGGTTTTCGCAATTGATGGCTTTTGCAAGAATCCTGGCTATTGTCGTTTTACCGACGCCGCGGGTTCCGGTAAATAAATAGGCATGGTGCAAACGCTGATGTTGCAAAGCGTTCATCAACGATTTGACAACATGATCCTGACCAACAACTTCGGTGAAATTTGAGGGACGCCATTTCCTGGCGAGAACCTGATAATTCATTGCAGGCTCGTAATGTTGTAACTTACTGGGCGGCGACCGTGCCAGCCACATTCCGGCACACGAATCTGCTGCTACCGTTGCTCCCTTCCGGACCTGGCGGGGTTTACAGCGTATCGTTGCGGAAGGACCAACACGATCACCATGAAAATTCTCAGCCATTGAGGCTAAAGACCGCGTATTATCGTTGAATAATTACCATATTACAACCTAATGATGTTGCGATTTGTAAGTATTGTCGAAATACTCAGCCTAGGCCTTGATAAACTGAAACGGCTTCAGCTTAAACGGTACAGGTCAATGCTTTCCGGGATCCAGCTTAACGCCTCGACGCTCATGGGTAACATAGGATTGTATGGCGATCATTTTAGGATCGTCTGCCGCCAACGGTTGGCCTTCTAGCGGGTTTTTAAGGCACCAGTTTATCATCTCCCAAAGCGGCACGACTTTGCCTAACTGCTTTTGGAATTTGGGATAGGTTTCGGGATGGGTATTGGCGGCATTAGGATGGCATTGGGCGCAAACCACGCCATTACTGCCCAGCTTCGGGTCTGTCCACAATGCGCGGCCTTCAGTGACTGTCTCCATAAACTGCTGTTGCCAACGTTTTACATCAGCCTCGGTGAATTCGTCGGCAGCAAGGTTTGCGGAAAATGCACACAGCAGGCATCCCCAAAAAGCGGCTTTTAGGTTTTTATAGTGGATCATTTTATTCTCCCTGCTTACAGTTAAAAGTGTTTTTGTGGCGGTATCAATTCACCGCCGCCCGAATACACAGTATCTTCCGGGCGTTTTTTGGCTTGGTTAAAACGCACTTTCCGGCTGCTGTTATTGTAAAGGACGTAATCCAGGTCTACCCTGCCGCTGGCTAAGTTGATAAATTGCCAACCGGTAGCATCGCGTTCAAAAAATGGGTCGGCGCGATTCATCGGCACAGTCAGCTTTGGCAAATATTGCTCCGCCTGGGCGTAAGCTTGCGGATAAGGCCAAGGCCACGCTGTCGCCATCACTGAATTGAAGCTGATATTGCCGATTTGGTTGTATTGTATTTGATGGACATGTCCGTAAATCACCGAAACCTGCTTATAGGGCTTAAGTAATGCCTGGATTTCATCGGCATCTTCCGTCCAAAAATTCCAGCCCTTGTATATCTTTTGTAACGGCGAATGCGAAAAGACTACGATAGGGGTCGATTTATCAACTTTAGCCAAATCGTTCTTGAGCCATTTACGTTGTTCATCGCCCACCATGAATGGCGAACCATTCGGGTTGTCTAACCCGGCCATTTCCTGCATTCGCTGCTCGTTCGTCGGCCAGCGCTTGAATGTCCAATCATCGTAAGTCTTGATGCTGTTCAGTACGATAAAATGCACGCCTTTATGGTCGAAACTATAATATTGCGGGCCGAAAAGCTTCTCCCAATATTCACCGAGATCAAGATAGTAATCATGTTCCCCCATGACATGATGGACTTTACCGTTCAATGCGGACAACATTTCAGCACCATGGTCCAATTCGGCCTTACTGCCAAGTTGCGCCAAATCCCCCCCAAAAATGATAAAGTCGGGCTTCGGCGTCAACAGGTTGGTTTCCGCGACAGCACGGATCAAACCCCGGTCCCAGTTCCTCACAAACTGGATGCCTTTGATTTGCTGGATATGGGAATCGGAAATATAAGCAAAGGTGAAATTTTCGCTACTTTTGGCAAAAGCGAGCTCTACCAAGCTGATGGGTAGTGTCGCCCCTAATGCTATGGCAGTTGTATTTTTGATAAAACTACGGCGGCTATTATTGAAAGTATTCATGGTTAGTCTCCTTTAGCCGTTTGAACCGTTGCACGCTTTGCATTTTTGGAACCGGTCAATGCTTTCATGAAGGCCACCAAATCATCCACCTGGGCTTCAGTAAGGTTTAAAGGCCGTATGCCCCCATCCAAAAAGTCGTTGACGCGGTCGCCCTCTTTGGTAACGCCGCCGTTGTTGTAATGGGTTATTACTTCTTTTAACGTTTTAAGGCTACCGTCATGCATGTACGGTGCTGTCAATTCGACGTCGCGTAAGGTCGGTGTTTTGAACGCGCCGACTTGGCTCAGTTCATCGGTCACCGCAAAACGCCCTAATTCCGACGATTTTTTATCCGATAACACCGCAACGTCAATATTCGCGCCTTTGTTTTTTGCTATCAGGAACGCTTCCGCCAAGCGCGGCACGTCCTGCTGGATTTGGTTAATTCCGATACCGATATTATGGAATTGGCCGTCGGTAAACAGGGCTTGGTCTTGTTCAATGACATGACACGACACGCAACGCCCCTCCCCAACGAACAACGTCAAGCCACGAATTTGCGCTGGGTTCATCGCATCAGCTTGATGTTTAAAGTAGTAACGGTCGAAAGCGGAATCCCCTGAAACCAAGGTACGTTCGAAACTGGCGATGGCTTTAACAACGTGGTCAATATTGACTTTTTTGGCCTCTACCCCGAATACGGACTTAAAGGCAGTCTGGTAATACGGGTCGGCCTGTATGGTCTCGAGGATAGGTTCGTAATTGCTTAAACCATGCTCGACCGGGTTGATCAACGGCTGTTTTGACTGGCTTTCCAGGTCAGGTTCACGCCCATCCCAAAACTGCATTTTGTTGTATGCCGCATTTAAAACTGTTGGCGCATTTCGGGTCCCCGTCTTCCCGTGATGGCCAACCGAGACTGGTAAGGCGTCGGTAAACGCCAAGTTATCATCATGGCACTTACTGCAACTGACTGTACTATCAATCGAAAATCGTTTGTCATGGAACAGTTTGTCGCCCAATTCGATTTTGGCTTGGCTTTGCGGGTTGTCTTCCGGTATCGGTACCGGAGGTAAACCGAGAAGGTTATTTTCTTTGCTTGGTTTTGATATTACTTTCGATTGTGGATTATCTGCCGCATACACCTTGGCAAACAACCCACTCACACAAAAAAGCAACAAAATGATGGCTCGCATTTTGGACTCCTTTTGTTTCATAATAGATTGGCCTTGCAAACACTTTAACCTACTTACCGGCTTTTGCAAGCATTGCATTCATGATCAAAGATTTGTACGTTTATCCTTTGCTAATGTTTGTCCGTTTTAGGGCTCATAAATAGGCGTACGATTTTAATAAAGGTTATTTCATCTATTAGCCTGTCCCGACCATGCTTACCGACAAACGATTATTGCTACTTTTAGTTATTTCGGTACTTGCAACGTTGTCAGTGTTATCGTTTGGCCCGATAAACCAAGACAGCAACTATCATCAATTTGCCGATAACCGCACCCTTGCGGCGATACCGAATTTTTTTAATTTGGCTTCCAACCTGCCTTTTATGGCCGTTGGTTTTTTGGGTATCCGTTTCACTTTGTCCCAAGAGTTGAACCCAAACGATATACCCTTAAGGAAAGCCTATTTTTTATTTTATATTGGAGTGTTTTTAAGCGGCTTGGGTTCAAGCTATTATCACTTCCGGCCTGATAATTCAAGCCTGCTTTGGGACCGATTGCCAATCGCGGTTTCTTTCATGTCTTTTTTTTGCCTTGTCACAGGCAAATGTATCTCGCCCGCAGTAGGGCTGCGTTTACTGCCGCCGTTATTGGTTTTGGGGATTTCTTCGGTGGTTTATTGGTATATCTCGGAATCGGCTGGGCATGGCGACCTTAGGCCATACATTTTGGTTCAGTTTTTGCCTATTTTGCTGATACCGCTAATTTTGTTGCTGTACGGAAGGAAACAGAAAAACTGCAATTTTGTCTGGGCCGTACTTTTTGTTTATCTCCTTTCCAAAATTGCCGAATCCTTTGATTGGGTAATCTACCACCATCTTTATGTTATCAGCGGGCATACCCTGAAACATTTGCTGGCGGCGCTTGGCGCCTACGTCGTCTATGCCGCGTCAAAGTCGAAACCAGGGAGAGGTTGATTAAGCCAACCCCCAATGGCCTAGATCTTGGTCTCCTGTATCAATTCGACCAATTGATATTCCTTAATGGGTTTGGTGATATAGGCATCAAAACCCGCACTTAACGCTTCGCTGATTTTGCCCTCGTCTGCGTAGGCGCTGACAGCAACCAATTTTAGTTTTAAATTTTGGCGGCGCAACCGTTTAACCAACTCGATGCCGTTAATGACCGGCATGTTAATGTCTATCAAGGCAAAGTCGTAACGGTTTTTTTCGAACAACGCCAAAGCTTCCTGACCGTCCTTTGCAGAATCAACTTTACAGCTTAACTGCTCCAGCATGCTCACCAAAAACAGTACATTAATTTCGCTATCATCAACCACGATCACATGAGTCCCATGATTACTGTCCGTTTCATTTAAAACCTCTGTCGGCGAATCTTGAACCTGATTGCTTTCATTCAAGGGTAAAGGCAGCAATACCGTAAAAGTGCTGCCCTTTCCGATTTCGCTACTTACATTCAGGTCGCCACCCATCAAATGGACAAGTTCTTTGGTGATAGGCAAGCCAAGACCAACGCCTTCGCGGGTAAAACTGTCGGCGTTAACTTGTACGAAAGGGACAAAAATCCTGTCCAAATCTTTTTGCTCGATTCCAGAACCGGTATCGGCAACTGAAATTTTCATGATCCCAGCACCGTAAGAGGTTGTCACGGTCACACTGCCTTGGTTGGTGTATTTGACGGCATTGTCGATTAAGTTGACCAAGATTTGCCGAATACGCTTCTCGTCGCCAAGATATTTATCAGGCGGACTGATATTTTCGGAAAACAATTGCAGCCCTTTTTCATCCGCCCGGAATTGGCATAGGCGGATGCTGTCGGTGATCAGCGGCGTAAAGTCGAACTCGCCTATCTCCAATTTAATTTGGCTGGTCTCTATGGCCGATATGTCGAGAATGTCGTTAATAAGCCGTAAAAGGTCATCACTGCATTGTTTGATAATTGCAACTTGCTTTTTGTCTTCGGCATTAAGGGTAGGCTTTTTTTCCAATAATTGGGTAAAACCGGAAATACCATTCAGGGGAGTCCTTAACTCATGGCTGATTTTAGCCAGGAATTGGTTTTTGGCTTGGTTGGCTTGTTCTGCGGCTGTTTTTGTTTCCGTCAGGACCTTGGTGCGCTCATCAATGATGGCTTCGGTAAGAAAATTCCGGCCAGTAAGGTATAAAAGAAAAACGCCGAGCACGCCTGAAAACCAGAATCCACTGAATATAATAGAATATATCGGCCAACTGACATCAAGGGTTTCTTCGGCCCAGTCATGGTAGAAACTGATCAGCCAAACTTGATCCGCAACCGAGATCGGGATAGTTTCATACGGTGGAAATGACGAACCTCCAAAATTGGTGTAGATTTTTTTTGCGTTCGTCATACCGTTATTGGAGACACTGATCGTCATTCCGTAACGGCCTGTTCCCATAGCTTCTAATGCTTCTTGCACTATGCTTTCCAGGGAAACCGATGCACTAACCATTCCCATCATTTTCTTATCGTCGTTTCTCTCTTTCACGACAGGGATAAACAATTCAAAGTTATTTTGTTCAGGGACCAAGAACTCTGGTTTGAAAACAGGCGGTCTTTTTTTCAGTCTCCCCAGGCTAGATGGTATCGCTTGCAGGGATTCGGGTTTATTATTCGATAACTGGCCATGAATAGGGATGAATTGGCTTTTTTCACCGTCAGTTTCCGAAGTATTCAGCCAATTGACTGATTGCACTTCCTTAAAAGGCGATAATGTTTCCTTGACTAATAACGAAAATTCATTTGGACCTACTGATTGTGAACCCAGCAAAAAAATCCTTAGCGCATGAAGCGCGGAGAGTTCTAATTGTATCCTATTCTTTAATTCTTGGGATAAAGTGAACGCCCTTTCTTTAAGGCGTCCTGTGTATTGTGTACGGATTATATCTTTCAAATAAAAAGAAAGCATTACTGCCATGGCAAACGTCAGCATAATAGGCAAACCGACAGTCGTACGCCTTCGGTACCAAATGTGGTGAGGTTCGGCAAACATGATTAGGGTTAACGGGGAAAAAATTAATACCCCTAAAATGTCGGCGCACCACCAACCTAAATAGGCAAACGGCAAATCTTTCAAGGTCACAATCCCAAGAATGTTCAGTGCCGTTACACTGATAACAGCGGATGGGAGGCAACCCAATGACCCGGCAAGAAAAAAAAACAGCAATATTTTCTTGCCTTCCACTAACGGATCCGGAAAACCAATCAGCCTGCGTATTGTTATGCGCCCAATCCATGCCGATAGCATTGAACTTGCGGCGCTGGCAATATAAAAATACAAGTATTCCTGGTTAAAATTAAAAGACCAAGCGCTTACCAGTAAATTTCCTATAGCGATGGCAGGCAGTGCCCATATCCCTAACATCAAGGCCGCGACCAGTGCTAAGCCAGCCGACGGCATAATCATTGATGAAGGAATTGCAATAGGGTCGGATGGATACTTGAACAAAAGGCCCAGCAACCCAAACAGGAAATAGGCGCCCGCCACCACACTAATTAGGATAAGGTTTTTGCCAAAATAAATAAATAATGGCCGATTAGACATTACGTACGATTTCGGTGACAGCTTGTTGTATGTTTTGGAGGGACCGAACATTTAT
Organism: uncultured Methylomagnum sp.; assembly: GCA_964435245.1. Lineage (GTDB taxonomy): Bacteria > Pseudomonadota > Gammaproteobacteria > Methylococcales > Methylomonadaceae > Methyloglobulus. The sequence continues at coordinate 42,216 of CAYSYU010000017.1, forward strand.
GCGCCCCACCCTCTCGTGCAGCTCGCATAATGCCCCCCTGAAACCCAGGTAATGCGGCTGATACGGAAGCAATACAGGCACATCTTCGAGCCTTAAAGAACCAGCAAGGCCGCAGGTCATACCCTTAGCCTTGACAAGACCGACAAAGCGCCCGATTTCGGTGTTGGCCATTATCCCTGTCAGCGAACCTATCCCCTTGTCCAAGGTATCAAGCATAACCCCGCGGAAACCGGCTTTCCATAGCCTTTCGATTAACACAAAGTCAGGATCAGCATCTGCGAATAAAACCGCGATTAGGTGAGTCCTACTTGATATCTCCCTGAGTTCCCCAATAACCTGACTGACATTCCCGCCAGGGAAAAAACCGATTTTGACATAATCAACCCCAGTATCCGCCATCTCCTTTACAGCGTTAAAAACCAGGCCAGGTTGCATAGGCAGATCCCCAACCGTCGCACTGGTAAGGCATTCCCCGTTAACTTCAGCAACTATGCTTTTTACTAGGTTGCTGTCCAATGCCCCCAGGGAGCCCGCAGCAGGGTTTTTCAAGTCGATAATATCGACATTTTCAGCCAGGACCATCCTGGCTTCTTCCATGCTAGCAACACTGGCAAGCATCCCCGTCATCCGTGCTTCCTTCCTTTGAATTCGTCAAGCACCGTTATGATCCAGCCCCAGGCTTCCAGTTCCCTTTCCCCGGCGGTTTTCGCCAAACCGATACTTAAATACTCGATTTCCGATTCAATTTTCGACAACGGCAACCGATCCAATCGGCTAATCAATATTGCCGCTTCCAAAACGGCGAACTGGGCGCGGTTGAATCCTTTAAACGGTGCGTGATTGGCACTGTAGACAGTTTTACAATAGAGTTTGGGTCGGCTGTCATCGTCTTCGATCTCGATTAATTCGACTTCTGTATGCGCTAATGTGCATTCCAGGGCTTTTCCCGAAACCATGGACGCGGGTTTTAAAGCCCAATCCCGCCGTCCCGTCAGGCATCCGGCAAACACACGGACATCATCGCAATAATTGATTACGCCGACCTTCGTTTCCAAAAAATTATTCAATGTAGTGGATGGCCGGAAAGGCAGGATGACAAACCTATCGCCTTCCACATGAACCCCCATTGGGGCGATGTGGGTAACGCCCTCGTTATTTTGGGTAGTGACAATGGTTTCTTGTATCATTTCTTTGCCAATGTGGTTCCGGCGGGTTTAAAGGTGTGCAAGTCAACAGTTTGTTCAGCCGTCTCGGTGGCGCACCCCCAATACAGCGGCTGATCCTGGTTATATCGCTTGCCCAATTGCCAGGCGATTTCGGCCCGAGCCAATTCCACGCCTAAATAAAACGCATGGCCGGCGTCATTCTCTACCCCTAACCTAGGATAGAGGGCAAATGGGTCGATGGCGGTATTAAAACCGTCACGGTTAAAAATATGGACGCCTTCCTCGCTGATTTGTATGCGAAAACTGGGGTCGGTTATCTGGCTGGCGAGCGCCTTGATTTCGTCCAGCATATAAGGGAACGGGGAGGTCTCGTGCAAGGCCATCAAGCCGGGATCTATATGTTTGGGCAAAGCGTCCTGTTCTTTTGCGGCAAACAGGATACGCCTTGCTTTATCCGCTTCCTTGACGGCGCGGCAAGCATGTCGGCTAACTTCAGTAGCCAGGATCTGGTTAATGTTGAGTTCTGAACAAATCCCCAACAACAAGGCATTCATACCGGCCGTATCGGCATGGGTCAATTCGGTAATGTTGCCCACACCCATCATCATTTCAACCTCAGGGTGCTTTTTTCGGGTTTCATAATAGCGCACGATGGACGCCGTAAAGCCAAAATGGATGGGGTCGAGGATGGGGTCGACAATAAACGGCTTATTTTTGCCCTGCATGACCGCAATCGCACGGTTTAGGGATGCCAGGTCTTCATGCTTTTCAGGAATCAAAACCGGAGTTGCGTCAACCTCATCGGCGATCCACAAGGTCTTTTCGTGCAGGCTGAGCAAATAATCGGCACCGGCTTTACCGCCGCGAAGCAAATCGTCATTATTTAAAGAATCTATGCTGACTGTGTATCCGGCCAGTTTTAAGGTTCGGACAGCTTCTTCCATGTGCGGGAAATCCGTATTGGGCAAACACCCGATATCGATAACATCCGCGCCGTTATTTTTATAATACTGCGCACGGTTGACGATTTCTTCAACGCTGATATTGGGCGCATCGACGATTTCGGCAAAAATTTTGACGCTATACCGACTTAAGTCGTATTTATGGGCGTCTTTACCAAAATACATCGGCAAATCCTTGAGCTCCTCCGGCCCCCTTTCCACCACTAAACCGAGTTCTTTAGATAAAGCTTCTACATTGCCCCGGCATCGGCCTGGTATTACTACACGGTTGGCGCCGAAGGTTTCCTTCAAACGGCGGTGTATCATATCGGTCGTCATCAATGCGGCGACTTTTACACCAAGCTGATGGACGGTGTAGGTAAAATCAGGCTGCATTTTTTCTAGGATTCCGCGCAGCTGTTTTTCCGCAAGCTTTCCGGTAAGAAACAGTAAGTGTTCGCCCATGATATAGATGCTAAACGCCGATTGCCGTGCCGACCCGTTCATCGACGCTTTTAGCTACCGTAGCGTATTGATGGGTACGGAATTTTTCCGTGCCTTCGGGATCAATTTTGCGGACATATGCAAACTGCTTCGCCCGCAAACCGCACAGGCTGAAAATATACCGTTTCTGCATTTCCTCGCCTGACGGGTTGCAATAAACCTCCACATCTCCTGATGCCTGCAATAAATCCAGGCATTCTTCTATATAATGGCCCGATCTAGGGATCGGCCAAGCGAAATATGGGTTATACATGGTAGCTATCACTTTAATATGTCTGTCATTATACCTTGGTAACTTAGCCGTAGCATACAGGAACTCTAAGTGAACTTTAAAGACTGCAAACCACAGATTATGGGGATATTAAACGTAACCCCGGACAGTTTTTCCGACGGCGGAAAATTCAACCTCGTCGAATCGGCTATACAACAAGTTGATCGGATGTTGGCGGAAGGTGCGGACATTATCGATATAGGCGGCGAATCGACAAGGCCTGGTTCCGACCCGGTCAGCCCCGAAGAACAAATACGGCGAACCGTTCCTGTTATTCAAGCGATTCGTAAGCACTTTAACGAGAATCTTGCGATCAGTATCGATACAACCTTAAGCCCGGTTGCAGAAGCAGCGCTGGATGCAGGCGCCACTATTATCAATGATGTGTCGGCAGGTTTAAATGACCCTCATATCCTGATTTTATCGGCAAAACGGGCAGCCCCCATTATCCTTATGCATAGCCAAGGCACACCGAAAACCATGCAGGATAACCCTTGCTATGAGGATGTGGTTACGGAAGTGGTAACTAAGCTCCAATCAAGGATATCGGCAGCCTTATCGGCTGGAATACCTGAAAATAATATCATTATTGACCCTGGCATTGGTTTTGGAAAACGCAAACAAGATAACCTGGACTTGTTGGCGAACCTTGATAAATTTGTCGCGCTGGATTACCCGGTGATGTTGGGGACTAGCAGGAAACGTTTTATGGGTTCTATCTGCAATATCGATGACCCTTCGGACTTGGTAACGGCCACCGCTGTTACAACTGCCCTGGGCATAATGGCTGGCGTGCAAGTATTTCGCGTACATGACGTTAAGGCAAACCGTCAAGCAGCGGATGTAGCCTTGGCAATTAAACAAAGTCGGCGGCCATAGACAGATAAGCTAACCCTATGCATCCAAAACTGGTTGAGCTAGGTCAAGCTCTCGGACGTTCAGTACTAACCAAAATCGATGATCCTTTTCTCGAAAACCATCGAGTCAACCTGTGGCTAAAGCGCGACGACCTCCTTCATCCAGTCATTTCCGGCAACAAATGGCGTAAGCTGAAATATAACCTGGATGAAGCCCTGTCGTCAGGCGCGGATACCCTCATTAGTATGGGGGGAGCCTATTCCAATCACCTCCACGCCTTAGCTTATAGCGGGAAAATCCTTAAGGTAAAAACCATCGGCATCATCCGCGGCGAACGGCCGGCACAATTTACCACTACCCTCCTGGATATGCAAAACTGGGGGATGGAATTGCGTTTTATATCGCGGGCTGATTATCGCCGCTACCGAAATTACAAACACTGGCAGGATTACCCGGAGTTAATACCCAACGGATATTGGTTACCGGAAGGCGGGGCGAATAACCTGGCATTAAAAGGCGTGACGGAGTTGGCCGACGAGATTGACATACCTTACGATACGTTATGTGTGGCATGTGGGACGGGCGCGACATTGGCAGGCCTTATCACTGCCGTTTCTGGAAAAAAACCGATTTTAGGCTTTGCCGCACTAAAAAATGCAACCTTTTTAGAATCCGATGTTCAATCATTATTAAAAAGCCGTTTTGATAACTGGGAAATATTTCACGATTATCACTTCGGCGGATTTGCCCAACTGAAGCCAACTTTACTTGAATTCATGGACCAATTTGAGCGCCTTACCTCCATCCCGATAGAACCCATCTACACCGGCAAAATGCTCTATGGCTTATACGAATTGGTTGGTAAAGGTTATTTCAAGCCGGGACAACGCATCATTGCCCTGCATACAGGCGGCTTACAAGGAAACAGGGGATATGCCCGATGAAAAGAGTGCTGGAGCCTGAATTGATGGAAGATGAAGGGCAGGTTGTCGCTTATGCGGAAGCCGACTTTGAACAGCCGCATAACGAATTTATTCAACGGCTTAAAGCGTTTATTGGTAACCCGGCCTTCAACGGCAGTGCACTGGATTTGGGTTGCGGGCCTGGCGATGTCAGCATAAGGTTCATGAAGGCTTTCCCCTTTTGCCAATGTGATGCTATCGACGGCTCCAAACCCATGATAGATTATGCTGAAAGCTCAATTAGCCCAGAACTGCGGCCGCGCCTGAATTTTATCCATGGGAAACTGCCTTACAGCTTTTTGCCAAAAGCGAGTTACGACATTATTTTCAGCAACAGTTTGCTTCACCACCTGCCTGACCCACAAGTGCTTTGGCAAACGGTAAAAACGTATTCCAAAACCGGCACACACATCGCCGTTATGGATTTAATAAGGCCAAATTCTATAAAAACGGCAAAAACGTTAGTGGAAAGCTATGCTTACAATGAACCGGAAATACTGCAAAGGGATTTTTATTGTTCTTTGCTGGCGGCATTTACAGTTGAAGAAATTAACTTACAATTACACCTAGCTGAATTATCCCTAACCCTAGAACAAATTAGCGACCGGCATGTTTTTATATCCGGTATCGTAAACTGAAACTAACGGATCACCTATGACAAACATGAATGTGGCGCCGAAAGAGACAATGGCAGCCGTCGACCTGCAGAAGCCTGAATTTTACATCAACCGCGAGATCAGCCTGCTCGAGTTCAATAAACGGGTATTGGCCCAAGCCAAAGATGAAAATGTGCCTTTGCTGGAACGGCTCAATTACCTGTGCATCTCGTGTTCGAATCTTGATGAGTTTTACGAAGTCCGTGTTGCCGGGGTAATCCAAATGGCTGCTATCGACCCGAAAGCCACGGGCCAAGACGGCCTGAACCCGAATGAACAATTGGAACTTATTTCCGTAAACGCACACGAGTTGGTTGCCGACCAGTACCGGACACTAAATGACGTGCTGATCCCGAAACTGAGAAAGGAGAATATCCGGTTTATCAAACGTAATGACTGGACAGAAACCCAGCACCAATGGCTGCAAACTTATTTTAACGACCAGTTGTTACCGATTTTATCGCCAGTAGGTTTGGATTCTGCCCACCCGTTCCCCCGGATCCTGAACAAGAGCTTAAATTTCATTATCTCTTTGACAGGCAAAGATGCTTTTGGCCGGAACAGCGGCCGCGCCATTCTTCAAGCCCCCAGGTCATTGCCGCGCATCATCCAATTTCCGCAGGACAAAACCCAAAGCGGTCCGGCCGATTTTGTGTTCCTGTCATCCATTATCCATGCTTTTGTTGGTGACTTGTTCAACGGCATGACCGTTAAAGGCTGTTATCAGTTCAGGGTGACTCGGAACAGCGATTTTTTTGTCGACGACGATGCTATCGACGACCTGTTGCTGGCGGTGCAAGGCGAACTGGCCACCCGTAATTACGGCGATGAAGTGCGCCTGGAAATCGATGCCCAATGCCCGGATGAAACCGTGAATTTCCTGCTCGCCCGTTTTGAAATGACCAGGGATCGCCTATTCCTTGTCGACGGCCCGGTCAACCTTAATAGGCTGCAGGAAATCATAGCCATGGTTGACCGGCCCGAGCTTAAGTTCACGCCGTTTAAGCCCGCATTTCCCGCGCAATTGATGCGCAAGGATGACATATTCTCAGTCATTAAACGGCATGACATTTTGCTGCACCACCCTTTCGAGTCCTTTTCACCGGTTGTTGAATTCCTCCGTCAAGCCTCTGCAGCGCCTGATGTGTTGGCGATAAAGCAAACGCTCTATCGGACTGGCGCCGACTCCCCCATTGTCAATGCGCTAATTAAAGCCGCAAAAGCAGGCAAGGAAGTCACAGTCGTCATCGAACTCAGGGCGCGCTTTGACGAGAAAGACAACATCAGCCTGGCGTCAAAATTACAGGAAGCGGCGGTACACGTTGTGTACGGCGTCGTGGGTTATAAAACCCATGCTAAAATGTGTATGGTATTAAAACGTGAAAATAATGAACTACGTAATTATGTACACTTAGGTACCGGGAATTACCATCCTAAAACGGCGCAGATATATACGGATTACGGCTTGTTTTCTTGCGACAAGGAGTTAGGGGAAGATGTCCGGCGTGTATTTGCCCAACTGACCAGTTTGGGGAAGGTAAGCAAACTGCATAAATTACTGCAGTCGCCCTTTACACTGCACAGCGGCATCCTAGAAAAAATTGAAAGCGAGATAGCCCACGCACAAGCCGGAAAAACTGCCAAAATCATCATCAAGGTGAATGCAATCGTTGAGGAACAAGTCATCCAGGCACTTTACCGGGCATCGCAAGCAGGTGTTACTATTAAGCTGATAGTCCGCGGCGTTTGCTGCCTAAAACCGGGCATACCTGGCGTATCGGACAATATCGAGGTGCGTTCCATCATCGGGCGGTTCCTGGAACACGCCCGTGTCTATGCCTTTGCCAATGACGGCAACTGGGAAGTGTATGCCTCCAGTGCAGACTTGATGAACCGCAACATGTTCCAACGTGTGGAAACCTGCTTCCCCATAGAAAGCAAGCGCTTGCATAACCGTATCCTGCACGACCTGGACACTTACTTGAGCGATAACAGCCAATCCTGGCTGCTGCAACCGGATGGCAGTTATCAACGGGTTCATCGCAAAAAAAATGAACCTGCCATCCAAGCGCAAGCGGTGCTTTTACAAGAATTACAGAACCAACCATGACTCAAGCCTGCGAGATAGCCCAACTTGGGGCGAAGATACTAAGGCGACATGCTGAACTTGTCGAGAAAGTTGATTGTCCCGAAATCCGGCAGATCGTCATTGCTATGCAAGCCGCTTTGGCAGCCACCCAAGGTGTTGGCCTTGCCGCTCCCCAGATCAGCCAACCCAAGCGGATTATCATCGTCGCCTCTCGGCCGACAGCCCGTTATCCGAAAGCCCCGCAAATGCAACCGACGGTGATGATAAACCCGGCTTTTGAGCCTTTATCCCAAGAAAAGGAAAAAGACTGGGAAGGTTGCTTGAGCATTCCCGGCATACGCGCCTTAGTGCCGCGTTTTAAAGCCATTAATGTTCATTATACTGATGAACAAAACCAGTTTATTGAGCAGCAACTGGAAGGCTTCGTCGCCAGGGTGTTCCAACACGAAGCCGACCACCTGGATGGTAAGGTTTACCTGGATCGGGTGGAAAGTTCGTTGGATATTATTTCTGAAAACGAGTATTTGAAACTGTTTAATGGCATGGAGGAAATGTTATAACCGGGTTTGTAGCATGGGATGCAAACAGTCGGTGCAATGCCTTTCAGTTATTACATATTACGGACTTGATCGGTTAATTTTTTCGGTTGAGGTTGTGTCGTATTTGTTTTGCATAGCCTGTCGTGTTGGCTTATACTCAAGCGTAAATAAACAAGTAGATAGCATAATTTACAAATGATTATACGACAAAACATAGGTTTTATAAGACATCTAATGTCGTATACATTACGTTAGGAGTTCCGCATGAAATCGGCCTCTGAGCTTCTAGCTGATGTGATACCCACCAAATGGTCACAAGCAATAGTGGTGCTGACAGTAGGGCTAATACCACTCGCCTACAACGCTCCATCGCTTTTGCCTCCGACATGGCTACCCAGTTCATCAGAGCAAATATTCCTAATCCGCTTACTACTGTCAGCGCTATCTGCATTTTTAGGATCATTAGTTCTCCTTATTCTAATGCTTCGTCATATAAAATATTTGAATACTGAAATTGCTACAAAATCAGATCAGCCAAAAATTAATGTTCTTAATCGTTTGGAACCAGAATGCGAAAAAGTTTTAAACGCTTTTATTTTAAATGAGCGATTGTATGAAAACCAACTCGAAAATAAACTCATCATGAATAAAGACCGTGCAATTTTTCACCTAACCGAGTTAAAAAACAGCAAAATGGTACAAAGCTATCACGATGAAGGTGAAGAGTTTTGGGTGCTAGAGCAAAATGGTCGCAAATATCTTGTTTCTCATAACCTGTTACCCTAACAAGGCGCTCAACCGGAGAGCGTCCACAGCCTGTTTTACTTCTCATCGCCGTTCCCGCGCCCGGTTAGCTCTACGTTAGGCATTTCCAAGGAACCACTATGCCCATCGACGTTTTGCAACTCCCAGTCTACAAAATTACCTGTCCTGCATGCCAGAAGGAGTCTCTTCATAGTATCCTCGATGTAGTAATTCATGACTATTTTACCTGCGGCGGCTGTGGCGACAGGGTCAACATCGCAGAGCATTATAGGCGCCCCGAGATTGAGGAACTTCTTAAGTCGTTCGGCTACAGCGGGCACTTCTTTGGCGTAAATGACAAGCTCTAGCAATTCCCGTTGTGGAATGTCAGATGGCATCGGGTCTTCGTACACGGGTAGTTTTGCCATTTCGCTATTCACTTTACCAACAATGTCTAACCCGACGCTCAACCGGAGCGCGGTTTCAATCTTCGTTTTCATAATCAATCCTTCGGGCCGCGCCCGGTTAGCTCTACGTTAGCGGAAAGGAGAAGCACACTTGCTCGTCCATTGGCTTGTTTACGGATTGCTTGTATTTGGAGTGGCAAAGTTACAGAACGAGACTGCTTTTAAGCAGAAGCCTGCGTCTGGCTTGGCTGCATGGACGCTTACGATCATGATGTTTGTTGTGAGCGTCGTCGCGCTATCGGCCTTGAAGTCGCTGAGGTATCAGGCCATTTCCGATAACGTCGGCGTACCAATCAGCCCACAAAACCCCCTCGGCGCATTCGTATTTGCTTGGCTGTTCTTCTCATTTCTTAATCGCCAAGGAAAAAAGCAACCGCCAAGTGCCGAAGGTCAGAAATGAGCAAAAATATCAAAACTCTATTGCTCGTTACGTTTGCGGTAGTTGCTCTGCTTGCCCATCCAGCATTCGCACAAGATACTTCATTTCATCGGGTTCAATTGCCCTACGGCATCTCCCTCGATGTTCCGTCTCATTGGACTGTGTTGTCTCTGGAAAACCGCAAAAACCTCGGTGCTGCCGGCCAAGCAATGACTGAAAATGCTGGCATCGAAAGACCAAGCGGTCGAAAAGAATCTTTACTGGCGATGAATGCTACACCCAATCCAACCGGGGCAATGATTCGTGTAAGTGTCACATCACCACCTGATTACACACAATCCGATCTTGCAGCAGCCACCCCCGCAGATATAAAGGAACTTGAGGCTGAAATGTTAAAAGGTTTCAAACAACTCGAGGCGTCTGGTGGGCCAAAAATAATTGAAATGCAGCCCTTTCGTATTGAGAAGACAGATAATTATCGCGTATTGGTAATGCCTTACGTTCGCGCCGGGGCAAATGGGCCTTCTCCTTGGCAAGTAACGCAATACAAAATCCCCGTATCCAATCGTCTTATCGAAATAACCTTGTCGCACAGGCAGTCGGATGCGATTGTATGGCGACCGATACTTGAACGAGTAAAACGCTCGGTGAAGTTCTGATGTATTCCGCTAACAAATCGCTCAACCCGGACGTGCAAAAGCGGCGCTTCGCTCTGCTTTTGCACGCCAGTTAGCTCAAACGTTAGCAAGGCAGCCCGGATGAAACGCAGTGGAATCCGGGAGAATTGATACCCATATCCACCGAATTCTTTATATTATCAGGGCTTTATTACGTCAGACAACATCTTATACAACTTCCCAATCGCACCCCGGTTCGCTTGTACAAACAACTTGCCGTTCCCTACCAGCAAATTTCGATAATCAACATCCGTATAGATTAATTGGATAGCCTTAATAATGGCCCCTTTATCGTGGCATTGGACGGCCGCCTTATGCGCCAATACCTTATTGGCAATTTCTTTAAAATTAGCCATGTAAGACCCGAATAACACGGGCACGCCAACCACAGCAGCTTCCAACAGGTTATGGCCGCCGACAGGAACCATGCTGCCGCCGATAAAAGCGACGTCCGCTGCTGCGTAAAGCATTTTTAATTCGCCCATCGTATCGGCAAGGTAAATGTCGGAATCCATATTGCAGGGTTGTTTCGATGTTCTAGTAACAACTGTCAGCGAAGCCTGTTTACACAAGGCATTCACTTCAGCAAACCGTTCGGGATGCCGTGGGACAATTAGCAATATCAATTCCGGGATTTTTAGCTTGAGTTCTTTGCATGCCTCAAGAAAGATTTGTTCTTCGCCTTTGTGCGTACTGGCTGCCAGCCAAACAAAACGACCCTTAAACAGGCTGGCTTTTAACTGCTTTCCTTCCGTGATAATGTCTTCAGGTATTTCCAGGTCGAATTTGATATTGCCGACCGCCCTCACCTGTTCCGGCTTAGCACCGATGGCAATAAAGCGTTCGGCATCTTCTTGGGTTTGGGCGGCAATTTGCTTGACGTTAGCAAGGACTGGCCGCATCAAAGAGGGCAGCTTTTGGTAGCCTCGAGCCGATTTCTCCGATAACCGGGCATTGATTACATATAAAGGGATATTGTTTTTGCCGCAATACATAAAGAGGTTAGGCCAGATTTCCGTTTCCATGATGACCGCAAGCACTGGCTTGAAACATTGCATAAAACGCCCGACTACATAAGGCATATCATAAGGCAAATAGACATGTTCAACTGTTCGGCCTAACACTGCCTGGACTCGAGCCGATCCGGTCGGCGTCGTTGTGGTGATCAGTAGTTTTAGCTGCGGGTCGCGTTGTTGTAACTTTCGGACTAAGGGGAATAGGGCTTCGGCTTCACCGACGGAAACCGCATGAAACCAGACGACGCCTTGAGGATATCGCCTATCATAACAAGCAAAGCGTTCCCGCCATCGCCGGCGGTAATCCGGAGCTTTTATGCTACGCCAAAGCAGGCGAATCAGGATGAAGGGGACGAGCAGGTAAAAAATAGCCGAATAAGCTGTTCGCATAGGCTATTATGTTTTTTCTTTAAGGATAAGGAACCAGGCTAAAATTCGCTCGCGCGTTTAGCCTGGTTCCCAATTGGGATCAAACCAAAAATTAGGCTTCTGGCGCAACCTTTATTGACATCGTCACGGTGACGTCAGAGTGCAAACTAATGTCTATGTCGTAATCGCCAACGTGTCTGATGGTCCCGTGCGGCAAGCGAATTTGCTGTTTTTCCACCGCACCACCCGCTTTGTTGATTGCTTCGGCAATATTAGGGGTGCCAACTGAACCGAACAAACGTCCTTCATCCCCCGCTTTATGCGTAATGATGATTTCCAGTTTACTCAACTTATCGGCATGGGCTTGTGCGGCACTCAATTTATCGGCAGCCGCCTTTTCAAGTTCAGCACGGCGGGCCTCGAACTCTGCAATTTTTGCGGCAGTTGCGGGTGCGGCCTTACCTTTTGGAATCAGGTAATTTCTGCCATAACCTGATTTAATGCTGACCTTATCGCCCAGGTTACCCAAATTTGCTATTTTTTCAAGAAGAATGACTTCCATTTTTTCACCTCTCGGTTTTTAACCGATAAATCGCCCTAAGGCATTCAAGATTGATTACGGGTTCTGTTTCGTATATCCAGCCAAGTATCGCTAAATCCAACCAACGCGACGGGGAATAAACTATGGGGTATCAAAAACAATGTAATGTAAAACATGGGAACCGCATATTGGCCTATTTTCATCCTAGAAAACACAGTATGCAACACTGCCGTGCCGATGAAGGTGAAAAGGACAACCATCAGTATAGTGGCATTCCAGGCTATTTCGGACAGGACACCTGAACTGACAATAGCTATTGCCATGATGCCGATGCTCATCATGGCAATTTTGGGTTGCACCCTTAGCACTAAAAATTCTTGCTTGAAACCGCCAGGATTGTAGAGCAAGGCCTGCCACCAACGCCCAAGGAACAAGCCCAACAACATACTGAACACCGCCCCTGCCGCCGCTATACCGGTCATGAAAGGCGCCAAGAGACCAATCATTTTCTGGACATTCTCAACAGGTGCATTGGGCGGAATCATTCTCGGCATGACTTGCTTCCACATTCCTGCCGGATCCGCATTCAAGAGATAGTAGCCAACCACACCCACTATGCCTATAAAGACAGCAATTTCAACAGCCAGCGAAATATGCCGCCCTTCCCTCAGGACGATTGCAATCAACCATACCGGCAACCAGAAAAAAACCAGAAAGAGCAATATAAATATATAGGGGACCTGTATTACAGTTGCTAATATAGCGGCCGCCAAACTAGAGCATGCAAGGATAATTAACCCCTCATACCCGCCTTTCCTAAGGGTAACCAACGCCACTGCACCCGAGCTAAACACGCTCAATGGCACCAAAAGAAGCGACATCATTGCCATCGTTGAAGCAAAAAGACAAGCTTCCAACCTCCCGCGCATGATGTAAGCGGCTATCCACTTCATCAGAGTTTACGTGTTACTTGTGCGCGTCGCAGTAAGGAAGCAAGGCAACCATACGTGCACGTTTGATTGCTACGCACAATGCCCGTTGCTGTTTGGCGCTGATACCAGTAATGCGGCTAGGGACAATCTTGCCCGTTTCTGTAATATATTCTTTTAGCAAGTTAATGTCTTTATAGTCGATTTCCGATCCGCCTTCACCGAAACCGCTTAGTTTTTTGCGTCTTATGTTACGTGCCATATTATCCTCACCGTGCCTTTAAATAGTGTCTTCTGGTTCGATATCGCCTGCATCGATATCTTCCTCGATAAGCTCAAGGTCATCGAGGTCAATATCGTCAGCAAGCGCGGTATCTTCTACCACTGCCGCTTCCTTAGCCTGCAACCCTTTGGCCCTGGCTTCCGCCGCCTTATTTTCTTCTGCAGTCGCTATCGCTATGGCGGAAAGCCCGGAAATTGCTGTTTTTTGCGAAAGCGTCATACTCCGTAAGATGGCGTCATTGAAACGAAAACCGCTTTCCAATTCGACAAGGGTTGCCTGGTCGCATTCGATGTTCATCAACACATAATGGGCTTTGTGGATTTTTTTGATGGGATAGGCCAAATGCCTGCGCCCCCAATCTTCCAGGCGATGAATCGCCCCTGATGCGGATTCAATAATTGCCTTATAACGTTCAATCATTGCCGGAACTTGGGCACTTTGGTCAGGGTGCACTAAAAAAACGATCTCGTAATGTCGCATAAATTTCCTTACGGGTTAGGCCTCCCACCCTCTTAGGATTAAGGCGGTGAAGCAAGGGCGATGCCGTTAAGCACCAACGAAAACGTACAATTATAATTTTTTTTAGTCGCTTTGAAAAGAACTATTAATGAATATCAAAGCAATATGAGAATGTTGAACCTTTTTGCATTCTTGAAAACAGGGCAACAAATAATGTTGCCCCTCGTGGGCTTTTGGTTTCTTTAAGCTAATTCCAAAGATTTTCCTCTTACAGTTATAATGCCCAAATTTTTGTGACCGGCTTTGCGCCGTTATTCTTGATTTATAAATCCTAACCCATGAAATTATTGTCGCAATATCTTGCCTTGTGTTTTTTTATTAACAATCCTGCCGAATTAATTCCCACCAAGTCGTTCATGTGGAAAACCGTGGCGTTCTACCTGATTTCAGGCTGTATTGTCGAAGGCTTGATTTCTGATCCCGCCGATGGGTCATTGGAAGTGTTTTTGCGGACTATTATGGCGTTTTCAACGGTAGGGACGTTATTACTGGCGACTAAAAAATGGAATTACTATAACCAAATGTTCACTGCCATTTTTGTCTGTGAAAATTTCATCATGACCCTGGCCACGGTCACCGAAGCCCTTTATTTTTCTTTAGTGATGAAACATCATGACGCTGCGGAAGAAATTTCTATCGCCGCGGGCATTTTTTTGGTCGGCTGGTACATCGCAATAGTCAGTTATATTTATCGGCAAATGCTTTTGTTCCCAATGGGCCTCAGCGTTACAGCAGCCATTGGGTATTTTGTACTGACCTATGGGGTTCCGATGATGTTTATGGATATTTAAGATAAGGATGGCCTTGCCATTATAAATATAGCCAGAATCGACCCGCCCGCTTATACAAAATGTATACAGCCACCAACGAATAGGTATAATCCCTAACAAAAATTAAATTGCGGCACCTATTACAATAATAAAACCTTTAATTAGAAGAGACGGGGAGTAGAATCTATGCTGTTACCAACATCGGCATCCATTGTTATCGCCTTACTGATGGGCATAGCCGGGGTAGTGTATGTACTTTGGCAATTAAGGCAAGTACTCGCCCATGACCAGGGCAACGAAGTCATGCGCGGCATAGGATTGGCTATCCAGGAAGGCGCTTCTGCTTTTCTTCAACGCGAATATCGCGTTATTGCAATTTTTGTCGTTATCGTCGCCACTATTATCGCCACATTCTTACAATGGCAAACAGCATTTTGTTTTGTTGCAGGCGCAATAGCTTCTGCCGGTGCAGGGTATCTTGGCATGTATGTCGCCGTTCGCGCCAACACACGTACCGCCGCAGCCGCCAGCCGCAGTCTCCATGAGGGCTTACGGGTTGCGTTCGGTAGCGGCGCGATCATGGGCATGTCGGTTGTCAGCTTCAGCCTGATTGGTATGACGCTGCTGTATCTCTTATTTAGCGGCGACCCTAGCCAATTGACTTACATTACCGGCTTTGGCTTTGGCGCAAGCAGTATCGCCCTTTTTGCCCGGGTTGGCGGCGGGATTTACACCAAAGCGGCAGACGTCGGCGCCGACCTTGTCGGCAAAGTCGAAAAGGGGATTCCTGAGGACGATCCGCGGAACCCTGCAGTAATCGCGGATAACGTGGGCGACAATGTTGGCGATGTTGCCGGAATGGGCGCCGATTTGTTTGAAAGCTATAGCGGCTCGATCATCGCCGCAGCAACCTTGGGGGCCGCCTTAGGCAAGGGCGCTACGATAGCCTTTATCGGCTTACCATTCCTTGTCGCTGCCGTGGGTGTTGTCTCCAGCTTGTTTGGGATTTACATGGTGATCGGTAAAGAACAAGGGGAAAATAACGATACCGGCCTGAAGAAAGATCCATCCTTGATTTCTAAGCTTATCGTTTATTCCCGGCGGTATGTTGCTAAAATCGACGAAAACGCCACCCTAGAAGATTTACTGAACGCCCTTCGCCATTCCATTTGGGGCGCTTCCGTGTTGATCTTGGGGCTTTCCTTGCTCGCCGTGCTACTGTCTGGCCTGCATTTCAACTATTGGTTGGTGATTGTCACCGGTTTGGTCGCCGGAAACGCCATCGCCTATGTGACGGAATACTTCACTTCGTATACTGAAAAACCTACCTTGGCGATTGCCAAAGCCACCCAAACAGGTGCGGCAACCACCATCATCCAGGGTTTCGCCGTAGGCATGATGAGTACGGCGCTTCCCGTACTGATAACGGCATTCGCCATATTGATGAGCATCTGGCTAGGGTATAAAGCTGATGGCACCTTGGCCGCGGGGTTGTATGCAGTCGCGCTGGCAGGTGTTGGGATGTTAAGCACATTGGGGGTTACCCTGGCCACCGATGCTTATGGCCCAGTTGCCGATAATGCCGGCGGTATTGCGGAAATGAGCCATTTACCGAAGCAAGTCAGGCACCGCACCGACGCACTGGATAGCTTAGGCAACACCACTGCCGCGACCGGCAAGGGTTTTGCTATCGGCTCCGCCGTCCTGACAGCACTTGCGTTGATTGCGGCTTATATTACAGCTGCTAAAATTGAAGGCCTGGACATCCTTGGGCCCACAATGCTACCGGGACTGTTAATTGGAGCAATGATGCCTTATCTCTTTTCGGCCTTGACCATGATGGCGGTCGGCAAAGCCGCGCATGAAATCGTCTTGGAAGTTAGGCGGCAATTTCATGAAATTCCCGGCTTAATGGAAGGTACTGGCAAACCGGATTATAAGGCCTGTGTAGGTATCAGTACGGAAAGCGCATTGCGTGAAATGATTGTGCCTGGCGCATTGGCGGTCGTTGTGCCGATTATTGTCGGCCATGTGCTGGGCAAGGAAGCCTTGGCTGGGCTGTTAATCGGCACCTTGTTGTCGGGTTTCCTCTTGGCGGTCATGATGGCTAACGCAGGCGGCGCTTGGGATAACGCGAAAAAATATATCGAAACCGGTGAATACGGCGGGAAAGGTTCTGAAGCCCACAAAGCCGCCGTCGTCGGCGACACCGTCGGCGACCCGTTCAAAGACACCAGCGGCCCTTCCCTCAACATCTTGATCAAGTTGATGACTATCGTCAGCCTGGTATTCGCAGGATCGTTTGGGTCAGGTTGGCTGAGTTTTTAAGGCCGGCCTAAGCGATAATTCCTGAACGGATAAGGTGCAAGTATGGGGCGGCTTAGAAACAATTCAATTTAAGATTAAACAGGCTGCCCATGCGCCCGCTTTCGCCCATGTATAACCAAACCAGTGGTGTTCATAATAACTACAAACGTGGTGGGTCACGGTTCGTTCAAATTTCTTGGTGGCATTAACGGCAATTTACCGGGATGAAACAATCTTCTGGGCTTATGCGGGGCGCCGCCAATGAAACCCACTATCCTTGAATAGTTAAATACCAGTGTGGCTTCAAACAAAAATCAGTCTTAATCAGATTCTTTATCGAACCGATGAATCATATGGACTCCAGATAGTCTAGAGGCTATATAATTCATAGCAACACCGAAAATATATAAGCATGGGCCAGGAAATAACGCTCACTCATTTTGATGAAGGTGATTTTGCAGCTTTTCGCAATAAGCTTCAGGATGAGACCCAACTGCTCGAAAAACTATTCGTGCGAAGCGCTTTTTCCATGCGCAAACCCACTGTCGGTTTCGAAATAGAGGCATGGCTGATTGATGGCGCTATGCGCCCTTCGCCCATTAACCAGCACTTCCTTGCCACCCTAAACGACCCGCTGGCTTCACCGGAACTGGCAAAGTTCAATATCGAGCTCAACAGCGATCCCATACCCTTGACTGGGAATGTTTTCGGGAGTATGCACCAGCAGTTGCTGAATACCTGGGGGAAAATTACCAAGCATGCCCAATCCTTGAACCACCATGTGCTCATGATCGGTATCCTGCCTACCCTCAACCAGACAGACCTTACCTTGGAAAACATGTCGGAAATGCATCGCTACAAGGCGCTCAACGAACAAATTTTACAAGCGCGGGGCAAACCGGTGCATATCGATATCAACGGGGTGGAGCATTTGAAGTTCGACCATGACGACGTGATGCTGGAATCGGCGGCAACCTCGTTCCAACTGCACATCCAACTGCCATTGGCTAGCGCCCATCATTTTTATAATGCATCGATAATCGCTTCCGCCGCAATGGCTGCGGTATGCGCAAACTCGCCGTTTTTGCTGGGCAAGCACCTATGGCACGAAACCCGTATCCCTTTATTCGAGCAAGCGATTGAAACCGGCGGTTACGATGGCGCAGCCCACGGCCCGCTTAGGCGCGTCAGTTTTGGTTCGGACTACGCCCGCCATTCCATCGTCGAATGCTTTAATGAAAACTTGGCGCATTTCCCCGTGCTGTTACCTGTCGTACAAGATGCCGAACTTGAAGCCTTTGCCCATTTACGGCTGCACAACGGCACCATCTGGCGCTGGAATAGGCCGTTGATCGGATTTGACGATGACGGGACACCGCATGTCAGGGTCGAACACCGCGTCCCCGCCGCCGGACCCACAGTGGTAGACACTATTGCCAATGCTGTTTTCTTTTTCGGGTTAGCGCAAAATTTAACCGATGAAATGCTATCCAATCGGCTGCCGCTCAGCTTCGCCCAGGCCAAGGATAATTTTTATCAAGCCGCACACCACGGCCTGGACGGCGTTATCGTTTGGTTCGACGGCAACAAACACAGGCTCGACCAACTTGTGCTGACGGAGCTCATTCCTAGGGCACAGCTTGGCTTACAATCATTAGGCATAACCCAAAGCGACATTGAAGTTTACCTTGACATCATCCGGGCCCGGGTTGATTCCAAATTGACCGGCTATCAATGGCAAAGCCAAATTATTAAGGAGCGCCACCATGACTTCACCGAGATGACCAGGCATTATTTGAACAACCAAACCATCGGCAATCCGGTCAACGAATGGAAAATAACATGACAGCCATCGAGCTTATTCGTCTAAACCATATTCCTCCAGGTTTATTGGAGGCCAACCATCAGGATATCCACAAAATATTATCTGCGCCCGCACTAATCGAGTTACCCGGCAAACATGCCGATCCGTTATTCGTCTCCGTGTTATTGCATGGCAACGAGCCCACCGGATTCAAGGCTATCCAACTTCTGTTAAGCAAATACCTGAATAAGGATTTACCCCGTTCTTTAGCATTATTTATCGGCAATGTCGCTGCCGCAAAACACAACGTAAGAAGGTTGGACAACCAACCCGATTTCAACCGGATTTGGCCGGGCGCTGAACTAACGGAAAGTGCTGAATCGAAATTGGTTGAAAAGGTTTTTTCGTTGATGAAAAATCGCAATGTTTTTGCGAGCATCGACATCCATAACAACACCGGATTAAATCCCCATTACGCCTGCATTAACCGCTTGGATAACCGATTTTTTCAGCTAGCTGCCCTGTTCGGACGGCTGGTCGTTTTTTTCAGTCGCCCCAAAGGCGTACAGTCGTCCGCTTTTGCCGAAATCTGCCCCGCCGTTACTTTGGAATGCGGCCGTCCAGACCAAGAGCATGGGGTAACGCACGCCCTGGAATTCCTGGACAGTTGCCTGCATCTCACTGAATTTCCCCAACAGCAAATACACCCGCAGGATATCGACTTATTTCATACAGTCGCCCAAGTTAAAATCAAAGAAAATACTAATTTCAGTTTTAACAAAGTCGACGTCGATTTACTGTTGGATAAGGATATCGAACGCTTTAATTTCTCCGAGATTAAACCGGGGACTCGTTTAGGGACGGTCTATAATGGAACGGAACTACCGCTGCTTGCGCTTGACGAAACCGGTAACAACGTCACCACCAATTTTTTCAGGTTGGCTGAAGGCGATTTACAAATTACCCGCCCAACCATGCCGTCAATGCTGACCTTGGACGAAGGCATCATCCGGCAAGACTGCCTTTGTTATTTGATGGAAAGGGTTTGCTTGCCGGAAACTCATGGTTGAGCCGCAAAACAACATTACTCGGGATTAACAATAGAAGCTTAACAATCCGTCGAATTATAGCCTGGGATTTTGCTGAACCAATTGTCGAGCGAAAGGCCGCAAAGCTGTGGATTATCCCCGGCCCGCCAATAACGCTAACTGTGCACTGAACGACGCATTTATACCGCGATACTTCCAGTGATTGCGCCTTAGCTTTACTGGCAATCCGACAAGTATAAAATAGCGAAGACTGTTTATTGGTTTGATGCTTGTCAAGTGAATTATTGAACAGCATTTTTCTAGCTTTCCTGATAACTTTTTAAACAGGTTAGTAGTTACCCAATCCGATGTTGAGGAGGTAGCAAATGAAAAGCTGTAAATTTGGTTTCGGAAGGTTATCCAGGCTAATTGCCGTCGTTCTAATCATCACCCTCTTGGTAGGCTGTGCAAATGACCCTTCTTATAATGATGGAAGAAAAATTCCAGGTTCCGGCGGCCTCAGCACTCCAGAACAAGTCGGTATCGGGATCGGTGCGGCGCTTGGGGCTGCCCTCCTGGGTTATATTATCCACGAGGCGGTATCCGAAGACGGCGCAAACCCTGAAGATCCGGCGTGGACTGCCAACGGCCCCATTATTCCGGAAATTTTTAATTTCAGCGACCTGAAAATCGGCGGTTATGTCCAAGGTGGATGGCCAGTTGCTGTCGATTATCAGTTAAGTCGTCCAGGTTTAGCGCAGCTAGTCGTTAGGACAAACACTAACGACCAGCCCTTAATTTATCAGTTAGATAGCGCAAACACCAACCGTCAAATTAAAATCTTAAAACTCCCAGAATCGCTTGGCGATTCACCTGTACGGGCGATTCTAGAAATACATGCAACTGAAAATAACAACGGTATAACCAAACTCCTTCCCATCAAAATTTTTGGCATTGCCTGCGGCACTAAAGCGGTCGGTTCTATAGGGGTAGACCAGATCGATTTCGGGCCCGGCAGCATTAAAACAAGTTTGGGTGAATTGGCGCACCATTCCTTCTTTGCCCACAAATCATTCAGTAAAGTTCAAGAAGAATTCAGGAGAATCGAAAAAACCGGCCCTGCCGCAAATGAAACAACCTTAATCGGCAAAATTGCTTTTAAAAATGTCCTCGACCCGTTCAGCGCCATCGATGAATCGACTGGCCAAATGATCGGCAAGAACGATCCAGCCTTTATATGGGACGGTAAAACCGAACAAAAACAGGTCTCGAAAGGAACCCATCAATTGCAGATTCGCGCCTGGTACATAAATGACAAGGACTGGGTAACGGCTTTCTCCCCAGGGCTCGTAGATGTCGTGGAATAACCGTTCGATATTGTTTGCCGCCTATAATGCTATCTCCAGCAAGAATAGCCAGCCCATACAATGGGCCAAAATCTTACTGGCTAAGCTAAAAAATAGCCCCCGATTAAAAAAAATCGGGCTTCCGCTATTGGCTGCTTGGGTTGCTTATATCCTAACATTGATCCCGGTATCCGAAAACTTGGAGCGCTGCAAAAACTGTTCACCCATAAGGACATCGGACAAACAAAAATTACTCATCTATAACATTAGCAGTACTAACGGGATCCTTTTGGAGTATGTTGCCGATCCTAAGCAAATTGTCAGTATCCATTTTGATAAAGCTAAGTTGGATGACAGTACAATCAATTTATTGGGCAGCTTTATTCCAGATATACCTAAAACCCCGCAAGCTATTGATTTTCGCCCTATAAAAAATGAAGCCAGCAAGATTTTTGTCAAAATAATGCTCAGGTCACCTGCAACAACGCCCAATGCCCTCTATATTTTCCGTGAATTGACGCCTAACAAGCTACAACCTGACTTCAAGATTAAGGCGGATGGCTTGGAGCTCGCGATAGAAATCGCCCAAATAAGCAGCGATGAAAACTCAGCCACAGATGACAAAAGCTACCTAACGATAGGCAATTGGCATACTAAACTGGCGGGCATTCAGCTTAGGGTGAACCCAGCAAAAAACACCGATATAGCTTTTCGCTTTGATATAGATGGCTGGAATACTGAAAAGCCGTTCGAAGCATTTTATATACCAGATTCAAACCACCATAGCCTAGGTGAAATCCCAGCCCAAGGGCTCGCCACAATCGCAACCCAAGATGAAAACCAGCTTATCGACAACCTGTTGTGCGCCGCCCCTAAGAATGAAGCCGTACTGTGGCGAGGCAGCAAAAAATTTAGAAACGGGACATGTCCGGAAAGCGACGTCGTTCTACCCTTGAAACTGACGGCTTTTAAAATTGGCAAAGAAGGCATCCAACTTTTCGCATCCGGTCATGCGTGGGCAAAAATAAACGGCGAATTGACAAACAACGTCATTACCTTTGCCAAGAAATATATTGAAAATAATCCAGTACTGAAGTTATTGTTCGATAAAGCGAAAAAAGTAATCGAACTTTAAGCAATAAGAAAAGTTATGCCCGAAAATTTTTTATCCCGGGGCATTAATATCTCGCTATTAACCTGCCGCTGTGTAAACAACCTTGGGATTCATTACAGTTTATTTATTAAAAAGCTTAACAAACTCGCCATACCCTTCTTTTTCCAAGTCTTCTATAGGTATAAACCGAAGGGACGCGGAGTTAATGCAATAACGTAAGCCGGTGGGTTTGGGGCCGTCGTCGAAGACATGGCCTAAATGCGAGTCGCCGTATTTGGAGCGGACTTCGGTACGGGAGAAAAACAGGCGGTTATCCTTTTTCTCGGCGATGTGATCGCCAATTAACGGTTTGGAAAAACTCGGCCAACCTGTGCCAGAATCGAATTTGTCCAGGGAGGAAAACAAGGGTTCCCCGCTGACCACGTCCACGTAAATCCCCGCCCGGTGCTCGTCCCAGTATTCATTCCTGAACGGCGGCTCGGTGCTTTCTTCCTGGGTGACGTCGTATTGCAGCGGCGTGAGCTTTTGCTTAAGTTCTTCTTTGGAAGGTTTGCTGTAATGTTTTTCGCTTTTTTCATTGCCCATCGTCGTCCCCTTAACCGTTTCGGCGTTAGTATTGTTGACAACTAAGCATAACCCCACGAACAGGAAAGAAAAATATTTTTTCATAAGAAACGCCTCAAATTTAGTAGAATTTGAGAGCTTTAATGCAACAATTAGTTCCATGCAATGTTTAGCGTAATGGCATGGGTTAAATGGCGAGTTGGATTTTAGAATAAACACAGGTGGATTTGTCATAACTTATAGCGGTTTGGCTTGAATCCATCACTAGATAAAAGCCGCAAACAACCATAAAGCATAATAAATTCGTTTACGCAATAAACCTACGACAGGGATCTTATCATGATGAAAGCAACCAAAATCCTGCTGACGACAGCGGTATTATGTTTTATTTGTTCCAACGCCCTTGCAATCGGGATGCAAGGCACTTCCGACGTAAAAGAAGCAATCGACCAAACGATTGCGCACCTGGAAAAGGCCGTCGCTGCATTTGATAAAAACAATGAGAATAAAGCCGTTATTGGGATGTTGATGGAAGCAAAACAAGTGCAAAAATCGATTTCAAGTGCCAATGGCCAACTGTCGATGATTAAATCAAGAGCTTCTCAAAAACTGAGACAGGCACGTAGCAGCTTCGACAACGGCGATGTCAAAGGGGGCGGCGAAGCGATGAAAGAAGCGCTAGCCGATTTTAAGGAACTCAAGGAAAAATATAATGCGGTGCACTAAACCTATTTAATTCGTAGGGCGGATTAGGCGTACAAACAGTTTAACATTAAGATATGCAAGGATTTTCCGTGCGCCGTAATCCGCCTTATGGTTTCGTCCACATCTGGAAGTCGATTAAGCTCCAGTTGGCGGATTACGCCGTGCCCCAAAGTCAGCAAAAATAAAAAGTCCGCATGTTTGCACGGCTAATCCGCCCTACATTTGATACGCCTTACGGACTTATGTACCTAATCCTAATTTAGTTGCCAAAGTCACAATTTGACTTATTACTTCGGATAAAAGAGCCTTGCCTGTTTCTCCAGCGACATTATTTGTTGCTTCAATTAGACGTTCTCCAAAAGTTCCTTTTTTTGTATACCATCAGGCACTGCTGATAGTATTTCCAATCCTTTATTGCTCAAAACATACTTATTTTCACCATGTATGGTTTCTTCCTTTACGATCTGTATATAACCACATTCATTTAACCAATTTACCGTAGCATTTAGGAAACTTATATGACTATCGAATTTGCTTGTTCTGCGTTTGGATAGTTCTCTGAATTAATTTCTATATTGCTAACAACAGCAGATACATCATCACGCTCCCAAGTTTCTTCAAGCCCGATTACTTTTTCGACAATTATTGAATTCACGATCTCAACTGGCACAGGAAAGCTTTTGTATAGTGTAGTTAAACAAATTCCAGTATATTTATTGAAGAGTTCGATGTTTTCCATAATTGATTCTATACGATAACCTTGCTACTGGCGTACCTATTAAAGCCGTAAGCGCAATAACTGAAAGGCATTGTGCCGAATTTACACATCTCATGCGGTGCATTACGCATTCGCTAATGCCCCTACCTAATTAGTTTTCGCCATCAAATAATCCAACCACATATTAGACAGCTTTTCCTGCACGGTATTCTGCCGCAGACGGGCGTTGAGGTGCGGGAAATCCACCCGGTCCAAATCCTGGTCCTGGTTGTAGCAGGAATAGACGAAGTATTCCTTTCCGGTGTCCGGCTCGACATGCTTGCACAGGCACTGGGCGCAAATGCCTTTCATCATGCACTGCATGGGCGAGTTGATGGAGCCGATAGCGTGATGGGATTTTTTGAGATAAGGCTTTAATACATCGTAACGCGCGGACTTGACCGCCGCCATCATCCGGTCGGAACCGATGACAATGAGGTGGTCGACATCGGCTAGCGAAATCGGCTGCTCACCCAGTTCTCCCTTGCCGTAGGCCACCATCGCTTCCAGGATGTTGCCGACAAAAGACTTGTCCTGCGGACGGCTTGCGCTAAAAGGTTGTACGTTGTCGCCCTTGTCCACCGACCAGACGATCACATCGGCGGCGGCTTCCACATCGCTAACCTTGAAACGATCCTGGCTGAACTTGTAACCGGCAAAATAAATCACCTTATTGCCCGCCGCGCGCAAAGCTTTGCCGATGGAGAACAACACTGCGTTGCCCAAACCGCCGCCGATGAGCAACACGGTTTGTCCGCTGGGGATTTCGGTCGGCGTGCCGGTGACTCCCATAATGACGAGCGGATCACCCACCTTCCAGCTTGCACATAGCCGTGAGGACGATCCCATTTCCAAGGCAATTAATGAAATCGTACCCTTTTCCTTATCGACATCCGCGCCGGTCAAGGCGATGCCTTCCGCCGTTAGGACGGTATTTTCGACAACCGGAGCGTGGGCTTCGAAATTCTGCACCCGGTAAAACTGGCCGGGATAGAATTTTTCCGCCGCCATCGGCGCTTTGACCACAACTTCGATAATGGTCGGGGTCAGGCGGTTGATGGCGACAATCGTTGCGGTAAAAGCGTCATCCAGTTTAATAAACAGCTTGGTTAACGCGGCTTCGCGTTCCGCTTGTTGCGCCGGATTCAATGCCGCCAACTCTTTTTCAAACAGCTTAACCACATAGGGATAACCGTTCTTCGCACTCGCCATCGCCTTGACGACATTGCCAGCATAGACCGGATGATTATCGCCGTAAAAACTAATGAATTTGCCGTCTTTCTGATAGGACGTCAGCGGCGCTGGCTTACCCAGCTTAGGCGCTTCCTCATCGTGCATAGGCGCCAAGGTTATTTGACCATTCTGAAACTCAGGTTCATAACGCTGGAAGAACCATTTATCCATAACGAAGGTATCCGGGTATTCGCTTTGGTAAATGGTATTGGGCGAGGTGCCCGCAGCGATATACAAGCCGCGCAGCGGAACACTGATGATTTTGCCGCCACTCTTCCAATTCCCTTCGACTTGTTCCAGTTTGTCGAACTCCACCGCTTTCAAATGACCGTATTCGTCTTCCAGCGCGGCGACCGGACTCATGCCTTCCGCCAAGGCGATTCCCTCTTCCAGCGCTTCATGAATTTCTTCGTGGTTTTGCCGATAAGCTGGCGCATCGTGCATACCTTTGCGGTAGAACAACGTCACACCACCCCAGCTTTCCACCAACGGCTGGAAATTCGGCTGTTCACCCGCTTGTAAGGCACGCTTACGTTCGGCTTTGATGGCTTTACCGTGTCCTAGGAATTCATCCAGAATCTGGATTTCTTCCTTATCATAACGGCTCCTGACCTTGTCTTCGCCGTATTCGGCAACCAATTTTTCATAGCGGTTAAGGATTTTTTCGACTTGGATGGGGTAATACGCCATCAATTCGGTCGCCGTATCGATCGCCGTCAAGCCGCCGCCGATCACACCGGCTGGCAGGCGTACTTGCAGGTTGGCCAGCGACGAGGTTTTCGCCGCGCCGGTTAATTGCAGCGCCATCAAGAAGTCAGATGCCTTGCGGATACCCCGCACCAAGTTGTTTTTCAAGCCGATAATCGTCGGCTTACCCGCTCCGGAAGCGACACAGATATGGTCGAACCCCATCTGCCAGGCATCGTCTATGGTTAACGTCCCGCCGAAGCGCACACCACCGTATGCGCGGAAAGTTTGTCGGCGAAGCAATGTTAAGTATATGACTTTCAGAAAGTTTTTATCCCAACGCACAGTAATCCCGTACTCCGCCACGCCGCCGAAACCGGCGAGGATACGTTCGTCCAGGTTTTCGTACAGTTCCTTGAAATCAACGATTGGGGTTGGAAGCTTATCCACCCCTCCGGTCAAGGCTAGAGGCAATGGCTCCAGTTTTAGTGCATCGATACCCGCCACGCCGAAACCTTCGTTCAGCAAATAGTGGCTCATGGTATAACCCGCAGGCCCTAAGCCGACTACGAGCGCATTTTTGCCGTTGTATGGCAGCATGTAAGGGCGCTTCACATTCAGCGGATTCCAGCGCGAAAGCAAGCTATAGATTTCAAAACCGTAGGGCATAAACAGGACTTCGGTCAGCACATTGGTTTCAATCTGCGGAATGTTAACCGGATCGGTTTTTTGGTAGATACAGCCCTTCATGCAATCGTTGCAGATCCGGTGGCCGGTGCCTGGGCACATCGGGTTGTCGATCATTATGATCGCCAGCGCGCCGATATTATCGCCGTTGCGCTTGACCAGGTGCATCTCGGAAATTTTTTCTTCCAGCGGGCAGCCGGTGGTCGTCACGCCCAGCGGATCGACCTTAAACTGCTTGGTTTTCTTATTGATCATGCCTTTGGAGCAGGAATCGGTATCGCGCTCGTGGCAATAAATGCAATGGTCGACTTCGGACAACACTTCGCGATTCTTAAAACGCGGGTCGGTCAACTTGAAGCCATCGCGTCGGCGGCGATGTTTCAATTCGCCCATCCAAGCGGTAAATTCGCCTTTATTCACCACATCATGCTCGACCAGATGCTCGAAATCACGCTTTTGCGGGAATTTAAAGCTCAGCCAGTTTTCGGCGATTTCAGGGTCTTGCTGGGCGAGGTAACTCCAGCGCTGGACGACATCCATTAATCCTTGGACGAATTCCGCCGGTTCGGTAAGCGCAACGATCCCTTTAAATTCTGAAATGGCTTTTTCATTTCCAGCAAGCTTTGTCCGTAAACCATTAACGGCCGCATCAGCGTTTTGGTAATCGCTATCCTTGCCTTTTGCGATTAGCTTGTAATGCGAAGACAGCGAACCGATGGCTGCGCCAACTTGAGCCACTCGATGCTCGGGATCGCTATCTTTGTTAGCTTGGGGAAATGCGGCATCGATTAGCAATTCAAACCGTCGGTTAATTGCCGCCTTATCCCATGTGCGGGCATCCTCATCCTTGAATGCCAGGTTCAATTTTGCTACGACTTCGTTTTTATAGGTGAAAATGCTGGCAAATTCGTCCTTGATTTTCTTGGCTTGAGCCTGATGTTGCTCGGTAACATTGAACAAGGTCGCCACAAACTGGCCGACGTAAGGCCCAATTTCCACCAAAAGTTCTGACAAGGCTTCTGGCGCAAGGCCTTCGCCTTGGTTATCCCGATAAGCCTCTAACCTCTTGGACAATTCGATGTCGTGGTTTATTACGGACACGTCGAAAGCGTCCAACAGATCCTTAAGGCGGTTAGAATCGTAAAGGTCAGAATAGGTAAAACCGGGGATTCCAAGTTTGATGTTGTTTTGTTCCATAAGTCCTAACTGGGCAATATCTAACACAGGATTCATTTCCGTGAGATAAGGTTTGTATAATATCGAAAAAATCGATTAAAAAAGTTTGATTTAACAGGATATTTTAAGGAAATATGACAGACTTTACCATCGTTAATCTTGATAAAGGCTAATTAGCCCCTATTCCAAGCATCTTTAAATTCTAATTAGCTAAGCAAAGAGGAAGTTGGTTATACCTGTCCTGGCTGTCCTTAAGCCCATATTGGCTACGCCGCATTTCCATTAAGGGATAGAAGATCGACCTTCCCTTTGGTTTCCGATCAATCGGCCTTGGTAAGCTTCTTGCCAACACCGTTTGGGCAGCGCGCTTTAATCGTCATGATAAGCTTTACTATTCGCTAGGTGCGGGATTCCAAAAACAAGCGTCCGCATCCCAGAAACTTGTTCAATGCCGTAACTTATAGCTTCCCAAGGATTTTATCCATTACCCAACTGGTATGGCAAGCCGTTACCCCTGTTGAAGGATGTGTCGATAAGCCGGATAAGTGATCGCGCATGGCGCGGACATGAAATAATTGGATATTTTCGGGATGTCCAATTACCGTTTCGTTGCTGCCTGAGCCATTGGTCAACTTCAATGGCTCGTTTTTAAATACCGAAAATTCAATCTTACCCTCGCTGCCGAAAATACTCACTTTATCCTCATCCGAGAAGCAGGCAAAATTCCAATACCCGGAACCGGTAACGCCATTTTTATGCAACCAACTCCCCGTTACGGCGTCTTTCGCTTGGTAAAGATGATGTTGATTGGTGGAATAGCCGTTGGCATGGCTAATTTCACCGAAAAGATATGTAATAAGGTCTATGCCGTGCGAGGCCAGGTCATCAAAATAGCCGCCGTAAGCGATAGCTGGATCGGTGCGCCAATTATAGGAAGCCTCAAAATCGCGGGCATAGGGGGCACGTACAAGATGCCATGACACATGTTTAACATTTCCGATAGCCCCGTCCTTCAGCCATTGCTTAACTTGATTAAATCGCGGCAAGGAACGCCGGTAATAAGCCACAAACAGCGGAATCGATTGTTGTCCGAAAGCAGCGGTTATTTCAACGCAATCGCTATATTTCGGTGCCATCGGTTTCTCGATGCAACAGGGCTTGCCAGCGGCGGCAACTTGCAAAGCGTACCGTTTATGGCTATCCGGCGGCGTGGCTATATAGACGGCATCCACTTCAGGGTCATGAATTAACTTACCTGCATCGTCGTAATATGTACCGATGCCGTGCCGATTTGCATAATCCCTTGCTTTGTCCAAATCTCTGCGCATTACCGCAACCACATCGAACCCATCGACTTTTCTATAAGCCGGGCCGCTCTTGACCTCGGTCACATTACCGCAGCCTATAAATCCCCAGCGTATTGTTTTTGGATAGCTTTTCAAAAAAAATTCTATGTTAGTAATTTGGCTTATGCGCAGTTAGACTGTAATTTTAGCCTGCATAGGTTTTTATTAGGAATTTTTATCGCTTGTAAAATAACTGCAACAAGTTGGCTATAGTGAAAAAACCAATGTTAATTTGAAAGGTTTTCTTGATAAACCGCCCAACCCTAACCCTCAATTATCCAAGTAGGTCATGGGTTAGTTTCGGGATGATGGCGGGAGCCGTTTTTGCCTAAGAGCAAGAATAAGGGGTCAGAGTATAAGCCAAAGGTTTCCGCTCTCTTTTCGTAACCGTTGATACCGATTTTGTCTAGGTAGACGTTGCAAGTTTCCGTTATACCCTATGTTTTCAAAGGTATTACGGCTTATCTGGCGTTGCGGGGTTAATCGTCATTTGTTCTTCTTCGAGCCAATGCTTTACTTCAGCCCAATTGCCTCCTTATTTTAAGGGAGAGCCTCATGAGGCTACATGGAGTAAAACCCATCTATTACATTGAGTTTTAGGTCATATTATAAATTTCATAACCTTTCATTATGTCCTCGAATAAGGAATCTCCTTTTTCATCGAAATCGGTTGCTTCTTCGTCGCTAGCGGTAATTTCGAAATTATCGGAAAAATCGGAAAAATCCTCAACGCTGGGCAATTCATAATCGTCTAGTTCTGCACCAAAGAAGTTGGCGCCATCGATAACATCATCTGTGTGATACCCAAAGTTCATCATTTTAATTCTCCGGTTGGTTGGTGTTGGATTAATTATAGGTAACCAGCCCGGTGTATCTGTGATAACCGTCACATTTTTCATCAATATGGAAAACAGAACAGCCCCTTAATTTTCTAACTTTTATAAAGAGTATCTTGCTACTTTTCCGCAAGGCCGATTTTGAAAAATCCCCTTGGCATCCAGGCTTATTAGGCCTATCCTATACCCAATAAACACCTTAACAGGATATTCACACTTGCCGCCGTTAAGACCTAACATTATCGATTTTGAAGCATCGGGATTTGGCGTTGACAGCTACCCAATCGAAGTTGGGGTAGTGCTCAATACCGGACAAAAATACTGCGCCCTAATCAAACCTGCTGATGATTGGTTGTATTGGGACAAAAAAGCTGAACAAGTTCACGGCTTAAGCCTTGATCTTTTACGGTCTCAAGGCAAGCCGATCAGTACAGTCGCAAGGGAGTTAAATGCGTTATTGGAAAATAAAACAGTGTACAGCGATGCTTGGGTTATTGATAAGCCTTGGTTGTCGCGGTTGTTTTTTCAGTCCCGATTGTCTCCCAGCTTTTTTTTGAGTTCCTTGGAATACATATTAAAGGAAGAACAAATGGAAATCTGGATGGAAATACACCGGCAAGTGATTTTCGACTTGGCGCTTACCCGCCACCGCGCCAGTACGGATGCCTTGGTAATCCAGGAAACCTATGCCCGAACCCAACAACTACTGCCAGAGAAAAACTATTTGCCATTGTGGTAAGAATCTATTTTCCACTTTAGAGTGAAATTAGACATTGCTTTTGGGGAAGAGAGATTGCGCCATTAAACTCACTCCCATTAGAACCGGACAAGTTCAGATACACGCCCCCTAACACCAGCGCCTATTAAAATATAGCCCGCATAATGCTGACACAAATAGCAGGATCCCGCCAGGAAGGGGAACATTGCTAACTGGGGCACGTGTCCATGTGCCATGGTTATTGGCTACGGTAACAGATAACTCTGTTCAAAAAGAGTGATTAAAAGAGTATTCGTATACTTCCAATTTGAAGAAAACAATCGCATTTTCATGCAATTTGTAGGGTCGTATTGATTTAAATCAAAGAATCTTCAGGTGTTATCTGGCCTAATGTATTTGAATTTAATAAAAATTATATTGGCTTGTCAGAAACTTATCTATCCCTAATGTTTGCTGACAGACCGGTAGGGTTTGTAGCCAAAAAGTCGCTTTTTGGTGTGTCCGTGAAATAGGGGTAAAATCAATCTTTAGCGTTTATCCTTTCAATTAACTTTTAACCCATCCTTCAAAAACAGGGTCGCTTCGGCTTTTTTTTCTGCTACCACCGCATTTACCTCTTCCCAATTAATTACCGTTTTAAGTAGCCCTTCGGTAATTTGCTGCGAAGAGTATATTATCTGGTTTTCTAGTTTAAATATTTTAAGTATCGAGGTAAAACGGGCCATTCCACGATATTCATTGCCTACACTTATAAATGGTTTATTAAATAAAATAGAAAAAATTGTGCCATGAAATGAATCAGTGATTACAAAATTGGTATCCATAAAACCGCGAAGCCATTGGGTAACAGGCGGATAAATACAGTCATTAATAGCTTTGTTATCACTATTTGTCAGTTTGTTTACAAAGAAAGGTTCTAAGCCTAACCCCTCTGCAACAGATTTAATTATTTTTTGTTTCTCGGTAGAGTTATCAATAACATAGACAAGTAAGTCGCCTTTGCTTTTGGGAATATTATCATTCTCAACCAAGGCTATATAATCTTCAACGTTTAATAATAACGTGGGGTCTAACACAAGTTTTGCATCAACGCCAAAATGCTCTTTACAAAGGCTAATAGCTGAGTCCTCACGCACCGATATCGCATCGAACATTTTTGCCAGTGCGCCGCATGCCTCGGTTTGTTCCGGCGTATACTCCCACTCTTGCACCCCAAAAGAGGCCGCATATGAAATACGTTTAACAGGGCCTGTATCGTCCAGGAAATCGAGGAAAAAGTGCGATAAGCCTGGGGAATATCTCGGGCGCCATACTTGGTCACTACCAACAATATAAGCAGCAAAATTATATTGATTTAAAAGCGGAAGTTTGGATGGCCCACTGATTTTTTCGGTTGTGCGGATATTTTCATTTATAAAGCGCCGGGTATGTTGCGATATTGTTTTTTTAAATTCTGGTGTTGGCCATATGTTAACCGTAACTGGTCGGCGCAAGAAATAACGAAGGATAAACCTTTTAACTATTGCCTTAATTAGCCTGTAGTAATATTTGAGGTCTTTTTTACTCTCCACCGACCATAAGTCTACTGTCCAAGGCTCATGTCCCATTTGTTTTAATATGGCCTGCAGCGCATAAGCTTGTAGTAATCCTCCATAGTTATTGTGTAAAGGTTGGGTAAGTATGCCGATTTTCATATTATTTTCAGTTAATCAGGTTATTTAGACGTTTGGCGATTGCCCTTCTGTAATGATACAAAAGGGTTATCATCCGTAAACAGGTCAGATGGATTTTCATTTTTTCGTCAAACGATTTTGCATTGGGTGAGTTTTTCCAGACATCCAAACTTTTCTGTCTGGTTTTCATACGAAGCAATTGGGTAATCTTATAAATTGTAGATACTTTTGAACTTAAGAATCTTTTTGGCGGTATTGTAATGTTTTGCTTTTTTGCTTTTTTCAACCTAACAGAAAGCCCGATTTGCCGATGGTTGAAACCGCCATGTTGTGAGGCTAAAAAGCGCTCCAGCGGCAGTTCTTCTATTTGTAGCTTTCCGGTTTTTATGCCCTCTTGTATCAAATTGTCTGCAATCGGTGAGCGAGTAACAATGACATTAGTCCCATAACCGTCTTCGCTAAAAGGTGGGACCCATGCGTCGCCAAGTGAAATGTCTGCAAGTTCCGTGGCAACATCATCGCAAAAATCACAAGCATTCGCCTTAAAAAGTCCAGTCCCCCACATATCACCAACTGAGCGCATTTTTACGGTTTTTTCACTGTTATTGGTTTCATCGTAGCAACCAAAAGAGTAGTCAGCGGCTTTACCGCTTAAATTTTTTATGCGAAATTGGGGTTTTTGGATATCTACTAATGCAACACCCGCCTTACTTGCCAGGTACTCCGTGAAAAAGCTACTTTTTACACCACCACAAATAATGCCCACCAGAAAAGGTATTTTTTCTTTTAAATCGGGTTCCGTATGCTGTGCAAGGCGAATAGCTTTTATAAAACAAGCCACCCCAACTATTGCAACCTTACCTTTTAGGGTGTGGATTTTTGGGAATACGGTGTCAAGTGTAACCGGGAAGTATCTGGTTTTTGAAGCCGATAACAGCTCATCCCTGTTGCTACTGATCGTGTATTCATAATGAACGCCAAGCTTAGCAGACCCTTTTACGGAAAAAATGTGATCAACAATCCCTCTTTCAAGTAGTTCAGTCAAAACATAGGTAGCAATTCCACCCGACGAGGATGTTAGTCTGAATTCCTTCGCATACCCTGCATAAATACCGTTGTATCTTCCAATTTGTTGATGAAACTGTGAGGTGCTATTTAAATATAAATCTGCAAGTTCATTTTCAGTTTTAACTATTTCTTTCGGAAATGGGTCAAAAGGGCAAACACTTAAACAGTCCCCATTTGAATCACATTTACCGGTAAGTTTAGGTATTAAAAAGCCGTAGTCATTCCAGTGCATTTCCAAAGCATTTGATGGGCATTTGTAGACACAAACACCGCAACCAATACAAAGGTCGTTTTTTACTACGCTAGTAATTACTTTAGGAATCTTACTCACTTTTTTCCTGGGTTTTAGTGAAAAATTGGCTTAATTTTTTTTTCATAAAAATTTTTTCATCCCGACTCAAACCGGCCAAATATATAACAAGGATTACGTATAGGACTGAGGAAGAACTAGTAATTATAAATCGCTGAAAAACCCCTAATTTTAAAGGTGAAAAATTGGTAATTATTAGTTGCTGGATGTCCCCTACTATTACAGGGGGAAAATAAACAGCCATTAGACTTAGAAGTTCTTCTAGCAAAAAATACTTCATAGCTAAAGGCAAGGTTATTGTAAATATTACGACTAGTGCTATCCGTAAGACGACGTTTTTTAAATATCCCTTAATTGATAAATTAACTAATGGACTAATAATTATTAGCCTTGAAAATAGTGCAATCACCGATACAGATATGCTTATATAAAGGGTTATTTCTGGTGGAAATCCGAGCTTAAGGAATAAATAGGAAATTGGAAGAATAGATATTAACAAGCCGCCAACCACTCCCTGATAGAGTTTTATTTTTCCGGATGCCTGTGCGGCGGTCATTAATGAGCCAGAAATGCTGTCGATTAAGGCATTGATAATTACTAGCTGCGTAAACATTACGGTATTTTCAGGAACTATATTAAGCCATAGTTTTAGGATAGTTTCAGTCTCCAACAGAATTGGGACTGACAGCACAAAAAGCAAAAAAAAAGAATACTTGGCACTTTGAAAAATAAGTTGGTGCATGTAATTACGATCATCAGCAGCAAACGATTTCACGATTTGAGGGTTAATTGCCATTTGAAAGTTTTGGACAAAACCGTTTACAGTTCCCTGTACTTGATAGGCAATGCCCCTGGCCGCGTTTATAACCGGACCAAAGAAAATATTTAGGAGAATATTTACCCCTTGGCTGTACATCGCAACAGCCACGTTGCCCCAAAGGTTCCATGCGGCAAAACTCAACAGTGTTTTAAACAGTGGCTTGTCCCAAAAAAACCTGAACTTGCTTTCCGAAAAATTCACTTTGCAATAAGCGCCATAAATAACCCGAATAATTAAGGCAACCCCAAATATCAAAACAGCATAAAGCTTTAGCTTGTCATAGCCAATCCATTGCAGCATGAATACGATGAGAAGTTTTAAGCTTACTTCAATGACGCTTACCCACGCAAAAACATTCATGCGTTCATGGGCAATGATAGCGGCATTATAAGGAACACTGACAACATTCACCAAAAAAGCCAAAATCGAAAATTGATACACCCATTTAGCTGCGGCTATCCTTTCATCAGGCAGCGTCAATTGGGTGTCCACAACCCAAAGCCCAATGGTTTCAGCGAGCAGAAATATTATTAAGGCGATGACAAAGTGAATGTTTACGCTCATGCTAAAAACCCTGGCTAATTGAGCGTAATCTCTCTGGCCTATTTCATAGGATAAAAAACGTTGGGTAGCCGTTGCCATTGAATTATTTAAAAAACCGAAGACGGCGACGAAACCGCCGACTACATTATAGATACCATAATCTTCAACTCCAAGGGTTGCCAGGACTACCCTTGAAGTATAGAGCGATATAGACATGGTTAGTAACATCCGGAAATATAACATTCCGGCATTTTTAGCAATTCTTCGGTTACTCTCTGAAGACATAGTTGGTTAGTATGAAAATTTAAAGGGTAAGATTACATGATCAAGTTGTGCTACAAACTTGACGACTGTGGTCTTGGGCTTCACCTGGCACAGGTTCCCGGTCATTTAGGGTAATGTGGGTTGGCAAGAACTTCCGTTTGAACAAGCGCCTGGACGGATAACCCAGAAATGGATTTACGACAGTCTCTTACTATTTTCCTGTTGCTTTGGAGCAGCGAATAGGCGATATTTATACCTTTACCAACTAAAATCGAACCCTATTCTAAGCAATTTTTCTATAAAATTCCTGTTCAAATCTCTAAACGATTTATACGTTAAAGCCGATGTCACCAGAATGACAGAATAAGACGGCACTCCTAATAAGTAACAGCGCTCGAATTCTGGCGGGATTGTTAACGCGTTCCATCCTTCTTAGTTTTACAATGAATCCCAGGAGTCAGTCTAGGCTTCAAATACACTTTAGCTTACTTGCATCATTTGGCACAGCACGATTATAGGATAAGATTTCTTTTGCTACCGAATTAACCCGATTTTTTTTGATTCCTTGCCCTAAGGAAACTCCACGGCCTTTTTAATTTTTGGCGTCATCGCCATCGCAACTGCCAACTGCCTTAAAGTAAGCAGATGATCATCATGGCCGACCAAATTTAAAACTGGCTTCGCTAGTTGCCTGTTCCCCACCCAATCCTTAGCCATCCATCGTTCAAGGGCGCTTAAGGCTAGCACCAGATACTCCATAGCCTGTCAGCGCGTATAGCCTTTATCAACAACTAACATGGCTGCATCCTGTATCCACCCAAGATTGTGTTTCAGTCGGTTACCAATAGCATGATTGGCCGTGGTCATTTTGATCGCATTTTAAACCTGCCAATCAATTTATCCCGCTTAATTTAGGCATTTTAGCTTTTTTTTGTGAGCCTCCGCACACAAACGAACTTTCGGGACTTGGTGTAATACATACGCAATAGTTCGTTGGCTATACTCAGACGGAATCAAAGTAAACCGGAATTAGCATTCGGTTAAGGAACAGATATTACTTGATGTCGCAGGATAATTTTAAAGCCATCGTATCCTTGGGCAAGCCGGCTGTAACCATGAAACAAAAACTAAGAGGTCCAAAAAATGAAATTTCGATTTTTATTGCTAACTTTAGCAAGCTTAAGTTACTGCACAACTGCAATGGCAGCAACTTATTACGTTGACGCCATAAATGGTAATGATAACTGGAGCGGGACAACATCGTCGATTACTGCACCCAACGGTGCATGGCAAAGCATTGCCAAAGTAAACGCCACGGTTTTCAAGCCGGGCGATCAAGTCCTGTTCAGTTGCGGCCACGTCTGGTACGAGACCCTGAAACCGAATGCCAACGGTACGGCTTCTGCAAAAATCTACTTTGGATCTTACCCATCCCAATGCAGCAATAAACCGAAAATTAGCGGCATGCGATCTGTCCCCAGCAATAACTGGCAACCATACAAGGGCAACATTTGGAAAACCACCTTTCCACAGAATCTAATAGCGAATGGCAGCTTGTCCCAATCCGTTGCGAATTGGACAAAATGGCCATCCGATGCCAGCCAGACCTTTAATACAACCTGTCCAATATCGGTAGCGGGCTGCATGAATTTTATAGCTGGATCTTCTGCAAATACCAGTCTAGCTATCAGCCGCACTTTTTCCATTATAGGCGGCAAGAAATATACTGCAACGGTTTCTATTTACGCCCCAAGCGGTATCTCGGCTAAGTTAATCGTACGCGAACATGGCAACTCATGGCGCACATTAGGGTTGGCCAATACGATAGACGGCAATAATGCCTGGCAGGACGTCACTGTTGATTTCACTGCCACACAGACCCTTACAAACGCAAGGCTTGATATCGAAGTGCCAAAAACCAAGCAAATCTATATTAGGTACGTGAGTGTGCAGGAAAAAGGCGTTCTGGCCTCACCCAGCATGGTCATTTTTAATGGGGATCCGATAACTGTCGCTCATCACCCCAATGCCGGCCATGATTCCAACAACCCTGATTCCGTTTATTTCAAAACCACGGCTGTGTCTCCCGTTGTCTTGAGTTCATACAATACCAAAGTCAATTCGCAAATCTTTACACCTGACCTTAAGGTTCCTTCTGGGGGCAGTATTGGCCCGGGCACAAAACTAAGGTTACGTACAGTTAACTGGCGTATTGATGACTTTTCGGTTAGCAGCGTGGGTACAGGGAGCCTGTCAATAACGCCAAGTACGATCTATGCCATGCCGCTTGCAGGCTGGGGATTTTATTTTTACGATGCGTTATGGATGTTGGATTCGGCAAGCGAGTGGTTTTTCGATGAAAAAACACAGACACTGTATTTATGGTCGCCGAATAACGAACACCCAGGCAATAGCGTTGCAATAGCCACATTAAGCTACGGGATTAATTTGGGCTCCAAGTCAAATTTGGTTGTTGAAAATTTGGAAATCGACGGCGCCTCTACCGGCATAACCATCCAGAATTCAAGTGACGTCACTCTCCAATCGCTTTATATACACAACATAAAAGGCCATGCAATATTTGCAAGGAGTTCTGCAAACGCAACCATATCCGCTAATCGCATAAACAAGGTAGCCACAATTGGATTTGCGGCCATTAATGCCTACAATTCCACAAACGCCTTAATTGATAACAATGAATTGAGCGAAGCTGGGGTAATTGTAAAATCGGGCAAGCGAGTTTCTTTACCCATGACGACAGAGTATACAATTTATGGCGGTAACGGAACGATAATCACCAATAATACGCTCTCTGATATCGGGAGCTTTGGCATTTATGGAGAAAGCAACAATGAAATAGACTCAAATACAATCCAGAACGCCTGCGTTAACCTGAATGATTGCAGTGCAGTCTATGTTGCCGACAAGTCGTTGGGGACAGCAATCCGTAACAACTTGATACTCGATACCTCTGCCGACTTGACCGGCACCCCGGATTCGATGTGGACAATAAGCAACGGCATCTATCTTGATCATGGGATTTCGGGGATTTCAGTGACCGGCAACACGGTCAAAGGCGGGGTAAGCTCATTGCATTTGCATAACAGTAAGCAAACTTCTATCTCAGGCAACATATTCTACGGAGCCACAGGCCTATTGTTGCGCCAACAAGAAGACGATATCACAAAGGGTAGGATGTCCGGAAATGTCGTAACTGGCAACCAATTCTTCCCTACTGTCAATAACGTGGCTATCCATAATACATTTTCTTCAGTATATTCTCCCGATGCTTCTAAGTTTGCGACTTACGACAATAACAAATATTCAACCATCTATTCGCCCCACATTACCAGGGAAAGCAATATAATAGGCCTTTCGAACGCTTACACACTGCCAGAATGGCAGGATGCAGACAATTCAGTCGGACAGCCAAGAAACAATGACCTGCAAAGTGTCACGACTGCGCCATTGCCTTCGTTTGCACAAGGGACCGCTGGGGCTAATTCTGCTGTCAACGGTAATTTTTCTGCTGGCTTGGAAGGTTGGGGATCCTGGAACGCTATTGAACCCATATCATCCAGGAACCTGGAAGGATGTTTACCCGTCAGCGTTAACTGTATGCATGTGATTGCTGGCGGCTCAACTACCCTGGTTAATACACCGAGTTTTAAGGTTACAAAG
This sequence comes from uncultured Methylomagnum sp., assembly GCA_964435245.1. Classification (GTDB taxonomy): domain Bacteria; phylum Pseudomonadota; class Gammaproteobacteria; order Methylococcales; family Methylomonadaceae; genus Methyloglobulus. Next base: position 81,563 of record CAYSYU010000017.1, read on the forward strand.
GACAAGTATTACCGGATAACATTCGATATCAAGACAACAGCTACAAACGCAAATTTGTCTTCCCAAGTTGAATTTGCCGGGCCAGACAATTTTAAGGCCTTGATGAAGACCGTCTACAAATTTATAGCGCCCACAGATTGGGAACGTCATTCCTTTGTTTTTCAGGCTACCGCAACAAGCAGCCTTACCATAGTTAACCAAGGCGCTCGATTTGATATCCAAGGCCTACCGAGCAACAAGCATCTTTGGATAGCCAATTTTGAAATTGCACCTTATGATCCGGGATTTTTAGGCCCCACACGCACCGATTTGCTTGCCAATAAAACGGATGAAGATAAATCAATGGATTGCCCTGTTCAATCGAGCGACCCAAATTTATGTTCCCATTATTTTATTTTCCCTGAAGCCACCCCCGCCACATGGCCGGTTACAGTGCCACCGCGTAAAGGCCGTATCGTTTTCACGCAGAACATAACCCTCCTAGATTCCGATAGGGACGGCATAGCAGATTCCCAGGATCAATGTGCGGGCACTGCCGAGGGCCTTGCAGTAAATGGTAAGGGCTGTAGCCTGCTTGATTGAGCTATGTCAATAGGTCGGGTTTCTATTCCAGCTATTGATAGTTAAAAAACCAAGGAATTTAGGATGCCATAATTATCGGATCCCGACAAAGATTGCCGGGATCCGAAGTTCTTTAGTATTGCAAAACTCCCTCTCCTAAGCACCAGATTGTGGCTGTCTATTTATAAAACAATTCAATCATATGTCATTCCGAATGCTTGAAGAGTTTTCAAGATTTCACCCTAGCATTGAATGAAAACAGCGCCAGGAGTTTTATGTGGTAATGCTGAATTGTTACCTAGCTAAATTTTGAATCTTCATAACCTATGCTATAGATTCCAGGACAAAATTCCCAATTATTGAACCAAGCCTATATCAGTCGGCAAAGGTTTAAAGCCAATATCCTTAATCGGTGAACTTGGGCAGGTGGTCATTTTTTTGTTACTGATTGTTACGCAAGGGTCAACCAGATGACTTCCTTTTTCAATGCCTTGATCGACCCATTGCGCCCAAGTAGCCTTCCTGATTGAATTCAATTCCAAGACATTGTACTGGACTTCAAGGTTACCCGCGGTAGACCAAATTATATTATTCGCTATGGTAGTTGAGCCCTTAGGTACAAAATAACGAAACGTTGAACCGACCGATTTCGTGGAAACAATAACATTACGCTCAATCTTATTGCCTTCTGGCCATGCTTTATTATGCATGGGAATTACTAGCTCAGGATATCTCCGCCGCCACAAGGCGGTTTGATAGGGTGAAGCATTAAAACGTTGTTGTAATAGCCCCCAATGAGGATAGGCTTGCCAAAGTTTATCTATCCAAATTGCGCTTCCATTCGTTTTAAAGTAGTTATTTTGAATTTTGTTGTCACGTCCGCCGTTAATTTGTACCGATATACCACCGGCATTTTCAAATATGTTGCCACTGACTTCAAAGCCACTATTGGCGTCATCCAAGTATACACCGCGAGCACCGTCAGGCGATTGATACACGACTTGGTTTGTTGTTAAATCCACGCTTTTCATGCCGTAACCGATGATGTCATGGATGTAATTGTAACGGATTACATTACCCCGCCATGACCAGTCACGACTTGTGTAAACTGCCCCGCAATCAGAAGCCTGTAAACAAAAATGATGTAGTTCATTTTTTTCTATCAATTGCTCATTGCCCTTGATTAAAATCCCTGTACCTGGGCCTTGTTCCAACAAATTATGTGTGACTGTAACTCCCACTCCATCGACTTCAATGCCTGGTGAATAAGTCAATAATGTCGTACCCATATTATGGATATGGTTGTTATGAATCAGATGCCCAGACGCTTGAAGGGTAGTTTTGTCCCCGCCTGAAACGGCAACACCGTGCGAACCAGTATGATGAATTTCACTGTTGGTTAGTTGCACATTTAGACCCCCATTAATTTCTATACCTTTGCCACCTATGTTGTTGACATCCAAATGATCCAAAACGACCTTGTTAGCTTTATTTAACAGTATTGCTGTGCCGGCGCTATGTTGAAAGCTTAGGTTTTTGAAGGTTGTATAATTTATCCCGTCACCAACCAAAACATTTGGCAACGATGCCAATACACACGATGCGGGTTCTATACCTAACGGAGGGATAAAGACGATTTTTTTTGTTTTGGCTTCATATAGCCATTCGCCAGGAGAATTTAGCAATGACGGCAGATTCCGTATGTAAAATCGCCTGCCACTGGCCAAGTCATATCTTGTAGCTTCCGAGAGCTTGATTGTATTCGTCGAGTTATTGACTGACTCAATACCCATAATTTGGTCGAACCAATCATTACCAGGGAATATGTGTGCTTGGGCAGCTTTTACGTCGCCAGTCAAGTCCGGTAACACCTCCATCACTGAAAATTGGCTTCTTTTATCCAAGGGCAATTTTATGTGCGCCCAATCCTTGTCGGGCCAGCGGGCCAATTCCAGTTTTTGGTCATCAGCAAATAAATCGAATTTTGGCATATCGCCTTTGATACGCAATGAATCAATATAGGCAGTGTTAGAAGGAAGCTTTGATAATGGGCATTCCCAAAACGAGGCATCACGCTTTTTACAGGATATCGGCATACCTCCACTTATGATAACTTTAGCTCCGGGCTCCCCTTGCCACAGTATTTCCTTATCCGGCAAGCCGGAATCTATTAACGTAAAATTCAGCGGCTGGTTGAGGTAATAATGGCCACTAGCTATGTTGACCGTAACCTTGTCCTTGAAAGCGTTTGCTTTTTTTAAAGCCCTTATGGCCGCTTTTGCGCGCTCAAGCGTTTTGAATGGGCCATCGGTTAGTTTTGCATTGGATTCCTTCAAAGTCCCTGACCAGGAATCGTTGCCCTTAGGGTTAACGTAATAATCTTTCGCTGATACCTCAATTGCAAAACATATAGTTGCCGTAATCATTATCAAGCTTAGGTATTTCATAAGATCCCTTCTTTACTAAATAAACGCATAACCGAATTTTAGCTGCAAAATAATTAGCCCTGAATTAAGCCGGATGTTAAATGCTGAAAATATACAATTTTTCAAGATGATATAGACTTGATATATTGTTCTAATAGACATCCATTTTGGGCACTTTATTTCAAGCGCAATGGTTCTGGAATCCGACAGCCGTATTATTACGGTTTACCCAAGAATTTTTTCCTGGATGGAACCTATTGATAGCGCAAACAGAAAATGGCCTTAAGGTAAGGTAATGAATACAATCCCCTGGTTTATTGGCCTTCATAATTCGAGGGGCATCAATGCCCTTTTACGAAGCTTGATTATCAAGTGGTCGATTAATAACTATAGTCAAGGAAGCCAGGAAATAATCGAAAAGCAGTGCTATGATTATAGGCCAACATCAACTAAACGTGGCATTTTAAGATTTTTAACAGCCCTTTGCTGGCTAGTTATAGTTATATTTACAATACAGACTTTAAATTTGTTTTTTTCTGTTACTTTGAATGTAGGCCTTTATTTTCAGGCGTCGCCATGAAAAAATTAATGCGAAATATGCCCCAACACAACTAACCAGAAGGTTGCTTCTATTAAAAATTTAGCGCAAATGCCAAAAGTGCCCCAAACAATTGAGGTACACCCAAACAAAGTTGATATATTAGGCATAGAATTCCCTGTAATTGACTACCAGTATTGCCTTACTTTATTCGGTCAATGGACAGGTTTACGAGAGCCGCATCAAGTATGCATAGCCAATGTCCATACCGTTGTGACCAGTTTAACTGATAAAGAATTAAGGGACATCAATGCCCATTCATTAATGACGATGGATGGTTTGCCCTTAGTTTGGTACGCCAGGGCAGTACATGGCGCGAAAATCAAGGAACGTGTCTGCGGCCCTGAACTGATGTTGCGTTGTTTGGATAAGGGTCGGGCGCTCGGATGGAGGCATTTTTTCCTTGGTGGCAAAGAAGTTGTATTGGTCGATTTAGTGAATGCCATGCGTTCGCGTTACCCTGGGGTAGAGATCACTGGGTGGCATTCGCCCCCTTTTCGGCCATTATCTACCGAAGAGGACCACCAGCTGGTTGCCTTAATTAACCAAAGCCAACCAGATTTCCTGTGGGTCGGCTTGGGTGCGCCTAAGCAGGAAAAGTGGATAGCTGCACATTTGGTCAACATCCAAGTACCTGTACAAATCGGTGTCGGCGCCGCTTTTGATTTCCATTCCGGCCATGTCCAGCGTGCCCCTTTATGGATGCAGAAATGGGGGCTTGAGTGGCTGTTCAGGATGCTTCAAGACCGGCGGCTGATTAAGCGTTATTTCACTACCAACCCTATATTTTTAGGGTTATTTTTACGGGACTTTATCATAGTTAAATTCCGTAAAAAAAAGGCCAAGCATAAATAGCAAACATAACCCCAGTATATCCAGCGACTACGAGACAATCCAATAAGCTCATGCTTGAACCTTATTGCGACTTGAATGCCTCCCGATTCTCAACAAACCATTCATAAGTGTTGGCCAATCCTTCTTTCAATCCTATCTTTGGTTGCCAGCCTAGTGATTTAAGCCTGTCGACGTCCATTAGTTTTCTTGGCGTGCCATCGGGTTTTGTGGTGTCCCAAATAGTTTGGCCTTCGAACCCGACAACTTCTTGGATTATTGCAGCGAGCTCCTTGATGGTTACGTCTTCACCCGTCCCTACGTTAAGATGGGAAAGCATCGGTTCTGTGCAAGTGAGATAGCTTTCCCGGCTTAAGCCCATGACATGAAGACAGGCGTAGGCCATATCGTCCACATGCAAAAATTCGCGCCTTGCCGTACCTGTTCCCCAGAGCGTTACTGTAGTCGCCCCAGCAATCTTGGCATCATGGAATTTTCTGATCATTGCCGGTATAACATGGCTGTTTTCGAGATGAAAATTGTCATTTTGCCCGTATAAATTAGTGGGCATCACCGAACGGTAATCGGTGCCGTATTGCCGGTTGTAAGATTCGCAAAGTTTAATGCCCGCAATTTTAGCGATGGCATAAGGCTCGTTGGTCGGTTCCAATACGCCCGTCAATAACGCGTTTTCTTGCATGGGCTGGGCTGCTAGCTTAGGGTAAATACAGGAACTCCCCAAAAATAAGAGTTGCGTACAACCCGCCGCCCAAGCCTGATGCACGATATTGGCCTCCATCATCAGGTTCTGGTAAATAAATTCAGCCGGATAGATATTGTTTGCATGAATACCGCCTACCTTGGCGGCGGCCAGGACAACATAATCCGGTTTTTCCTGCTGCATAAAGGCGCATACAGACGCCTGGCCGGTTAAATCCAGTTCCGCATGGGTGCGGACGACGAGGTTTTGATAGCCTGCCCCATTTAGCTGGTTAAGGATGGCGGAACCCACCATGCCGCGGTGTCCAGCCACATATATTTTTTTATGATTTTCCAGCATCCAATTATTCCCTACTAACTGCGACGTTATAACCTTGGTCTTTTAACAACGCATGCTTTTTGGCTTCTTCTAGATCGTAGACGACCATTTCTTTAATCATTTCTTCCAAAGTAATCTGAGGCACCCACCCTAACCTCTCTTTGGCTTTGGTCGGGTCGCCCAGCAGGGTCTCGACTTCGGCAGGCCTGAAATAACGGGGATCAATGGCTACCATTTTTTGCCCGATTTTCAATCCCGGCGCGTTATCACCCTCAATAGCCGCAACATAGCCCTTTTCTTCAACCCCAGCGCCTTCCCAGCGTATTTTTATGCCAAGTTCCTTTGCCGTCATTTCAATAAATTGGCGCACGGAATACTGTACACCGGTAGCGATGACAAAATCTTCAGGCTGGTCTTGTTGCAACATCATCCATTGCATACGCACATAGTCCTTCGCATGGCCCCAGTCCCTGAGGGAATCCATGTTGCCCATGAACAAGCATTCCTCCAAACCCATGGCGATATTGCTAAGCCCACGCGTGATTTTACGGGTAACGAAAGTTTCGCCCCGGCGTGGGGATTCATGGTTAAAAAGTATGCCGTTACAGGCGTACATGCCGTAAGCTTCGCGATAATTGACGGTTATCCAGTAAGCATAGAGTTTTGCAACGGCGTAAGGTGAACGCGGATAAAACGGCGTCGTTTCTTTTTGCGGTATTTCCTGGACGAGCCCGTATAATTCGGAAGTCGAAGCCTGATAAAAGCGGGACGTTTTTTCCATTCCCAGGAAGCGCATGGCCTCAAGTAAACGCAGGGTGCCAATGGCATCGACATCCGCAGTATATTCGGGCGATTCAAACGACACGGCAACGTGGCTCATAGCGCCCAGGTTATAAACTTCATCGGGTTTAGTTTCGCTTAGTATGCGTGTTAAGTTGGAGCTGTCAGTTAAGTCACCGTAATGTAAATAAAACTTTGGGTCTTTGATATGTGGATCCTGATAGATATGATCGACCCGTTGGGTATTAAAAAGCGATGACCTCCTTTTGATCCCATGCACCACATAACCTTTCTCCAATAAAAACTCGGCCAGGTACGAACCATCTTGACCTGTTATGCCGGTTATTAATGCCGTTTTTTCGCTCACAATTTCTCCTTAACTTTAGTGGATTTGTCCGTCAACTGATTTGCCGGGAATGTATGCCGGGATCACAGGTGCCATGTCCTTTAAAAAAGCGACCAACCTTTGGTCTGCGGCTTCAATATCCTCAGCCGTCCCTATACTGGTAACCAGCCTTATCAGCGCTCCGTCAGTGCGGTTTGTGGCAATGGCATCATAAAACAAATACCATTTCACCAAGTATTCATTGGTGATTGTCCGCCCCCGTTGTTGAAACCAGTAGTAAACCAACTGTTTGCTCTCGCCTTTTTCAATAACGGCGCGGTTAATCCTAAGCGTATTGCCGTCAAACTTAATGTCTTGTAAGTCCCTTTGTCCGAATTGGGTAATTTGCCAACCATCGCCTGGGATACAGCTTTTAGGCGAGTGGACTGACGTCCCTTCGCGTTGGGACTGATAATAAGCGCTGTAAAAATTGACCACAGCGCTTGATTCAGGACGGACAAAATTGACAATGACGTAATCGGTCAATTTAAGTTCATTTAGGTAATGTTGGTCGATATAGTCATTCCGCCCTTTCCATTCGCCCAATTGCAATGGGAAATGAAGGAAGGCTTTACGCACTGGGATAATGTCTTTCCTCCCCTCAACATAATGGGAAGCCACGGCCGTTCCGCATAACAAAAACATCAACAGGAATACCGCTTTGTTGAATACAATTTCAGGTGCTGCTTGTTTTGGGGCGCCAGACCATTCACTTGGAATTACTACCAACTCATTGAATGCCGCTTTTTGGCCATTAAGCCTTGAAAACAACCACATTTCAATAAACAGCAGAGCCATACAAATCAGAAAAATAATCCAACCTTCGAAATAATGCAAAAACCCTTCCGCCATTTCTGTGCCCCAGTTATTAACCAGGATGCCTATGACGCCGATCCGGAAGCTGTTCATGAAAATGGTCAATGGCGCGGAAGACAGGAAAATCAGTGTCTTTTGCCAAAACGGCCCTCGAAACAAATAAGCGCATAAAAAAGAGAGGCTGGCCAGAGGGAATAAATAACGAAGCCCGCTGCAAGCATCAACCACTTGTAGCTTATAACCGCCCAAGTCTATGACATTGCCTTCAAGATAAACCATGATGTCGCAGGAACGGATAAACTCAACACCTAACCATGATGAAAGCAACTGAAGCTTTGACGACAGGTTGTTTATTATAAACTGAGGGAATGGCACCATGAAAACCAAAAACAATAGCGGGATGGCGCCCACACGGAGTCCAGATAATCCAAATGCCATTGTAAACATGCCGGTTAGCGTAATAATGAAAGCATATTGTTCAATGACTTTTAACGTTGCAAGTCCGCCTAAAACAAACAGGATCAATCCGACTATTACAATGATAAGCCCAGGCAACGAGTCTTTAAATTGTCCAACAAATTTTAATTCCCAACGGCGGATCCATAAAAAATAGGCGGTTATTAAAGGTATAAAAAAGCCGTGGCTGTACTCTTCCACTTTTATCCAAGTAGCCAACATTTGACCAAGACTGGTTTTAAATGCAAAAATCAGCAATAAAAATGCCAATATCCAGAAAGCAACGACGTAACTTGGCTTTTTAAATTGAATGAGCAAGTTATCTTGGGAAAGAAAATTCATGTTCTTGTACGGATTAATTAAAATGACTTGAAGTGCATACCTGATTTAACTTATTAATTATTTTATCATTAACAATAATTAGTTACATTCAAATCTAGCAATGGCCATGGAATTAAAAAATAAAACCGGCAACGATACCTCACCTTAAAGTAGCATAAAACAAGAGGTTGGTGATACCTTCTGACAAAGGCACTCAGCATTCTCACAAAATATTAAATCTTGACGGCGGCATTTGTTTCACAGTAGCGAAATACATTCTATACTTAGTCAAATGGCATTGCCTAAAATACCCCTGATTGTTTTCATGAACCGCAAGGGGCCATATAGTCACTTTTTATTAAACGCCCCTTAAATTAACTACAATTTAATCAGCCTGTTTAATTGTCTTATTTATGTTATATTTCTTAAGAAGAATTGCATTGTAACCTGTGAACCGCCCAAGAACTCGGGCATGTACGACTTCTAACAACCAAACGGTAAACATTTTGAAACATCTAATTATATTCATCATTTGTACCCTGGCATTGGCTACTACCGCTTTTGCAGACCCAAAGCCAACTGTGCCCGCTGCTGAACCTAAACTCGACACCAATAGTTACCTGCTTGCCCCTGGCGATATGCTGGAAATATCGGTCTGGAAAGAAGAGGCCATGCAAAAAGAACAGATACTGGTTGCCCCAGACGGGAACATTACCTTTCCGCTTGTAGGCACCATTATGGCGGCCGGTAAACCGATATCGGCGCTAGAGGCGGCAATTTCCAGCAAGCTGGCGGATTATATAGCCGACCCGGTGGTCATTGTTAAGTTGCTCCAGAATAACGGCAATACCATTTTTGTGATCGGCAAAGTCAGCAAACCTGGGCAATATCTCGCCAATAGGCGGATCGATGTGATGCAAGCGATAAGTTTGGCGGGGGGATTGACGGTTTTTGCAAACACGAGTTCGATTTTTGACAACCTATTCGGAGACGGCGGTACGATTCACGTCCTCCGGCGTGTCGGCAATGACATAAAATCCTTCCCTTTTAACTATGATGAAGTGCTGGACGGCAAGCATCTCGAACAGAATATCCTTTTAGAGGCTGGCGATACTGTTATTGTCCCTTGATTTAGGATTTTTTGGATTAACTAAATCAAGATGAACAAGAGTTTTATTGCAGTGTTTGCGCTCTGCGCCCCGTTAAGCTGTCAAGCCTACGAATACTTTTTGGATCCGTTGTTTAGCGCCTCGGAACGCTACAATACCAATATTAATATGCTTCCTAACCCGCCCCAGGACAACTGGATCACGGCAATTTCGCCAGGGTTTAATTTCGGCTTCCGCAATGAAAAAGAAAAGTTCAACAGCAATTACACCTTGAACCACTTGGCTTACACCAACCAGTCGGCACTGGATTTTGACGAGCACCTGCTTGGCGCCGACTATCAAATCGATACCAGCGAACGAGTACACTTAGGGTTGGCCGGCGGTTATAATATACGGTCTTCATTAAACACTGAAAACACCATTTTAGGCGACGTGCGTTTTACGCAAGCGTCGACCGAAATGATCAACCTTGGCACTTCAGCGTCTTACGATTTGGATGAACTCAACACAATGAGTTTCCAATATTCGTATAACAAAACAACGTACGATCAGTCACAGACATCCAATAATATTTTCCGTACCGATTACGACTACCATCAGGCATCGTTATCCCTTAGACATATCTATTCGGAACGCGACCTGCTTAACTTTACCTTGTCGAGTTCACTTTACCAGACGTCTGCAACCCGACAAGAGACAACCACGTATAACCATATTGCCCAAGTAGGGTGGCAACACAGTTTCGATGACCAATTGACTGGTTCTATATCGGCTGGCTTAAATTACGCCGACACCGAGGCGGTTGACCAAATTCCTGCACATTGTTTGCTTATACCTACAAATGTTAATAGCCCTTGTTTTCCTTTCCGGTTTGTGCCGGCATCTCAGGTCAGCACCACAAATACCGGTGTAGGCGAGATCTTCAGCATATCAGTACAAAAATCTTTCGAGAGGGGATCGGTGTCCTTCATTGCTTCGCAAAACCAATCGCCGACTTCCCAGGGACTGCAAACCAATACCATGCTCTCAATCAACTCGGATTACAAGATTAGCGATCGTTGGAGTTCGGGGATTGTTGCCAGATATTCGACTTCAGAATCCGCGGCAGGACAGAATTCACAAAATAGCCGCTTTAACCGGACTAACTATAGTTTCAGCCCTAACATATCATGGGATTGGACCCCGGAAATAGGCTTAGGACTGTCGTACACTTACCGCCAACAAGAATTCGAAGGGCGCCAGGCAGCCGAGGGCAATATCGTCCAGCTTCAATTTTCTTATAGGCCCCAAATAAACAATCTGGTGAAATAGCGTGGAAAATCAAGAGCCCGACGTAAAAGATTATTTAAAAATAATCAAGCGACGCAGCAAATTTTTAATTATCCCTTTCCTCGTCATTTCCATTTTGAGCGTCTTGTTGGCCGTCCTTTTGCCGCCAGTGTACCGTTCAACCGCGACGATCCTGATCGAGGAGCAGGAAATCCCTTCGGAATTGGTGCGTTCGACCGTCACGACCTTTGCTGACCAACGTATCCAGATTATCAGCCAGCGTATCATGACTCGCTCTAACCTCATGGGTATCATAGAGAAGTTCGACCTGTATGCTAAAGAACGCAAATCTAAACCGGAAGAAACCATACTGGAAAAAATGCGCGAGAGCATTACCGTCGAACCAGTGAGCGCCGATGTGATCGATCCCAGAAGAGGCGCCCCAACAAAGGCAACAATTGCATTTACGCTAACCTTCGACAATAAGCACCCCGACCTTTCACAAAAAGTGGCAAACGAGCTGACTTCCTTATTCCTCCAGGAAAATATCAAATCGCGCACCGAGTCCGCAGAAAATGCTGCATTATTTTTAAGCGAAGAATCCCGGCGCTTAAAGGAAAAAATCCAACAGATACAGACCCAGTTGGCCACCTTTAAAGAAAAAAACCTAAACCAATTACCACAAATCAGCCAGCTAAACCAACAAGAATTGACGTCCTTAAGCAACCAATTATTGTCGCTAGATAGCCAGCAACGTTCCTTGCGTGAAAGGCAATCCTACCTTGAAGGCCAGTTGGCCCAGATCGACCCGAATGCCCTGGCAACCAATGCCGTGGGCAATCGGGTTTTTGACGCGAAAGACCGCCTTAAAGTGCTGGAAGCGGAATACCCTTCCTTGGTAGCCACTTATTCTGCCGGTCATCCTGACGTTATAAAGGCCAAACGCGAGATCGAATCCCTAAAAAAACTGACGGGCGGCAACACCGACCTAAACGATCTCAATGCCGAGCTTACCAACAAAAAAGCCGAACTGGCATCATTGTTGGAACTGTATTGGGACAAGCACCCGGATGTCATGAAATTAAAAAAACAGATAGCCCTCTTGGAAAACTCAATGCAGGACGCAAGCCATAATGTAGCGGCCAACAACCCAACAATTACACCCGACAACCCCGCTTATATCACCTTAAAAGCGCAACTGGAAGGGATAGTGACTGAGCTAAAATCCTTGGACTATACGCGAAGCCAGCTCCAAAATAAAATGAGTGAGCTGCGTAAGAGCTTGCGACAAGCGCCATTGGTCGAAAAGGAATATACCGACCTCATCCAGGAACTCGACAATACAAACCTCCGTTATCGAGAGGTAAGCACGCGCGAAATGGAAGCGCTTATTTCCCAGCAACTCGAAGTTGAGCGCAAGGGCGAACGCTTTACGTTAATTGACCCGCCCCAAGAACCGCTAAAACCAATCAAACCCAACCGTATTGCTATCCTCTTCCTTGGATTTATTTGTGCCATCGGCAGTGGGGTTGGCAGTGTTTTTTTATCGGAAATGCTGGGTTCCACCATCAATAGTGAAAATAACATTGCTGCCATTTTGGGGATGCCGCCTTTATTGAGTATCCCTTATCTTGAAGATGAGGAAGAAAGGGACACCTACACAAAGCAGCGCCTTATCGTCCTTCTCACAACTTTACTCGCCATAGTTGTCGCTGTTATTTGCTTCCATTTTTTTGTTATGCCACTTGATGTCTTTTGGTACAAACTGTTGCGCGTCATTAGCGATGCCTGATTCCCAAATAAACAAACAAAGCCGAACTAACGGAAACACGATGGAAACCACCAAACAGCCAACAAATCATTCTAAGTCGGCATTGCCAGCGGATAGCGAAAAGATTACCTATACGCAGACCCGTATAGTCCCTATCGACGTAAAACATTTACGGGAAAATAGGATAGTCACCGGATACAAGCCAGGCAAATGGCTTGAATCATTTAAAATGTTGCGTACCCGTTGCTTACAATCAATGGACGCGATGAACTGGAAAACATTGGCCATCACCAGCCCCAACAAAGACGCAGGTAATAGCCTCACGGCAGCCAATCTCGCCATCAGCATAGCGATGGAATTGGACCGTAGTGTGTTGTTGGTTGATGCAAACTTCCAAAATCCTAGTATCTGCCGGTTATTTGGCATCAACGCAAAAGCTGGGCTCAGCGATTATTTGCTAAACGACACGCCACTTAATGAAATCCTCGTCAATCCAAGCATAGATCGCCTTGTACTCCTGCCTGCCGGCAGCCAAAACATACTTAATTCGACAGAAATACTGCGCTCGCCAAAAATGGTTCGCTTGGTAAATGAAATGAAAAACCGTTTTGCCTCACGGATCGTCATTTTTGACCTGCCGCCATTGCTCTCGCAGGCCGACACGCTCGGCTTTTCTCCTTATGTGGATTGCGTACTCCTGGTTGTTGATGAAGGGCATACCAAAACCGATGAACTTAAACACGCGGCTGCATTATTGAAAGATGTTAAAGTGTTGGGTTCCGTGCTCAATAAGGCCACTGACAACAAGATCAAATACTTAGAAAGTTAACAACCCCGCCACACCATAGGGGTTATAAGCCCTACTTATCCCGTAGGGTTTATTAAAACGTCGTTTTTAGGGCAGCGGCATTTTGTGGCCCAAGGCAAAAATAGGGAAGTTAAACTAAAGCAATTTTAAGGTTTCTTTTGCCTCATCAACGCCAATAAAATTGGTTTTTTTGTCGATGGCTTTTTGAAGATGCTCACGCGCTTTTGCGTTGTCTTGTTGTTTATAATAAGTCATCCCCAAATGATAATTGCTGATTGCAGATTCGGAATCAAGGCCAATAGCTTTCGATAAAAACTCTTTGGCCTTGCCATAGTCACCCTGTTTATAAGCAAGCCATCCCACTGTATCCAATATGTTCGGGTTGTTGCTTTTGGTAAGTGGCTCCACTAGCTTGGCAGCGCGTTCAATTCCGGCATTGTCGCCATAATCAGTCATATAACTGACAAGGTTATTAAGCACTTCTATGGAGTCTGGATGTTGTTTGTAGACATCTTCATAGACGGAGATGGCCTTGTCGTGTTCTCCCCCGTTGTGGTAAATTCCGACCAAGTCATTCACTAACTCCATCGCACCCTTGGTTTGTTGGATGCCTTCCTGATAATTTTTTATTGCTTCAGCCTTATTGGATTGGGCCATATTCGCCATCGCCATCTGGCGATAAGGGATGGGCCACTCAGGTTTGAGGGAGGTGGCTTTTTTAAATGCGCCCATTGCCTCGCCGAACTTTTTGTCGTTTAAATACACACTACCCAACAAATTGTAAGCGACAAAGTTGTTGGGCTGCTGTTTTATCGCATCATTCAGCTTAGTCAAAGCCTTATCGGACTGCTTCAGCACAAGGTAACTTTTTACCAGTTGTGTCATTGGCTCAACTGCATCCGGTTGTTTTTCCAGGGCTTTCTCAAATGCCGTTACGCTTTTGTCGATTTCCCCTTGAGCCTGAAACCCTAACCCGGATAAAAAATAACCGACTCCCTCCTTATCGAAAGCTTCTTGTAGGGCATTTGCAGTTTCTTGCGCTTTATCCCATTGCTTTTGCGCCATGTAGAGTTTAAAAGCCGTCTCCAACCCTAGCTTGCTTTTTGGGTTTGTTTTTAAAACGACATTGGTCTGTTCCATTGCCTTTTCAGTGTTACCAGACTGTTGCCAGAAATTGGCAAGGTCAATCCTTGCTGCTTCATCGTTGGGTGCAATCTGAATAACTTTCTCCATGTTTTCACGCGCCAGCATGGGTTCATTATTCATTAAATGCGCGGTACTCAGTAGTTTTAGGAGCTTAATATTTTGGGGCTGATCGACCAAAACAGCGCGAAAATCGCCAATCGCCTCTGGTATTTTATGTTCGGACAGGGCAAATTCGCCGCGAAGGGAAAGCGCATCGGCATCGCGCGGGTTTTCTTCAAGAATTTGCTTAATAAGTACCTTGGCCTCATCTGTACGTCGATTGGCGACAAAAAGCCTAGCGAGCATGTTACGGGCCTTGATCGATTGGTTTCCTTGCTTATCAAGGTCAATGATCCCTTTTAGCGTTTCTTCAGCCTTCTCTGGGTGCTTTTGGGAAATCTGCAAATCTGCCAGCATAAACCTTAATTCATATTTTTCCGGATTTTGTTCAATCATCGGGAGCAATTCAGCCATCGCAATCTCTGGGGAGCGCTCACTGGCTAAAAAACCTATTAAGGTAGACTTTGCATTCGTATCGTCAGGAAGTTCCTTAACGGTGTCGCGGAGAACTGTTTCGGCTTTGTCCAATTGCTTTTCAGCCGTCAAAAATATGGCCAGGCGCTTCCGGTGCTCCAATTCTTTTGGTTCGATTTTAATGATGGTCTCAAACGCTTTCTGCGCATTTTCCAGGTCATTTGAGTCCATGTACAATTTGGCCAGCATCACGAGTGGGGCTGTTTTAGTCGGGTTTTTTTCGCTGGATTTTTGTAAAATCTCGATTGCTTGGTCAACCTTGTCCATTTTTACATTCAAGGAAGCCCACAATAAATTGGCCGGGATATCGTCCGGTTGTTTTTTTAAAGCCGTTTCGACTTGTTTTATAGACCCGTCAGTATCGCCTTTATAAGCCAATATACTGGCCATAAGGACCATGCCCTCAATATTTTCTGGGTCGAGGGCGCGGACTTCCTTGGCCATGGTTTCCGCATCATCGATTTTCTTTACCAACAAATAGATCTGCCCCATCCTTAGCCTGGACATTACGTGTTTGGGGTCTTGGCCGATGACAGCCAAATATTGGTTCACCGCATTCTGCAATTCCCCTAATTTACTTGCGGTTTCAGCCAGTTGATATCGGGCTTCCATATGTTTCGGGTCGATTTGCAAAACATTCTTGAATGACAATTGTGCTTTTTGGTAATCGCCCGCTGCAAGCAATTGCTTCCCCTCTTCCATGTACTTGGCTTTTCTTTCCTCGGAGCCCCCGCATGCGGCAAGTAAGCAAACCAGGGCCACGATTGACATCTTTTTCAAATCGGATGATGTTGGCATCATAAATTAAATCCTAAGCAAATGAGTGTTGTCCATTTAACATGGGGATCAGGCGCCAGCCCGATATCCCATAAATAATGACACAAAAATTGTTTTTTAATAAGTATAACTTGACATGAAAACTTCATCATAACCAAAAGGCAAAAGGACACAACCTTATTAAAGGCCCGCAAATTGGCGGATTTTGCTGGGTTATATTCCTGCTTTTCTCCACAGTATGATGCAAAAATCCGTAAAGTGGAATGTTAATTGCTTAAAAAAATCCCAAGGAACGGTAGTAGACATTCTGGCGACTATTTTAATCTACTGCTTAAGACAACCTGCCTTGTATTTTTTTTTCTCCTGGAAACGGGCTGATAAGTACTGTCGAAAAACAACTTGGTATCCGTAAAGCAAAGCAGAATGCAAGTTACGACTTTTCGTTTTGGGCTCATCATAGCCTAACCGACCCATAATAATCCAAGAACCATAACATCTACCCTATCGAAACAGGACGCAATTATGACCCTCTCAGTTTCGTGCCTCAAACTTTTGTTAAAATTGCCCGAAAGCCACAGTACTAACTTTTTTTGATAAAATCCCCATAAGCTAGGACATGCCATCATACAAATAAGCTTTTACCTGCCAAAACCATACAGGCCAGAAATATCGATAAACCTCTGGAATATAAATGCTTTTGCTGTTATTACTAGGCTAGTAACTTATTACTAAGTAAAATGCTTGATAGTTTTAGCAAGTAGGCCATCTCTTATGGCATTATTGCTTCACCCAAACCAGCCATTTACTTAACTGTACAAACCACCTTACCACTTGTGCCCGCCAAACAAATAATTTCGCCATTACCCTATTTCCCTGATAGCGCCAGCTTATTTTCAAGTATTGCAAACCAACCCTGGTCGGTTTTTCTCGATAGCGGTTATCCTCACAGCGACCAAGGCAGGTTCGACATTATTGCAGCAGAACCTGTGGCTATTTTAGTCACTCGGGGCGAGGTCACGCAGATTATCCGTAATGGTTCCGTTTCTAATTCCACGCTTGACCCATTCGATTTGGTCAAGCAAGAGTTGCTAGACAGGGCTTGCAATGGCTTTAAGGGCTTGCCGTTTAACGGCGGGGCTATCGGTTATTTTTCTTATGATTTGGCGCGGCGTTTGGAAAAGTTGCCTGCCATTGCCGAGGACGCAGAACATATCCCTGAAATGGCTGTCGGCATTTACAATTGGGCGGTCGTGGTCGACCATCAGCAATGCCAAAGTTTTTTACTGGGATACGGCAAAGACGACGACCCTCATTGGCAAACGTTGATTGAATTGTTCAGCAATATTCCGACAACAACAAACCAAAGGAGTTTTAAAGTCACTGGCGAAATCTCGTCCAATATGGATCAAGCCACCTATTGCCGCGCTTTTCAACGGATCAAGCATTACCTCAAAGAAGGCGATTGTTATCAGGTTAACCTGTCCCAACGTTTTGTTGCCGATTGTGATGGGGATCCCTGGGCTGCGTATCAGTTGTTGAGGCAGATGAACTCAGCCCCCTTTAGCGCTTACCTGAATTTTCCTGATGCCCAAGTGTTAAGTTCATCGCCAGAACGCTTCCTGAAATTAACTGATGGCCAAGTTGAAACCAAGCCTATAAAAGGCACGAGACCGAGAAGGGCTTACCCCGCATCGGACTGGCATCAGATAGACCAGCTCCGAAACAGCCCTAAGGACAGGGCGGAAAACCTGATGATTGTCGACTTGCTCCGTAACGATTTAAGCAAGACCTGTAACAGGAGTTCAGTTAAGGTTCCCTCATTATTCGCGATTGAAACTTACGCCACTGTGCATCATTTAGTAAGCACGGTAACAGGTATTTTAGTTAAGGGCCAACATGCGCTGGATTTATTGAAAAGCTGTTTCCCGGGCGGCTCAATTACCGGCGCACCAAAAATCCGCGCCATGGAAATCATTGAGGAACTCGAACCAAACCGACGCGGGGTTTATTGCGGTTCTATCGGTTATATGGGATTTGACGGCAATATGGACACAAATATAGCCATACGGACTTTGGTGCATTCCAATGCTACGATACGGTTTTGGGCTGGTGGCGGCATCGTTAATGATTCCGACCTTGAAGAGGAATACCAGGAATCTTTTGATAAGGCGGAAGCACTGTTGAAGCTACTGAAAAAATTGTCCATTAATGATTGTCATTAAACTTGGCGGTAGCCTGGCTGTTTCCGGCAAACTTAAGGCTTGCCTGGATAAAATCGACCAAATCCGCCAAGACAGGCCCACTATAATTGTTCCTGGCGGCGGACTGTTTGCGGACCAAGTCAGGAGTTCGCAGCAACAATGGCAATTCGACGACAGGACTGCACACCAAATGGCTATCCTTGCCATGCAACAGATGGGCTTAATGTTTAAGGCGCTAAAACCTCATTATGCTAATGCCAACTCAATTGCGGCCTTACGCGGACTGAGCGAACACCAAGACGTCGTTATCTGGGCGCCCGATATCGGCGAACTCGACGAGGCCGGTATCCCTTCTTCCTGGGATATTAGCTCGGACAGCTTGTCGGCATGGTTGGCGCAAACGATAGGCGCCGATGCACTAATCTTGGTCAAATCTGCTACTATTGGCGAAAATGAAGGTGTGCTGAAACTTGTAGAACGATCAGTGGTCGATAAATCGTTCTATGAATATACCCAACATGTTTCTTTTAACATAAAAGTAGTTAACGCAGAAGAATTCGTATCCTGGTTCAGTAAAAATGGCATCAAGAAGTTTAAGTAGGACGACCTCCAGTTTTATCCGGAGGATTTTTTATAAACTGTTCAGGAATTTTTATTACAGCGCCAAGGAATCCATCGGCGAACACAAGCGCGACATCGTTGTTTATCAGGTGGAGCAAGCCTGCACCAGCCTCCAAGACACCCGGAATGAGTTTGAAGACGCACTGGGAAAATTCAGGTCGCTAGTCCATGTCAATGAATCGACTTTAGAAAATAAATACAATATGTTGAACAGGCAATATCAATTTTGCCGTTCAAAATCCGATGCGGTGAGCGACCGGATTCGTGCAATAGAGGAAGTCAGCCACGCCTTGTTTTCTGAGTGGGAAAACGAATTGAATGAATATTCCGACCGTAACCTGCGCAACAACAGCAAGCAACAGCTTAAGGCGGCAAAACAAAACTACCTGCGCTTAATTAAAACCATGAAACTCGCGGAAGCACGGATACAGCCCGTGCTTTTGGCTTTCAAGGATCAGGTTTTATACCTCAAGCATAACCTGAACGCCCGCGCCATTTCCGCCTTACAACACGAATTTATTGAGATCGGCATCGATATTTCCCAGTTGATCCATGCAATGGAATTGACCATTGTGGAAGCCAGCCAGTTCGTGTCGGTGTTGTCTAACCAAAAAGCCTTACCGTTGCGGCGCCCTTAGGTTGTAGAGGATGGTGGTATTGGGAGAGTCAAAATCCTTGTTTTTATTGACATGTTTCTTTTCCTGGTCGATGCGTTCCTTATCGTATGTGGCAATCATTTCTTCCCAACTATTGTATTTTTCATAGCCCTTGAAACCGGTGGATTTGCGTTGTTGGTAAATTTCCTTGCCCATATCGATGATTTCCCAAGGCGATTTGCCATCGACCGCATCGAGGAAATCTTCCTCGGAAGGTTTAGAATCCTTGATCGTCCAGAAAGAGACTTCGAATTCAATCCTGTTGTCTGGAGGGAGTTTTTCTTTCAGCACCTTGACGCTGCGGTAAGCCGTCCTTGACGTATGCCCGCTGATGGTCCCGCCTTTACCGCAGGCAACCGACACTAAACATAAGATAATCAAAAAAAGCAAAGGGAATCGTTTCATTTTATGGCCTCGTGTGTTGTTTCCATTCCATGATGGGGTAGTCATGAATATTATTACTGTTATTATATGGCATTACTGTTGCTTGTTGCCCAAGCACTTGAAGTATTAGGCTATTTAACTTGTGGTTCATGCGGTTAGGCATCACCCAAACGGGTTAAACAGACTAAAATGTAAGTCAATTATAAACTTAAGCAAACCCAATATGCTGGAATTTATACAATTACTAAAGCAGCGTTACCAATCAGTATTAAGCCAACTGGGCGATGAGTCAAATAAATCACACTTTCAGCAAAGTATCGATGAACTGACATTGGCGGAATCGTTTCTCCGCAAAGGACAAATGCTTCATGACACAACAGGTTATCCCCTACAGATCGCCGTCGTCGGCCCAACCCAAGCTGGCAAAAGCTCGCTTGTCAATGTATTACTGATCAGCAACGCCGCGAACGTAAGCCCGTTGGCAGGCTATACCATGCACCCGCAAGGATTTTGTAATGGCGTGGCGATTTCCGAATGCGGTGGCCTGCAATGGTACTTCGGGAGGTTTCAACAAATGGAGCAAAACCAGTTGCCCAAAGACCGGCATGACTGCTATTCCTTATCCGAAAATACGGCAAATTCGAGCCATTTGCCGAAAAGCGTATTATGGGACACGCCCGATTTCGATTCCATCGATTCGGCCAATTACCGTGAAGGCGTAATCAGGACGGTGGCATTGGCAGACATGGTTATCCTTGTCGTCAGCAAAGAAAAATACGCCGACCAATCGGTTTGGGACATCATGGCCGATATCGAAGCCTTACAGCAACCGACCCTGATTTGCTTGAATAAGTTGGCTGAAGGTTCGGAAACCCTATTGACCGACTCGTTAAAGGATAAATGGCGTCAAGTCCGGAATGACGAAATGCCCAACGTTGTGCCCTTGTACTACCAAAAACAAGACGGCAAACCGGTATGGCCTAATCCGCAAGAATTGCATCGCCTTGCGAAACAAATCAACAGGAAAAATCATCCTCGATTAGAGCAAGAATTACTGCAAAAGTATTGGCAATCCTGGCTGAAACCCGTACTTGCGGAACATTCATCGTTAAACGATTGGCAAGGTTTGGTTGACCACGCCATAAAGGAAGGTTTGGACAGTTACCAGCGTGATTACCTGAACCATCCGCATCATTATGAAACCTTCCAACACGCTTTGGCGGAGTTATTGAGTTTATTGGAAATACCCGGCTTGGCCGGGATTTTGGCCAATACCCGACGGCTGCTGACTTGGCCGGTCAGGAAAATGATGAGCTTAGGGAAAAAACGACTCCACATCGCCGACAGCAGCCAGGAAATCACCTTGCTGAACCAGATTGCCGAGCATGTCCTCATCCAATTGGCCGACAAATTGTTAAATCAAGCGGAGCAAAACCGGCAAAGCCAGTGGTGGAAGGAATTTAGCGTCTTATTGCGGACGCAACGGGCCAATATCCTGAAGGATTTTAGTATTGCCGCGCAACACTATAACCTGTCATTTCAAGAAGAAGTCGAAAATACGGCTAACCGTTTATTCCATAAATTAGAAGAACAACCCGCCTTGCTTAATAGCTTAAGGGCAACGCGAGTGACTGCCGATGCCGCTGTCATTGCGTTAGCCTTGCACACGGGCGGAATCGGCATGCATGATTTAGTCATTGCCCCTGCCATGTTGACTGTCACATCATTCCTCGCAGAAAGTGCGCTGGGCAGTTACATGAACCATGTTGAATCGGAACTGAAACAACGCCAATTAGCGGCAGTTAAACAAGCATTGTTTACAGACAGCATGAAGCTTAAGTTGCTGGAATTGTCGGGACAATTATCCTCAGTTACCTATTTTAATATTTCTCCAGAGCAGCTACAGCAAGCTGAATCACAACTCAAAGAAAAGCGCCATGGCTTACGATTACTCTGATCTTTTAGAACAAACAAAAAGTTGGGCGGAACAAGCCTTGTCATCCGGATGGATAAGCCAGGATACCGCAGAAACCTTGAGACATTTTGACACCAGGACGCCGGAAGCCTTGTTCAACCATAACGGTTCAAGACCGCTCATCGTTGCCTTTATGGGCGGCACGGGCGTCGGCAAAAGCTCCTTATTGAATCGTTTGGCCGGTAAGGTTATTGCCAAAGCCGGTATCGAAAGGCCTACTTCGCGCGAAGTCACTTTATTCCATCATCGCGATGTCTCTATCCAGCATTTGCCGGAAAAATTGCCACTCGAAAAAATAAAAATCGCCCAACACGATGACGAACCGAAAAAAAATATCGTGTGGATAGATATGCCCGATTTCGACAGCACCGAACAAGCCAACAAAGTCTTGGTATTCGAATGGCTGCCGCATATTGATGTATTGATCTATGTCGTTAGCCCGGAACGCTATCGGGACGAGAAGGCTTGGCGCTTACTCCTGTCGGAAGGCAACCGCCATGCCTGGCTGTTTGTGCTCAACCAATGGGATAGGGGCCAGCAAGCGCAATACGAAGATTTTAAAAAACAACTTGGGAAAGCGGGTTTTATTGAACCCATTATTTTTAAGACAGTGTGCGCGGAAGACAGTTACCCGGATGAATTTTCCTCGTTGCAATCGACCATATTATCCTTAGCCAATAAGTTGGTGGTCGCTGAACTGGAACAACGGGGCACACAAATCCGTGTAGATGAATTAAGGCAAAAACTCCAGTCAACACTCCGCTTGTTAGGATCGAAAACCGCCTTAGCGCAAGTAGAAGACCGTTGGGAAAACCAATGGAAAACCACGGCAGTCCAATTACAAAAAGGTTTTACTTGGCCTATCCAGAAACTGGCCGCTTATTATGCAGACCATGCCGCCGACCTAATCGCAAATCCCGCCAACGCCGCTGGCCATTCCGGCCAAACCGTCACTGTTATCTGGGACGATTGGGCGCAAGCACGGTTCGGCGATGCACTGGATGAATTTATCATCAACGTCGATGGACTAGGGCTGCCGGTTTTGCCTTTGAAATCGCAATTGGCTAGCTTAAGGATAAAGGCCCCAAAGATTGTGCAGGCACAAAGCGAATTGCATGTCCGTGAGGCGTTAGCCCACCCTGGCAACCTCTTACATCGGGCGTTTTTGAAGTTCGTCCGCTTTTGTGAAATTTTTCTGCCGTTAACCTCTATCGGTTGGGTGGGATATCGGGTTTTTACCGGCTATTATCAAAGCAACACAACCAACGAACATTATCTCGGCCTGGATTTCGCCATCCACAGCGGCTTGTTAATCTTGATAAGCTGGTTAATCCCCTGGTTTATCCTTAATAAGCTTAAACCGTCGCTGGAAAAAAGTGCCTTAAGGGGTCTAAAAAAGGGCCTGGATATCGCATTAAGCATGATAGACGGGGAAGTCCTGGATATCCTAAAAAGCGTTGACCAGCAACACGCCGCCCAGCTACAAAAAATAGAAAAAATCACTCAACAATGCACCTTGGGGGATGGCTACAAAACGGCAAAAAAGGATAGCGACAGCCCTCTTACCAGGATGTTGATCAATTAACTGTCGCATAATCCCTTTGAGGTAACTTAAACGGAAAGTTGGGCGTCAACCATTCAGCCCATCAAACTATCCTGACTGTTTCAATAAAATTTATTCACCGCTGGAATTTTTAGGCCGTTAGGCCGTCTAATGTTAAGATATACATTAAGGGGGCGACATGGCTTCGACGTGGGTAGCGAAACCTTGAGTGCATGCCGAGGACTGTACACCTCGTAAATCCTACAGAAAAAAAGTATTCGCAAACGACGAAAACTACTCAGTGGCTTTAGCAGCTTAAAACCTGCACCACTTCTCTGACTGGCGGTGCTTATGCAACCAGAGTTTGGAGTATCCTTCGGGATATAACGGACGTTCAGGGATCATCTTACATAAGATCGCGCCAAGGCTTAGTTCGGAGCCAAAAGCGCTAAACCCAATCGAAATCGCTGGCGATCTTCTTGGCCCGACGGGTAGTCGTTAGTTAAACCAAAAGCGCGGGATATGCATGTAGACCTTGTGGCGGAGTGCTTGCGGACGGGGGTTCAATTCCCCCCGCCTCCACCAATTAACGATTTAAAGATGTTCAATGAAGTACACGAAACCCGTATGTTGCAAGGCATAGCGGGTTTTTTATTACGTATTGAGTCACAATAAAATTCATTGAAATACCGTCACCCAGTAATAACAATGGGGTTAACCCCAACAAATCCATCCGGAGTGATTTTGTGACCTTCGTTTGACCACATCGACATGCCTTTGGGTTCATCACAGCGGAATACATCAGCATTGATTGACGTGGAGAATAAAAATAAAGTTAATAGCGTTAGTTTCATATTTTAAAATCTAATGTTTTTGGGCAATCTTTCAAGTTGATAAATCAGGCTTAGGTAAAGTAACACCCAACGTTTCAATAAAATCATTGTTGGATTGGCTATAATTGTCATGATTTCAATTGAGATAGTAGATGCTACAAAATTGAACGAATTATCCTTTATATATTCACTCTGCACACTCCTTTGCTCATAAATAAATGTTAAAGTCTGAATAAATGCGTTTTGTAAGGATGCCGACTAGATTTGCACGAAAAGGTTTTTCAAATAGAGACATCTCGGTTAACGTCAAACTTGAACCTAGCGGATGTCTTGACAAATGGTTGCAACGAGCAGCACATTTTTCCCAGCCTTTATTGTTAATTTTAGGCTTAATTGGATATTTTTATACAGTGAGGCCTGATCTTGCCCTACTTACACGGACACCCTGCTAAGCGACTTTTTTGGTTTCAAA
>CAYSYU010000018.1:0-97640 GCA_964435245.1 uncultured Methylomagnum sp.
TCGCCACCTACCCCGCCGGCTCCTGGGGCCCCGAAGACAGCCGCCGCCTGTTCGAGAAAGAAAGCCAGTCCTGGCGCAGTTCTCTAGCTCCGTAGCGTAAAAAGCGCATAATATTCTTTTGGAAAGCGCCGGATAAGATAAATAAGCTTTGTAAGGGGGCTATTAAGTTAGGCAATACCTGATGCCAAGGCACTAATCACCGAGGCGCCTATCGTATCACTACTATCTAATAAACGTAGCTTCGCAAGAATCTTTCCACACTCTTCTTGGTCGCCTTGCCGTAACCGAATAAACGCCAAGGCTTTGAGTGAAAAAAGGTAAAAATGTTGGGGGCTATCGTGTGCCAGCCAATCGGACGATTCCGGGGTGAGTTGCTCCCATGAGACGGAAAAGCCGCCTTGGTGCGCCGATTCTTCAAGCGCAGAACGCACCACGCGCTCGGCTTCAGCAAGCTTGCCTTTATAGAAGAGAAATTTATACAACGAGAAATAGACGGGCAATGCGGACGGTGCCAGTTGGTGCGCCTTTTTTAGCAGCTTTTCCGCATGGTCTCCATCATGATAAGCCTGCATGGCTTCCTCGAGTAATTGACTAATTTCAGGAAGCACCGTGCCTGCATATAAGCTACGCATTTCCATTGCGCTGTTATCCATGCGAAGTTAACCCCAAACTTCTTGGGGCTGAAGCAGGCGTTCCACGGGTTGCGATTGAATCAAATGTTCATCAATGATAGTTGCAACGTCATCCGGGGTAACTTTTGCATACATAACACCTTCAGGATAAATGAGCACACTAGACCCGGTTTGGCATGCGCCTAGACATCCTGAGTTGGTGAGTGCGAATTTGTCATGCAATTTACGCTGTTCAAATTGTTGCGCAAAAGCCTGGAACACTTCCAGGCAACCAGCTTGGCCGCAAGAACCGCGAGGATGGTTGGGTGGCCTACTTTGGGTGCAGACAAAGATATGCTTGAGGGGTTTTGCCATGATGCGACTCTTAAAGTTGTGAAATATACTATTAATTCTGTGAGGGTAGACTCATCTTCATTTTTTCCAGAGAAATGCTTTTGCCGTCTTGATCCTGGAATACCTTGAAGACTTTTTCCTGGGCTGCGTTTGAGCCGACAAAATCCATATAGGCTTTAGTCAAAAGGGTTTTGCATTCTTCCCGCGCCATTTCGTTGTCCGCTTCTTCGGGTATAGGAGTCTTAGACAGGTATTGATTGAAGCGCTTTAAAATATGCAGGCGATTAACATGCACAACGGCAGGATCATAGGTAACCCCCAGGAAATCCAGGAATTCTTCGGCGGCCGAGAAAGCATATAATTGGTTCAACACGGGATGCATAAATAATGGCTCCTTAATTTTGTCATCATTCAATTACTAGCACAAACAGGCATCGTAGACGCTAAGCTAACGCACCGTAGAAGTGTCTCAGTTCATTGGAATTCGGCGTACGTTTATTCCGGGTGACGTGATCGCGTATGTTTGAGAGTAGGGTCGCGGCTTCAAGGGTGTCGAGATTAATCCCAAGTTCTTCATAGCGCCTTATCACCGCATGGGAGCCGGAATGCTTGCCCAGCACGATCTTATGTTCGCGGCCGAGTTGTTTGGGATCTATGCCCTGATAATTGAGCTTGTTCTTAAGAAAGCCGTCCACGTGAATCCCTGCCTCATGGGTAAACACAGTCTCACCAACAATACTTTTCTGCGGGCTGATAGGCCGACCGGAAGCGGTCGCCACCAGCTGTGAGATCGCCGGAAATTGGCTGACATCGATGCCTGTCCTGGTTTTATAAAGATAATGCAAGGCCATAACAGTTTCTTCAAAGGCGGCGTTACCGGCGCGTTCACCCAAGCCGTTGACTGTGGTGTTAACATGGGTCGCCCCGGCGCAGGCGGCGGCGAGCGTATTGGCGGTGGCGAGGCCTAAATCGTCATGGGCGTGCATTTCTATCTCAAGGTCGAAATTCACCGCTAATTGTTGGATGCGCTGAAAAGTCGTAAAAGGATCGAGAATTCCCATGGTGTCGGCAAAGCGAAACCGCCTAGCACCTGCTTTTTGGGCGGTTTCTACAACGTCCATCACGAAATCAATATCCGCACGGGAGGCATCTTCGCCCCCAACGCAGACATCTATGCCCTTGTCTTTTGCCTTACTGACAAAGTGCGCTACGGTGGCGACGATCCAGGCGCGGTCGCGGCCTAATTTATGACGGATTTGAATATCTGAAACCGGTATGGAAAGGTTGACTAGGTCAACGCCACAAGCACTGGCCGCCTCCAGGTCATCGTCCCGCATCCTGCCCCATACCATGAGCTTTGATGGCAGGTTAAGTTGGGCTATCTCGGCAATGACGTCTTGTTCCTCAGCGCCCATTGCCGGGATGCCGACCTCCATTTCCGGCACGCCCGCCATAGCCAGGACCGTGGCTATGGCGAGTTTTTCATCCCGGTTGAAAGCGACACCAGCGGTTTGCTCGCCATCCCGGAGCGTGGTGTCGTTGATGGTGATCGATTGCGGGTTCATCGTTAACTTTTCCCTTCTTTCACAAAATTCCGGCTATATTTGGGTATCTCAACCGTCAGATCCTTGCCATCGATGAATGCCTGACAGGACAGCCGCGACTGAGGCTGTAACCCCCACGCTTTTTCGAGCATATCTTCTTCATCTTCTTCTGCCGGAATCAAAGAACTAAAGCCTTCTTTTACGATCACATGGCAGGTGGAACAGGCGCAGGCATGTTCGCAGGCATGCTCAATCCCGATCCCGCCTTTTACCAAGGCTTCGCAGATAGTCTGTCCTGTTTTGGCTTTGATAACGGCACCCTCCGGACACAGTTCGTGGTGCGGCAGCACGGTGATTTGCGGCATATCTATTCCTCACATAGCCAAAGTATCTAGGGTTTGTCCGGTCAGTGCGCTTTTAATGCTTAAATCCATACGTCGACCGGCAAAGTCGGTGCTAGCGTGGTTCAGCTTTTCGCTGACCTGTTTGATCAATTGCCAGTCGCTTCCCAAAATGGCTTCACGCAGCATCTCGACGGCCTTAGTAATGACCGCCAACTCTTCCGGCATCAATAAGTCGCTGTCCTGACTGAGCGCGACTTCGGTTGCTTCCAGCAAACGTTTGGCATCGACCCGATGTTCCTCCAGCCGTCTCGCCTCGATATCGGCCTGGGCATTTGCGAAGGATTCTTGCAGCATTCGGGTAATGTCGCCGTCATTCAGGCCGTAAGAGGGCTTAACCTCGATTTTGGCCTCGACGCCGCTGGTGAGTTCGTTTGCAGAAACCGACACCAGTCCATCGGCATCGACTTGAAAGGTAACCCGAATCCGGGCCGCACCTGCTGCCATCGGAGGGATGCCGTTCAATTCAAAGCGCGCCAAGGAACGGCAATCGCTGATTAATTCGCGTTCACCCTGCAAGACGTGAATAATCATCGCCGTTTGGCCGTCTTTAAAGGTGGTGAAATCTTGTGCCTTGGCAATAGGTATGGTTGAATTCCGCGGGATAAGCTTTTCCATTAATCCCCCCATGGTCTCGATTCCTAACGAAAGCGGTATCACATCCAACAGCAGCCAATCTTCCTTGGTCCGATTACCCGCCAATACATTAGCCTGGATGGCCGCGCCAAGGGCAACAACTTTGTCAGGATCGATGTTGGTAAGGGGTTCCTGCCCGAAAAACTGGGCGACGGCTTGACGTATACAAGGCATTCGAGTGGCTCCGCCGACCATCACGACACCGTCGATTTGTCCTAGATCTAGGCTGGCATCCCGGAGTGCTTTACGTATCGGTACGAGCGTACGGTTGACTAAATCCGCAACGAGAGTGTTGAACGTCTCTTGGGAAATCGGAAGGATAACGGAATCGCCATTAGGACGTCGAATTTGAATATTGGCACGGGGTTTATCGGACAGCAGTTCTTTGGCTTCCCTTGCCTTTGAGAGCAGTTGGTTGGTTTCATTAGGCGTTGGGTCGAGGCCCATCGTTTCCAATATCCAGTCATAGATTACGCGATCAAAATCGTCGCCGCCGAGCGCTGGATCGCCGTTTGTGGCAAGCACTTCGAATACGCCACGGGAAAGGCGTAGGATTGAGATATCGAAGGTGCCTCCGCCAAGGTCATACACGGCATAGATGCCTTCCGCCCTTTGGTCAAGTCCATAGGCAACTGCGGCTGCGGTAGGT
Organism: uncultured Methylomagnum sp.; assembly: GCA_964435245.1. Lineage (GTDB taxonomy): Bacteria > Pseudomonadota > Gammaproteobacteria > Methylococcales > Methylomonadaceae > Methyloglobulus. Next base: position 4,196 of record CAYSYU010000018.1, read on the forward strand.
TCATTCAGGAGCCTCAGGACATTTATGCCTGCAATTTGGGCGGCGTCCTTAGTGGCTTGACGTTGTGCATCGTCAAAATAGGCAGGGACGGTAATGACCGCCCCGACAAGTTCACCCCCAAGGTATTGGGTCGCGCGATCATGCAGTACCTTGAGTATATCGGCGGAAACTTGAACAGGATTGACAGTTCCCGCAGACGTCACGATTTGGATCATGCCTTCATGGGGAACAAAACGATAGGGCGTATTCCGGGCATAAGATACATCGGTCAGGGTTCGGCCCATAAAGCGCTTAACCGAGACGATGGTGTTTTCCGCATCTTCGCTTTGCAGCGCTTTCGCGTCCCAGCCGACCGTGGGTGTACGGTTGGCGCTATAATTAACAATCGACGGTAATAGGGCTCGTTTTTTTTCGTCCGTGATTACCTGTGGTTGGCTATCCCGAATGGTAGCGACGAGTGAGTGTGTCGTACCCAAGTCAATGCCGACAGCAAGGCGTTGGACGACTTCCGGCTCAGTGCTTTGTCCAGGCTCAGCGATCTGCAATAACACTTTAATTCTCCAACAATTCGTAAGCGTTGTTGATTTCGGCCAACAATCGGTCGAGAAAGCGTGTTTGTTTTACGAGATCCGCCGCCGCAGTATAACTTTGCTCACTGTCAAGAAGGTTGCCGAGCTTATCCAGATGACCGGTAAGTTTGGTTTTTATCCGGCGTTCCAATTTATCAAGTTCCTTAATGTCCGCATTTTCAATGGTTTCCTGTAACGCTTCGCGCCATTCCATCTGTTCCATTAAAAACTCCTCTGAGAGGCCATCCACATGGCCTTCAGTATGGGTCTCGATACCATTGATGCGGAGTAGGTAACTGGCCCGGTCAAGCGGTTTCTTCAATGTTTGGTAGGCTTCATTCGCCAGCGTCGCCCATTGCATGGATTGGCGTCGTTCAGCATCGCCTAGATGGGCGGATTTGTCGGGATGAACCTGGCGCTGGAAATCACGGAAATTGGTATCCAAGGATCCCATATCGATGTGAAATTTTGGCGCTAAAGCGAAGATCTCGAAATAATCAGGGTTCTTCTTTAAAAGTGTGTTCATCGAACTGCTCCTAGACGTTAAAACTTTCTCCGCAACCGCACTGGGCCTTTACGTTGGGGTTATTGAACTTAAAGCCCTCATTCAAACCTTCACGGACAAAATCCAATTCTGTCCCATCAAGGTAAACCAAGCTTTTAGGGTCAATCACGACCGTAGCCCCAAAATATTCAAAGAGTTGATCTTCGGAAGTGGTTTCGTCGACAAACTCCAGTGTATACGCTAAACCGGAACAGCCGCTGGTTCTAACGCCCAACCTTACGCCGACACCGCTGCCACGTTTGAGCAAGTGCTTTTGCACCTGTTGCGCCGCTTTTTCAGTCAAGGTTACTTGCATAATTCGATCCTTTGTTTATCAATGTTTCCTACAGTGAATGGATCACACTGAAAAGGAACTTCCGCAGCCACACGTTGTGGTGGCGTTCGGGTTTTTAATCATAAAACGGGCGCCTTCCAATCCTTCTTGGTAATCGATCTCAGCACCATTGAGATATTGGAAGCTTAATGAATCTATCAGCACGGTGACACCATCCTTTTCTACCTGCAGGTCATCTTCGTTGACGGCCTCTTCAAACGAAAATCCGTATTGGAATCCTGAACAACCGCCGCCAGAAACATAAACCCGTAACTTAAGCGCGGGGTTGCCTTCCTCACTAATGAGTTCATTAACCTTGGCCGCTGCATTACTGGTAAAGATCACGGGTGAGTTATCGAAAATTTCGGCTACGACTGCGTTCATTTCTTCGTTCTCCTTGTAGAATCAGGCGGCGGGCTTACAAATCTTATAGCCTTCATCGGCCACATCCTGCTTTGTACGGTAATCGGTGATAGCGGCCTTGATGGCATCTTCGGCAAGCACGGAACAATGGAGTTTTACCGGCGGCAGCGCTAACGCCTCGGCAATTTCACTGTTCTTGATAGCAAGGGCTTCATTGACTGTCTTGCCTTTGACCCATTCCGTTACCAGCGAACTGGAAGCTATGGCCGAACCGCAACCGTAGGTTTTAAACTTTGCATCTTCAATGATGCCCTCGTCATTGACCTTGATTTGAAGTTTCATCACATCGCCACAGGAGGGTTGGCCCACAATGCCTGTGCCGACATCGTCATCGTCTTTGTTGAAAGACCCGACATTGCGGGGATTTTCATAATGATCTATAACTTTTTCGCTGTATGCCATGTCATTTCTCCTTAAAGTTTAGGGGATATAGTACCTTGTGTATTAATGGGCTGCTGCCCACTGAACTTGACTTATGTCAATACCTTCTTTATGCATTTCCCAAAGCGGTGAAAGTTCGCGCAGGCGCAACACTTCACGCTTAAGCAGGTCAATGGCGTAGTCCACTTCCGCTTCGGTCGTGTACTTGCCGAGTGAGAATCGGATTGAGCTATGCGCCAGTTCGTCACTACGCCCAATCGCCCTGAGTACATGCGAGGGTTCAAGGCTTGCCGAGGTACAGGCTGAACCGCTAGAGACAGCCATATCTTTGATTGCCATCATCATGGATTCGCCTTCGACAAAATTGAAACTGATATTGAGGTTATGGGCTACCCGTTGTTCCATATCGCCGTTGACATATACCTCTTCAAGGTCTTGCACTCCAAGTAACAACTTATCCCGGAGCAAACGAATACGTTGGCATTCTTCCTTCATCTCTTCACGGGCCAGCCGGAATGCTTCGCCCATGCCAACGATTTGATGCGTCGCTAACGTGCCAGAGCGTAAACCGCGTTCATGGCCGCCACCGTGCATCATTGCTTTTAGCCTGATTCGGGGTTTACGACAAACGTAGAGTGCGCCAATTCCCTTAGGCCCGTAGGTTTTATGGGCGGAAAAGGACATCAGGTCAACCGGCATCTCTTGCAGGTCGATTAACACTTTGCCTGTGCCTTGCGCTGCGTCCACATGGAAGATCACGCCCTTTTCCCGACAGATTGCGCCGAGAGCGGAAATATCCTGGATGACGCCGATTTCATTGTTGACATGCATGATCGAAGCAACGATGGTGTCTTTGCGGATCGCAGCCTTGAATTGTTCGATATCGACAAGGCCGTTGGGCAGGGGATCGAGATAAGTGACCTCGAAACCCAAGCCTTCTAGCTCACGCATGGTATCGAGGACGGCTTTATGTTCGGTCTTCAAGGTAATAAGGTGTTTGCCTTTGGTGTCATAAAAAAGTGCGGCACCTTTGATCGCTAGGTTATTAGACTCAGTCGCGCCCGACGTCCAGATGATATCCTTAGGGTCGGCATTAACCAGACGAGCCACTTCTTCACGGGCATTTTCCACGGCTTTTTCAGCATCCCAGCCGAAACTATGGGATCGGCTTGCAGGGTTGCCAAAGGATTCCGTCAAATAGGGGATCATCTTTTCCGCTACGCGCGGATCAACGGGGGTGGTTGCCGAATAGTCCAGATAAATCGGTAGCTTCATGACCGTATTCTCCTAAAATTGAATTGCAATAAAGTTATTTCTTTGCTGCTTTTGATTAATGCAAAGCAAGCTCCGTACCAAGTAAATAATAAATCCTTAACGCAATGTATTTAATGGAAAAACTCTTTGTATTGATGAAGTCTGCCTTTGTCGTGTTTCTTACAATGTCATACCAAAATGGTTACATTCGTTACAAATGCAACGTCACGTCCTTGTCATCTATGCTGAATGAAAGTATCGGTAATCCCTATAGTTAGGTATTTTGTAACAACACTGGCACGAGTCCTGCTTAAGGCATAAGCAGACGTACTTAGAAATGGAAAACGAGGATCATCATTATGAGCGCCATATTACGGAACATTGCGGAAGCAACTTCCCCCATCGAACAGGAACTTACCTTGGGCTTACCCGGTTTTAGCTACTCAGACCTCTACGAGCCTAACCGGCTTAAAGATCTCTTGGCTATTTTTGATCAAACGGTCGCGGAAGGGGATCCAAAGGTTTATTCGGAGTTTTTGGCCTGCCGCGCCGATCTTGAAGATGCCATGCCTGAGGCTGAACGGACTGAAATATTGCTGAAGGTTGCGCCTTATCTGAGCCGGTTCGTTGCCCATCTTTTTAATATAGAAGGTAACTACGATGCTAAAAGGAAGGCAACCATCCACGATTTTCAGACGGTGTTTACCTATAAAGGCACAGTGGTCAAGCGGGCGGCGGAACGCTTTAGTACCGATGAATTGGCGACCTGGAACATACCATTTTTGACCGCCCAAATCGAAGTATTAAAGCATGTCGCCTTCCAGGAAGCCGGAGCAGATAACGACTCGGAACGCGCCTTGGCGACTGTGGCGGTTAAGTTGGACGTTTTAAGCAGCCATTATCAGGCGCTCGCTAAAGGCAAGGAAGGCCTGTTTGAGGGTGATGCCGAGGCGGAAGTCGGTCGCATACGGCAATGTTTGAGTGAATCGAAAGAGACGAGCGCGCAATTTGCAGAAGCCTTGGTTTGTGCCGATCCGCTTGAATTTGTCCAACAGTTGCTCGTGCTTGTCGAACGCTGGATCTATGCCGCACTCAACGATACGGAACTGCATAAGGAGACCGAACATTGGCAATCATTACGGCAGCCGGAAAAAATAAATTACGATCATTTGGTCGAATGCCATACTGAAGGCCGGGATGGATATGCAGTGCTGGTTGGGCCGGAAGAAAAAGTACGGCGCCGAGATGGCTTTGCGCTCACGGATACCCGCGGCACTGTCCGTGAAGTCCAGTATGAAGTCGACCAATGCGTGATTTGCCATGAACGCGGCAATGACAATTGCTCAAAGGGTCAACGCATGAAAGATGGGGCATTCCGGCAGAATCCGTTGGGCGTAACCCAAATCGGTTGCCCGCTGGGCGAGCGGATATCCGAGTCTTTCGCGATGAAACGCCAGGGTGAGGACATCGCCGCGTTGGCGCTGATCGTGTCGGATAACCCGATGGTGCCCGGCACCGGCCACCGTATCTGCAATGAATGCATGAAGGGTTGCGTGTTCCAACGGGTGCGCGATCCCGTCAATATCCCGTTGGTGGAAACCAATATCTTGACCGATGTGCTCAATCTGCCGTGGGGATTTGAAATTTACAGCTTATTGACGCGCTGGAATCCGTTAAACCTGAAACGCCCTTATGCCTTGCCTTATAACGGTAAAAAGGTGTTGGTCGTGGGCTTGGGGCCTGCCGGTTATACGCTTTCGCATTATCTGGTGAATGAAGGGTTTGGCGTAGTCGCCATCGACGCCTTAAAACTGGAGCCGTTACCGCCGGAATTGACCGGTACGGCTGATACGCCCCCGCAAGCGGTGCGCGATTTTAATACCTTGTATGAAGATCTCGACAAACGCATCTTGATGGGCTTTGGTGGTGTGGCGGAGTACGGGATCACCGTGCGCTGGGACAAGAATTTCCTAAAGGTCATTTACCTTACGCTTTCCCGCCGTCAAGCCTTTAAGTCGTATGGCGGCGTGCGCTTCGGCAGCACCTTGAGCATCGACGATGCCTGGCGTTTTGGGTTTGACCATATTGCCATCGCCAGCGGTGCGGGTAAACCGACCGTCATCGATATCAAGAATAATATGGCGCGCGGTATCCGTAAAGCGTCGGATTTCCTGATGGGCTTGCAGCTTTCCGGGGCGGCCAAAAAAACATCGCTGGCCAATCTCCAGGTACGTTTGCCCGCAGGCGTTATCGGGGGCGGCTTGACCGCAACCGACGCGGTGACCGAGTTATTGGCTTATTATCCGATTCAGGTCGAGAAGATATTGTCGCGCCATGAGCGCTTGGTCGCCCATTATGGCGAAGATCGTGTGTCGGCGCGGATGGATGAAGAAGAAAAAGGCATCTTGGCCGAATTCCTAAGCCACGGACAGGCGATCCGGGCAGAACGCGAACGCGCCAGCGCCGCCGGTGAGCTGCCCAACTTCCAGCCGTTATTGCAACAATGGGGTGGGGTCACGCTGTTCTACCGCAAGGGCATGAACGATTCGCCCGCCTATCGGCAAAACCACGAGGAGATCATCAAGGCGATGGAAGAAGGCTTGGTCTTCGCCGAAGGCATGGATCCCAAGGAAGCATTGGTCGACCAGTACGGTCATCTCCGCGCCGTACGCTTTGAAAGGCTAGTCAAGCGCGATGACGGTAAATGGGTTGTAAGCGATGAACAACCGGAAGTTGCCATGCGGACGCTGATGATCGCCGCCGGGACTGCCCCCAACACCATTTACGAAAATGAATACCCTGGCACGTTTAAGCAGGACGGTAAATTCTTCCAACGTTTTGAGCCCGATTGGAAAGATAGCTCCGAACCCGTATTTGAACCGCAAACCGGTTGGGGGATGCCAAAAGAAGTTGTGCCGTCACCTTTCACCTCTTATGAAAAAGAGGGCAAATACATTACTTATTACGGCGATAATCATCCTGTTTATGCGGGCAATGTGGTTAAAGCCATGGCCAGTGCAAAGGACGGTTATCCTTACGTGGTCAAGCTATTTGAGAAAGAGTTGCAAGGGCTCGATCCCAGCCAGCATGCACAACGCGACTCAGACCTAAAAGGCTTCCAGCAACAACTGGATGGCTTATTGAAAGCGACGGTCGCAGAAGTCAAACGCTTGGCCCCCAATATTATTGAAGTGATCATCCACGCCCCGCTGGCGGCGCAGAAATTTCAACCTGGCCAATTTTATAGGGTGCAGAACTACGAAACCTATGCGCCTAAGCTCAATGGCACTACGCTTGCCACCGAAGGCATTGCCCTGACGGGCGCCTGGGTCGATAAGGAAAAAGGACTGGTGGGTGTAATTGCCTTAGAAATGGGTACTTCCTCACGGCTATGCGCGACCTGGAAGCCGGGTGATGCGGTCGTCCTGATGGGCCCGACCGGTACGCCCACGGAAATTCCCGAAGGCGGTGAAACCGTGTTATTGCTCGGCGGTGGCTTGGGTAATGCAGTACTTTTCTCCATTGGCAAGGCGCTACGCGAAGCCGGGAACAAGGTCTTGTATTTTGCCGGGTACCGAAGTGCCGATGGCGTCTTCAAAATTAAGGACATCGAAGACGCTTCCGATGTGATTGTGTGGGCTTTGGATCCGGCTCCCGGCGTGACGCCGATTACCGTTACGCGGCCCCAGGATAAAACCATTGTCGGCAATATCGTGCAGGCCATGATCGCCTATGGCGATGGTAAGCTCGGCGAAACAACCATCAATCTCAAGGACGTGGATCGGGTTATTGCCATCGGTTCTGACCGGATGATGGCGGCTGTCAAGGCAGCGCGCTACGACACATTGAAACCATACCTGAAGGAAGGCCACATCGCCATCGGCTCTATCAACTCGCCCATGCAATGTATGATGAAAGGCGTTTGCGCGCAATGCATGTGTAAGCATGTCGATCCGAAGACCGGCAAGGAGAGCTACGTTTATACCTGCTATAACCAGGACCAAGACCTGGATGAAGTGGATTTCCCGCATCTGAATGCCCGGTTACGGCAAAATACTGCCTTGGAGAAGGTGGCTAATTTATGGCTGGATTATTTGTTTGAGACCCAAGGTGCGCAAGCGGGGATATCGTCCATATAATTACAGGGGGGCGCTTATGAACAACCAAGATCTCTGGCAACGTTATCAGGACAGGCTTTACTTTCACGACGGTTTGGGTTTTTACCTGGATGTCAGTCGCATGAATTTTAGCGACGATTTGATCGGGAAGCTACAGCCCAAATTTGAACATGCCTTCAAGGCAATGGATGAGCTGGAGGCGGGGGCGATTGCCAACCCGGATGAAAACCGCAGGGTAGGCAATTATTGGCTGCGGGATCCTGAATTGGCGCCCGAAGGATTAAGGGATGAAATTGTAGCTGCCTTGGAGCAGGTTGAAAGCTTTGCTGAAAAAATCCATAATGGCGTAATCCGGCCGTCTGGCGCACCTATGTTCACCGATATCTTGTCGATAGGCATTGGCGGTTCCGCCCTGGGGCCGCAATTTGTCGCCAACGCGCTCGCACCCGATTTTCCGCCGCTTAACATTCATTTCATCGACAACACCGATCCCGATGGCATGGATCAGGTGCTTAACCGTTTACAAGGCCGTCTCTGTAGCACGCTTGTTATTGTCATCAGCAAATCCGGCGGCACCACGGAGACCCGGAATGGCTTGCTGGAGGTCAAACATGCCTTTCACAGCCAAGGGCTGGAGTTTCATCGCCATGCTGTTGCCATCACCATGCCCGGCAGTCAAATGGACATCACGGAAAAGTGTGACGACTGGCTAGCAAAATTTGTCATGTTCGATTGGGTGGGTGGACGCACCTCGGAAATGTCGTCGGTCGGTTTGCTGTCCGCCGCTTTGTTGGGCATTGATATCCGCGCCATGTTGGGCGGTGCAAAAGACATGGACAAGGCGACGCGCCTGCCGGACATAAAACGCAATCCTGCCGCATTACTGGCGTTATGTTGGTTTTATGCCCGCCATGGCAACAACGGCAGCAAAAACATGGTGATCCTGCCTTACAAGGACAGCCTGGTGCTGTTTTCTCGCTATCTGCAACAGTTGGTGATGGAGTCTTTGGGCAAGGGATTGGATCAGGACGGCAAGGTTGTCCACGAAGGTATGACGGTCTACGGCAACAAGGGTTCCACCGACCAACATGCTTATGTGCAACAGCTTAGGGAAGGGTTGCCGGATTTTTTCGCAACGTTTATTGAAGTGCTGGAAGACCGCAAAGGCCCGTCGATTGAAATAGAGCCGGGTTGCACGACCGGCGATTATTTGTCCGGCTTATTACAAGGTACGCGGCAGGCGCTCTATGATAAGCAGAGGGAATCCATTACCCTTACTGTACCGAGGGTGGATGCCCGCTGCGTTGGCGCGTTAATCGCCTTGTATGAACGCGCTGTCGGCTTCTATGCGTTCTTGGTCAATATCAACGCTTACCACCAGCCGGGCGTGGAAGCAGGGAAAAAAGCCGCCGCTGAGTTTTTATTGCTGCAAAAAAAGATTCTGGCCGTGTTGAAAACAACCCGGCAACCCTTGTCCCTGTCCGTCTTGGCGGAAAAAATCGGCGCACCGGACCAAGTCGAAACCGTCTACAAGGTCGTTAGGCATTTGTCCATGAACCAGCGTCAGGTAGTGTTGCACGGTAACTTGGCTAAGCCTGGGGAACTGGGCGTCAGTCTCGGTCGGCAAAAGAATGAAGAGGGCAATTTGATTTTACGTAAAGCCTCGTAAGGCTCTATGGCACTAAATTTTAGGAAAGAAAAATATCTTCATCCCTAAAAATAACATTATCTGGTTATGTTTAAGGTCTTGTTTAGAATTTTTTAACTTTAATATTATATTTTTGTAAGGCGTAGCCCATTTGCCGTGGAGTCACATTTAAAAGCCGCGCGGCTTTAGCCTGAACCCAGCCGGATTGTTCCATTGCCCATATGAACCGTTCACGACCCGATTTGAATTCAGGTATCTTCCCATCCTGCGGTTCGCCATGGGTTACATCAGGTGGTGCCGATGGTTGGTTGGGAATGCCGACTACACGAATATCCGGTACAGGGCCCGAAGCCCGCCAGACATGGCCTAGCGCCAAACTAAAGCATTTATCGTGCTGACAGGGCAGATCCTGGGCTTTGATCGCCGTCCCATTGGCCATTGTGGCGGTACGTTCAACGCAATTCTCCAATTCGCGCACATTGCCCGGCCAGTAACAATCGGTGAGAATTTTCATTGCGTCCGTCGAAATCGCTAAATGGCGGTTGTTTACTCGGTTAAATTTATCCAAGAAATGTATCGCCAATACCGGAATGTCTTCACGTCGATCACGGAGTGGAGGCAGTACGATCGTCACTACATTTAGCCGAAAATAGAGATCGGCACGAAATTCTCCTGAGGAGACGGCCTCTTCGAGATTACGGTTGGTGGCGGCAATGAGGCGTACATCGACGCGGATTGATTTAGTCCCGCCGACGCGTTCAAATTCGCGCTCCTGTAAAACACGTAACAATTTGGATTGAAATGCGGGTGAAATTTCACCGATTTCGTCCAAAAATAATGTCCCGCCATTGGCAAGCTCAAAACGTCCCTTTCGCTCGTGTTGAGCACCGGTAAATGCCCCTTTCTCGTGCCCAAATAACTCCGACTCAAGTAAGGACTCTGTTAAGGCGGCGCAGTTTACCCTAATGAAGGGTTCATTTTTCCTGGGGCTTAAATCGTGGATGGATTGGGCGATCATTTCCTTGCCAGTGCCGCTTTCACCACGCAATAATACGGTTGAGTTAACTAATGCAGAACGTCGTACTTCCCCGAAAATCTCTTGCATGCACGGGCTTTGGCCGATGACATCGCTGGCAAATGGTTTAACGCGCACTTCTTTTTGCAATTGATACGTTTCATTCAATAGCTGTTTCCGCTCTGCTGCAACGAGTTCGTGCAAGTACATGGTTTGGCCGATGAGGTCGGCCACCATCTTGAGGAAGCGCATGTCATGTTGAATACGTCCAGGGCGGCTACGGGTTTCCCGGTCGGCGCTTAACACCCCAAGAACCTTGCCTGCTGCTTTGATAGGTACTCCGATAAAAGCGATTTGCGATTCATCGGAAAGATCCCTCGCCTTGGTTTTATTGAGAAACAGAGGTTCCTTCGTTATATCGGGCACAACAATCGGGACACCCATTTTCACGATTTTACCGATAACACCTTCACCCGATTGAAACCGCCCCCGGTCAATCTCTTCTTGGGACAGTCCGACTGCACCAATAACGTGCACTTCATTGTTGTGTTGCACCAAACTGACCATGGTGCGCCGAAGTTGGAGATGGGAAGAAAGGATATTCAGTATCTGCCTGAGGGTCTTTTGAAGATCCAGGGATGAGCATAAAATTTTGCTAATTTCGTAGATTGAAGTTAACTCAATATCTTTTTTAATATCAGTAATCTGTGAACTCATGAACGAGCCTCTAACGGGTTTTAATTTGCAATCGAAATTACGGTTAAGATTCATTGTCACCGATCCCTGCCATCACAAATATTTACAATAGTTAGTTAATATCACGGCAAATTACATACCAAATATAGAGCGGATTGATCGTCACGGAATAAACAGCGGATTATTATTCCTCCAGTGACGTTTCGCAAATTGTCACGGGGTCGCGGTTTGTGCGGCGGCGCGTATTTTGTGCCGATGCTGCAACCTCATTTTCAAGAACCTCAATGCGTTCTATCAAACTGGCAATCGCTTGGCCGACAACATCCGGGATGCGGTGGTGGTCGAGGTCGATTTTATTGGGGTTCATTTTCCCGCCAGCCTTCGCTTGCACTATCCTTGCAGGCATCCCGACCACAGTTTGATTTGCTGGAATATTGTCCACCACCACGGAGTTAGCGCCCACCCGTACATTATCGCCAAGCGTGATAGCACCCAGGATTTTTGCCCCAGCCCCGATCAGGACACCATTGCCAAGGTATGGATGGCGCCTGCCTTGATGCCAACTGGTGCCGCCTAGGGTTACGCCATGATAAAGCGTGACATCATCACCCACCACTGCCGTTTCGCCGATGACAACCCCAGCCCCATGGTCGATAAAAAAGCGGCGGCCAATCACCGCACCCGGATGGATGTCAATATTGGTCCAAAATCGTGTCAAGTAGGACAGAAAGCGGGCGACATAATGAAATCCGGATTGCCATAGCCGATGGGACAGGCGATGGACAAGAATCGCGTGAATGCCGGGATAAGTTGTTAACACCTCAAGTACATTTCGCGCCGCAGGGTCTCGTCCGAATACACAACGAATGTCGTCCCGCCATTCACTCGGCAAACTTAACCACCGTAGACGGCGCTGCGGAGTCTGCTTATCAATACTATGGCTTGTGTCAATGCCTTCCTTTGCCATAGAAGTTGCTATTTTTTGTGTAAGCTTATTCATATCTCAGTCATCGAAATACTTGGGTAGAAAGATACCGATCACCCCGGTCGCAAACGATTATCACGATAACAGCATCACGTACTTCATTTGAAAGTTGTAATGCCGCCGCCATTACCCCACCTGAAGATATTCCGGCGAAGATTCCTTCTTTTGCGGCGAGCGAACGGGTCATTTCCTCAGCTTCCCCTTGTCCGATATCGATGATCCTATCTACCCGTTCCGATTCATAGATTTTGGGCAAATAAGCAACAGGCCATCGGCGAATACCAGGGATAGATGCACCCTCCTGGGGTTGGACTCCGACAATGGTGATGGCGGGATTTTGCTCTTTTAAATAGCGTGAAGTTCCCATGATGGTTCCCGTTGTGCCCATGGAACTGATCAAATGGGTAATGCGGCCTCCGGTGTCACGCCAAATCTCGTGGCCCGTGCCTTCGTAATGGGCTCGCGGGTTGTCAGGGTTAGCAAATTGATCCAAAATACGCCCCCGTCCTTCTTGGGCTAACTTTTCTGCGAAATCTCGCGCCCCTTCCATGCCTTCCGTCTTTGAGACCAAGATGATCTCCGCACCAAAGGCTCGCATCACGGCTTGCCGTTCTACACTCATATGCTCTGGCATGATAAGTATCAGCCGATAACCTTTGATGGCTGCCGCCATTGCGAGCGCTATCCCCGTGTTGCCGCTGGTGGCTTCTATCAGTGTATCACCTGGCTTAATTTCACCGCGCGATTCGGCATGGCGTATCATGCTGAGGGCCGGGCGGTCCTTAACCGAACCGGCTGGATTATTGCCCTCGAGCTTAGCCAAAATAATGTTGCTGGTAAATCCCGGCAGACGCTGCAGGCGTACCAGGGGAGTATTGCCGACAAATGATTCGATTGTCGGCAGGCTATCGACCCAATATTTGTCGGGTGTCGGATTCCTTTTAGGCTGCACAATATTTTCCGTTGCGATCATTGCGTGAGCCGGGTTCTAAGTTAGTGACGCAATAGCGCGCACCGCATTCAAAGATGCGGGTGCCTCCACCTTCAGCAATCGTTTGGTGCAGTTTATCCGCTTGCTCGATACGAATGCCTGCGAGGTAATCTACCCCAAACTCAAACAATTCCGGGAGCCAGGGTACGGTCGGCCCCATTAGTACAAGCTTGGCGTCTTTAGCAAGTTCAACTAGACGGGGGAAGGTTTTATTGGGGATTGAACTGGCTGTGAGGAATACCCAATCGGCATCGGGCAGAAGATATTCGCAGGCCGGGTCAGGTAGGTCGCTAGGGCCGGGCTGGCGTTCCAACACGCTAATATTGAATTCGGCCGCATAGCGCTCCAGTCCTGGATAACGGCCCACTACGACAATTTGCTTATCTTTCAGTAGGGGTTTAAACCATTCAAAAACTGCGAGATTGGCTGGGGTTTGTTCAGTTTGGATCGGTTCGGATGCCAGCAAAAGCTGATTGTCATGATTGATCACGGCGTTGATTGCCGCCATGGCGACTGTTGCTTCGTAAGGATTCCAGGAAATAACCTGAGATGCCAATTCCGTAATTTTTTTTCCTGCCAGCGTACCTGGCCAGGGCAAGGTACGGGTTGGAATGGCTGGGCTCATGGCCAATCCCATGCCGACATCATGCCCCCGGCATAAGGTCCAGGTAAGTCCAATAAGCACTTCAGCGACCAAGTTGGTCGAAGCCGCATGCTCAAGCAACACATCGTATATCGGGTGAATGCTCATGGAGCTTGTTATCGATTAGTAAACGCTGGCAGTTTAAGAGGCGGCCAAGGGAAGTTCTGCCCGGTTATAAACGAAGTAGGGCTTTGCTTCTTCCCGAATGACCGCTTCGTCAATAATGACTTTTTCAACGCCATTGAGCGATGGCAGGTCATACATGGTCTCGAGCAAGGCATGTTCTAAAATAGAGCGCAAGCCCCTGGCGCCCGCTTTCCGTTCAATAGCCTTTTGCGCGACAGCACGAAGCGCTTCGGTACGGATTTCAAGCTTTACGTTTTCCATTTCGAAGAGCTTGGCATACTGCTTGGTAATCGCATTCTTCGGTTCCGTCAGGATTTGGATCAATTGTGCCTCATCCAATTCTCCAAGCATGGCCAGTACCGGTAAGCGGCCGATAAATTCAGGAATGAGCCCGTATTTAATCAAATCTTCCGGTTCGACTTGGTGTAAGACTTCACTGCTGCTCTTTTTTTCTTCTTTGCCTCTTACTTCGGCTGAAAAACCAATCCCTGACTTTTCCGTGCGGTAGCGTATTGTCCTTTCCAAGCCCGCGAAAGCGCCGCCGCAAATAAACAAAATATTGCTGGTGTCGACCTGTAAGTTTACTTGATCAGGATGTTTGCGCCCTCCCTGCGGCGGTACTGAAGCAATGGTGCCTTCAATCAGTTTCAATAGGGCTTGTTGCACACCTTCGCCGGAAACATCGCGAGTTATCGAGGTATTCTCCGATTTGCGCGAAATTTTATCAATTTCGTCAATGTAAATGATGCCGGTTTGCGCCCTCTCGATATCGTTATCACACTTTTGCAAGAGTTTAAGGATAATGGACTCCACATCTTCGCCAACATAACCGGCTTCCGTCAATGTGGTCGCATCCACGATCACAAACGGGACGTTTAATAACCGCGCCAGCGTCTGTGCGAGCAATGTTTTGCCGCTGCCTGTCGGCCCGACCATAAGCACATTGCTCTTTGCCAGATCAACATCGCCCCCCTTCACCGATGTGTTCAAGCGTTTATAGTGATTGTATACCGCTACCGAAAGGATCTTTTTGGCTTGATTTTGGCCGATGACATATTCATCCAAAATATGCTTGATTTGACGTGGGGTCGGCAGTTTTTTTTCTGTCTCTGCGGAGGTTTTCCCATGGGTTTCTTCACGAATAATATCGTTACATAAGTCGACACATTCATCGCAAATAAAGACCGATGGGCCAGCGATTATTTTTTGTGCTTCATGCTGGCTCTTGCCACAAAACGAACAGTACAGTAAATGGTCGCTGTCATTGTTTTTACTACCGTTTCTTCCGTCGCTCATAGTCGCCTCAATTAAAGTGGATGAGAAAAGCCCATGGTTTTACCTATTTCCGCATGACTGTTTCAACAAAGTGTGATGTTAGCTACCGCATTAGCTTAACCAAAGCAATTCTCTTGCCATACCAAAAAAAATTTTAACTGCATGATAACTAATATTTTAATATTTTAAGATAGGCATTTCATTAGGTAGCAAAGCTGACAAGGCTGTGGTTTTTTGTAAGGTTTCCAACATTTTGTCATTAATATCCCTGTCAACAGCCCGGTTTTGTTGTGTTTGTTACATGTCAGGCTAGGTTATTTCGCTATAACTAACTGATAAAATTTTATTTTAGCAAATAAAAACAATTGGTTATTCGCATAAATTTTGATGGCATTTTTATTGCTTAGGACAACAGTATGTTAGATGTTTATTAAACCTTATATGGATACCCAACTCGACTGGTCGGTTTACGAAAATTATGGCAGCGGCGATGCCTTTGCCCAATTGCCAGTTGTAGGCGGTTCCTACGGCAAAGCAGCGGCGGTGTGCATCGGTAACCGGCAATGCCAGCGTACAGGTCAAGGGGTGATGTGTCCAAGTTTCCGTATAACGAATAACCCTGCCCATTCCACGCATCATCGTGCCCAAACCCTTAAGGCCGCGCTCAATGGGGATTACGGCCCACAACCTTTTAGTGGGCAGGAAATTTCAGCGGCAATGGATTTATGCGTCGGATGCAAGGGTTGTAAGCGGGAATGTCCTAATGGTGTGGATATGGCGTTATTACGCGTTGAAGCACTTGCACAACGTTGGCGGTCAATTGGTAAGACTCCGCTGCGAGAGCGGCTGTTCGCACACTTGCCGCATTTTTTGGCTAGATACCCATTTATCCATTGGTTAATCGCCCTGCGTGAACGCATGCCTTTGTTTGCCCAATGGGGAGAGCGCTGGCTAGGGATCTCGGCAAAGCGTCCTTTCCCTCGTGCCGCAAAACGCAGTTTTCTTGCGTCCCTAACTAGCGAAACGGTGGGTGACATCAATGGACGTGAGGTTGTTGTACTCGTTGATACCTTCTCGAATTATTTCGCTCCAGAAACCGCGCAAGCGACGCTTGAACTGTTGTTGGCAGGAGGCTACAGGATTCATATTGCCCGTCCTATTGACGGCAAACGGCCCTTGTGTTGCGGCCGGACCTTCCTGTCCAATGGCCTTGTCAAGGAAGCCCGCGAGGAGGCGCGTCGCACCGTTGCGGCACTTTTCCCTTATGCAAAGAAGGGTATTCCTATTATCGGTTTGGAACCGTCTTGTCTGCTTATGTTGCGCGATGAGTATTATGCTTTGGGGTTGGGTGAACAAGTTGATGTAATCGGAAAGGTTGCGATGCTGTTGGAAGAATTTCTGGCGCGCGAGCACGATGCCAAACAGCTCAAGCTCACGTTCAAGTTACAGCCAGATACGCACGCCATCGTCCATGGCCATTGCCACCAAAAAGCCTTTGGCGCGATGAAGTCAGTGCGGAAATTATTAAATCAGGTGTCAGGCTTAACAAGCGAATTTATTGAATCAAGTTGTTGCGGCATGGCGGGTGCCTTCGGTTTCGAAGCCGAGCATTATGGGTCATCCTTACAGATGGCTGAGCTGTCCTTGTTGCCAAGCGTACGACAAGCTAATCCCGAGACATGGGTGGTTGCGAACGGAATAAGCTGTCAACACCAGATACGTGATGGCGCGCAACGCGAGAGTATGCATTTAGCACAGGTGCTCCGGGCAGCCCTGGTTATGCCAACAGTTTAGCTGGACGTACAAAGGAGTCTTTAATGCACGACACGGTCATTGTGGGAGGCGGTTTATGTGGCTTGATGCTGGCCTATTCGATGCAACAGGAAGGGCGGCCTTATGCCTTATTTGAAGCACGTCCGCGCTTGGGAGGACGGATATTGTCCGTTCAATCCGAAGCCACAGGTGCTGCACTGGATTTGGGGCCAACCTGGTTCTGGCCTGAGCAACAGCCACGCCTTGCAAGTTTAATAACAGAACTCAGCCTAACCAGCTTCCCTCAAAACGATGCCGGAACAGTGCTTCGTCTTAATAATCCTGACGGTAAGCTGGAATCCTTTGAAGACGAAGCCTTACATGGCGGGGCGCAACGCCTTGACGGCGGCATGGTTACCTTGGTGAATGCCTTGGTGGAGCGCTTGCCTTCCGACAACATAAAACTTGGACAAGTCCTGAGCGGTATCGAGGAACATGGCGACCATCTGGTCTTGCGTTTTCGTTCCGGGGAAGATTGGAGCACGATTGAAACACGCCGTGTTGTCCTTGCGGTTCCGCCACGACTGTTGATAGAGCAAGTCAGCTTTAAACCGGCGCTTAATGAAGACCTGCAGCAAGCGCTGGAAAATACCCCGACCTGGATGGCGGCAGAAGCTAAAGTGCTTGTCGCTTATCCGAAGCCCTTTTGGCGAGATGCGGGTTTATCCGGTAACGGTTCTGCCGATCATGAACAAGCCGTACTCGGTGAGATTTTCGATGCCTGTGATGCGACGGCAACCAAGGCCGCGCTAGGTGGTTTTGTCGCGCTCTCGCCCAGTCAACGGCAATCCTTTCTGGCTGGATTGCCGATACTGGTTGAAAGCCAGCTCGCACAGTTTTTCGGGACAGGGGCCGAACATGGGGAATTGCATTTTCAAGATTGGGCTACCGAAACCTATACCTGCAGCAAGCTTGACGAAGCCCAAGCCTTTAATCAACCCGAGTATGGCAATCCCTATTTGCAGCAGCCTTACTGGAATCACAAGCTGTACTTAGGGTCTTCGGAAACCGCCCGCCATGGCGGCGGCTATTTGGAAGGCGCACTGGACGCCGCCGCACGCATATACGGACAGTTCAGCTTGGCGCCGTGTTTGCATGCCCCTGAAAATCGCCGTTGTGTCATCCGCTTTAGCGATTGGGTTAACACATATCGGACGGATGCCCTGGCATTCTATCAACGTTACTTGCACCAGCGCCTGGCCGATCAGCAGCGCGATCAACTCACCCAGCTTAGCCTGTTGGCGACCGTCGATGAAATCTATCAAAAGGCCTTGCTGGTATTGGAGGAGTTACCCTTTGCGACCGAGGCGGAAGTCGTCGTCAATGGCAGGTCGGACTTGACCCCACACCTGTTGACCCCGTTTATGGGTTTTAATGAAACATTGCTGAATGCGGCACTGGAGTTTAATCGCAGTTCCTGCGCTATATCGAATTTCGATCTGGAACACAAACCGACAGACGAATATATCGACACGATCCGGCGCGATCTCGCCGCCGCCTGGCGCGAATTTGCCCTCAATGTCAACACACTGTTGGTCAAGCGCAGCACCAGCCAAGCTGCCACGGCTTAAGGTAAGGATTTTATATCATGCTCTATGTTGTCGAGATACCGCACGAAGGCCGCCCCAAATCCTGGTTTGCTTTTGACCAGGAAGACTTGATGCGTAAGGTGTACGCGGCCAAAACTGAATCCAACCAGATGGTTTACTGCACGACGACTGTCGGCGAGCAATTGGAGAAGCTAGGCACGGCGACCGACAATCCTGATGTGGATGCTGAACGTAACCTGTTGCTTAAGCTTATCGAACAACAGGGCGGGGATACGGTGTTATATCGGGCTGATTATCTGCTCGGCTCGGACGTTTATCAGGCGGAAGCAGTCAGCGAGTTCGATGCCTGCGTTACGGCGCTCGCGACAGACCTTAAGCTGTGCCGTATTTTTGGTTCCGAGACGGCGGCGGTCAACGCGCTTTATAACGATCCTATCTTCGATCCGAACAAAGAATTTTATAACCACATGGCACTGCGCGAGCAATTGATTGCGATGGAAGTCATTTCCGATGACCTATAACCGATAGGGATAACCCCGGTATGAAACTGCAAATCGAACGGCCTTATGTAGAAGAGATCGTCAAGGATCATCCTGAACTGGCGGCCTTGCAAGACCAGCTTAAGTTCGGCAACAAAGTCGAAGTGGCCTTTACCCAGTTGCCGGATAACGTGATTACCCGACTCGAAGCGCTGTACCAAAAAGCTGGCCCCAACATGCGGGCAAGCGCTGCGCAGCTTGCCACCTTGCGCAAAGCCAGGAACGACGACGGCATAAAGTTTAGTGCCGAAGAGCTTGAACAGGTGCTGCCCGCGCTTATCCGCTACATGTTGACCGAGGGCATACGCGGCTGGCTGTTTATGGTGAATATTTCCGACAAGCCGATGCCTTATGTCGTGACCCGGTTCGATTACATTCCGGCTTCCAATGATGAAACCGGAAAAGTGATGGTCGAATTAAAGGCGAACGCGAAAGGTACGTTATTTACCACGAATTTTCGGATCAACGCCAGCGATATCGACGGGAAAACCATAGGTGAAATCCTTGCCGCCAAGGGTTTCCTGAAAGAGACGCCGGAGCTGATTAAGAACCATGACGAAACCAGCGAACGTTACTTCGAGTGGCGGGCGCGTTATGGCGCACAATTTTCCGCGCAAGGCACCGGCTTTTATGCTGAAGACCCGAACGCTAGCCATCGCAATACCGATTGGTCGCGTAAAGATATGGTCGTGCTGTCGACCGGTGGCGGTAGCGCACGTCTGGTCAATGACGAGAGTGTCTTGACTAACCGCAACCTGACCCTTGACGCTCCCGGTGATGTACTCGGTAATTATTTGCGCAAGGCGGCCAAAAGCAACCAGTTCGAGGCCGAGGACGAAGTGCAGGAGTCGCAGGATGCCATCCCCAAAGGCATGTTTACCCAGATGCCGGTACACCCCTATATCTTTATGTTCCACTTGGAACTGCACCATTATCTCTGGGTGCATGTGAACGACCTGACACCTTACCAATACCAACCGGAACTGAAACAAAAACTGGTGTTGCCGGAAGAGCAGACCGACCTTATCGACATCCTGACTGCGGAAATGGATGTGTTAATGGACGATATTGTTGCCGGTAAATCCGGCGGCACGACGGTGTTGTGCGCGGGGCCGCCCGGCGTCGGCAAAACCTTGACCGCCGAAGTGTATTCGGAAATCATCCAGCGGCCTTTATACCGGGTACATTCCGGTCAGCTTGGCCTGAATGTCGCGGCGATGGAGTCTACGTTGAAAGATGTGTTGATCCGCGCCCAACGCTGGGGGGCGGTGATGTTGATCGACGAAGCCGATGTTTATATCCGGCGGCGCGATGACGACATGACCGCGAACGCTATAGTTGGCGTATTCCTGCGTGTGCTGGAGTATTTCAACGGCTTGCTGTTCCTGACCACGAACCGGGTGGACGATATCGACGAAGCTATCGTGTCCCGCTGTATCGCGTTGATTAAGTTTTACCCGCCCGATGCCGATGCCCGCTTCAAGATCTGGCAGGTGATGACCCGGCAATTCGGTTTGCAGGTTGACGATGCCTTACTCAACGAGTTGGTGGCGCATTTTCCCAGCGCAAGCGGGCGCGACATTAAAGGCTTGGCAAAACTGGTGGCGAAGTTTTGCAGCCAGAAGCAGGTTCCGCCTGACTTAAATGTTTTCAAGCGCTGTTCGATTTTCCGGGGTATGGATTTGAGGGTTGAGCCGTGATAGCCATGCGCTTGCATCGTTCCCACGCTCCGGCGTGGGAATGCCGTCCCAACCGCTCCAGCGGTGCGATACACGGGATGCTGGAGCATCCAAGCCTGAATTCCCATTTATGCCCCTCCGGGTACGCCGGAGCGTGGGAACTATTAAATGATGAGTAAATACCATGAACTACGCCTTTGCGCCTAATCCCGTCGTCAGTTTGCTGGCCATGTCCAGCAACCCTTATCCGGTAAATCAGATTTATGGCGTAGAAGGCAATTTTCCGGCGACCACGTCGGCAGCCGTGGATAACCCAAACAGTGAGCCGGTCATTTTCATGAAACCTGCCAGTTGCATCGCGCAGAACAGTTCCATTGTTTACTATCCGACCAACACCCGCGAGTTGAAGGCGACCGTGCAATTGGTGGTGGCCTTACACAAAGGCGGTTCGGATATTGATCCAGAAAGGGTGGATTACGATTATGTGTTCGGCTATGCCGTCGGCCTTGACTTGACCCGTGGCGATTTACATACAGCGCTCGGTGTCAAAGGTTTGCCGTGGGCAAAGGCGAAAGGCTTCGACCAGTCTGCGCCCTGCACATCGATCACGCCGGAGTTTTATTCAGGCGTGGTGGATAAGGGCAAAATCGAATTAAAGGTCAATGGTGAAGTGCGCCAATGCGGAGATTTAACCAATATGCTGTGTAAAGTTCCGGAGTTGGTCGCCTACTTATCGACCTTGTTTGAATTGCGCCCAGGCGATTTGATTTATACCGGTTCGCCGGAAGCGGCGGTGACTTTAAATAAGGGCGATGCCATCGAGGCGACGATTGCCGGGTTAGAACCACTTATCTTAACCATTGCGTAGGGTGGATTAGGCGCACAAACAACTAAGCTTTAGATATGCAAGGAGTTTCCGTGCGCCGTAATCCGCCGAATGGTTACGCCTTTTAATTGATAACCATTGGTAAAAAGTTTTATTTATCATCTTATCCTGGAGAGAAAAGAATGACGACCCTATTTAGTTTTGAAGGAAAACATATATCCCTGGCTTCAGAGAAGGAGATCCAAGTCGGCATTATAGCCGCCAAGGAAGTCTTCACCAAAAACCAGGCCGACCCGTTTGCTTGTCAGGCGGCAAAAGACAAGATAGAACGCGACGAACTGTTGACCAAGGAAGAAGCCTTGTTGTTCTTGGTTTGGGATGAGGCGGAAGACGCGGCCTTCCGCGCCATTACCCTGGGCTGGTTGATAAGGGGTGACACCGAAATCAACTTGGTGGTTAGCGCGGAAGCCGATGTTGCGGTTTCGCTTGCGGCTGCTGGTTAACGGGTTGTGCTTATGCAAGCGATGATTGCCGAATTCCTAAGACGATGACCGTCGAACAATTGATTGAGGCTTTACAAAAAATGCCCAACCGGGCGGTGGTGCTGTTTGAAAGTGATGTCGGCTATTCGCTGGTTGCCGGTGTCAATCTGGAAACCAACGACAACGGCCTGCCGGATGAAGTCATCCTTTATCCCGACATGAACGAATAATGCCAGCCATGAAATTCTATATGACCCCCGGTTCGTGCACCACAGGCATCCATATCCTGCTGGAAGAGATCGATATTCCTTTTGAAGCCTATGTCCTCAATTTACCGGCCGGAGACCAACATAAGCCGGATTATTTAGCCGTCAACCCAAAATCTAGCATTCCCACCTTGGTCCGTAATGATGGCACGGCGTTGACCGAGTTCCAGGCCATCGCCTGGTGGCTTGCCCGCAGCTACCCGAAAGCAAAGCTATTGCCGGATAATTTAGAAGGCGAAGTAAAGGCGCTTGAACTGATGGACTATGTGGTCGGCACCCTGCACATGCAGGGTTTCGCGCGGATTTTTGCCACCTATAACTTCACGGCGGGCGGGGCGGATGAGGAGCGGGTAAAAGCGCAAGGAAAACAAATCGTCGAAAAAGGTTTCATCGTCATTAATGCCATTTTGGCTGACAAAAGCTATGCCCTAGGCGAGTTTTCAATCGCCGATGCGGCCTTGTTTTATGTCGAGTTTTGGGCGGATAAGCTTAACATGGCCATGCCGCCGAACTGCCGCGCCCATTACCAGCTTATGTTGGGGCGTCCGGTGGTGCAGCGGGTGTTAAGGGAAGAGGGGTATCGGTGAATATTCACGGGTACATCCTCATTTATTGATAGCTAACGGGTTTATAGCGGAATTCCGCAGGATGGAGACAAACAATGACAGAAAATAGTCAGGCGCTTTTTAAGTTGATTGCAGAAGGTGAGGAATTCGAACTTTCGGCAAACGATAGCAACACGGAATATCTGCTGCGCAACAAAGAGGAAACCAGCACGGCCCATTTGGAAGGGGACGATGCCGAGGCTTTCAGCCAAGAGTACAGTACCATCAAGACCCAATTCCCCGACTACAGTGCCGACCAGATGCTGGCGCAGCTTTGGGATCAGGGCGGTTATAGCTGGATGGCGGTAGCCGATGAGGATGAAGCTTAACTGGGCAGGATTTAGCTAAAGTTTTTGGTTTTTCGTAGGTACGCAGAGCGCTTGCATCGTTTAGGTTCTACCTTTTGTATTGCGTCCTCATCATATTTTACCTACCATTTCGTTGCCCAACGCTCAAACAATAGTGGCGAACTGAATCCCAACCAGATCAACCGGATTATGTTATCCCATGTTGACTTTTACGACGGTATCTTTGGGTATAGATGCCTCTGGGTATCGTTTGCGTGTACTCGTTTCCTCGACCGATCTGCCGCACGCTGTTTGGCGCATCATCGGGCTTGGCCTGGGTTATGGATAACCTCGTTGAAGACCATATCGTTAATAAGATTATGGTGGATAAGGACGATGTACGGTTATCGCAGAAGGCGTTGGATAATATATTGCAATTCATTAAAATGAAAACGAACGTAAGCGTTATTGATACCAGGGAATCAACATAAAAGCTTCCGCTTAAAAAGCAGGCCTTTGTATATTTCAACTCGCATCCCCGTGACCGCGAAGCACCCAAGGACAGCTCATGCATGACAGTTCGCCATCTACAGATAAAGAGGAATGGGTCATTTGGAACGGTTCTTCCGGTTTCCTCATGATGGCGACGATTGGCCTGATCGAGGCCGGCGCGGGCAGCAGAAGTGCCTGGATGGCTCCGCCCTTCGAAATGTTGGGCCCGTTTAACCTCGACGAGCTCGAGACACACGGTCGGATTGCCTTCGCTGCGTGTACCGTCTTGTCGCGCCAGAGATGGCAGGACGAGCAAATGGAATTGCGTCGGGAGTCCTACGAAGCCCGCCGTGCTGCGCAGGAGCGACTGGACGAGCAATACGCACGCTTCAACGGAGGCCGGAGACGGCGGCGGACTCATCGCCAGCATATCGACGAGCGGCGACACCGAGAGACATTGAACCTGCCTATTGACGGGAAGCTTGAGATAGGCCAGATTAAAAAAGCTTATCGGCGGCTCGCCCAGAAGTCACATCCCGATACCGGTGGCAGCCACGAAGAGTTTCTTCGAATTACGCAAGCGCGCAACGCGCTGCTCGAATACATTTCGTAATTAATGTACTGGATGCGAGGGACGTAGGTACGATTAGCGTAGCGTAATCGTAAGCATGGGTTTAGTTGATGGTATTCCTACGATTACGCTACGCTAACCGGAGCTACGAAGGCTAAGGTGCCATGCTATTATTCTCCCAGCTCGTAAGTTGGGGTAAATTTGTAAACCCCAACAAAATGATTGCCTTTATCGTTGGGGTTCGTTCCTTACCCCACCCTTGTACTTACGAGTCGCCCCTTCCTGCCTAGGGCTTAAGCGTCCTGTGCAGCTATCTCGGCACGGATGATTTCCATGTCCAGCTCACGGGCATGCTCGATCACTTTGTCTAGGGAACTGGCGGGCAGCGCGCCGGATTCGCGCACTACCACGATCTTTTCCCGCACAACCATCAAGGTGGGGACAGAACGGATGTCGAAGACCTTGGACAATTGTTGCTGGGCATCCGTATCGATCTTCCCGAACACAATGTCCGGGTATTTTTCGGCAGCCGCCTCGAAGACAGGTGCGAAGCCACGGCACGGCCCACACCAAGTAGCCCAAAAATCCAAAACGACGATGGGGTTTTCTTCAATAACCCGGTTGAACGTGCTGTCGGTCACTTCGACGATGTCCATGTTTTACCTCTGTAAGATTAGGCGACAAGCCGCCACCGTTTCAGATATAAACGAACTGTCCCTGTTCCAGGGCGGGATAATTCTTCCGCAAGGCATTGGCTATGGTTCCGACCAATTGCTTGTCGCTCGCAGCGGAAGACCCGACATAATCGGTACCCTGTTGCCATAACTCGAAGTAACAATGCAAATTGGTGTCATAATCAGCGCCCGTGGGGTTGGCGGTCTTGTCCTGCAAATTCACCATTCCCTCCTTATCTACTTCCAAACGCCAATCACGGTCATCCTTAACCGACGACAGCAAAGCCGCCACATCGGTGTCAGACCAAGGCTGTTTCATATCGAAAGCCATAAACACTCCTAATGAAATTTTAAAAATACCTTGACCCAACGTGATCGGGACATTATCTCGCTATCCGCTAATATCCACCTTTCCATGCTATTCTCAATAGGCATGAGATACGCTTTTCTCTGCTATCCAGCACGTATATGGAGTGTGCCCAAGGGCATAAAAGGAACGAATCCCCAAGGAAATACTGCTCGTCGATTTGCCGCCCCAAGACGGTATATGGCAACTAACCAACAGAACTCGTATGGTCAAAGAATACGGCGCTAACGATCCGCTTACCACTCGTTCTTCATACCCCAAGGCACAGAGCCGTCAACCAAAGACGCTTTTATGCCTTTTTTCTCCATATCTTCCAAGGTTTTGTAATACGTTGCTTCATGCATCAGCGTGCCGCTTGTCGTGTACAAGGCAACATAACGAGCCGCAGTATCCACATCTACTACGAGATCGCCGCCGGCATCTTCCGTGCGGCGCGCGTTACCGTTCCAATCCACAAAAAAGCCTAGTGCTACCGCCATACTGTAATCCTCTATTGGGCAATGGGTTTTTAAGTTACTCGTAGACGGATTATGTTAACCCGTCATTGACGTATTGCCGACGATAACGCTTTAGGGCTATACCAAAACAAAAGCTGTGACCGGCTGGTGCAAAAAACATCAGTCCGATAAGCCCCAAGTCGTTTTGCCGGGTGATGGAACGCCGGGAATACGGAAAAATGACCCAGGAAAACGGTCATCCGGCTCTACAGGAACCGACCGCTGCCCCAGTTTCGCTGGCAACGTACCCGATACTTCAGTTGTGCTTAAAACTTCGCCTTGATAATCATAATCAAATGCCATGACACACCTCCGCTAAAACATGAAAAAACTCACTCAACAGTCAGCCATAACAAGCGGACAACATTTCGTCTGCATTTTTTGGCCTTAATAAATAACTAGCAATTTGTTTGCCAACCAATGGTGCAGCCAAATTAGCAGGGTTTTGAGGATAAATGGCGGGTTGCTGACAAAACGCCTCCTGCTAAAGCAAAAGAATTGTCGCAATACTGACAAATATTGTGGGATTGCTTTCTAAAGCTTATTTAGTTCGTGGGTTGGCTTGAATGGAATGAAGCCCAACAAAGGCCATTAGATAGGCTTATAGGATGCTGCCGAATGACAAGGCGCACTAATGCCGGTCACTTGTAGCCTTCAGGGTATAAAATGTCCCTGGGTATCGTTTGCGTGTACTCGTTTCCTCGACAGACGAACTTTTGCGAAGGCAAGCTTAAGTCACTACAAGGCACGAAATTTGTAAGCCATTAAATTTTGCAATAATGGAGATCAATGATGCCTGAATTACGCTTACCGGCGAAGTGTTTCGCCACGCCGGAAGACGAAGACGCATTTTTTACCCAACTGCCTCCGGTAACCATGGCTTACCCGGATATCTACGAATACGTTATCGAGATTGAAGACGAGCTAGTGACCGAGGATGCGTTGCGTGTCTTACTGGAATTATTTCGTCGCTATGATGCCCCGCTAGGTCAATTCGCGGTTTTTGAAACCGTCGCTAACCGAGGATGGTTTCGTGACCCTGAAGCGTGGTGGTATGAGGCTGTGTTCGGTAGTGCCAAACAGTAACGCGGCCTGACGGCGACGCTAGTACATTAACGCTGAGACTTGCGGCTATTGAAATGTAGTGGGCAGAACAGCGACATTATTGTCGGGAACCATACATATTTGTTGACAATATTACATGGGAATTTATGTGGTTTTATGTTGTGCGCGATTCAGTTGGTTTCGCTTAGCCTCTTTCGGAACGCGTAAAATAATGGTTACGGGATATTTCCAGGCATTTGTCGGTAGTTGTTAGGGGCTTGGCATTGAACTTGCTGCTAGCGAGTATAAGTGATCCCGGTAATCCAGCCGCCCTTGATATTGAGTAGTGCCATGATTGAAATTACAGCGGCCGACGGCCATATCTTTTCGGCTTATAAAGCCGATCCTGCCGACTCTCCTAAAGGCGTGGTTGTGATCCTACAGGAAGTCTTCGGCGTCAACGCGCACATCCGCAAATTAGCCGACGCGTTTGCAGCACAAGGGTTTTTAGGGGTCGCACCGAGTCTTTTTGACCGTGCGGAGAAAGCGGTGGAACTTGGATACGACGAAGCAGCCATTGCCAAGGGCTTACAATTGACGAAAACGCTTGGCGAGAGCCCATTCTTTGATATTCAAGCCACCATCAATACCTTCCGTGAGATTGGTAAAGTTGCCCTAGTTGGTTTCGATTGGGGCGGATTCCTGGCCTACCATGCGGCCAACCGCCTGCAAGGTGTAGCCACAGTAGTTTCCTATTATGGATGCGGGATCGTCAACGATGGGTCGCAACGGCGGAAGATTCCCACATTGCTGCACTTTGGCACGCTTGACCCATACATTCCCGTGGACCAGATCACCGCTTTTCGCATGGCGCGCCCCGACCTCCACATTTGCACCTATGCGGCCGGTCACCACTTCGCCTGTGAAGACCGTGAGACCTACAATGCCGCAGCGACACAGAAGGCCTGGGAATCCACGCTACAGCATGTAACCCATATTCTGGAAGGGCCGCCGGTCGTCACGCTCAAGAACCAGGGTGCGTATGCTGCCGTCTCGGCTGGAAAAGAGAAAAAGAAGAAACCTGTAACGGTAGACGACGATATGGGGCCTCCGATGTGAGCCTTACGGACAATCACGCGGCAATTGGCAACGCACACCTTGCCTATTCTTATCAGGCCCTGTGGACATAAATATTTTCGCCCATTCGATATAAGCCGAACGGCGGTCTACTACTACTTAAAGGAGTTAAATCAATGCCGTTGAATTTCACAAGCTTGTTTCCCGCCCGCCAGTGGTTCGATATGAACGTGCCTGATTGGCTCAAGGAGCGGGTTGAATCGCTCGTCCAAACTCTGGGCGAAGACCACAAAGATCTTACATTATTCAAAGACATGCTTTCAGGCGGGAAGCTTACCGAGGAACTCATACATAACACGCATGTATTGGCAAGTTCTACCCAGCAACGCGACATCTTTCTCCTTGCTGTCGATATCGCCCATCATGCTTGCACAATTATGCAAGCCATTGCCCTAATAGTGCCGATTAATAAACCCACGAGCGCTTAATCACACACTTGCTTTACCCAACGAGGCCCAGTCTCGTTGTCTTCGTGGTGATTGTATTTGCAATACGTACCGTTTGAACCTGCGACTCTTGAGCAATGGACGCGAGAATAGCGCAGTCCACACTCGTGAACGGCCGTGAAGCCATGGGCATGCATCACCTAGTTTTTGTATTGCGACTTTATCATTTTTTTGCTTAACATTTATCTGCCGCCAACGCTCAGATAAGTGGTTAGCCGCATAAATGACTCACTGTGTTTTTCTTTATATCTGTAGGGGGGCTTTTTCACTAAAATTTAGATAACAAATACAAGATTGTAATTACATTATTTCTACACGAAAAAACAGAGGAGACAACAATAATGGTACGCGAGTTTGAATATATGGGCGAAATCTTCCGGGCAACTTGGCACGGCATTGCAGGACATGAAGAGGTGTTTGTCCTGCATATTGACAAGAACGACGAGGAAGGTGGAGAAGCCTCCATTGACCGTATGACAGAGGAGAATGACACCAGCGCTCCATTGGAAGATATCTTGGTCATGTTGTGCGATCGCCTCATTCCTGAAATCGAGGATCATGACCCTAATGCCCCCTTCGCTTGGCGCAATAGCAAGACAGTATACAATGTCCATAACGGTGTTCAGGCGCTCGGTCACTAGTTTGTAAGTTTAGTTTTGTTAGGTGTACCCAAGGGCATAAAAGGCGCACAAAACAAATCATGCCAATATGGCACTATGTTAAGGTGTGCCGTAATCCAGCATTGTGCGGCAATTCAACCTCCGAACGTTGGGTTACGGCGCGCCCCGACAATCGTTTAGTTATGGTTACCGTGCGTGTCTAACCCAACGCTACTAAATCACTCGCCAACCACATCAACCTGCACCATGCCGTCCTGGATACGTAAGGGATATTCTTGCAGCGCCCAGCCTTCAGGTTGTAGGCTTTTTCCAGAACGACCATCAAATACCCAGCCGTGGGCGATGCAGTAAAGTATCCTGCCGTTGAAGTCGCCGCGCCCTAGTGACACGCCTTCATGCGGGCAG
This sequence comes from uncultured Methylomagnum sp., assembly GCA_964435245.1. GTDB lineage: Bacteria > Pseudomonadota > Gammaproteobacteria > Methylococcales > Methylomonadaceae > Methyloglobulus. The sequence continues at coordinate 33,497 of CAYSYU010000018.1, forward strand.
GCGGATTTAAATGCTTTCGGCTCGCCGCCGTCCGGCCACATAATGATAATTTCTTTTTCACCCGCCACGCAGGGTACGAGTTCGCCTTCATAGATAAGGCTTTGTTTGCACACATCGATATAAGCCATAAAATTTCCTTTAAAAAGCGGCTTCTGAAAATGCCTGGGGTGTCATTTTTCACCCTGAATGACGCTTATAAAAGCAAGCAAAGGCCGTGCCGGATTTGGCGGGTTAAAAAACAGCCTGGAAAATTAATCGAACGCCATGGCCGTGACTTCGCCTTCCGCGTCGATAACTTCGGCATGTTTCAACCTGCCGTCGCTTTGGTAGGTATAGCGGTGTTCCATTTCAATTTCGCTGTACACGATTTTTTGCAGTTTAATCAAACGATCCTGGTCATCGAAATAACCGCGAAAAAAAGTGTTACGGTTTTCAAGCTGCGTTACATCTAATTCGTTGAGCAATCTCAACGGTAGTTTTACCCCGCTATAGGTCACAAAATACCGGCACGTGCCGGATGCTTCTTCTGCCATTGCCTCACCCGTTTCCTGATACTAATTTCATAAAATTTTCTCACACAATCAAGGTAATAGCTATGTCGGAAAGCCTACAATTGTTGCCTACAAAACTGACAAAATAAGATGCTATTTTCCCTAAGCCAATGATTGTTAGGTGGTTACAAATAGGCATCATTATTGCTTAAACTTTATTAATTAATTTTTTAAGATGGGGCAAAATGAGATGTTTACGAAGGCCTGTGAATTGAGTGAAATTAAAGAAGGTAAGTACGATGTTGCGGCAGTCAACCGCGTCCTCATCCTGATTGTCTGGCCAACCGGTAGCCAACCCCGGGCCTTTCAAGGGATGTGCCCCCATGACAACGAACCGCTGGCGGATGCGTTTTTTGACGGCAAGACGGTAACCTGCCGCCACCATGACTGGGCATTTAATGGGGATACTGGCGCGTGCATAAAAGGAAAGCCTTGTGCGCTGGCGGAATATCCCCTGAAAATCGAGGGCGATGATATTTTGGTGGACACCGATGGGATTACGCCCAATCGTGTGGCTTAACTGACAAAAGCCCCCGACTTCCCAAGAAGGTGTTTCGCCATGAAAATTACCACGATCCTGGTCGATGAAATTCCCAAGGCTGTTGTGAAACCGCTGGATACTAAGGATTTAAGGCGTTTTCTCAAGAATGGGAACGCTTACCTTACCGCCGGAAATGCAGAGGCCACGATAACCCATCGGGAAGCCGATGATTCGGAAAGCGATCGCTGGAACTCGGCGTTTCGATTGCACAGGGCCTGGGGTGGCGATGACGATGGTTTTTTTGGCATTCCACTGTAGTTGGAAAGTTAAGGCGCGATGACTGGGATGCAATTGCAGAAGATTGAAGAAGCGGGTGTTGCCGTGTTAACGTTGACTGAAGGTATTGAGGAAAGCGAATTTTCCAGGTCGCGGCTAACCCGGCAGGAGGTTTGTCGGCAGATTGACAGCCTTGGTTTGGCGATGCTAGACATGTCTCCAGCAACCCGTGCGGCTTTACCGGAAATAGACTGGAAGACATGGTTGGCAATGGCGGAATATGCGGCAAAGGACAATCAGCAATTGTGGTGGGTTATTTCTGAACTTGTCCCCACGACTTTGATGTGGTTGCGGGTCTATCGTAACCAGCAGCCTGAGCTATTTGCCGCTATCTCCACATGATGAATTTTGACGGATTAGCCTGTATGCCCGAAACCTTGTCGCGTACCTGCAGCGACCAGGGGTCGTATATCGCTACCCCCGAGAGCGTTCCTCAAGACAGCCGACGTTACCTGCTCAATGCCTTGCCGTTCGACAACTCGTTTGCTAGGCTGCCAACAAATTTTTACCGTCGTTCGCATCCGCAAGGAATGCCGGATCCTTATGTGGTCGCTGTAAGCGACTCTGCCGCCGATTTATTGCATCTTGATATTAAGGAATTTGAATGCCACGAATTTGCCGACTATTTTTCCGGCAACGCCTTGTTGCCTGGCTGTGAACCGCTTGCAGCCGTCTATTCCGGCCATCAGTTCGGGGATTGGGTAGGGCAGCTTGGCGATGGTCGCGCCCATTGGCTTGGCGAAGTGAAGACACCTAATGGCCCTTGTGAAATTCAACTGAAAGGCGCTGGCCAGACGCCTTACGCCCGTGGTTTTGATGGCCGTGCAGTCTTGCGTTCGTCGATCAGGGAGTTCCTCTGCTCGGAAGCGATGGCTGCGCTGGGTGTTCCTACGACACGGGCCTTATGCGTTATCGGATCGGATTTGCCGGTGCAGCGGGAAAGCTTTGAGACGGCGGCGGTCGTTACCCGACTGGCGCCGAGTTTTGTCCGCTTCGGTTCGTTCCAGCATTGGAGTTCGCTCGATAAAGACCATGAGCTGAAACTGCTTGCTGACTACGTCATCGATCAGTTTTTGCCGACCCTGCGCGACGAGGCCAGCCCTTACCAAGCACTGTTGGGACATACTGCTGCCCGCACCGGCGAACTGATCGCGCACTGGCAGGCGGTTGGGTTTATGCACGGGGTCATGAATACCGACAATATGTCTGTGCTCGGCTTAACGTTGGATTATGGGCCATTCGGTTTTATGGAGGCATTCGATGCCGGCCATGTCTGTAACCATTCCGACCGCTTTGGTCGTTACGCTTACCGGGCGCAGCCCAAGGTTGCCAAATGGAATCTTTATGCCTTGGGCGATGCCCTGGTCACCTTGATCGGACACCCTGATATTGCCAAGTCTATTGTCGATGAACATTACGACCATGCCTATCAGGCAACCTTCAAGCGCTTGATGCAGGCAAAGCTTGGGCTACAGTTCGATAGGCCGGACGATGACGATTTTATTGCCCAAACATTTGGTATGCTACAAGCACACCGTCCTGATTATTCCTTGTTCTTTCGGCTTTTAAGCCGACTTCCTGGTCGTGTCGTAGATAACGAAAGCACCAGAACGGATGCGCCGGTGCGCGATCTTTTTCAGGATAGGGAAGCGTGCGATGCTTGGTTGAAATTATGGCGCATGCGTTTATGCGAGGAACAATCGGATGACAATACGCGCCAAGCGGCAATGTTGGCAGCCAATCCAAAATACATTTTACGCAATTGGCTTGCCGAAGCCGTCATCCGTAAGGCGCAAGCCAAAGATTTTTCCGGCGTTAATGAGGTGTTGCAATGTTTGCGACAACCTTATGACGAACATTCCGGTTTTGAACGCTACGCCGCATTGCCGCCAGATTGGGCCAATGGGCTTACGGTGAGTTGTTCCAGTTAAGGGGTTGGGCGTTTCTATTGAAAATGCCTATCTCTATTTTTGTTTGTTATTAATCTTGGAGAGAAATTATGGATACTTATGAAAACATCAAAACCGGTATGGTGCTGTGCGACGGTGAACGTAAAGGGGGTTATGCCTTTACTTGCCGGGGGCAGGTCTATACCTGCAAGGGTTGCGGCAATACGGGTTGCAGACAGACGAAGGAGGACGCATGCAGCAAACAGGCATTCTCGGTGACATTCCAATGCCTAAGTTGCGGTGCGATTGGGCAGCAGGAAACGGCAACACTGGATTATACCCAGACGCAAGCGTGGTTAAATCCTGGCGAAGACGCCCATGCTGGGTAATTCCCGTTCCAACGGCCTACGTGGTACAAAACCGCGTAGGTCTAAAAAGAAGAATGTTATCCATTGTGTTAAATGGGTTGATAGAGTTACTCGTCTATCCTTAACCGCAGCAAATCCTTGGTCGCCGTCCGCATCCGCTCGCTGACCCCGTCTGGGCTGGAGTTATAGGCATCGTTGGCGTCATCGAGGGCGGCTTTGGCGATTGCCGCCTCTTCTTCCGTTAAGGGCAAGCGTCCCGCCATATACCTGGCCTCCGGCATAGCCGTTATAATGGCGCGTACATTTGGATGTTCACTTAGATGTACCAATTTCTCGCATTCCTTTTTGCCCCCAAGGTAAACGGCGCGGCCGATCACTTCAACCTTGCGGCCGTCTTCTGTCGTCTTAATATAAGTGGTCATGATGATGCCCTATTGATGTGGTTTTGGCGGGACGAAGCCTTCAGGCATCACAGAACCATCCCCGAATAGGTATTTTTCCATCTCGCTGAGGAGAAACTGTTTGGCTTTTGGCTCAAACATCGATAAACGGTACTCATTCACCAGCATGGTCTGGTGTTGCAGCCATTGCTGCCAAGCGTCTTTGGAGATGCTTTCATAAATGCGCTGTCCTAACACGCCTGGGTAAGGGACACGTTCCAGTCCCGACAATTCTTTGCCAAGTTTTACGCAATGGATCATCCGTGTCATGATGGGCCTCCTTAATGAACTTTGTTGGCGGCTGTTTGCAGCATCTTTTGCAATTGACCATCCTGATGCAGTTCGATCAAAATATCACAACCACCCACGAGTTCGTTGTTGACGAATAACTGAGGGAATGTCGGCCAGTTTGAATAACTGGGCAACGTCTGGCGGATTGCAGGATTTGCCAACACGTCGACAGTGGCAAACTCAATACCGCAATCCCTTAAAATCTGTGACGCTGTCTTTGAAAAACCACATTGAGGCGCTTGTGGCGTACCCTTCATAAACAATATGACGGGGTTTGCTGCGATAGTTTGCTGTAAATCTTCCAAAATGCTCATAAAATTTTTCCTTTCGATTGCGATAATTGTAGATATATGGGTTGTATTTTAAGCACTGCTAGTATTTAAAACACGTTCTTAGGGATTAGAAAATGCCGTCAAAAGTTATCTGTAGGGGCATTTTCAATGACTTCTTTTTCAAGCTGTCCGGTTTCTAATAGTTGCTAAAATGCCCCTCTTTTGCTGCCTGCTTTCTTGCCTTGGCGATTATATCGGCTGATTTCCCCGGTGCTGCTGGTGCCGAAACCAGTTTTTCCATCTGCTGACTGCCGCATTCAGGACAGGTTGGCGTAGTGTTGCCCCTAATCAATAGTTCGGACGTATGGTTGCAAGCTATGCAACGATAGTCATAGATTGGCATTATTCCTCCGGTTCATTCACTTTGAACTTAACAGTTAATGACATTCGCAACAGTTTAATTTTTTAGGAAATTCCGAATAAGTCCCCGACAGTTGCCCCTCTACAAACTTCCTTTGATTAGCCCAGGACGAATAGTAACGGATAGACGCCGTTCGAAGAAAACCTGTCGAAGAATAGGTTTAATCAACTTGTCCAGAATTTCTTTAGTACAAAAAATAAAAGCAATATTTATGCCCGTACAGGGGGCTGTATACATGCAATACTATCTGCCCTAAAGTGACCAAGCCTTTAACGCATATCAAGGCTTGTTTTGGGATTTGGTTTTCGATAAATGTATGGACAATTTGTCGTGTTTCCGACATTAATGTACTACATCAAACAATTCGATAGATCCTTTGTAATCGGTATAGTAGCAGTTTGCAAAAATCTATAATCGGCAAGCGCCTACCCAACGGATGTGCGAGAAGATCGATGAGATCGCAGCGAATCCGGCAACACGCCAATGGGTCATAAGACGTTTCTCGCCTAATCAGCCGCAGTTTTGCGGCTATTTGGCACGTTATCATTCAAGGGCTTCAATAGCATTGCCGACCTATAGCTGGAAGTTGGTTGAAGGCTAGCCAGAGTTTCCTAGTGTTTAATAATCGTTATTGTTCATAATTTTGCCAGTAACGGAATACCAAAAAAAGAGATTGTAATAATAGATAAGCAGATATTTTTATTGAAGTTTTTATTATTGGTATGGTTAATGCTTAACATTTAAGGAGGAATAGATTAATTATTATTATGACAGAGGCGTAACGATGAACTCTTTATACCAAGACATCTTGATCGGAATGTTGTTTATTGCGGGCACTTGGAGCTTTATTATCGGCCAATTTATATTTTCAGCCCTATTGTTTGCTATTGCCGCTATTTTCAGCAATATGGTTAGGCGTACCAGCTAACGCTGAAAATCTTGGAGTGTGCCGTAGGCGATTTCCGCTGGCACGATTTAAGGCGCACTTGGGCAAGCTCAATCAGGAACGCCGTTAAATGTGCTGCAAGGGCTTGGCGAATGGGAATCTGTGGAAATGGATAGGCGTTATGCCCATCTAAGCGGGGATCACCTCTCTGCTTATGCAAGGCATGGCTGGTAACCTTGATACCGTAGCTACGAATTAGCTGCGTTTTAAGAACCTTAGCATCGGTAATTAAGGCTTAGTATTTGATTTGTTGGTGGGTCGTATGCGATTCGAACGCATGACAACCGCATTAAAAGTTCGTGGCGTCAAATTATTAACTTTAATAATCAATAACTTGCAACGTCTGCACCCGTTTAACGAAATTTTGCAAAGTGTTGATTTTATTATATGTGCATAAAACAGAAGTTACGTTTTGGCTACGGTGGCAAAATGCAAATACAAGTTGAAGACAACACGGCAACACAGTTACAAAAATATACAACCTTAACCTTTACAAAGTCGGACAAGGAATTTTTCTCCCAATGGCTCATGGAAATAGGGCTAAAAGCGGTCGAGTCTGCATTGTCCCAAAACCCTGGGTTGACATTAGGCCAATTGCTAAGCTTGTCATATAAGGCAAAGTAAAACATTGCCATTAAGGGCGCGGATTTCCTTTAGGCGGCCTGCCGAATCCCTTATGATTGGTATCGCTTATGGGGTGACATTATTAATAGCACTGATGCGGATGGCGACACGCGCAGCGGGGCGGTATCCGCAATATCCTAGTAAATTGTGGGAATGGGAAAAGGAAAACCTTTCTCCCATGAAATCGCCAAGCCCCCTGGCGCAACCCTTCGCACAAAATGCCAACGTTTCTATTCTGCCTGATAGTGACATAGCCATAAGTGACTATGTAGGCCATAGGCTTTTAAAACATCCGTTATTGACATTCTTCAAAATATCCTTACCATATCGGGCTTAACAATTTTTATTAACAACGAACCCGAATACAAATTTTTTATATCGCCATTTCGATCTGATAAAAATGGCTTGGGCGACAAGGAAAAGTAAGTTGCCTGAAAATACAAGCTAACGACTTGTCGGGCAATTTGGAAGCAGAGAAGTTTTTTGCAATGTTCTTAGTGGATTTAATCAGATTGCCACTAAGCGGTTTCGGTAACCTTACAGGTAAGCCGATGCAATACAATCAAAGTAAAAAATCGCGCTGCCCGCATACAATGCAGGTGGTCGCGTATGTCAACTAACCATACCCAAACCCCAAAAGCCCCCGATACCCAAGACGGATTAGCTCCATTCCATGAGCTTAATTCCGTCATAGCCGCAATGCGGTCAACGTTTGACGCACGCGTTGTCAACGTTGAATATCACGAAGGATTCCCCCCATATACTAATAGGGGGGGAACAGATTTAACCCCTTTAGATTCCACGGTTTCAATCGTATCCCCCCCCTGTTCCTGTTTTTTCCTGTATCGTTGATTACTTGTCGTTCACTTTTTCACTTTCCGCCTATCGCGTCCGTAGGAAGGTGGAGAGTTTAAACCCCGACTCCTTAGAATCCTACGATGATTTGGCGATAGCTTTCCTTTTGCAACTGGAAGCCTACATTCCCCATTTCCATACCGTTAATTTAGCAAATGGAAGGTTCGGTTACAGGAAACAGGTCGAGATATATCGGGATGGCAAAAAAGCCGGGATAGCCTGCTTTGATGGCAATAACAATACGATGCTTATCAGCCTTACAGGGACTGGTACATCTGGTGTTGATATGGTCAGGCTTCGTGACTTCATTTCACGGCTTGATGAAATAAAGATAACCCGCATAGACTTAGCCCATGATGACCTGGAAGGCCAAATACCCATTGACAAGTTTATTGAGCATTACGAAAGCGGGCAATTCACCCTACGGGGAAAAGCCCCAAGCCGTCGGCTAATCGATGATTTCGGTTCAGGAAAAGGCCAGACATTTTATGTCGGCAACAAAGCCAACGGCAAGGAAGCATGCATCTACGAAAAGGGAAAGCAACTAGGCGATTCCCTAAGCCCTTGGGTGCGTTCAGAAGTACGCCTAACGTCCGTTGATAGGGTTATCCCGCTGGAAACCATGACAAACCCCGCCGCTTTTATGGCGGGTTCCTATCCCGTATTCCGTAGGCTTTCCTATTTTTGTGAGCGGGTACAAGTCATCAAAAAGCAAGCCAAGATAGCCTTTGACTCGTTGTGTTCATACGCAGCCGTGGCCTATGGCGGCCTGATTAACGCCATGTCGGAGATCGGCATGTCCGATGGGGAAATTGTCCAAAAACTAAAGCGGGACACCATCCCAAAACGTTTGGTGCTTCCCTTCCCACCTGAGCAGGTGGCGGCATGACCAAACAACCTGCTTGGTTATGCTCCCATTTCCTATTAAAGCCCCGCAAAAGGAAACGGCATACGTTTTTTTATTTGATAATTTGTGCAGATCGGGAATTGGTGCGGTTTGTTTCGTGCGCCAAGTGCTTGGAGGAAAAGCTAGGGATTATCCCAGAAAAACTGCTTGGCCATACACCCCTAAAAAACCCACGTTCACATTCACCACTGGACTTATCCACAAGTGAACAGCCCCATCGCCCCGCGCGGGGTAGCGAAGCGGCAACCCCAGAGCGCGGGGTCGGAGCGATAGCGGAGAGGGTTGTTTACCCTGTGGGTAAGTCCATCCCCGGCCTTCAAAATCTCTGTCAATTCCCTTATAGGCAGGTGAAACGATGAGCGGCCTTTCAACCCTAGACCTAGATCAGGCCGCCGCATTCTTGCGGATGCACAAGGTTGTCCTACGGAACAAATGCCGCGCTGGTGAAGTCCCGGCGGCCAAGGTCGGCAAGCGTTGGTTGTTTATTGAGGTGGACTTGATAAATTGGCTACGTTTACAATACTCCCCGCAGGCGTTGCAGGGTGATGTAATGAAGGAGAACGAAACATGTCACTCTACAAACGAAAGGACAGCAACATCTGGTGGATTAAGCTTGCCGTCAACGGAAAGCGAATACAAAAAAGCACTGGGACTGACGATCGTAAAGCCGCCGAGGAATACCACGACCGGATAAAAGTCGAACTCTGGGAGCATCCAGGCTTGGCGTAAAACCGAAATATCTTTGGCAAGATGCCGTGATTCGATGGCTTAACGAAACCAGTCACAAGGCTACGCACAGCGATGATATATGGATACTTCGCGGCCTGGACGAACATTTGCGCGGTGTTGTACTTGCGGACATTAATCGGGATAAACTAGATGAAATTACAGATTCAAGGTTATCCGATGGCGTCAAAAATGCCACGGTTAACCGGATGCTCGCTGTAATCCGCGCAATACTTAGGCGTGCCGCCTACGAGTGGTCTTGGATAGAACATGTCCCTAAGATTCGGATGCTGCCATTGGCCAAGCGTCGGATTCGTTTCCTGACTCAAAGCGACGCGCAAACGTTAATAGCGGAATTGCCGAAGCATTTGGCAGATATGGTGCTTTTCAGCTTGGAAACTGGATTACGGAAATCCAACGTAACGGGCTTGCAATGGTCGCAAATCGATTTGGCGCGGCAACATCCTTGCGCATGGATACATCCAGACCAAGCCAAGGCTGGCAAAGCCATTGCCGTGCCACTATCGTTGATGGCGGTTAACATCCTTCGGGAGCAGCTTGGCAATGGCCAGACATACGTTTTTAGTTACAAAGGCCGGCCAATAAATTTTGTAAACAACAGCGCATGGCGGGCGGCTTTAGAGCGCGCTGGAATAAAGGATTTCCGCTGGCACGATTTAAGGCACACTTGGGCGAGTTGGCACGCTCAACGGGGAACGCCGCTGAACGTACTGCAAGAACTTGGCGGCTGGGAGTCTGTCGAAATGGTTAGGCGTTATGCCCACTTAAACAGTGACCATCTGGCTGTTTATGCCCACAACATGGCGGCCAAACTAAGAAAAAAGGCTACGTTTTAGCTACGGTAGGCAAAAATGAGAACCTTAAAACGATGCTAACTTATTGATTTTGTTGGTGTGTCGTATGCGATTCGAACGCATGACAACCGCATTAAAAGTGCCTGACTAACACATTGAAGCAACCCGAAACTATAGTTTATACCTTATATGACGGTAGTTTCAAGTTGTATAAATATTGCTAGATTTTGACTAACTATAGCTTCACTGTTGCGCCTAATTTTACGCCTAATTTGTGCTAAACTGCAAATAATAAGGCCGCATAAATTGTAGCTGGTAGATGTTTAACTTAAACACTTTAGCCAATCATGCAAAAATCTACACATTCCGTCGCCCTATTTTTGGGCGCAATTACTGTCTTTACCGCAATGGGAACAATGGCAGAGTCAGACTATCGATGCGCAGTCGAACGTGTTGTAATGGCTCCAACGAAACCAGCAACAATGCTAGCGTGGCATGAAGAAACTTATATTGGAAAACAATTCACAGTAGAACGACAAACTGGATTGATGGCGGGTATTCTCAAAAATTCATTTACAACTAAACCAGTCGTTATTGATGTTGGATCGAAAGACAACTCGTACAAGGTGGTTACAACAATGCGCTTAGATGAAGGGGCTGGCTTCGGCTCTAACATTTATGCACTGACAATTAATGAATACGCAGATTCTTCACAGAAACCCTTTGTGTTTCTAAATAACGATGTTGTGTATTTGGGTGAATGTGAGCATTTTTAAGGTTTAAATTGCATTTTCGAGAGATGAGATAATTCGATTCTTCTTATCTTTGCCTATGGTTTTTGCAATTTTCACGGCTGCCATAATCTGTTCTCTAACATCTGTTGATATTTCCCCCTTTATCGCAGCAGGGTCAGCCAATAATGCTCTTATCACTTCCTCGCGCATTATCGGATAAATTTCATGACAAGCAATGTGTGAATCATGACTAAGGAAATCGTGGTTCGCCAAGTCAATTGATACCTGACATTTTAATAGATCAGGTTTACTTTGAATAAATGAATGAATTTCTGAATTGATTATAAAAGATAAGTATTCAGGATCGTCAGCAGTAACAAGAACTAAAAATTTTGGTTTAGTAATATTGGGGAATTTTAACTCAAGCCTTACGATACATCCCGGTTTAAGAGCGTTTTCAATATGTGAACGCTTTAATTCAGGTGGAAATTGCTCTCCAATCGAAGCCATTAATTAGCATGGATGTAACTTGAAACTTCTTCCGCATTTGGAAGTGTTGAAATAATATTGTCGATATTTATCGCTTCATTCCCATTAGTAGACTTCCATGCGTCATCGTGGGTTATATCAGTAAGCTGACCAAAGGTTTTTTGACCATATTCTGCAATGGTTAGGTCTAAGCATTCTACTTCTGATTCGGATAGCACATCCATATTGCAATCACGTTTAGGGACTATATTGCGGCCTTTTATAACGTCAATTGATTCCAGAATAATTTCATCCCAATCAACATCAATGGAAGTGTGGTTGCGTTTATCTGCAACCTTCATCATATCGTATATTGCCGATGGTACTGGCCCATACTCCATTGCTATATATTTATCCCCGCAAATCAAGCGTCCATATTCCTGCAAATGTAATTTGTCGGACAGGTATAGAATCTTAGAGATGCTATGAAGTGAAGCATAATCTGCTAGACCACGGGCAATATAAAGAATAACCTCTAAAGCCTTTTCACGGTCAAAATGTTTAACATGGATTGACATCATATGTTCAATATAGTGTTAAAGTGTTCAAAAATCCATATCCAAAGAAAAGAAATATTTTGAAAAACACCTACATCCATTATTAAAACTGTAACATCAATGATCCAAGCTATCTAAATCCTTCCTTCAAAAACTTCTCTTGCTCTCGCAATAAAGCATACAACCCTCGCATCAAAGCCCGATTACCGCCCTTGTAGGCATTACGCGAGGCTATGGCCTTGCCTTCGGGTGTCCTAGCTCCTGTGAACTTATTCCACGGTTGCCATTGCATTATTTTCTGCGATTGTTGCGCCCGTTGTTCCGGTGTCCAGTATCGTGCTGCCATTTTGTGCCTCTACTAATAGTCCATTTGTTGAAAAATTATTTTCTCCCGCGTGCGTGGGAGGTATGCCATTATTCACCTGTTGGTGTCCGCTTGAAATATTGGCTTGCTTGGCAAAGATAACGGGCGGGTTCTTTATGGCCGCCAAGGTCTCAAGCGTTGCTCTGCATTGAGTCTGGGCTTTTAGCGCCAAGCGTAGATACGTTTCAAGATTACTCATGAATTCCTGATTCTTAGCCCGTCTTGCCAAATTGTTGAACAATTCATCCAGTGTATGCGCTTGCGACAATAACATGGCTTCAGGTCGTTTCATATTGCCATTGTTTACACTCTCGATTTGTAAAGCCAGTTCATCAGCTAATGCATTGACATCGGTTATGTCGCCTTGCCATTGCTGAATTGTTCCCGCTGCCTGTATTTCCGGCTTGGTCAATGTCCGCGCCATTGCCACGTCTTCTATTTCACCATGCTGTTGGAAAACTTCCACAACATTTTTTGGCTTGCTTGCGGTTTCTGTTGTCGGTTTCTTTTTCGTTGCCATGTCAATTATTCCTGAATTAATTAATAATTTTTAGCCCATCTGGGGGGGGCTGTCTTAGGGGTACAGGTCGGTACACTTCTAAAGAAGTGTGTACCGTTTTGTACCTCCTAGAAGGGTACAGACGGTTACACATGTACCGCTTTGTACCGTTTTGTAGCCCTAGAAAATTCGCCACGCATAATCTCCGTACTCAACGGTTAGGCCATTATTCAGCAGTGCGTTCCTGCATCGCCTGAAGGCTTGTTTTTTTGCGTTCGGCTTGGCCTTGTCCTCAGCATCAATGCTTATTGCCCTGTAAGCCAACTCCCGCCAGTGGTCGATATGGACTATTTTCTGCAATTTCCCAATCATTGAATCAAACCCGCCAAACTTGGTTTTTATTTCCGCTGTAGGCTCAATACCATGCGCTGCGATTGCTTCATTAAGGCTGGTTAGGATTGCATCATCACGGGCTGATAATTTACGCATCTTGGCAGTGTTCTTGGCTTCGCCTTGGCAGTCAAGATAAACAGAGGTCATAGGCTTACCGTCATCATCCAGCCAATCCAATTCGGCAACTTTTAGCGAGAATTGCAAGGGCTTGAAGGCTTCAAAGTCTTTGGCCTTGTGGCAGGTCAAAACTATGCTGTTTACGCTCTTGGTTGCTGAAAATTCCCCATCCATTGCCGCCCGTATTGAACTGCTGCCCCGGCTGCGTTCCTTGGTGCTATGCCCTGAGTGATGGACAACCAAAACCGCCGCGCCCATTGGCTTCAAATGTAGGTCGATATTACTAATAAATTTGCCTATGTCTTGACTGCTGTTTTCGTCCCCGTCCATGTTTCGGTGTAGGGTGTCTATAATAATTAACCCAGGCTTGGCGCATATCGCCCTTATTGAATCGGCAAGTAACCTTGTGTTGCCAGGGTCAAGCAATTGCGCGGGTTGTTGTGATATGAACAAGTTGGTAGGGGCTTTCTGGCAATACTTAAGCTCTAACGCCTTAAGCCGCCGTTGATAACCCGAATAGCCTTCACCTGCCACGATGACGACATCGGCATGTTTAGTTTGGTGGTCGTTCCAGCTTAGGCCAGCGGCAATGCAAAACCCCCAATCCAAGGCAAAGAGCGACTTTCCCGCGCCAGGTTCACCGAACAAAAGATTAAGGCTGCCTTGTTCGAGGATATTTTTAACTAGCCAGTCAAGCTGGGTAGGTTTTGCCGTCAATTCTGCCGCTGATTTTAACGGGAATAACGGCATTTTCTTTTGCCCTGGCTGACCTGTAACCTGCCCGCTTTCCGGCTGCTTTTGTGCGTTTTCCTGCATAAAAAGCCGCTGGTTGTGTTGTGTTATCTCAGCGTTCCAATTCAACGCCTTGGTAAAATCGCCGCCACATTCCAACAAACAAAAAACATCAAAGGCATCGTGGGCATAGCCATCGTTCAGCACGTCGCCGCCGTGGGAATAAACCCGCTCGATACCATCCGCACAATTCCGCATGATTACCGCGCCAGGGGCTTTGCTTTCGCTGACAGGGCGTATGAATCTATCTCGCCCATGCTGCTGGTAACCGTTGGTAAGCAAAACAGATTTAACACTCTTAGCTTGGTTAAACTCTTGGATAGGGTCACGCTTGCCCGATAGGTGTTCGCCTTGCTGTGGCTTGCGTGGTGCGATTTTAGGGGGTTCTGCCACGATACCCAAGGCTGAGTCAAAACACGGCTTCCAAGCGTCCCAATGCGCCAGCATATCCAATAAAACCGCCGGGGCTTCGGGTATGGCGGCAGGGTTGCCGATTAACCGATATTCCCCGCCCTCTGGGTGCTGCCCGTGAACAACGTCTTGGCAGTTGCCACAACGTAGCTCAAAGATAACTTTACCCTCATGCTTTAATTGCCGAAGTCCCGCACCTTCAAAGCCTACTGGCAATTTGAAAAGCAACTTGCCCCGATTTGCTTTAGGGCTTTTGACTTCGACGTGTAAATCCGACTCTAACCAGTCCAAGAGTTGCAGGTCTGTCGTATCTTCAAATACCTTTTGCGTCAGAACAACATCATCCAGGTCAAGTGCCAGGGAATTCGACGCACCATGAAATAAGCCAAAGTTAAAGCCTTTAAGGTTAGCAAAATCCGCCGCATTAGTGCTGTACCCGTTTGGGTTGTTGCGGCTTCTTGGCATATTCCAGCCTTTGGCCGTCGGTGCTTTCGTAAATTTTCCGTTTACGGGTGGGATTGGCACTAACGCCAAACCCACCGCGCAAAGTTGGCTGATCTCATTTGGCATTTCAACCGCCAGACAAAAGCACGTAGGCTGCCACACGATGTTTCGCTTTTTCGGTGTCTATCGTTTGCCAGTGCGTTACAATCTTATGGTCTAGTTTTCTAAGTTCCAGTACACGACCGCCAGGGTGCAATACATCAAGTTCAGTTCGTGCCTGTGTTGTTGTGAGCGGTGCGGTTAATAACCAGGAAAGTATGCGTTGCCGTTGTGAAGCCGCATCGGTAGAATATCTTTTTTCGTTCATCATTTTTCGCCTTTATCATGGCGCTTTTTCCCACTTTGACTGCCCGTCGAGTGAAGACTTTTTTTTAAAAAATCGGGAAATTTGCGCCTTCGTTTACGTCTTTTCGATGACAAGCCACGTTTAATGCGGCCTTGCATCGCATTATTTATGCGATTAGTCCGCTAACTGCTCGTCAATGCACACGGCTAACACTTTCGTGTTAACAAACAGGTTTTTCCCGATTTTACGAAAAGCCCTTGCAAGGCCGTTATGCTGTCGCTGGATAACTGCCCATTGCCATGAGCCGGGCGTATAAAGGTGTGGGTATTTTTCAGGGACAGACTTGTACGGGATTAAATCATCCAGTGTTGTCTGGGCTTGGTTTTGCATGGGTATAACCTCGCTTTGTTTAAGTTTGTGAGGCTACATTATGATTATTTAATAAAAGTTCTGTTGTTAACGGCTAACTATCCAAAAAAATTATCTATTGTCCTGCTTAATATCCGTTTTTGGAAAATATCGCTCGAATCGTTTCTTAAATGCTTCACGGTCAATTGGCTTCTCTAGGCCTTCAATGCTTAACTCAACAACCCTGTTTCTTTTCTTCTTTCCAGAAACATTAATACCCTTAGGTGGATTTTCTACCATATAATTAATTAGGTCTGTCCATAATGGGCTTCGTTGATGCTGAGAAACAAATCCTTCAAAGCTTTTTGTAATTGCTTCATAACCATCATTAGTTCGCCTTAGTTTTTTCATGGTTATGGTTTTAACTCTACTTTCTGATTTCTTTATCAATTCCCATTGACTTGAACTATCGGGCGATCCAGACTCTATTGTCTTTTCAAGAAAATCTTTATACCAGATCAGACCTTGTATCTGCATTGCAGTAACCCAATCAGAATTAAAATAGTCAGTGTATTCTGACCCATCTTTTTTTTCTATTGAGTCCTTTATTAATTCCATAAGATTTGAATCAAAATTTTTTTCATCATTCTTCTTAAGTTCAATCACAGAATTCCAATATTTTTGTCCGTGTTCCTCTCTGGCTGATTCATAAGATTCCAATTCCTTTGCAACAAAGAAATCTGTCCAAGTACCTGTAATTAGCTTTTCATACATTCTGGGAATTTCGTTGATCAAAAGATATTCTTTGTTCGGTAGAATTTGGCACTTACCGTCATTTAAAAGTAACTGAACATTTATAAGTTCTCTACGCGCTAATTCGCGCTTATCAATTGAACGATAAAAAAAATCCTGACACTCTGAATGCAATGAATCATAAACTCCTATAGCGCAAACTTCCCAGTAATGAATGCAATATCTTCTTTCTATCTGTTCATCGGTTAAAGATTCATAAAAGGTAATAGCTTCCGATAAGTCCGTTATTTTTGGACGACATTCATTGCTGAATTCGTTGCTGAAAAGAGTGTTTAAATTACGTAACGCTGGGTTGAAGTCAAATTCACCAGCATCAAAAACTTCACTCTCAGCTAACTCAATAATTGTGCTTTTATCCATAAACACTCCATTAAGGTGCAAGTCATTGAGAAAATTAACCAGCCAGAAAATTAATGACGCTTTCGTTCGGGAGCTACCCTAGGCTGGTTAAAACAATTATAAACTAAACGTATGCACTAACTCATTGACGATCAGGCGTTTCTGGTCGCGCCCTTGGTGGATGTAGCGCATGGTGGTTTGCAGGCTCTTATGCCCTGCCAGCTTGCCTATTTGACTAAGTTCCTTGCCAGAATCGGACAAGGCAGAACAAAAGCCATGCCGTAAACAATGGAAGGTGAATTTTTCCAGTTTGATGCTGCCGTCGGGATTGAGAATGTCTTTGGCTGGAATGTTGGCCACCCGTAATGCTTTTTCCCAGGCTTTGCGGATGTCTATTGCCTGAGTGGGTTTTTCAGCGGATGGGAATATCAAGCCGTTGCCGACTTCTTGAAAGCGTTTGAGTTCATCCATTACAATCGGGGCAAAGTGCAGTTCGCGGTCATCGCCGTTTTTGGTGTTGCCCAGATAAGCCACGCTGTCTTTAATACTGATATCGCACCATCGCAACTTTAACAGTTCACCGCGCCGCGCCCCGGTGGTCATCGCCATGAGTACCAATAGATAAAGTTTATCCCAGTGCGATTCTTGACAGGCTTTAAGTAACCGTGGGCGTTCGGCATCGCTTAATACACGGTTGCGACGTTTGGTGTCGTCATCAATAACCACATTGCGAACGATGTTGCTATCGACATAACCACGGCTTAAGGCGAATTTGTAGACGCTGGAAAGCACGGCCTTCTTGCGGTTGATGGTGGCGCGTTGGCCTTCATCCACCATGCAATCAATCTGTTCGCGTAAGTCGAAAATATCAATGTCGGTCATAATCCGGTCGCCAAACACCTTGCACCAATAATCTACCCGCTGCATCTGGCCTGTGTAGTCTTTTCTGTTCCACTTTCCCAGGTATTCCGTGCAGACATCACGGAATGTCTTGTACCTGATCCGCTTACCCACTTTCATGAACAAATCCGCGCCGCCCATGCTGTCAATTTCGGCAACTGATAACGCCAGCAATTGCGCCGTTTCCATGTTCGCAATGGTTTTAATGCTGTGTTCAATCTTATCCGCCCAAGCGTGGGCTAGTGACTGGGAAGAGAAGGTTTTGTTTTTGACAATGCCCTTCATGCGGACATCGGCGCGGTAATTGCCGTTTGCTAAAGTGCGGATGTAAGCCATTACACACCTCCACAAACATCGACAAAGCAATGCCCTGCAAGCTGATCGAGCAAGCGATTACGGCCTAAAAAAATAATGTCTTGGATTTGAATTTTAACCCAGGATTGGGCTAAAAAAGTTTGTTTTGTTGGTTCATTACGCCACCTCATTGAGCAAAATAAAGCAGAAGTGCGCCTAAATTTGCGCCTTGCTGCGGTTACGTTGCTTCAACTTGACGGGCAATCTTGTTGATATTCTTAAGGATCAATAGCTTTGGTGGTGGGTCGTATGCGATTCGAACGCATGACAACCGCATTAAAAGTGAGGTTAATTCAATAACTTACAACATTTCAAAACAGATGACGATAAGTAATTCAATCACATAGCCTAATTCAATTGTTGTGAAATATTCCCACATACCGCCATATATTGAATGAAAGTGTCCCGCCAGTGTCCCACGGAAAAATCAAACAACCTCTTACCCCCAAACATTGCATAAATCCAACAATCCTATTCAAAAACAACCAATAAAAATTCATGACCTATACTTAACTTATCAACCAAATATCTTAAATCGGTTTAGATGCTTATTTCTTTTCGTATATTATCCGGTTTGTTATTACATTTTAGGGGGGGCTTCCCATGCGAATTATTATCTTGATTTCAATAGTTTTCGCTCTTTTCGGTTGCGCTACATCTTACAAACCTGAAGGCTACGGTGGAGGATTTAATGAATCACAACTGGACACAAATATATTTAAAGTTTCATTTCGTGGAAACGGCTGGACTCACATAGAACGTGCAGAAGATTTAGCTTTACTTCGTAGCGCAGAACTTACATTGAAAAACGGCTTTAGTCATTTCATTATTGTTGATGGTCAAACCCGCGAAGAACGTCGCACCTACACGACACCATCACAATCATATACGACCGCAAACGCGACCACCTCCGGAAATTCAGCTTATGGATTGGCTCAAACGACAACATATGGCGGACAAACTCACTCCAGTTCAAGGCCAACCACAACAAATACCATCATGTGTTTCAAAGATAAACCTGATATTGAAGGGCATGTATATGACGCGAAGTTCATTTGTAATTCATTAGGTCAAAAGTATGATGTCGTTTGTGGTGCAAACTAAAACGGCATACTAAGAGGCCAAGTCAAATAAAGCTACTCAACCTTTGTCCATGTACCATCTACATGAAAATTCTCATCAGTCAGAATTTTCTTATCATGTTTTCTAATAGCATACAAATTATGGTTAGTTGGACTCCAACAACCGACTACCGTAATTGCAAATTGATTGTCTGTTGAGAAAGCATCCTGAATTTTCTTTAGTCTTGAAATTGGTATTGCTGAATACATTGCGTATTGATAACCTATTTTTGCTAAATCTGGATTAAAGCATGGTGTATCTGTTGCGATAGTTCGCATTCCATATTCATTGTCTTTAATCCAAACTGTACCATCACCTGTTGGAGCTTGATATGTTGCTGAATCAATAATTGGCTTACCTAGATTTATATTTTTAGAAAAATCACAAGCATAATCGGCTGCACTTCTACCCAAAGTGCCAGGCGCTAAAAAACTGCTCGAATCTCTATGCGTTTTACAGTTATAAGAATCATCATAGGTTTTGGTAGTTACAGTGCCAACATTATTTCTGATTCCTTCAGTAAACCTGACAATATCTCCATCTCTTGAAATTGTTTCATCATATACAAAAATTGTTGTTTCACCGCCAGAGGAATCGGAAGAAAAATCCGCCTTAACACCAAAAGACAAAATCACACCAAACAATGATAGAATTTTATTCATTTCAAATACTGGACTCTGAAGCAAGATAATTAGTATTAAGTCTAACCTGTTTTTGTGGGTAAGATATTATCAAACTCTAATAAATAGAACCATTACACACAAAAAACTTCATGGTTAGGAACGCTAAAATCACTTTTTAAATCGTTTCATCTAAATACCTTTTCTGCCCCCTCAACACCTCATTCATCCACCGAATCAAAGCGCGTGGATTGCCCTTATAGGCATTGCGTGAGCTTATGGCCTTGCCTTCGGGTGTCTTACCCCCCAACATTATAGCCGCCTTAAGGCTTATTGATTGCAATAACCAAATCCTTTGGCCTAGGTGGTGGTCTTCCCGTTTCAGCAAGATAAGCCGCCATTGCTTCATCCCTGGTTGTTCCATACTTTAGGATGATTATATAAGGGGCATTCGAGCCGCCCTTTGTTTCTAACTTTTCCAGCCTGGATTTTAGATTCATTTCTTACCCTCCAATGCTTCAATACGTTTTTCCAAGTCGCTGCCCTCGATAACCTTACCAATTGCCTGTAAGCACCATGTTAATTTCGTAGCATCTTGCACCCCTAACAGGCCAGACCGTGATTCCCGATACAGTTTCGCCATTTCCCGCCGGACATCCTGTAAGGTGTCCAGTTTAGCCCGATACCGCGCCGCCTTTCCGTTAGGGGTGTACTCGGCAACTTCACCTGTTACCCCGTCAATCTCTAAAGGCTCATGCTCTGCCATTTTCTAACCTTTTATCCCATTGTTTCATACCCTAAGCCGTCAATAACCTACCATGCTGCATCTTCCGTTTCGGGAAGGATTACATCCACAATGACAGCATTTTTAGGTTTAATCGCCGTCTCGGTTGTCGGTTTCTTTTTCGTTGCCCTACTAACCCTTTAAGTTCCCATAGAAAAACTCCTATGGATGGTTATAGTAGGTGTGTATCAAAATGAGTAACGCAAGGGTTTTGTAAGTCATTGATATTTGCCTATTGCGTGTCGCTTTTTAAGACACAAACTAAATCCAGTAAAATTAGTGTCTCAAAATGAAGCACACAAAACCGATTTGCGTACCTCATTTTGATACGGTTGCTTTAATTTCCGGCTGCCATTTTTCCCAATCATGCGAGGGCTTTGCGTATTCAAAAGGCATCCACGTTAACCGCCATTCCCGCGCCTTAGAACCCATTTTACTGTTGAATAAGGATTGCTCCTCACACACAATAAAGCCGCGCTCTTGCAGGATTTTAAACGCCTTGGTGGCGGTGTTCGGTGTGCAGCCAATTTTTTGCGCCGCTTCCCGCACCCCGTAGCCAACTAACCTATTGTTACGCCATTGCAAATGCAGCAAGTCCATTAACACTTTTGCCGTGGCAGGCATCGACACATAAGCCAATGATTCGCGCATTGCACGAGAGACGGCCATAACACCGCCCCTCTGGTCAAAGCCCAGCTTTGGTTTTTTCTTTGCCATTGCTGGATGCTCGGTTACAATTGCGCTGGAGTGGTTTGTGCTGAATCCCTCATTTGCGTATCGGCTTGGGCGGTTGCCGCCGCCCTTGCTTCAAACTCATCAACCGCCTTGCAGAAGGCATCAATCCGCGCTTTCAATTCTGGTGTGAATTCTGCGAACAGTTCGTAACGGGTAAATATCGCCTTACGTGGAACAATGTCTTTGGTCAAGGCAACTTCATCATGATTAACGATAATCCAGCCCTTATCTCTAAGCCCGTCGATGTAACCACCAAGCCGATAGCTACGGGATGAAAAATCAAACTCACGGTGTGAAAGCGTTCGACCTGCGGGTAAAAGTCTCCGTAAAGACCTGGATTGAAGGCTGCCAATTTTAGGGAATATTACATTTTCAGAACCTAACAACGGTTTAATATTTTGATAATCTGCCCTGATAATGTGGCGGCGGTTGTCCCTGATTACTTTTGAGTGAATCATTTTGTACCGCCTTGGTTTTTGCGCTCGATACAAGCGAAAAATTCTGCTTCGTCTATCAGGATTATCCGCCCTACTTTTTTGAAGGCGGTGGAAAAACCATTGGTTTCTTTATGAAAAACTAAGTGTCTCAGTCCACCTATCGAAGGCCATTCGTGATGTTGCCCCCATTTTGGGATTGGGATATAGCGGGTAGTTTTGGTGTTTTGTTGGGCTTGTTGTGCCATCTTTATAACTCCATTCATTTAATGTGAATTGCAAAAAACGGTTGTGTTTTATTGCTGGAGTTATTATTTCAGGCGGTTTTCACGGAATAGCGGCACTCCGTGAAGAGATATTTATTTTTCTTTTCGTAGTCCACTTAATATGTTTATAAGGTGGGCAAAACCGATGTTTTTTTTGTTTTCGGTATTTGGATTCACTCCTCGCTTGTAGAAATGGATACGTTTTTCTTCATGGTCAACATCGCCGAATATAACATCGATTAATGACAATAAATCGTCAAACTTTTCATCTTCGTCGTTTTCCGCATTATGTTCTAGAACTTCAAGCACTTTATTGAAGTCGTAACTTTTAATTCCATTGCAAATTATTTTGATACTTTTTTTGGGTTCATAGTATTTACCTTTTTTTGTTCCACCTGCTTGTGAAAAGCTGTCGCCTTTGACTGCCAGGTTTCCCGCCAATAACCCTAATCCCTTTTTCTTGCCTGATAAAACAGCCTTCTTAATTAAGGCTAAAACGCTAATGTTATATCTTGCATCAGGCATAATAAATTTTTGCCCATAACTACATTCAGGAAGTTCTCCAGTCAAACGGTGTGAGATATAGCTTTCAATCCAATGAAGAATTTGGCTATGTGAGTAGTGTTCAAGCAACTGATTTCTGCTATCTTGAAATTCTTTCTGATTAGAATCAGGAACCCATTCTGGTAGCGTGCCTAAAACGCCGTCATATTCTGCCTCACATAGCTGCGTGTGTTCGTCAATGACCTGTTTTAACTTTGCAACAGTTTCTTCATCCAGGGGCGTATCATCCATTACATACCTCCAAATATCTTGGCATTCATCGAAGTAACCACGTTGCTTACATGCCCGTCCGATAAGTGCGCGTAACGCTTCACCATTTGCAGGGTCTTATGCCCCAACACTTCGGCTATTTCAGACAATGACGCGCCATTCATGGCTAGATAAGACGCTGTGCAGTGTCTTAAGTCGTGCCAGTGAAAATCATTGATTCCAGCCGCATTTAGGGCAGTCTCGAAGGGTTTGCGTAGGTCTATCGGCTTGGTTTTGTGGACAGTGCCAGGGAACAGCAAATCGGTATCAAGCCGCCTTATCTTGGCATGTTCGCGTAACAGTTCAAGCCCATGCCCCGCCAAAGGTACGCGCCGCCGTTCTCCGTTCTTGGTTTCATGCAAGATTAGATAGCCATCCTTAAGGTTTACATCTTGCCACTTCAAGCCCATCAATTCACCTTGCCGCATTCCGGTGGACAAGGCCAGGATTACGCAAGGATAAAGCCAAGGGTTTGATGATTCCTTGCAAGCGGCTAATAGCTTTGTGCGTTCGCCGTCATCCAGGAAACGCACACGTCCACGGGGCAACTTAGGACTTTTGACTTTTTTCACCGGGTTATTTTCCAGCCATCCCCATTCATTAGCGGCAACCGTAAAGGCGTGAGATAGGTTCTTAAGGTACTTATCCACTGTGGCGGGGCTTTGTGTCATCTTGGCCTTATGTTCGGATATGACTGTCGGTGTAATATCCGCCAGCAATGAGTGCCCGATATTTTTTGCCCACCAATCCAGCTTACTTTTTCGCTCTTGTTGTTCCTTCTCGCTGTAGTTGGGTAGGATTTCAGAACAATAGCGTTTCACCAAGTCATTAAAGCTGTGTTTTTTAGCTTCGGCTGTCTTGAAGTGTCTACCTTCCCGTATAGCTGATTCGGTAGCCGCCGCCCACTTCTTAGCATCGGTCAACCGTTGGAAAGTGGCTGTTTGGGGTGGGTAACCTTTCAGCCGGATTTTTACCCGGTAGCTGGTTTTGCCGTCTTGGGTTTCCCGTGTTTCAAAGTTTGCCATAATGCCCCCGTGGGGCAATGGCGGTATAATTTGAATTAGCCATTTGCTTAACCCTATCTGTTAAGTGAATCGGTAGGGTTTGGTGGTGTTCGTCGCATTGCCAAGCCCGTTTTTTTGTGTACGTAAAATATTACAATAAGACACGATAATTAACAATACATCATTGTTAATGCGATGTTCTTATTATTTTTATGCCCATAAATACACAATAATTTCTGCGTTTATTAGAATATGGGGCACTAGCGGGACATTTATAAATAAAACCGACTCAAAATACACGAATATTAGCTAAGTAATTTCATATCAAATAAACTTAGATAAGCGACTGTAATTTTCGAAAGCAGATGCATTTTTTGGAAGGGAGTCGTATTTTTTGGTTGATGCGTTAAAAATCACCTTACCGCTCGAATTATGAGTCAATCACTATTGAAATAACTGGAAACCGCTATTCATCATGCATGGATTATTAGAATATTTGAGAAAAAACCAAAGCATTCAATCAGATGGAATTCTTACAATATGTGATAGCTTTCTCTCGCCTGGCTACTTAACTGCGTTAGCTGCATATTGCAAATCTAATCAAATTGAGTTCAGTAAATTGACATTTTCAAATATTGACACTCAGAGTTATGTTTCTGCGATTGGCTTAGAACCTGTGCTAGGCGGAACTGATAGTTATCCATATGCAAGAAAAAACTCGGGTGTAAATTATAGTCAGTTAGTGTTACTAAATAGCGTAGATGATACTGATAAAGCCACAAGCGCTATTAATGGCTGTATCAGAGATATATTTCAAAACGAAAATAACAAAAAATTTATCAATGAGTTATGT
Source organism: uncultured Methylomagnum sp. (assembly GCA_964435245.1). Lineage (GTDB taxonomy): Bacteria > Pseudomonadota > Gammaproteobacteria > Methylococcales > Methylomonadaceae > Methyloglobulus. Next base: position 57,929 of record CAYSYU010000018.1, read on the forward strand.
GCTGTTGTGGGGGATTTGCACGATAATGTTTGGTCGCACGGGAAGAGCACAGGAATTTCGATGGCGCAAAAGTGGAAAAAGCAAAATTCAAACAATGAATTTTTATTTGAATTCGCGTTAGCAGATTGCGGATTAGGTTTTCTTGCAGAATTAAAACGGGTTGGTCTTAGCATTAATAATGATAAAGATGCTATTGAATGGTGTATTGTAAAAGGGAATTCATCTAAGAATCTTAAAAAGCCCGATGAATGGTCGCAACGATTACCTTTAGATATATCCGATAATCCGATACCAGGAATCGGAAAAGCCGTAATAAGTGAAAATCATCACATGGGGCTTGGCCTAGCAAAGCTTATTAAACTAGTGAGTGATTATAAAGGGCAGCTTTGGCTTTCAAGCGGATTAAATACCCTTCACATTAGCGTTGATGGGAGCAAAAAATTTTTTAGTCATAACACGTGGAAGGGCGTTGCGCTAGCATGCCAATTTGATACTGAATGTACTAAGTGCTATATTAAATCAGACGAAAATGAGATTACTGGGTCGCTAATTGAACTATTAAGGACGTAATTATGAAAAATCTAAATTCAGAAAAATTCTGTCCAGATGATAGTGATTTAGCTTCTCGAGCATCTGCTCGTATTTTACGGCTTAAAGTAGAGCAAACCGTTTGTTCAGGGAGCGTTGCAATCATAGACCTTACGAAGGTTATCTCTATTTCTGAGTCGTATGCAGATGAGTTGTTTGCTGTGCTAGTTGAGCAACATGGCATTGAATGGTTTTCGGATAATATTCAATTGCAGTTTCTACCAAACGCAAATTATGTTTTGCTTTCGATTGCTACAGCAATTAGGCATCGATTAGAAAATCAAAAAATCCTGCCCCTTCAAAAATCAATTGATGAGCTTATAGCGGCTAAAAAAACAAAGCATTTGAAAAACTGCAATCACAGCCACGCCTAAGCTGCTGTAAAAAAATCTCATCTCTTATTTAATTTCCGGCCTGTTGTGTTGCGAATTGCCGTGAATAATTATTTTGAAATGCCCCACTAGTGTCCCGCAGGCAATAAAATAGGGCTTGGTAATATACCTAAGCCCTTGAATTTATGGTGGGTCGTATGCGATTCGAACGCATGACAACCGCATTAAAAGTGCGATGCTCTACCGGCTGAGCTAACGACCCCACAAAGACTGCCAATTATAGCAATTGAGGCCATCTTTGCAAGGTTTTTGTTACTGTTGGTAACGAGTTGGGTCTTGCAGGCCCGATTCCGCAAAACCCTGAATCCTCAGCCTGCAAGCATCGCATACCCGGCACGCCCGGCCTTGGCTATCAGCCGAATAGCAAGAAACGGTTGGGGTATAGTCAACTCCAAGCCCAGTCCCTAACTTAATAATCTCGGCTTTACTCAGGGAAATAAGCGGGGAATGGATGGCAAATTGTTCGCCTTCAACGCCGGCTTTTGTGGCAAGATTGGCCAGTTTCTGGAAAGCATCGATAAACTGTGGCCTGCAATCAGGGTAACCGGAATAATCGACCGCATTGACGCCTATAAAAATATCCTTTATTTTCAAAACCTCAGCCCAACCCAATGCAAAGGCCAGGAATAAGGTATTCCTTGCCGGGACGTAAGTCGTTGGGATGCCGTCTTGAGGTGTATCCGGCACCTGGATATTTTCATCAGTGAGTGCCGAACCGCCTATGGAGGCAAGCCCAAGTTTCACGATTTTATGGTCTATGACTTGATAGGTATTGGCAATACGGCTTGCGGCTTCTAATTCAGCCTTATGCCGTTGCCCGTAGTCAAAGCTAAGGGCGTAACACTCAAAACCCTGCTGTTTAGCATATGCCAGGACGGTTATGGAATCCAACCCGCCAGATAATAGGATTATGGCTTTCTTGGACATTAACTATTTGCCCTGGGCATCGTCCCAAAGCAATTTGTGGAGCTGGATTTGGAAACGTACAGGCAATCTGTCTTGTAGTATTTTATTGGCCAATTCGGTTGGGTTTTGTAACCCTGTGACGGGAGAAAACAATATTTCACAATGATCCGGCAGTTGGTAATCAGATAGCACCTGTTTTGACCAAAGGTAATCCCCTTCATTGCCGATAACAAATTTAACCTGGTCTGTTGGGGACAAATACTGGATATTTTGATAAAGGTTTTTATCTAACTCGCCGGAACTGGGTGTTTTAAGGTCCATGACTTTGATTACGCGCGGATCCACGGCTGAGACATCAATAGCGCCACTGGTTTCAAGTGAGACGATGTAACCCAGGTCGAGTAGTTTCGTCATCAGTTCAAGGCAAGCGGGCTGGGCGAGGGGTTCCCCGCCAGTTACAGTGACATAGCGCGTGCCGTAGCTTTCGGCTTCGGCAATGATTTCCCCGATTTGTTTTTTTTCGCCCCCAGAGAATGCATATTCGGTATCGCAGTAAGTGCATCGTAACGGACAACCGGTAAGCCTAATGAAAACAGTGGGAATTCCGACAGTGTTGGATTCCCCTTGCAGGGAATAAAATATTTCCGTTATCCGCAGCGAGCTCACGATTAGGGCGAGGTTTTTTCAAGTACTAACAGTTTTTTTTGCGCCAATGCCGCAGCTTTCGAGCTTGGAAATTCTGAGCTTACCCGCGTCAAAATTTCACGTGCCTTCGTTGGATTTTTTTCTTCCATTTCGATGTAGCCGAGCTTTAGCAAAGCATCGGGAACTTTTGCAGAATTGGGATAAGTTTCCACAACCGCATTGAAAGCCTTACGCGCCGAAGTGTTGTCCATATTGACCCTATGCGCTTCGCCTAACCAGTATTGGGCATTGCTCGCGTACGCGCTTCCGGGGTGGTTAGTGATGTAAGCGTTGAACCCAGTTATCGCCCGGTCGGTACGGCCATTCCTAAGGTCGTCGTAAGCTTGTTGATATTCCTGTTTCTCAGATTCAGGCACTTTGGTCGATCCCGCATCAGATGATGTTGCAGGAGTTGCCGCCTGTGCTGGAGTTGTAGGTGCAGCGGAATCAGAAGGGGCTTCCTGGGATGGGTTGGAACCAGTCGGCTGATCGGGAGCCGCAGGGACAGGAGGCGTCGATCCTGAACCGGTATCTGCCGGAGCTGATCGATCTGCGGGCGTTTCTGCCGATGGTTGGGAAGCGCCGGATTTATTTTCTATAGTTTGTATCCGGTCGTCGAAATCCGTATACATCGTCTTTTGCTGTTTCTTCAACTCTTCTATTTGAAACGTTTGCTCTTCGACCTTGCCGGTAAGCTGTTGAACCTCTGCTTGCATTTGCTCTATCCGCTTCATCATCTCATAAGTTGTGGTCAATGAGGCGGATGGATTGGGGACATTGGCGGCAGGATTTGCCGATACCCCAGCGCTCTTGTTAACGACCGGCGGCAATTCAGCGCAGGCAGTGCTGCAAGCACTAAGCAACAAAACTATGCGGTAATTCATCAATGCTTACCTTTGGTATTGCATTTCAACGCGACGGTTTCGTTCGTAGGAACTCTCATCGCTACCGAAAACAGCGGGTTTTTCTTCGCCGTAGCTAACCAGGGTCAATTGGCCGTCGGATGCGCCTTGCGCTTTCAGCATTGCGGCAACAGCTTTCGCACGTTGGTCTCCCAAGGCAATGTTGTATTCGGGCGAACCGCGTTCATCGGCATGGCCTTCCAGGGTCAGTTTTTGGTTAGGGTGTGCGGCCAGATATCTGGCGTGGGCATTGATCACTGGAATAAAGTCTGGCTGGACTTCACTGCTGTCGTACACGAAGTAAATCGTGCTCCTTGACAACGGGTTATTAGGGTCGCTGAATTCAGGCCCTAAAAAGGAATTATTGCCTGTGACTCCGGTATAGCCGGGACCCGCCATGCCTGATAAGGCAGAGCCGCTATTCAATCCGCTGGTTGATGCGTCGTTGATGCCGCTAGCGGCATTTTTTCCGGCGCTGTCCAAGCCTTCAGTTGCTTCGTCTTCGCTACAACCGGATAAGGCAAATACTGCCGCCAAAAAAACCACCAATAATTTGTTCATTTTCATAGTTATTCCTGATTGATTTATGTCTGGGCAATGTGTGTTTCTATCGTAAACTAGGGCGACCAAGCCGGTTCGCGGACACCGCCGCTGTTAAAACCCAGCCTTTGTTGCATTTTACCATCTAAAGACACGGCGGATAAGTAAGCTGTGCCGCCTTTTTTGGTCGCATAAAGAACCATTGTGCCATTAGGCGCAAAACTGGGCGACTCATCGGCAGGTCCCGTGGTGATGACGTTGATCGAACGGCTGTCAACATCCATTACGCCGATACGGTAATCGCCGCCATTGCCATGCACCATCGCGATGCTTTTGCCATCCGGTGAAAAACTGGCGCGCGCGTTATAATCGCCTGAAAAAGTAATCCTTTTTTCCCCGCCGCCGCTACTGGATACCATATACAGTTGCGGCTTGCCGCCTCGGTCTGAGGTAAAAACAATTTTGCTGCCATCGGGTGACCAGACGGGTTCCGTGTCGATGGAATAGCTTTTGGTCAGCTTGTTCAACGCGCCTGTACCGAGATTCAGGGTATAAATATCAGGGCTGCCGTCTTTGGATAAGGTCAAGGCCAGTTTTGTGCCGTCCGGCGACCAAGAAGGGGCTCCGTTAATGCCCGGGAACTCTGCAACCTTAGCCCGTTGTCCCGTAGCAAGGGTTTGCACATAGATAGCGGCAGTTTTTTGCTCAAACGATACGTAAGCAATCCTAGTCTTGTCAGGGGACCAAGAAGGGGACATTAAAGGCTCTTGGGATGTCGCGATAGTTTGCGGGTTAAACCCATCGGTATCTGCAATCTGTAACTGGCTTTGCTGCTTATTATTGGTCACATAGGCTATGCGGCCACTGAATGCGCCTTTTTTTCCGGTTATTTTTTCAAAAATAAGGTCGCTGATGTAATGCGCCGTCCGGCGCAAATCGGCGGATGACGAATTCATCTGGTAACCCAACAATTGGCTGTTTTTCATAATATCCAACAATTGGAACTGCACATTATACTGGCCGCCAGCCCCGCCGCTTACCTGGCCGACAACCAGGTAATTCTGGTTTAACGCCTGCCATTCGGGAAAATTGACCGCAGACGCGGAGTTAGGCCTGCTACGCATATATTGTTCTGCTAGCATTTTAAAATAACCGCTGCGCGCCAAGTCGGCAGTAACGACAGCGCTTATGTCAACGGGCGAGCCTGATGAGGCAAACGGTACCACGGCGACAGGTATACCATTATCGGCGCTTTCGGTGATGTCGATAGTCAGTTCAGCCCGACTAAGCGGCGAGAAAACAACCATAAAGCCTAGTATCAGGATTTTTTTAAGAAAATTCACGTTTTTACCTCGTTAAACCAGCAATCTAAATAATTATAGCGCTACAATTTTATTTTTATAATATTAACATATCATGAATATCAATAAGATATTAGAAATATCTCATTTTAATTCGCATTAAATGTAAAAGAGATTTTCCGAAATTCTTTAAGGAGATTTCTATCGCTTGGAACGGGTAAGGGTGACGCCCTTTCGATTGCATTTTCGACTGAACGGGAAAAAATGTCGTTGCCGTTACAATTAACGGCAGAATCCATGACGGAACCATCCGAAGCCAAGCTTATCCTAACACTGCAATTTGAACCTGATGATCCCGGCGGCGCTACCCAAGTCCTTTGGACCTTTGCTTTGATTTGCTGTTTGTATTTTTCAATTTCCGCCGCATTGGAAGCTGCCTGAGCCTTAGCTGCCTCTGCTTTGGCTAAAGCGGCCGCTTTGGCTTTTTCCGCAGCTTCAAGTTTGGCCTGCTCTTCCGCAGCCAGTTCCGCCAGCCGTTTCGCTTCGGCCTTTGCTTTGGCGGCGGCTTCCGCCTTAGCTTTAGCCGCCGCTTCTTCAGCGGCCTTGGCTTTAGCCTCTGTCGCCGCCTGTTTTTTTGCTTCCGCTTCCGCCGCCTTTTTCGCTGCAGCTTGTTTCTTGGCTTCTAATTCCGCTGCTTTTTTGGCCTCCGCCTTAGCTTCTGCGACCGCTTTGGCTTTTGATTCCGCAGCGGCCTTTTTCTTCGCTTCTTCAGCTTCCTTTTTGGCCTCCGCCTTTTCTCTAGCCGCAGCTTCGGCAGCCGCTTTTTTTGCTTCTTCTTTTGCTTTTGCCGCTTCCAGTTTTTTGGCTTCAGCCTTCGCTTGTTTCTTGGCTTCTTCTTTTGCCAAGGCAGCAGCTTCCTTTTCCTTAAGTAATTCTGCTTTTTTAGCTTCCGCTTTTTCTTTGGCAGCGGCCTCGGCGGCTGCCTTTTTCGCTTCTTCCTTGGCTTGCAGTGCTTGCTGTTTTCTCTCTTCGGCTTTTTTCAGGGCGGCAGCTTCAGCCTTCGCCTCAGCTGCAGCTTGTTTCTTGGCTTCTTCAGCTTCCCTTTTGGCTTTCGCCTGTACTATAGCCGCAGCTTCGGCAGAAGCTTCTTTTTCCTTAAGCAATTCTGCTTTTTTTGCTTCGGCTTTTTCGGTTGGTTCGGCCTCTTCCTTTACCTGTTTTTGCTCAACAACGGGTTTGGGCTTTTCAACCGGTTTTGATTTTGCGGATGATTTACTTCCTTCAACGATGGTGGCATGGATGATGTCTGCTTCCGGCTGCATCAATTCCGCTTTCGGCTTAAATAGCGCGCTTAAGGCAAATAAGCCCAGCAAAGTCAGGTGCAATGCCAGGGCTAATACGAATGCCCGGCCAAGCTTTTGTTGATTATCCATCTAACGCTTATTGGCCGTTTTCCGACTTGGTCATTAGCCCCACATTGGGTATGCCCGCATTTTTAAGGGACGCCATAACGGTAACCACAGAGCCGTAATCAACGCTCTTATCGGCATTTATCAGCACTTGGGGATTTTTGTTATTACTTAATACCGCTTCTACCCTGGCATTGATTTCTTCCGGCTGGACTAGGTCGTCTGTTACGCCATCGACATTGATATAGTGTTTTCCATCCTTTTTGATGGAAATGACAATCGGCGGCTTACCGCCTTCTTTCTGCTCGACATTGGCAGATTCAGCTTCCGGCAAATCCACATCGACGCCCGTTTGCAGCATGGGCGTCGTTATCATGAAAATAATCAACAATACCAAGGTTACGTCGATATAAGGGACGACGTTGATTTCCCCCATCGGTTTTCTGCGTTTATTTTTTCTCATTTTGTGTGCGCCTGTCTTTGCAGTAACACCACGAATTCTTCGACAAACAGTTCGTATCTTCCGGTTAGGCTGTCCAGCCGCGAAGAAAAACGGTTATAGGCAATGACTGCCGGTATCGCCGCAAACAAACCGATAGCGGTTGCGATCAGGGCTTCCGCAATACCCGGCGCGACTTGCGCCAAAGTTGCCTGTTTGACTGTGCTTAAGGACATGAAAGAATTCATGATGCCCCATACCGTTCCAAACAGGCCGATGTAAGGGCTGATGGAGCCTACGGTTGCCAGGAACGGCAAATGCTGGTCGAGACGGTCGAGTTCCCGCGACAATTCGATCCGCATGGCTCGCTGGGCGCTTTCGACTTGCACCATCGGCTCGACGGTTCCGGTTTGGCGCATTCGGGAGAATTCTTTGTAGCCGGCCAGAAAGATTTTTTCGATCCCTTCCGGCTCAAAATCTTTCGCGGATAACTTCCGAAATAAATCAGCCAGTGCAACTCCAGACCAAAATTCTTCCTCGAATTCGTCAGTGATTTCTATCGCCCTGCCAAGCTCCTTGCGTTTGGAAAAGATGAAAGTCCACGATGCCACGGATGCCGCAACCAGCAATAACATGACGAATTGGACGACAAAGCTTGCATCTTTAATTAAATGGAAGATCGATAAATCTGTATTCATGCGCTATCTGCTCTAAATAAGGAACTCTAAATGAAATGCTCAATTAAATGTTGTGGAATGGCTTTGGGTTTCAGCGTTAAGACATCTAAACAGGCAATCCGGACTTCGCTTGTTACCAAAAGTTGGTCATGATGGGTAATTTGTTGGAAAAATTCAAGGCTGGCTTTTTTTATTTGCTTAATTTCTGCGCTAACTTGTAATAATTGATTAAAACGGGCGGGCTTTATGTATTCGACTTGTAGGGATCGCACAGCAAAAATGATCCCTTCATCGGTGATAAGTTCATCCTGTTCGAAGCCTTTAGCCCTGAGCAATTCAGTCCTTGCACGTTCCATAAACTTTAGATAATTGGCATAGAACACCACGCCACCCGCATCGGTGTCTTCGTAATACACACGAACAGCCCAGCTAAACGGATTATTCAAACAAATCCCCGCTTAGCCCCAAAGTTTTCGGTGGCTTCAAGCCAAAGTGCAGGTAAGCTTGCTGCGTCACCACACGGCCTCGCGGGGTGCGCATGATAAAACCTTGTTGCAACAAATACGGTTCCAGTACGTCTTCTATAGTACCGCGTTCTTCGTTAATGGAAGCCGATAAAGTATCCAAACCGACTGGGCCACCGGCAAAATTATCAATCATCGCCATTAACAGCTTACGGTCTAAGGCATCAAAACCGTTAGTATCCACACGTAACATGTCCAGAGCCTGAACGGAAACACTATCCGTGATTACACCATTGCCTTTAACTTCGGCAAAATCACGCACCCGACGCAACAAACGGTTGGCGATGCGGGGCGTTCCCCGTGAACGGCGGGCAATTTCATGGGCACCCTGCGGCTCCATGCTGATTCCCAGCACGTTTGCCGAACGCGTAACGATGCTGGCAAGCTCATCAATTGTATAGAATTCAAGGCGTTGGACAATGCCGAAACGGTCACGCAAAGGCGATGTCAATAAACCCGCGCGGGTGGTTGCGCCTACCAACGTAAACGGCGGCAAATCCAGCTTGATCGAGCGGGCGGCAGGACCTTCGCCGATCATCAAATCCAGTTGGTAATCTTCCATCGCCGGATACAGGATTTCTTCAACCTGCGGGCTTAAGCGGTGGATTTCATCGATAAACAGCACATCATGGGCTTCAAGATTGGTGAGCAATGCCGCTAGGTCGCCCGCTTTTTCCAGCACCGGCCCTGAAGTTTGGCGGATATTAACACACATTTCCGCTGCGATGATATTGGCCAAAGTGGTTTTGCCCAACCCCGGCGGGCCGAAAATCAAGACATGGTCCAGGGCTTCCCGCCTTGCCGTCGCCGCCTGGATGAAGATTTCCATCTGCGCCCGAAGCTCCGGTTGACCGATATATTCGGAGAGGCGTTTGGGACGGATGGCGCGGTCTTGCCTTTCTTCGTCGGGTTGGCTTGTGCCGCTGATGATACGGTCGGATTCGATCATGAATACACGATTTAATGCGATATAAAATAATAATTGAAAGGCATTACGCTGGTGTAGTGTTTCTTAAGGACAAAATAAGCTAATCATTATTTTTCCCTAATGTTGCTGCTACTAAATTAGATTACTTTGCGTATTTTCTTTTTTCCAGTGCATCTTTTGCAATCTGCTCGGGTGTTAAGCTCTCAAATTTTATTTGCTTTTCAGCGTTACGATATTCGCTTTCGTTGAACTTGACACTAACACGCCCAAAGAATACTGGTATAGGTTCGTCATCCGGAAGTTTAATACAGCGGATTTTTTTTCTCTCAAACCGTTCCCCACATGATGGCACAGGTGAACCTGATGTCTCCCACTCATCATTGAACCTTACGACAGCCCAATAAAAAAGCCCTGCCTTAAATGGGGAAACGCCATCTGTTAGCATTGCGTCATAAAAAACCCTATGAACACTTGCCGAGTCATATCTTTTTTCATCGAAAAAATAATCATGGATTACAGAAGCTCTACGGTATTTACCTTCCCATGGCCCACCAACAATACTCCATAATGGCTGTGGAATTGACGCTCCATTTACTGTCGTAGACTTGGGAACTACCCATAATATTCCTTTTGGATCTCTATAACGAAATGAGTTGGTAATTTCAAAATCACGGCCATTTCCGGTATCTTTTAAAGTAAGTTCATCGAGAAACTCACCACCATTCGGTAGAGCTTGTTTGGGCGTAAGCATTAGTTCAGATTTAATGGCAGGAGTCAATTCACACCCCGATACAAAGCATAAAAGAACTGAAAGGTAACTTAAATATTTGACTAAGATGTTATTCACAATTTTCCCCTCAAAATATTTATTTTTTACGTTCCCACACACTCTGCGTGGAATTGCAGATTATACGGCGGATTACGCTTCATTAATTCGCTCTACTTTTGATTGTTTACTGAACCTCGCTACGACCATATGTTGGGTTAATTTTCATCGTTCCCACGCCCCTGCGTGAGAACGAGGTGCTTCAGGTTATCTCACCGCACCCTGCAACGCCAACCGAATTATCTCTTCACAGCTTTTGCCTTCCACGGCGATAATTTGCACCATTTTACCAGCATCCAAGGGCTTATAACCTAAAGAACATAAGGCGCTGATGGCTTCATGTTTGGGGTTTGAACTGAGTGGCGACATCGTAGAACTGACCAATTCGAGATTACCTAACGAAGAATCCCCTAAATCCGGCAAACGGTCGCGCATTTCTATCACCAAGCGTTCTGCGGTTTTTTTGCCTACACCCGGTAGGCGCACTAACGATTGCGTGTCGTTGTGATAAATGCAGCGATGGAATTCCTCGCCGGTCAAGCCGGAAAGGATCATCAATGCCAACTTGGGGCCGACACCATTCACCTTAATCAATGTCCGGAACATCGTCCGGTCGGCTTCGGTTGAAAAGCCGAACAGGATGTGGGCATCTTCGCGCACCACTAAATGCGTGTGCAACAGGATTTCTGTGCCGATGGCGGGCAGGTTATAAAACGTCGTCATCGGCGCTTCCACCTCATAACCCACGCCTTGCACATCCAGCAATAATAAGGGCGGTGCTTTATGGATCAGTTTACCGCGTAGAAAGCCGATCATTTGCCCAAGCCTTTCTGTAAGCGCAGAGCAGTTTGTTGGTAATGGGCGTGGCACAGGCAAATGCCCAGCGCATCGCTCGCGTCGATTTGTAATTCGCCCTGGATATTCAACAGAATTTTCACCATGTGTTGGACTTGAGATTTTGCCGCGTTGCCTTTGCCGACCACGGCTTGCTTGACCTGCTTGGCGGAATACTCGAACACCGGCAAGCCCGCCGCCTGCACCGCGCAAATCGCCGCACCGCGCGCCTGTCCCAATTTTAAAGCGGAATCCGCGTTAATATGCATAAATACCTGTTCGATAGCCATTTGCTCAGGTTGGTAACTGTCCACGACTTGCAGCAGGTTTTCAAAAATTTGCTTCAAGCGGTCGGGAAAATACTCCGCCGTCACCTTAATGCTGCCGCTGGCGATGTACTGGAAACCGCGCGGCGATTCTTCAATCACGCCGTAACCAGTCAATCTTGAGCCGGGGTCTATGCCTAATATTCGCATTAATCATTGTAGGATGGGGTGAGGTACAAACCCCAACATTGAAACCAATAGAATTCGTTGGGGTTCACTTTGTTTACCCCAACCTACGAGCTGATTTATTTATACAAAATCGGAATTTTTTATTTTTTTGGATACATAGGCATTATAAGCGGGTCTACGCACTTTTCCCTGTTGTTTTTTAGCTTTTTCGAGTCGTTTTTCAAAGTCTTCTTGGTAGTATTTGCGTTTTTCAAGATTCCACTTAAGCATATGACCAATTGCTACAGTTAACGCTACAATTGAAGTTGCAGCATAGACGGCAACTTTGTCATCAGTCAAAAACTTGATTAGGGTATAAATTGACTCGCCAGAGAGATTAAACTCCTCTCCATAGTTAAAAATGGAGCGACCAAGAGCAAAGATACTGCCACACAGTAATAGCAGAACAGTAAAGTTGCCAATAAAGTGCAGAATTGTAGCTAAAATCATCCATATATTTGTTAACAACATTGGTAGTTTATAAGTAATCCAATCAATTGCCCATTCGTTTATTGACCAAAAAAAGCTTCGTTGATGGTCATTTCCTAAAAAAGAAACCAAGAGAAAACAAACTATCCATGCTGAGCTAATAAAAGTAAAAAAAACTCTAATTAAATCTAAAATCTCCATAAGCCACTCCTAATAAAAAAGAACCGATGTAACGCAGAACGGATGAAAAGTCCCTTATGCCGAACCGAGTACCGCAAGTTTTTTAAGAGCAGCCCAAAGGGGTGCGGCAGAGATGCCGCACGTTTATCGTTCCCACGCTCCGGCGTGGGAACGCAGAAGCCCTGGATGCTCCAGCGTCACGTCTCACCAAACAACTATCTCCATCAAGGCAACTTGCCCCGCATAATTACTCGCACTCAAATAGCGCCAATATTCTGGCAGTAATAGTGGAAGTCCAGAAGTTCAACCTGCGTTATACCTGTGTTTCATCAAGCAGTTTCACCGATTCCAAACGGGCAAATTTTTTGTCGAAAGTATATATTTCATGGTTCTCTTCCAAACAACCCGATAAGATGAGGTAGTCAGAAAAATCCGCTGGATGATTTTCAAACGTTACCAGCGCAACATTAAACTGGTTTTCGTCTTGTAGCGCAAAAAGCGGAGATTGTTGAAGATGCTTTAATAAGGTTATGACCGATAGCTTATTAAAACCATAAGCCGTTTCCATTACCCAAACGATTTCGATTTGTACAATTTTTGGCACATAAACTTGTTTTGCCTGTTTTAACAGTGCCTTCGCCAAACTGACTTGAAACTGTGCATCAGGATCGTTGATTAACATTCGCACCAATACATTGGTATCGACCGCAATCATAGCCCCGCGCCGCGTTTTTTAATGGCTTCGTCCATTTGCTCTAGCGTGACACCGTGCGGCGCTTGCAGAATACTGCAAGCTTGCTCGATTTCTTCGTCGGTTAAATCGTTTTTGTCTTGTATTTCTGGTTTAAACGAATAACGTTTTTCCAGGAAATAAATAAAATCCAACACTTCTCTTTGTAAATTTTCGGGCAACTTTTGGCTATGTAGGGTTATTTCATCAACGTGATTCATGGTAGTTCTCGTTGTTTATTAAGGTGCTAGAATCCAAATTTTACTGTTTAGGAAATCCTGAACAAGCCCTTCGACAAGTTCCCGGTAACTGCTCCGCGTTGCCCTACCTCCTGCATCCTTGCAGTCGAGGACGAACGGCAGGGCGTTGATTCCGTTCGTGGTGAGCCTGTCGAACCATGAGCAGAATCAACTTGTTCAAAGTTTTCTTAAGCATACACTCGTATTTTTGTGTAAATCCAATATCACCAAATATAACGCAAACCTGGCGCAGACCGTAGCTTTTCATCGGCGGCAATCAAGGCGGCTTGATGGGCAATCGCGGTTGTGGCAATTAAGCGGTCGCCGAGATCACCATGGATTACAATTCCCCTTTCCGCCAACGCCGCAATACTTGGGGTAAGCGGAAGGATTGCCAAACCTAACTAGTCTATAACGTCTTCCATATAAGACATGGCCGAATGCTGCGCGGGCAGAACAAGCCTATTTTTACGAAATAACACGGCAATTTCCCAAAAACTTATCGCGGCACACGCTAATTCGCCTTCTGCCAACCCTTTTTCCAGGGCTTCTAACGCCGATTTTGTCAACCGATCCCGGCGGTCTGCCCAAAACAACAGGACGTGGGTGTCACAAATGGTCAGCATCGCCCGTCCAATCTTCATCGATGGGGTTGATTATATCGCAGACAATGACCGTGCCGCGCAACTCTTCTAACCGCTTCAACGCAGCTTCCCGTTTGCTTTCTTTGGCTTCAGGCACTATACGGGCAATCGTTTTGCCGTGCAGGGTGATCGCAATTTCTTCGCCTGCTTGCACCTGTTTAAGGTGTTCAGGCAGGTGTCGGCGTAATTCGGTGACGTTTATGGATGACATATTAACTATTTCTGTACAGTTATAATGTACATAATAACTGTTCATGGCAGGTTACGCTAAGCTGGCCTAGGAGTTATTGTTGCGTAAAGCAGCACTATTCATTTAATCATCTATTCTATTGCTTGGCGTCGCTGCTTTGATAGGTGGCGGGCATTGTAGAAATTTGACATTAAGTAATAATTTCCAGGCTGATAGCCACACCAGGGTCTGCTTCATTCTGAGTGCAATGCTTGCAAGGGATCTAAGTAGGCCGCTTTGATTGCCGGCATCACTCCGGAAATGATGCCTATTAGCAGGGAAATTATAAAAGCTGCGCCCACATAGCTCCATGCTAATTCGGTCGGTAAGTCTGGCAAAAGGTAAGCGATTAGCCCAACCACGCCTATTCCGGATAACACGCCGATAACCCCGCCCGCCGCACTTAAGGTTAAGGCTTCGAACAAGAACAGCTTAAAGATTATTTTCCTTTCGGCGCCAATGGCCCTGAGTAGGCCGATTTCGGATACCCTTTCTGAAACTGCGATGGTCATTATCGTTATGATCCCAACCGATCCAACCAACAGCGATATTCCCCCTAGTGCCGCCACGGCAAGGGTCAATATATTCAATATCGAATCCATGCTTTCCAACATTTGGTTTTGGGTGATCAAGTTAAAGTCTTCCCTGCCATGCCTGGCGACTAACAATTGTCTGATGCTTTTTTGCACCGCCGCCACCGAAATGTTATTCCCGTATAATAAATTTATCTCCATCAAGCTCTGCCGATCAAACATTTCCAGCGCCTTTGCTGCAGGGATATATACCGTGTCGTCCATATCGTAACCCAGCATTTGGCCTTTTTTTTCCATTATCCCGATTACCCGATAGCGGTCGGTGCCGATTCGCACGCGTTTACCCAAAGGGCTTGTTTGGCCGAACAGTTCCGCGGCCAGTTTGTCGCCCAGGACAGCAAAGGCGCGAGGGTTTGACTCTTCACCCGAAGGTAAAAATTGGCCAGAAGCAGGGCTTATTTTCCATACTAGAGGGACATCGGCGCCTGCGCCGATAACATTGGTGCGCCGCTGTTTGTTTTCCGTTTCAACCCGCGCATTACCTTGCACCACGGGCACGACAGCAAGCACCCCATTTAATTTTGTCAAGCTGGCGGCATCCGCCATCGACAACGGCCTTACTGTGCTAATTGTGGCGCCCGATATCCCAAAGGTGGTTTTTTTCCCCGGATGGATCCCGATTATATTCGTACCGAACTGGGTAAATTCGGCGACTACAAAACTGTGGAGGCCGCGGCCTAATGATGTCAAGATGATGACTGCCGCAATCCCAATGATCAAACCCAACGATGTCAGCGCAGACCGCAAGCGGTAGGATGTGATCGTCCGGTATGAAAGTTGTAGTATGTCCAAGAAATGCATGGTTACCGTTTCGCCAGCGCGGCAATGGGATCGAGTTTAGCCGCTTTTCGGGCTGGGAGCACACCAAACAATAAGCCCGTAGCGATTGAAACCGCCAGGGCTGAATATAAGCCCCAAGCGGGGAGTTCAACAGGAAATTTAGGGTAAGCGATTTGCAATGCGACAATGAGAAATCGTCCCAATAATACACCGACCAATGCGCCAATGAACGACAGCAAAATGGCTTCCGTTAAAAAAAGCCTCTGCACTTGGCTTTGGGTCGCACCTAATGCTTTCATTAAGCCAATTTCTGAGGTTCGCTGGACGACGCTTACCAACATGACGTTCATGACCAGTACCCCGGCCACGACCAAGCTAATCCCGCCGATACAGGCCACGGCAATCGTAAGCGCAGTGAGTATTTCGTTAAATGCGCCTACTACGCTGTCTTGTGTAATTATTGTTATATCTTCTTCGCCTTCGTGACGAAGCTTGATGATCCTTTTAACATCGTCAACCGCTTTAAGCATCGCTTCCCTGGATTTCGTTTCGACCAGAATCCGGAATAGCGATTGGGTATCGAATAACGCTTGGGCGGAAGCGACCGGGATAATCACCATCTCGTCAAAATCGACGCCGATGGATTCCCCTTCGGAAGCCAAAACGCCGATAACCCGATATCGCCTGTCATTAATGCGCAGCCATTGGCCTAGTGCTGAAGTGTTGGCAAATAACTGCTCGCGGATAGTTTGGCCTATGACGCAGACCGATAAGGTATTGTTCTCTTCGGATTTTGGCAAAAAACTGCCTTGCGCGACTGTAAGGTGCCTTACATCCAACAGCGCATGGGTAGAACCGAATATGTTTGTTTCCCGTTCGAGCCCTGCAAAAGATACTGGCGCTGAGCCAATCGTTAACGGTGCAATATCGGCAATGTAGGGGCTACGCAATAAGGCTTCGGCATCTTCCAGGGTCAAATCCCTTGGCGTCTCGCCGAATAGGGGAGGGGAGCCTCCCGTCGTTTCCGTGCGCCCGGGCAAAACGATGACCAAATGTGTGCCCAATGCTTCAAACTCTTTAATAATATAACTCCGGGCACTTTCACTGAGCGCAATCAAAACCGTTACCGATGTCACGCCTATGCTCATTGCCAGAATAATGAGTATCGTCCGTAGCAATTGGGATTTTATGGATTTGAAAGAATGGAGGAAGGTGTCTATAACAAGCATGCCGACTACCCAATTTTGAGATTCTTAACTTATTTCTTTTGGACGGCACTGTTCCGCCTTGTTGTAACGGATCGATGAAAATACCGAAAGCGCTATCAAAACCGCCCCTATCAAACCGGTGACTACTTCGCTGATATGGTAACGCATACTGACTAACATAATGCACGCCAAAACGCCGATGGCGTAATGGGCGCCGTGTTCGAGGAAGACGTATTTGTCCAAAGCCCCTTTGCTGACCAGGTAGACAGTTAAGCTCCTGACAAACATTGCCCCAATGGCAAGCCCAAGCATAATGATGACAACATCCTGGGTGATCGCAAATGCACCGATGACACCGTCGAAGGAGAATGAGGCATCGAGTACTTCAAGATAAATAAAACTCATGATTCCCGCTTTTTTTATAAGCTCAGATGTCAGCCCTTCTTGTCCTGCTTCTTCGAGTTGCTCCTCTTCTTCAAAAAGGCTGGATAAGCTATCGACAATGACGAAAAGGATTAACCCTGAAGCCCCAGCCACCATTGCGTCCAAGCGGATTTCCTGGGGCAACCATTTTTGGATAATAAGCAACAAGCCTAAAGCCAGGATGGTTTCAATGGCTTTCAGTTTGCCCAATTTGGCAACCCGTTCTTCAATGCGTCCAAGCCAATGTAGCTCTTTGGCGTCGTCTAAGATAAACGAAAAAAACACCATCAGCAGAAACATACCACCGAAAGCCGATATCTGGACGTGGACATCATTGAGATGTCGTGAATAAGTCGCCGGATCTTCCAAGGCCAATTTGGCAACGCTCATGAAATCAATGCCGGTGGCGACCGAAACGATCAATACGGGAAACACCAAGCGCATACCGAAGACAGCGATCAAAATACCCCAGGTTAAAAAATAACGTTGCCAACGGACATTCATCCGCTTCAGGACGGATGCATTCACGACCGCGTTGTCGAAAGATAGGCTAACTTCAAGGAAGCCAAGGATAACCGCGATAAAAATACCAATCGTACCGCCCCATAGAAAGGCGGCCGACAGGCAAAGGATTGTAACGAGAACGGAAAGCCGAAAATGTTGCATGAAATACCTTAGTGTTTTAAATCGTAAACCAAACTTATTGATGTTTTATTTGACAAAATTGCACGAAACAAAAAGCCAAACCCGCGAAAGTTTACCGAAAGGGATAGCTGTTAGAAATTACATTTCAAACAACCGCCTGGGTGTCCATTGCCAAGAAACAGTTGCATTTGGTTGTCGGGGCTTAATTTTAACAATTGAAAATGGAAAAATAATGTCTTTACGAAAATTATTACAGACCCCTGAACCTTTGCTTACTATCGATTCGGCCTTGTGAAGTATTAAGAATCCGTTCGCCTTGAGCCTGTCGAAAGGCGATGTGTGCTTCGACAAGCTCAAGGCGAACGGTTAGGACATTAAAAGGCCGAATCAATAAGCGTTTGTGCAACCGATCAACGGTTGGGCAATAATACACCCATCGGGCAATCGACCCAAAACAAAGGGCAAGAATTTACTGAATTACGCAAATTTATAAATCACAGGTACGGCAAAGCAGTTGGGTCAATGGCTGGAGGAATTTCTCCGATTACAAAATCGATTGCCAAAGACTGCCGCCAAAAAAAGAATTTGATCAGAAATTAATCAAGATTAAAAATCACTTGGAAAGTATGTCAAGAAAACGCGGCAAAGTGTCAGTCTAATTCGACAAATGAAATTCACGGACGGGCTACGAACGATGTAAAGCGAGGCGTTTATACTGGCAAATATTGGCGGTGTAAAAAAACACTTTTTTACCGTGAGTAGGTATAGCCTAAATATGCTTGCCAAAATGCATGATTTACATCATTCGTTTCCGACTTTGTTCGATAATTCAAAATCCTACGCCTACCAGAAAAACCGCCACCAACAGCACGGCAATGGAAAGTTCTTCCAACTGATGCATTAATGGTAAGCGGCTTTCCTGCATGATAATTTCGATGCGGTTAGGGATTTGGTCTTGCATATGGACATTTCGCTTTAACATGGTTTTCTCCTGGTTAGTGATTGGTATAACTACGCATTTGCCCCACCAACACACCCTGGATTTCTACTTGCTCCGGTCGGTAACGCATGGCTTGCATTTTCGCGTTGGCTGGGATGAGTAAGGTTTCGTGCGGGTACTGCTCAATAAACTTCAACGTCGCTTCGGATTTATTGACCAATGCGACCACAATTTCGCCATTGCGGGCATAACTCCGTTGTTCGATAACAACCCAATCGCCGTCAAAAATACCTTCCTCGACCATGGAGTCGCCCTTGATTTTCAGCACGTAGCAAGGTTTTTGCGAACGTAACTGGTCTGGGATGGCCATATAAGAAATGCTTTCCACGGCTTCGATGGGTTTTCCTGCGGCAATAGTCCCGACAAACGGCAAGTTGCTTTCATTGCCGGAAGGACAGATTAATTGCCTTGCATAATCGGTTAAACGGATACCGCGTTGCTTGCGCTCCGGCGCTTCAATCAATTTCGCTTCGATTAAAGCCTTGATATGGGCGTGGAGCGAGCCTCGGGATTTCACCCCGATGCCTGCACAAAGTTCTTCCAGCGTTGGTGGATGCCTAAAGCTATCTTGGTTTTGTATTAAAAAATCGAAAATTTCCTGCTGTTTGCGGGTTAAAGTTAGCTTCATATTGTTCTCTATTTGTTTTGTTATAAAATTAGCACAAGAACAAAAACAAAACAAGTGCAGAACGAATATTTTTTATTTAAGCTAAAATATAGGGGCTGTTGGAAATTAACAGATGGGTAAAGATTTTCTTAATCAAAGCGTTGGTTAATTGAAGCTGCCTAGGCAAGATTCTATGTTATTCAGGCATGGGGGGGCGGAATCCAAAAATCAAGGACGGCTCCATGCCGCCTGGACGCCATACCACCCGGTAATCCACGGTAGGGGGGAAGGCTCTGGCGGAGTGAAGGTTTGAGGGATTCACTTGGTAATGATTGCTAATACGCCCTAATAAATTAGGGCGTTACGATGACAATAGTCTCCTGCGGCAACTCGCAATAAAGCGGTATAGGAAATAAGCGGGATTTCCTATTTGGAGTTCGGTAACACTAATCCGAAGGCCATTTACAAATTGAATTTAGTATGGCCGCTAAGTGCTATTCTTCTTGTTGCGGTTTTCCAAACAACTTGGGTTCTGCAGGTTTTACTTTTTCCTGTAAACATTGGTAAGCCGCCGCTTCAAATTTGATCCGCAATGACTGCGGATGCTCGTGCTCCTTAATGAACTTTTCCGCTTCTTGGGCGGTTAGGTCTTTCATTAAGTAGGTCGCAATGCACTCACAGGATTTGCTAAGCCGTTCCGCATCCTCAATTTTGTTGGTCGAATTGTTAAGTTCCCTATCAACACATTGCGCCGCAAATTCGTGTTCGAATTTGTGTTTTTCCATGTCAGTGACTTCGGGGCCGTGCGGATGGTCGAAAGTATTGGCCTCACTTTTACCTGATTGACTCGAAGCGGTCAACGCAGGCTCGGTTTTCGGTTTTTCCTCATCCGAACAGGCCGATATTAAAATTGTTGAGAAAGCGCTAATTAATACTGCGGTTTGTATTTTTTTATAGGTTAAGGTTTTCATGCTCTTATGGTTGTTTTTATGTTGATAATTCTTGTTGTTGCTACCTAAAATCAAATGCTGGATAGGTGCAAGGGATCGCTAAAAATTGTCGGCGTTAAACACTAGGTTGGACGCCGACGGTATCATGTCGGTTATTTCTCCGTTACCTGAACATCAATACGTCGATTTTGCTGCCGTCCTTCTGGCGTATCATTGCTGGCAACCGGATGGTCGCTGCCATAGCCTTCGGCATCAATACGGTCGGTTTTAATGTCTTTGTTGACGATGGCTTTTTCCACAGCTTGTGCACGGTCAGTTGACAGCTTTTTATTGACGCTGTCATTTCCGGTGTTATCGGTGTAACCGCCAATCTTAATTTTTACCTTGGGGTAAGCTTTCAATACTTCGGCAATATGGCTGATTTGTTCCTCCGATTCAGCTTTTATTATCGCTTTGTTGCTATCGAATTGGATGCCGTCCATGGTAAACCATAAGCCTTTGTTGATAGCCTCATTGCCTTCAATGAACCCTATCAATTTGCTTATAAATCCGTCCTTGGCGGCTTTGATGGCGTAACCGGTAGATAAGGTTTTTTCAAAAGAATCGCTCTTTTGTTCGACGGTTGGGGCTGGGGGTTCTGTTTTCGGTGGTTCCGCAGGTGCTTCGGCTGCCGGTTCTGTCGATGGTGGCGCAGTTGTCGTTGGTGCCGGCATCGGTTTTGGCGCCGCCACTGCTGGTTCTGTTGTGGTTGGAGCTGTGGCATCAGTCGAGGTCTCTGGGGGGACGCTGCAGCTTTTCAGTAATCCCCACATCAAGGCGAGCGCCGCGGCAATCAATATCCAGGGCAGGAATTTTTTTCCTTCTCCAGCGCCTTCTTCAATGGTTTCCATGGCGTTATGGCTA
Organism: uncultured Methylomagnum sp.; assembly: GCA_964435245.1. Lineage (GTDB taxonomy): Bacteria > Pseudomonadota > Gammaproteobacteria > Methylococcales > Methylomonadaceae > Methyloglobulus. The sequence goes on from CAYSYU010000018.1 coordinate 78,933, forward strand.
AATTCTTTGCCTTCATGGGCAATATGCGATCCAATTTCGCTGGCGGATTCGCCCAGGCCTTCTGCCAACTCTTTGGGTTTTGATAAGGCTACTTCGGCAACGTCTTCGATTTTTTGGCCGACATCGCCCAAAGTTTCGGCTTTTTCCGCTGTAGCAACGGCCTCGGAAGGCGCTTTTGCAAAACTGTTGCCCGACAAAAAGCTGGAAAATCCCGCCGGGATTAATCCCGTTAAAAAATCTTTTTGGCTTCCTAACAAATCCGCCAACCCCGAAGGCGTGTCAATATTTTGGATTTTCAATGTCTTGCCAACTAGGCCGAGTACGATTGGCAAGACAAATTCGAGCAGTGAGGAAGAGGCAATTTTCCTGATGCCTTCTGTGCTTGCAATAAGTTCTGTGATGCCGGAGACCTTGTCGCCGAATAAGGATGAAAGCAAATTCGCGCCTTGCGACAACAATTTGGTGGTTTCTTCGCTACCAAGAGATAATGCACCTAAATTGCTTAGGACGCCGCCATCGTGGCCGCCTTCGGATATCAGGCTGAATAGTTTTTCGACACTTTGCGTGTTTCCGCTTTGATCGGCCAGTGCTGCAAGCAAAGTAACCAAGGTAGTATTTAATGCGGAATCTGTGTTCTCGGGCGACTCACCTAAAAGCGTAGCTAGATTTGAAACTACATCACCTGAAAGGTGTTCTTTTAATGTTTCTAATAAGTTACTAGACATGTACGGTCTCCTCATGGTTGGGTTGACATAGCCTATAAGCCGAATGTCAGAGTGCAATTTACCAGTAGTTGCCGTATTTGTTAATGAAAAATTATCGCTACATGACAAATTTATGCCGGATAATTGGGATTTGTTAATTATCTCGTTATATTTACGAGATGCTCGGGTTTTGCGGTTAAAAACCATTCGGGCGGAACGGCGCAGCCGGGAATATGGTTGTATGCCCAAATCGCTAATTGTTGCATGACTGGCAGTAAATCGGCGCCCTTAGCGGTCAAATGATATTCATACCGTAATGGTTTTAGTTGGTAGGATTTCTTTTCTATTATGCCGTTTTGTTCCAAGCGGCGCAGTCGATCGGCTAGAATGTTGGTCGGAATGCCTTCCGGGGACGATTGGAAATCGCCGTAGCGTTTTTTATTCATGCACATGTCCCGGATCACCAAAAGGCTCCATTTGTCGCCGATGATGTCCAATGCCGTCGACAAAGGGCATTCAGAACGGTTTATAGCAGTGTTTGTGGTCATAATGGATATACTGTCAAGTTTTAGGGCAGATTTTGCCTAGCGATTTGTAAGCCGTAGGATAGAAATAACGGTAATAATTTTGAGGTTGTAATAAAACCAAAACAATATGCTTGTAAAATGCAAGTCTATATGTGATATTATTATACTTGCTTTTTGAAAGTGATAAATTTATAAGTCAATAATGCGGAGGCTAACATGAAGTTATATGAATTTCCAATTTCACCGAATTCACGTCGGGTTGTTGCGGCCCTTCACTATTTACGGCTCGATTGTGAAAGGGAAGTGGTGGATTTAAGTAAAGGCGAGCAAATGCACCCTGATTTTCTTAAGTTAAACCCTAACCACATGATACCAACCTTGGTTGATGGTGATTTTGTGTTATGGGAATCAAATGCCATTATGCAGTATTTGTGTTCCAAAGTGCCTAATAACACGTTGTATCCCGCCGACCCAAGAGTACAAGCCGATATTAACCGCTGGCAGTTTTGGCAAGCAGGCCACTGGGGCAGCGCTTGCGGCATAATGATTTTTGAGCATGTCGTAAAGAAGTTTTTCATGCAGGCAGAGCCTGATTTACAAGAAGTTGCCAAAGGGGAAGAACGTTTTCACCGTTTTGCGCAAGTGCTTGAAAACCATTTGAAAGGCCGGAATTGGCTGGTTGGCGATTCGTTGACGTTGGCTGATTTGTCGGTAGGATCGTTGCTGGATTTGGCGGAACTCGCCAAATACCCAATGTCGCCTTATGTCGAGATTCCTCGCTGGTACGGCAATATTCAACAATTGCCAGCCTGGAAGAGTTCAGCGCCGCCTGTTGCTGTGTAATTTGTCGATTAGGTTGGCAATATTACAAAATGTCACGTTGAGTTTTTTTATCCAATTCAACGTGACATGGGGCTACGAATAACCATGAAAAAACGCTATTCCGCGCGCGATTAACCTAGGCTCAAATTATCTGGATTGCTATCGTCGATATTGTTGGCCGCTGGTCTCATAGGGTAGATTTTCTTGCTGATAAGGGTCAAGAACACAACCATAATCAACAATATGACAGGCAACGCAACCCCATTGCTTAACTTGATCGACGAAATGTTAACCGACAAAACTGCATCGTATAAACCGTGTACCGTAGCGGTAACAACAATGCTGCCTGTATAAATAAAAATGGCGCCAAATATTACGCCAGCTATTGCGATAAGTATTAGCCCCTTAATCTGGCCATAGTAAATATATTGGACGTGTGAAAGTGTAAACAGTAAGGTTGCAAGCAATAAGGCCGTTTTGTAATCATATTTCCGTTGCAAGATGTTTTGCACGATTCCCCGGTAAAACAGTTCCTCCCTAAGCCCTGCGGTAATGCCGGATATTACAAATACAAATTGCCACCACAGTGATTCGTTTTCAGAATTGGTGTAAACAACGGCAAACAATAAAAATAAAATGATTGCGACATTAAATTGAGGGGTTAATAATTCTTTCGCCTTAAAGGGACGCTTTTCGTTATAAAAGTATTTTTGGTAAAAATAACCTAAAAATACGATTGAGATAACCCTTAATACCGTCCTGATAACCTCGCCGGTAACAGACCATTGCCCGTAAATTTGGGCAAGGGCAAAGGAGAGGGTTAGATATAGGATTTCAAGTGCGGCTGCATATAAGATTATTCTTTTCATTATTATTTCTCATTGCATATGATGGATAAAGCCCCCTAATACCTTGTTAGGCCTAAAGTGTCTCGGGTTTCGTTTATTAAATTCTGGGTATGGGTAAATTCCTCAACTGAATTATGCAAAACCCGAATTTACATCGGGCGATTATTTTCGCGGGTAAATATATTACAAAACAGGATTGCCCCGCAACTAATTGCTGTAGTTGGACAGGGTTAAGCGTAGCTTGGTTCAGCCACAAATAAGGGGGTTACCGTTTGATTTTGATTAAGCCTGAGGGGAAATGATTGCTTAGTGAAAGCTTGGGGTATTTATTCCGGCAGTTTATTTAGCCCATCTCCGAAAGTTTTTTTACCGCCATTTCAGCCAAGGGGTTTAAGCCTTCGCCATTGGCTTGATAATGCTTGATGATTTCTTTTTTCATTCGGGGTTCCCAGGATCGCATGATGTGTTTTTTAACACCTTCGGCTGCGATATCCTTGTCGCTTTCAGCATTAAAGAAATCAGCAATATCGTTTGCCATTTTTATTAGTTTTTCGATGTGCATTAAGAGTTGGATTATTTTATCAAGGTTGGGTAAATGGTATGGTTCAAGCGTTCAGGGTGGCTGTAAACAACATGTTGGTTATCCCGGACAAAGCCTACTAGGGTCAATCCGGCTTCATTTGCCAATCTTATCGCTAAGCCGGTCGGCGCGGACATTGCGGCCAACAAGGTAATGCCGACACTGGCGGCTTTCTGTACGACTTCGTAACTTCCCCTGCTAGTGAGCAAGACATAACCTATGGCCGGATTTTTGCCGGTGCGTATTAATACCCCGATGAGCTTATCAAGCGCATTATGCCTTCCGACATCTTCCCTGACATGTTGTATCCCTTGGCCGGGAACTATCCAAGCAGCCGCATGGACAGCGCCAGTTAGCTGGTTAATTTGTTGGTGCTTCTTTATTTCTGACAAGGCAGAGGTGAGTTCGGCGGCCGGTATATTGAGGTTACCTTGTACGGCTTTGGTTTCGCGAATGGCTTGTTGGAGTGTGCTGGCTCCGCAAAGGCCACACCCGGTGCGCCCGGTTAAGTTACGGCCTTTATCGGATAAGTTACAAAAACGGGCTTCTGGGATTTCCAGCCGAACTTCTATGCCATTGGAATGGTTATACGTATGGATAGACTTCAGTTCGGATGGGGATTCTATGATGCCTTCGGTAATGCTGAAACCTAAAGCAAAGTCTTCCAAATTCGTCGGCGTAACCAGCATGACGACATGGGGAACCCCGTTGTACACCAGGGAAACAGGGACTTCTTCGGCAACATAATCCAGCAGGACAGAATGTTGGTTTCCTTGCCAGCGTTCAATCTTGGTTTGTTGATAGCTGGGCCAACCCAATTCAGGGCTGAGCGCTGGCAAGACAACATTTTGGCTAGACACGGGGCGTTATTCCTTGGCCAGTAGTTCCAGTTGCCGCTCGGAAAATGCGCTATAGTTTTGTTGCCATTCTGAAGGGTGACTGACTTTGGCGACTTGTACCGCAGTGACTTTATATTCCGGACAATTGGTGGCCCAATCGGAATTGTCCGTGGTAATCACGTTCGCGCCGGACTCTGGGAAGTGGAAAGTCGTATAAACGACGCCAGGTTGCACCCGTTCGCTAATTTTAGCCCGCAGTACGGTCTCACCCGCACGGCTTTTAATGCCTACCCAATCCTGGTCGTTGATGCCGCGGTCTTCGGCATCGTGAGGATGGATTTCCAGTAAATCTTCGGCATGCCAAACGTTATTGTCAGTCCGCCGTGTTTGCGCGCCCACATTGTACTGCGACAGGATTCGGCCTGTTGTAAGGATTAACGGGAATTTTGGCGTCACCTTTTCATGGGATGCAACAAAATCAGTCAGCATAAACAAGCCTTTGCCGTTGTCGCGCATAAAAGTTTGTTCGTGCATAGTTGGGGTGCCTTCAGGTGTATCAACTGTACATGGCCATTGGATACTGCCAAGCCGATCAATTTTTTCGTAACTGACGCCTGCAAAAGTCGGGGTAAGCCTGGCGATTTCGTCCATGATTTCGGATGGGTGCTTGTAATTCATGGGATAACCCATGGCATTGGCCAGCAGTTGGGTAATTTCCCAATCTTCGTAACCGGCCAAGGCAGGCATCACCTTCCTGACCGGTGAAATCCTGCGTTCAGCATTCGTGAATGTGCCGTTTTTTTCCAGGAAAGACGAACCCGGCAGGAAAACGTGCGCAAATTTCGCGGTTTCATTCAAGAATAAGTCTTGTACGATCACGCATTCCATGGAGCGCAAAGCGTGATGTACGTGTTGGATGTCAGGGTCGGACTGGGCAATGTCTTCGCCTTCAACATAAAGCCCAAGGAAACTGCCGTCAGAGGCAGCATCGAACATGTTAGGGATACGTAGCCCTGGTTCAGGTTGCAGCTTGACACCCCAATTTTTTTCGAAAAGTTCACGGGTAGCTTTATCAGAAACATGGCGATAGCCTGGGTATTCGTGCGGAAACGAGCCCATGTCGCAGGATCCCTGGACGTTATTTTGTCCGCGCAATGGGTTTACGCCAACGCCTTCGCGTCCAAGGTTGCCGGTCGCCATGGCCAAGTTTGCGATTCCGATCACCATGGTCGAGCCTTGGCTGTGTTCGGTTACGCCTAAGCCATAGTAAATCGCACCGTTTTGGGCGCCGGCATACAACCTGGCTGCTTCCCTTACTTTTTCGGAAGGTACGCCGGTAATCGATTCGACTGCCTCAGGGGCATGCCGAGGGTCGGCAATGAAGGAAAGCCATTTACTGAATGACTCGACATCGCAACGGGATTTGACAAAATCTTCGTCGATAAAATTTTCTGTAACGACAACATGCGCAATGGCGTTGATCAATGCGACGTTGGTGCTCGGCCTCAGTTTAAGGTGATAATCGGCTTTGACGTGCGGGCTATTCCTTACCAGGTCGATTTCGCGGGGGTCGACGACGATCAATTTTGCCCCTTGGCGTAAGCGTTTCTTCATTTGCGACCCGAACACCGGATGGCCGTCGGTAGGATTGGCGCCAATGACCATGATGACGTCTGCTTTCATGACGGAGTCGAAATTCTGTGTGCCCGAGGATTCGCCGAAGGTTTGCTTTAATCCGTATCCGGTCGGCGAATGGCATACACGGGCGCAGGTATCGACATTATTATTGCCAAAGCCGGCGCGGATCAGTTTTTGGACTAAATAAGTTTCTTCATTGGTACAGCGGGAGGATGTGATCCCTCCAATGGAATCCTTGCCGTATTTTTCTTGTATGCGCTTTAACTCGGAAGCGGCGTAATTAATGGCTTCTTCCCACGTCACTTCTTGCCAATGGTCCTTAATGCTCTTGCGGATCATCGGTTTGGTGATGCGGTCTTTATGGGTGGCATAACCGAAGGCGAAGCGGCCTTTTACGCAGGAGTGGCCGTGATTGGCTTTGCCGTCTTTGTCCGGAACCATCCTGATGACTTGGTTGCCTTTCATTTCCGCCCGGAATGAACAGCCGACGCCACAATAAGCGCAAGTCGTGACGACGGCGTGTTCAGGGACGCCATGGTCGATCACTGATTTTTCCATCAAAGTCGCGGTGGGGCAGGCTTGCACGCAAGCACCGCAGGAAACGCACTCGGAATCCATGAAAGGCTGGTTTTGGCTGGGCGAAACCTTGGAATCGAAACCGCGTCCGTCGATTGTCAATGCAAAAGTGCCTTGGGTTTCCTCACAAGCCCTTACGCAACGCGAGCAAACAATGCATTTGCTGGGATCGAAGGTGAAATAAGGATTGCTTTCGTCTTTAACCGAATTTAAATGATTTTCACCGGCAGGGTTGTAACGGACATGCCGTAAGCCAACGGCTCCCGCCATGTCCTGCAATTCGCAATCGCCATTGGCTGCGCAGGTCAAACAATCGAGGGGGTGGTCAGAAATATACAGCTCCATCACCCCGCGGCGGACATCGGCCAAGCGTTGGTTTTGGGTGGTCACCACCATGCCTTCCGCTACGGGTGTCGTACAGGAAGCGGGCATACCGCGTCCGCCTTTGACTTCGACAACGCATAAGCGGCATGAGCCGAACGGTTCGATACTATCGGTAGCGCACAGTTTCGGGATATCGATGCCGATACTTGCCGCCGCCCGCATAACCGACGTTCCGGCGGGTGCGACAACCTGAAAACCGTCAATCTCAAGGTTGACAGTTTGTGTTGATGGGCTGGCAGGGGTGCCATAGTCTTTATCTTTATTCATCGACATAATTCGTACCTCTTAATCTGTTTTAGGCAGCGTTTGCTTGGTCGGTTATCCCGAAATCTTGGGGAAAATGGTTTAAAGCGCTTAACACCGGATAGGGTGTCATACCGCCCAGCGCGCATAAAGAACCGTTAAGCAACGTATTGCAAAGGTCGCGTAACAATGGAACATTTTTGTTAAGGTCATGGCCTTTAATGATGTCTTCAATAACTTCCATCCCTCGGGTAGAGCCGATCCGGCAAGGGGTACATTTGCCGCAAGATTCAATCTTGCAAAATTCCATGCTGTACCTAGCCATTTCAGCCATATCGACAGTATCGTCGAAAGCGACTATCCCGCCATGGCCTAAAACCGCCCAAATGGCTGCAAAGGCTTCGTAATCGACTTGGGTGTCGAATTGGGATTCCGGCAAGTAAGCGCCTAATGGGCCGCCGACCTGGACTGCCTTGATCGGCCTTCCGGTTGCAGAACCGCCGCCATAGTCGTAAAGCAATTCCCGCAAGGTGATGCCGAACGCCAGTTCAATTAAGCCGGGATGTTTGAGGTTGCCAGCGAGTTGGATTGGCAACGTGCCCCGTGACCTTCCCATACCGTAATTCTTATAGAATTCACCGCCTTTATCCAAGATAACAGGCACAGAGGCAAGGGAAATCACGTTATTGACGATCGTGGGTTTACCGAACAGGCCGCTGATCGCCGGTAACGGCGGTTTAAACCTGACCAGCCCGCGTTTCCCTTCCAGGCTTTCCATAAGCGACGTTTCTTCGCCGCAGATATAAGCCCCTGCGCCCAAACGGACTTCGAGGTCAAATTTATGCCCGCTGCCCAAAATGTTGTCGCCCAAATAGCCGGCATCATAGGCTTTGCCGATAGCGATTTCCAATGCTTTGTGCGAATGCGGGTATTCGCACCGTAAGTAAATATAGCCTTGGGTAGCTCCGACAGCGATACCTGCTATCGTCATGCCTTCGATAAGGACGAAAGGATCGCCTTCCATGATCATGCGGTCGGAATAAGTGCCGGAATCGCCTTCGTCAGCGTTACAGATGACGTATTTTTGCTCAGAAGCCGTATTCAGGACGGTGTTCCACTTGATGCCTGTGGGGAAGGCCGCGCCGCCACGGCCGCGCAAGCCGGAGTCGGTGACATGCTTAACGATGTTCGCACCCGCCATGCCTAAGGCATTTTTCAAGCCCCGATAACCGTCGTGGGCCAAGTAATCGTCTAGGTTGACCGGATCAGTGACGCCGACCCGTGCAAAAGTCAACCGCTGTTGGTTTTTAAGGTAGGCTATCGCTTCGGTTAAGCCTAAATTCAAAGGATGCGACCCGCCTGACAAGAAATTACTGTCGAATAAGCTGGCAACATCCTGCTTTTTTACGGGGCCGTAAGCCATACGGCCTTGTGGGGTTTCGACTTCAACCAAGGGTTCAAGCCAGAATAAACCCCTTGAACCGTTGCGTATTATTTTGACATCGAGTTTACGTTTATCCGCTTCGTCCCGAATTAACGCCGCTACTTTTTCGGCGCCTAGCGCCAACGCAGCAGAATCGCAGGGCACATACACCTGTATGGTCATGCTGACACCTCGAATTGCTTAATGGTTTCGTCGAATGATTCCGGCGTCACCCGTCCGTAGACTTCTTCGCCGATTTGCATTGAGGGCGAACAGGCACATAAACCAAGGCAATAAACGGGTTCCAAACTGAAGGCGCCGTCGGAAGTCGTTTCATGATAGTCGATGCCGAGTTTCAATTTGACATGTTCCTCCAAGGACTTGGCTCCCATTGCCTGGCAAGATTCAGCCCTGCACAGGTGAACGGTTGCGCTGCCCGGCGGGGTTTCCCGGAAATAATGATAGAAACTGATCACGCCATGGACTTCCGCGCGCGAAAGGTTCAATGCGTTGGCGATTGCAGGGACAGTTTCGGCAGGAATATAGCCCAAGCGGTCTTGAATCCCATGCAGGATGGGCAATAAAGCACCAGGTTTGTCTTTTAGGCCTGAGATTAAGTCTTGAACGTTTGCGTCCATGGTTCCTGTCATAAGAATCCCGTATTGGGGTCACTCTAGTTTTAGGTCGAAGGTAGTGAATAATCAAGCTACATCGTATTATCGGCAGTTTAACACATCAATTAATTCGTGTAAAAAACACAAATAAATAATAATATTGACATTGCATGAAAAAGTAAGTTCAGGTGCCTTGATAGGCAATTTTACGGTTTTTTATGGGCGCAGAATTCAAGAAGTTGGATAAAATCAGCAAAGAGGTAAAAAGCCGGGAAAAGCATAAAAATGATTCGATAACCAAAGGCAGGGCAATCCTTTCAACCAATTGGCAAACCGAGACGCTGAAAAATGGGCATTGTTAAATGGTTGTTTGGATTTTGATAATTAAAACTCGATAGCTAGGTCAGTATCGTTTAGAATCTAAGTTCTAAAAATAACATTAATAAGGAGCTTGAAAGATGATCAAAAGATTTTTGGGGATACTGTCGGTTACGGCAATCTTTTTTGCACTTTCAGCCCATGCTGATGTCGCTTTGAAAGATGAATCTGAAATTTTGGGTAAATGGAAATTGACAGCCGAAGCAGCGAAACTGGACGGCGAAAAAAAAATGGTTATAGTAGAATGGGAGTTCCTAAGCGGGGGAGTGCTCCAAACCGTTGCAACCGATGCGGGTGGTCGGACTAATCAAATGCATATACCGATTAAGTACAAGGTTGAGGACGGTGTGATAAAAAAGCAGGTTTCCCCGGGGCGAGAAAAGTTTGAAAACTGCAAAGTTGTCGAAAAGAAAGGTTCGGAGATGATTTTGAAGTGTCCTTTTCTTTACTACTTTTTAACTAAAATATAACAACTAAAAGGGTGCAACTATGATTGGTGGTATTGTAGGCCTTCTGGCGTTGATCTGGGTATACCAGACAACCACAAAGGCGAATGTAAATAATGGTGTGGTATGGGTTATGATTTGCGCTGCCGTTTATTTGGCATCGCAATTCATTATGGTAGGCGCGGCGAATTATATTATTGAAGCAATGCGCTCGAGCCAGGGTGGCGATAATTACGAACGCGACTTGATGAGCATTGGCGACAGAAAAAATTTGGGGGGATTTCAAGGCGGAAAAGGAACTTTTATTTCAGTGTTCTTTGAATTGTTCCCGCCTATTGCCGGTTTTTTGTTGGTCGCGTTTATTCGTACCAAGTTTGTATTAAAAGAATCCCTTACCAAGGCTAATTTGTTCAGCGGCATTGGCGATATGTTTAAAAGCATAAAAGAGAGCTTCAAAAATCCCGACCAACAATAAACAACATTGATGGTCTTCAAAAAGCCCGAGCATCACGATGCTTGGGCTTTTTTGCATTTATTGCCCTAGCTACTAACGCCCCAAAACTTGGGAAACGACAAAAACCACTGCCGAAACAAATAGGACAGTAAATATTAAGCCGGCAATCATATACATCGCCAACGACCCCTGTTCAAAGTCGATTTTCCTGTTCTTATCGCTCTGTACCCCAATGAAAGCTGCTAAAATGCTCGTTATAGTCTGGATAAAAGATGGTTTTGACACGTTATTCCTCATTCAATCAGGGAAAAATAATAGAACTTGATTGCATTTAAAGCAATAATAATCGGCTAAATCAATTCAAAAATCAAAATGCAAAAAACTTATCAGTTAAAACAGGCGTTAAGCGAAAGAATATTGTTCCTTGATGGGGCTATGGGAACGATGATCCAAAGCTATAAGCTTGAAGAGAAGGATTACAGGGGCGTGCGCTTTGCCGACTGGAATGTCGACCTTAAGGGTAATAACGACCTACTGTCCTTGACACAGCCCGATATTATCAAAGCCATCCATAGTGCCTACTTTGAAGCCGGTTCGGATATTGTCGAGACCAATACTTTCAATTCCACCTCGGTCGCGATGGCCGATTACCAGATGGAATCGTTGGTTTATGAATTGAATTTCGAATCCGCACGGATTGCAAAACAAGCTGCCGACGAGTTTTCCGCCCTTACACCGGATAAACCCCGTTTTGTCGCAGGCGTTTTGGGGCCGACAAATCGCACCGCTTCCATGTCCCCGGATGTCAACGATCCCGGGTTCCGCAATATTACCTTCGATCAATTGGTCGATGCCTATTTTGAAGCGACGAAAGGATTGGTCGAAGGCGGCGCCGACATCATCCTGATTGAAACCATTTTCGATACTTTGAATGCAAAAGCGGCTATTTTCGCTGTTGAAAAATATTTCGATACAATCAACGGTAGTCTCCCGGTGATGATTTCCGGCACAATCACCGACGCATCGGGTCGGACGTTATCCGGTCAGACGGCGGCCGCATTCTGGAATTCGCTAAAACACGTCAAGCCGATTTCATTCGGTTTCAACTGCGCGTTAGGTGCAACCGAACTGCGCCAATATATCGCCGAATTATCTTCCATTGCCGATACGCATGTCTCGGCGCATCCGAATGCAGGATTGCCGAACGAATTCGGCGAATACGACGAAACGCCGGAAATGATGGCGGCGGAACTTGCCGATTGGGCCTTTAACGGTTATTTGAACATTATCGGCGGTTGTTGCGGGACGTCGCCGGCGACGATTAAAGCGATTTGCGAAGCGGTGCAACATTATCCGCCACGAATAATTCCTGAGATCCCGAAGCAATGCCGCTTATCCGGATTGGAACCGATGACCATCGCCGCCGATTCGCTCTTTGTGAATGTCGGCGAACGTACTAACGTTACCGGTTCGGCGGCGTTTAAGCGATTGATTATAGAGGGTAACTTTGAATCAGCTTTAGAAGTTGCAAGGCAGCAGGTCGAAAACGGCGCGCAGATCATCGATATCAACATGGATGAAGGCATGCTGGAATCGAAAGAGGCAATGGTTCGTTTTTTGCGGTTAATCGCCGCCGAACCGGATATTGCCAAAGTTCCGATCATGCTGGATTCGTCGAAGTGGGATATCCTGGAAGCGGGCTTGAAATGCATCCAGGGCAAGGGCATCGTCAATTCCATTTCAATGAAAGAAGGTGAAGCCAAATTCATCGAACAGGCTAAATTGGTGCGCCGTTACGGTGCTGCCGTCATCGTGATGGCGTTCGACGAAGTCGGACAGGCAGACACCAAAGAACGCAAAGTCGAAATATGTGCCCGCGCTTACCATATTTTGACCGGACAGGTCGGATTCCCGCCGGAAGATATCATTTTCGACCCCAATATTTTTGCTATTGCAACCGGTATCGAAGAACATAACAATTACGGTGTCGATTTTATCGAAGCTACCCGAGAAATCAAACAAACATTGCCGTACGCATTAATATCCGGCGGTGTTTCCAATGTGTCGTTTTCCTTCCGCGGCAATAACCCGGTGCGTGAAGCGATCCATGCCGTGTTTTTATACCATGCCATTAAAGCCGGACTGTCGATGGGTATTGTCAATGCAGGGCAGTTGGCGATTTATGAAGATATTCCACTAGATTTGAGGAACGCGGTTGAGGCGGTTGTACTTAACACCCACGACGGCAGCGGCACCGAAAAACTGCTCGAAATTGCCGAAAAATATAAGGGCGACGGCAGCAGCAGCGAAGTAAAACAGGAAGATCTGGAATGGCGCAGCTGGCCGGTGAGCAAACGCCTGGAACATGCGTTGGTCAAGGGTATCGCCGAATATATCGACGAAGATACCGAAGAGGCGCGGCAACAAGCCGAACGGCCGTTACATGTGATCGAAGGCGCCCTGATGGACGGCATGAACGTCGTCGGCGACCTGTTCGGTGCGGGCAAGATGTTCCTGCCGCAAGTGGTGAAATCGGCACGGGTCATGAAAAAAGCCGTGGCTTATTTGATGCCTTATATGGAAGCGGACAAGTCGGCGGCGGACCGGCAAAGTAACGGCAAAATCCTCATGGCGACCGTGAAAGGCGACGTGCATGACATCGGCAAGAATATCGTAGGTGTGGTGTTGCAATGCAACAATTACGATGTGATCGACCTGGGCGTCATGGTGCACGCGGAAAAAATCCTGCAAACCGCGCGCTTGGAAAATGTCGATATTATCGGGTTAAGCGGGTTGATCACGCCGTCGCTCGACGAAATGGTGCATATCGCCAAGGAAATGCAGCGCCAAGGTTTCAAGATTCCGCTGATGATCGGTGGCGCCACGACCTCGCGCGCGCATACCGCTGTCAAAATCGAACCCCATTACAAGGGCACGACTGTTTATGTGACCGATGCCTCGCGCAGCGTCGGCGTTGCCAGCAATCTGTTGAGTTCGGAACTGAACGACGAGTTTGTTAAAAATGTCCGCGAGGAATATGCCGAAGTCCGCGAGCGGCATAAGGGTAGGGAGGCGCAAACGAAACAGCATTCCCTGGAAGCCGCACGGCATAACAAATTCAACTGGGGGCGCTACGAACCGGTTAAACCTAAGTTCCTCGGTGTGAAAGTTATCGATGATATTTCGTTAGCCAAGTTGGTCGATTATATCGACTGGACGCCGTTTTTCCAAACCTGGGAAATGGCCGGGAGTTATCCCGGCATCCTTAAGGATACTGTCGTCGGTGCCGAAGCCCGTAAGCTCTTCGACGACGCCAAAAAAATGTTGAATGAGCTTGTTAACGGGCAATGGTTAACGGCCAAAGCGACTATCGGTTTTTTTCCGGCGGCAAGTTCGGGTGACGATGTGGTCTTATATACCGATGAATCCCGCAGTGGGCAACGCGTAGTCCTGCATCATTTGCGCCAGCAAAACATGAAAGCGCCTGGCAGACCGAATTATTGTTTGTCCGACTTTATCGCGCCCATCGATTCCGGTAAGGCCGATTATATTGGCGCGTTCGCAGTCACCACGGGCATCGGTATTGAGGCTAAATTGACCGAGTTCGAGCTTGATCACGACGATTACAGCGCCATCATGCTGAAAGCGCTGGCAGACCGCTTGGCGGAAGCGCTGGCCGAATATATGCACCAAGTCGTCAGAAAGGAATATTGGGGCTATGCCGAAGACGAAGCCCTGGATAACGGCCAGTTAATCAAGGAAGCTTACCAAGGAATACGGCCCGCACCCGGTTATCCGGCTTGCCCTGACCATACCGAGAAAGCCAAATTGTTCGAATTGCTCAATGCGACCGAGAACACCGGCATCACCTTGACCGAAAGTTTTGCGATGTATCCGGCTTCGGCGGTGAGCGGCTGGTATTTCTCCCATCCGGAGGCGCAATATTTCAATGTCGGCAAAATCGACAAAGACCAACTCCAGGATTATGCACGTCGTAAAGGCATGGCGGAGGATGTGGCAGCCCGCTGGTTGGCGGCGCATTTGCATCACTAAGAGCGGCATTTGCAATGCCCCTTAAGGCCGCGCAACAGTTCTCCAGGTCTGTTATAGGTTTGACACCCTTAGGCAATGGCCATATCAATGATACATATTTCGTTGAAACAGGGACGAAGCCTTTCGTCCTCCAGAAAATCAATAAAAACGTATTTCCCAATCCTGGGGAAATTATGGCTAACCTGATGGCGCTTAACCAGCATATCAGGGAAAATAATGATACCCAGAATAACTTCCGGTTTCCGGATCTTTTGCTAACGGAAAGCGGAAGCGTATCTTTCCAAGACGACCGGGGCGATTTTTGGCGGGCCTTAACTTATATTGAAAATACCGAAAGCCTAGAAACCCTAGGCAATCTGGCGCAAGCTGGACAAGTCGGCTTAGCGTTAGGTCAATTCCATCGTTTGACCCGTGCGTTAGATGCAAGAAAATTGCACGATACCCTACCCGGATTCCATATCTGCCCAGGCTATTTGGAGCATTACCATCGCGTAAAAAATGTCACGAAGGTATCGGAAGACGCCTATTGTGCTGACTTTATCGATAAATACCAAGGCATCGCTAACGATTTGGAAGCGGCAAAAGAGCATGGTTTGCTATCCATAAGGGTTATCCATGGCGATCCCAAACTGAATAATTTCCTGTTCGATAAGGACAGCCAACGTATCGTTAGTATCGTCGACCTGGATACTGTCAAGCCAGGGTTTATCCACTTTGATATCGGCGATTGTATCAGGTCATGCTGCCATTCTGAGCTGACGGACGAATTTAACCTTCAAATTTGCCAAGTGATATTGGCTAACTATTTAAGGGAAATGGGTTCATTTTGTACAGAGTACGACTACCAATTCCTTTATCCGGCCATCCGCCTGATCCCGTTTGAATTAGGCCTCCGTTTCTATACCGATTACCTGGAAGGTAACCGTTATTTTAAAGTGTCTGGGCCTGAAGAAAATTTGCTTCGTGCCAGCAAGCAGTTTCGCTTATGTTTGAATATCATCACTCAAGAAGTTGAAATAAATAACCTTATTTATAAATTAAAATCAACAATCAATTCGTGACCTGAGAATAAAGGGTATTGCATTATCCAAACCAGTCTGTAATGCCTCAAGACACAAAACTTATAAGGATTATTTGGCGCTTATTTTAAATTTGAAACATATTAATCAGGTTGTTTTAATGTTTTTCGATAGGCTAGCCTGGCAAGCTCCCTATTGATCAGTTTCTTAAACGGTACTTGCTGTACAGGTTTTGTCACGTAAGTTGTACTGCCGGCTATGATTCCCTTGGCTTCATCCAAGGGCGAGGCAAGCCCGGTCACCATAATGATAGGGGTATTTTTGTACTCCGGGATTTTCCGTATAAGGGCGCAGGTTTCGTAGCCATCGATACCCGGCATCATGGCGTCCAAAAAAATGAGGTCGTATTGTTTGGCTTTAGCTTTTGCTATTGCACTTTTACCATTTTCGGCAAAATCAATGACCTCTATTTGCGGCTGCATAGAGAGGCTCAAGGCGAGCAGTTTTTGTGATGCGGGATTGTCATCCACCACTAATGCGCTATAACTATAGCGGGAGTTACTGGCTTCGGTAGAAGCTTCTGTTGGGTGTTGGGCAGTATTTGTTGTTTCGGGGTTCGAGTTTTCTTGCTCGCTCATAGCGCTCACCTGATGATTTTTCCTAAGGCCCTTTGTTTACAAACGCTAACCACAATAAAACTAATAACGCTAAAAAAGGTTTTGGCTCCCACTTTGTTTGAGGAATGGGCAACCAATTTTGAGAGGACTTACCTTAAGCTTAAATGTTAAAGACTAGATGGTAGTCTGCTTTTGTCAAGCCGCGCGAGATGAAAAAGTCCGTGGCGGCGAATGTCTAGAGGTTTAGTTGGGTAGCCAAGCCATGCGTAATGGAAAATGGGAAGCCTATTTGGGTATCGTCTTGCAGCTATGCCGCAATTACGAAGGGACGGATTATTTACCCGTGTGATAACGATATAAAACAGCTTTGTTGGCAATGGCGGCTTTGCATTAAACAAAACCGCCATGTTCATGTTATCTCGTGACAGCTATGGCCTCAGCCTCATTCTCCGCCACTGTGATGTACTTGTTGTAAAAGGGCCAGTGCCTGACGTGCAGGTATTTCCTGACCGGCGATTTAATGACCGATACGCAAAGGGCGATCGAGAACAAGCACCACACGGCGGCATATTCGTTCGGGTCATTGGTGGTCACACCGGATATCCAAGGCCCCATGAGGTAATGGAAGGCGACAAAACGGTACGAACCATAAAGGGTAGGCATGATAAAACATACCAAGATATAACTTAAGACATGCAAACCCCAATCGAAATCATTCAACCACGTGATAGGATAAGAGAGCAAACCGTTTAAAGGCATTTGCCAGGCAATATGCCAAGCGCCATGAACGGAACATATGGCTGGGCCGCAAAAACCCTCGGTGCCGATGACGCATTTTCCTGCCCAATCGAACGGATAGCTTTTGAACAGGATAAACAGGCTGCCCACTGCACAAAGGGTATAAACCGGGACTTGGATTTTCTGTTTTATTTCAGGCGGGATAAAGTACAACGCCACCATATTCACAAAAAACGGCTGGAATGAGACATGCAGATAACCCAATAGCGTGAGTACCTGGTTGTTAGGATTGTCGCACAGGTCAATATAAATATAAGTGACTGCTTGCAGCAATTCCATCAATGCAAAATATGTTAACGGAATCCATAACTCTTTCGATTCCCCTTTCCAAGCGACATACACGGCGGTAGTCAAACCTGCGGTAGCCAAAATCCCGGACGCTTCCCCACTCCAACACATAAAACTGACCTTTGTTAATCAATGAAATACAAAACATAATCGCCCCAGCCCTTTTTTTGAAATTTTTCGTCGGCTTCAAGGCAACATGACCCATTAAAAAGGGGCTAATTGTATTACAGAGATGGGTGTAGAGAAAGGGTTATTGGCTGTGAAGGAATAGTTAACAGGACAGGGCAGTTAAGTCCCGTTGTGTTTCAAGACGATACGATGGTGGTAATGGTAACAAGAGTTCGGTCTTCGGCCCTAAGCTTGTGAACCTTCTCCCAAGCTGACCCCCAGTCCGATTCTTCCGTCAGCGCAACTAGTCCCCGAGGCGAGTTTGGCCTCAAAGCCAAATTCGCAGTAGGCAATACCGCTATTTGAACTTGGGTGGTTCAGTACAGGGCAGCAGGGATAGGTCTTTCCTGGTGTGCCGTAATCCCGAACGCGTTCATGTAAGGTTGGTTCGACTGGCAAACTCTAGATATGGTTTTTTAACCCTGACATCAATAATCTTCGCCAGCTCTAATGTATAAATCCCTGAAACAGTGATGGCCATTGAAATATTTCGCAAAGCGTTAGTCTGAGTAAGCGTCCCGGTCAATATAGATGTCGATGCGTTCCGAAAATATACTGGCTACCGGCAGGTCATGGCCTGATCGCCAAAGCTTAACGGCTTCTTGTTTGTTTGCGCCGGTTATCAAAAAAATAACTTGCCCGGAATTGCCTAATGCCTTTGCGCTTAAGGACACCCGTTCCGGCGGCGGTTTTGGAGAGTTGTATACGGCATGGGTAAGCTCGTCCGGATCGTCGTGGTTATGCCCAGGAAACAAACTCGCTGTATGGCCGTCCTCGCCCATGCCTAAGAGCACCAGATCGAAGGGTAGGGCGTTAGCGATTGTTTGTCGATAAGCAAGCGCGCCATGATCTGGGCCTAGTTCGGCTGGAATATCAAAAACTTGGTCTGTTGGGATAGCTACATTATCCAATAAGGCTTGGGATACCATGACACTGTTTCTATCTTTGTCATTTACCGGCAAACATCGCTCGTCGCCGTGGTAAATCCACCAGTTTTGCCAATCCGCATCAGATTTTGCCAGCAAGCGGTAAACTTTTTCCGGCGTGGTGCCGCCCGCCAAAACCAGTTTGAATTTGCCGTGCTTGGCAATTGCTATGTCTGCGGCAGCTAAAATTACCTTGCAAGCGGTTTCCGCAACTTGATCGGGGTTTTCAAAATAATGCCATTGATAATCAGGTTTCATACTTACAGACTTCCGGTGTTAAGGAACTGCGCCAGGATTGGCTTTCTTTTTCGAACAGGCGGCGGCTGTCTTCGGGGCCCCAGGAGCCGGCGGGGTAGGTGGCGA
>CAYSYU010000019.1:0-94607 GCA_964435245.1 uncultured Methylomagnum sp.
TCGGTTTCAGAGATTACTCTCTTAGCCAAGTGTCCGCTAGACCGGGGCAAGATCACTACCTTTATAGTTCCCACGCTCCGGCGTGGGAATTCATACCGCAACGCTCCT
The DNA here is from genome assembly GCA_964435245.1 of uncultured Methylomagnum sp. Classification (GTDB taxonomy): domain Bacteria; phylum Pseudomonadota; class Gammaproteobacteria; order Methylococcales; family Methylomonadaceae; genus Methyloglobulus. The sequence continues at coordinate 109 of CAYSYU010000019.1, forward strand.
GCGTTACGTGACGCTAGAGCGTCACAAACTACGTTTCCATTTATGCCCTTTGGGTACGCCGGAGCGTGGGAACGATGCTGGAACATATCAAAAATAATCTATTCACAACATTAATTCATATCAAGGCAAACGGGTTTTTAATGGTCAACCCATCAATCACCTGCCCATCCTGCAAATCTTCGCTGTAAAGCACATTGCAACCGGCTTCCAGGGCGGCGGCGATGATGAGGGAATCATAAAAGCCATATCGATACCGGCTTCGTAGCTCCAATGCGGATGATAGCAAGGCCGGACTGTAATGCACCTTGCACAAAGGGGCTAGCACGTTGTGCAGGTACAATTTTGCTTTTTCATCGTCCACCGGCAACAAGTTCTTGCGCAACAATACATTCATGGTTTCTTGCACGACCTGATAGCTGATTGCGCCCATGCCTTTGGCTGCATCAATGACCAATTTTTCCGCAATACCGGCTTTTTGGTTATCCTGATTGCTGGCTTGATAAACCAAGATGTTGGAATCCAAGAAGAATTCAACGCTCATTCATTTCTTCTCGAGCCAGCTTGTGGTCAAGCTTGATCGAGCCGCGCATCATTTCCAAGGTTTTAAGGGCTGCTTCAACTTGTTGCTTGCGGCGGTGTTCGGCAATGTAGGCATCCAACCACAGTTTGAATTGTTCGTTGAGCGAGGTGCCTTCGGCCTTCATGAGCGCCCTAGCGGTTTCGATAGCTTCTTCGTCGGCGTTAAGGGTTATGTTTCTTGACATGCGGATAGTCTACGTGATTATTGATAGTGTCAAATAATAGTGAAATTTTTCACTATTAGCAACCTAAAAACCCGTCCAGCGGTAACGATAGTTAAAGTGTCGCGTTCAGTCCATCAGGTTATGAATCATCAACTTGATCCGCCAAGCTTTTTAACTTGCTTATCGATTCCTCAAACTGCTCATAAGTTTTCGCCCGCACCGTCACATGCGCCACCTTCCGTCCCTTGCGCGGGCTTTTACCATAAAGATGAAGATGTGCGTGTTCAATCGCCAAGACATCTTTGGGTTCAGGCAAACCGCCGATAAAGTTCACCATCGCCGCTTTGCCGACGGCCGCCGTCGAACCCAAAGGCCAATCCAGGATCGCCCGCAGGTGGTTTTCAAACTGGCAGGTCTCCGCGCCTTCTATCGTCCAATGGCCGGAGTTGTGCACACGCGGGGCGAATTCGTTGGCGAGCAGCTTGCCGTCTACCTCGAACAGTTCCAGGGCAATCACGCCGACATAATCCAGGGCTTGCAACAACCTTGAGACATAATCTTCCGCCTGTGGTTGCATGGGATCGTCCGCCTTGCATTCGGCCACACGCAGGATGCCGCCTTTGTGCAGGTTTCCCGATAAGGGATAAAACGCAACCTCGCCGGACACGCTGCGCACGGCAATAATGGAGACTTCCCGCTTAAACGGCACGAACGCCTCGGCGATGCAGGAATAACCCTGCATTGCATCCCATGCCGATGGCAAGTCGGCTTCCGATTTTAAAAACGACTGGCCTTTGCCGTCGTAACCCAGGGTGCGGGTTTTCAAAATTGCCGGATAACCTAAAACCGAAACTGCCTGTTGTAAGTCCGACAAGCTCTCGACCAGGACGAAATCGGGCATGGGAATACCCAATTCCTTAAAGAAATTCTTTTCCAACAGGCGATCCTGACTTACCCTTAGGGCTTGCGGCGGCGGATAGACTTTGGTGTGCTCGGTCAGAAAATTCGCAACCTTGGCTGGCACATTCTCAAATTCGTAAGTCACGACATCGGATAAGGCCGCCAATTGCGCCAGCAGGTTTTCGTCGTCGTACTCGCCGATCAAGTGCTCGGCCAATTTCCCGGCACAGGCGTCGGGCGATGGGTCGAGCACGATAAAATCCAGCCCCAAGGGATAACCCGCCAATGCAATCATCCGGGCAAGCTGCCCTGCCCCCAATATCCCGACTTTCATTCCCCTATCACCCTTGGATCGGAATTCTCCAGTACGGAAGCCGTTTGTTCTCGGCGGTATTCATGTAAGGCGTTACGGTATTTTTCGCTTTTGTTGGCAAGGATTGCAACTGCCAACAGCGCTGCATTGATTGCACCAGCCTTACCGATAGCCAAAGTCCCTACCGGAATCCCTGCGGGCATTTGGGCGATTGAAAGCAAAGAATCCATGCCATTCAATGCCTTAGACTGTATCGGCACGCCGAGGACAGGGATGACGGTCTTCGCCGCCGTCATGCCGGGAAGGTGCGCGGCCCCTCCCGCGCCAGCAATAATGACTTCAATGCCTTTGGCTTCCGCCGCTTCGGCATAGGCGAACAATTTATCCGGGGTACGATGCGCCGAAACAATCTCAATTTCATGCGGGACCTGTAATTGGTCTAGGATTTCCGCCGCATAGCGCATCGTCTCCCAGTCTGTTGCCGAACCCATTATTAGGCCAACTAATGCCGTCATCTGTTATTCCTATTGTTATTCCTGGTAGTAAGCAGTCGAAAATTTAAGGGCTGAAATTATCGCATAGTTCATGGAAAGTAACCCAACGCTTATATCATTATCCAATCCGGCAATAAATCCACGGATACTTGAATTAACAAGAAATTTTAGGGGTCTTATTGTTTGTACTGGGTAAATCCGCCTGATACAATCGGCTCGACAGGTTTTTTATTCAGCCTCGCGACTTTGTCCACTAACTTAAAATAAGGAAAAACGATGAGTCTTTTTGATAGCTTAGTACAAACCGCCCTGCAAAGCGCCCTTGGCGGCAATGCAGAAAGTCAAACGCAAAATATGGTAAAAGGCGTAGTCGGCATGCTTACCAGTAACGCAGGGGGCATATCCGGCCTGATCGATCAATTTGCCCAGTCCGGATTGGGCGACATAGCCGCTTCGTGGGTGGGCAAAGGCGAAAACAAACCGGTAAGCCCACAACAAATTGAGGAAGCACTGGGCGCGGAAAAAGTGGCCGAACTGGCCAAAGAAGCCGGGATTCCCGCCGACAAAGGCGCTGAAGTGCTTTCGCAAGTGCTACCAACCGTAGTCGATAAAATGACTCCGGACGGCGAAGTACCAGAACCCCATAAACTGGGCACCCTATCAAAGGTAATACTGGCAGGGCTTGGCGTTGCAGGTGCAACCATAGCGGCAAAAGCCGTCGCATCGCATTTCGGCAATAAGGACGAAGCCGATGCCGAAGTTGCCCAAGCTTCTACCGATACCCCTGTCCAACCGGCTCCTACGGCATCGGCAGCACCCCAAGCGCAAGCGAGGACTTATACCGTCGTTTCCGGGGACAACTTATCGAAAATAGCCAAACACTTTTATGGCAATGCCAACGACTGGCCTAAAATATTCGATGCCAACCGGGACCAATTGAGCAATCCCGATTTGATTAAACCGGGGCAGGTGTTGCGGATCCCTTAATTTCAATGCCCTTAACAACAAAATTAGTATTGTTTTCCTTTGGGATGGATTCGTAAGTTATTGATTCGGCTTTTTAATGTCTGAACCGTTCGTGCTGAGCTTGTCGAAGCACACACCGCCTTTCGACAGGCTCAAGGCGAACGGAAACTTAATGCTTCACAAGCCCGAATCCATAGAAACCAATCCGACATCGACAAGCAACTTAAAAACCTAACGCCAAGGACGGCACACCAACAATCAATGCCTTGAAAACCCGAACTTCCCCTAAAATCTTTATCTACACCGCCCTCCCTTGCGAAGCTAAGCCCCTGATTGATTTTTACCAGTTAAAGAAAGACACGAAAACCCGTTGTTTTGCCATCTATAAAAATAACGATATTTGCATAACCATTACAGGAATAGGAAAAAGTGCTGTCGCGGCGGCCGTCGCTTATACCCAAGCCTTATTCCAACCTGAGCAAGCGCCAATTATGCTCAATATCGGCATAGCAGGGCATAAGCAACACGCTATTGGAAATATTTTTCTGGCCCATAAGCTCACCGACCACGGCACGGGCAAAAGCTATTATCCGCCCCTGGCCTTTACCCCGCCTTGCGCCACGGCTAACCTGATGACATTCGCCAAACCGCAACAAACCTACCCCGAATTCGCCCTGTGCGACATGGAAGCCTCCGCATTTTACGAGACGGCCATGAGGTTTTCTTGCGGGGAGCTAATACAATGCTTAAAAATAGTCTCGGACAACGAAGACGTACCGGCCCAAGGCGTAAACTCCCAGCTAGTGACCGGGTTAATCACTGGACAAATCCCTACCGTAACGGCTGTTTTGTCTGAATTAAGCAAGTTAGAAGGCCTACTTAAGCCGCAAGAATATCATATTTTCAATGAGTTAATAAATAAGCACCACTTTAGCGCCAGCGAGCAAGTCCAATTAAAAAAATTACTGTGCCGCTGGCGTTTGCTAAAGGGTGAACAAGGGATCAATTTAGTGATTGATACTGCCCAAAATGGCAAAGAATTCCTGAAAATGGCGAACCAAAAACTTAACGCCGAGGCATTCTATTTATGATACCTTCCAAATAAATTATCTATTGCTTGAACCCGTTTACATTTGGATTCAACAACCTACTAGAACTCCACTTACCCTTGCCATCGCCGTATGTAACATAGGTTACACATTTAGGCCGCATTACCTTACAGACACCTGGCCAATAAACCCGCAATCTAGAACCGGATTCAACGTCCCAGTAAAAACTTCCGATTCGTTATGTCGGTTGGCCGTTGAGCCTTGCTTGACGGTGTTTTGCAGTTGATTTTTTATTTCACTCCATATTCCTGTCGAGCTTCCTTCACGTGAGGTTTCTCCTTCCCCTTCGGAATCTTTCGTAAAGCCAATTTGAAGGGGTTCAAGAAAGGAGATGAAAATGACCAAGAAACATAAAGATGACGACAATGGCTGTAAAACTTGTTCGGATATCCTGTTATACCAGGACAATTGGCTTCGCGAACAATGCGGACATAAATTCAATTTCCTGCCCCGCACGGATTGCGAATGCCCGGACTGCGACGCCCCGCCTGAAGGGGATTGTGGTTGCGAATGCGTCCGAGCGGTGCTTCCCGACATTAAACCTTATATTACGGTCAAGTGGGGAGACAGCAAATGCGACGGCTTTGAGACGGATGATATTGAAGTGCTTTGCGTTACCGTCTGTAACTGCTACTGCAACGTCACATTTGATGATTTCACCATTGGCCGTATCCTGATCACGACCAAGGAAGGGAAACCTGTGCCAACCTTGCCGGACGGGACGCCTTCCATTCAGGTTTTGCCATCCGGCCCCATTTGCTTTGGCGATATCAGCCCTTGCGAACAAGATAAGCCTAACTGTGTATCCAGGGAGTTTGCAATCAATACCTGTGGGGCAAAAGCCGATTGTTATGTATTGAGCTTTGAAGGCGTATGCTTCACCGTATCCTATGAGCTTCAATCGAAACAATGCTTTATCGTGAAGCTGTGTGCAGATTGACCCTCAAAAAGCAAATTTGGCGTATTCTTTTTGGGAATACGCCAAACCCTGAACAAGAGGGTGGAAATTTCAATCATATAGTCAATCAGGTTAAAGCGCCTGTTCAAACTTAACTTAACAAGCGACGTTACTTTATCGAGTCGGGGCGTTATCGATGAATAACTTCCCGCAACCTGAATTGACAACCCAGTCATTGCGCTTAAAGTTATTGGCGAGAATTAATGCTTGTAAGCTGTTAGCAACCCTGCTATTTTTCCTCAAGCTGTTGTATTATTCACCCCGGTATATTTGATCAGCCTTATACATGCCGAAGCTTACGGGCTGGATAAAGCATAAAAGTTTGCTTTGTCAGTGGGTGTTATAATGCGACATACAATACAATATCAAAAAAACTATAGGTATACCCAATGCAGAAAATAGTGTTAAGTTTTTGTTTTATTTTTCTCAGTATCTCAGCAAGTGCAGAAATACTCGGAAAAGATGGCATTCCGACGGCAATCATCGACCAAATTTACAAGAAACACCCCAATGCACTCGATATTTCAGGCGAGAAAAAAACGCATTTTTCCCAAGAGTTATTAAAGGTTAACTATAAAGAAGGGGAAGAAAAGTTTGTCGATTATTACAGGCCGGACGGCCATTTCTTTGTTTCCGGCCTTATTATTGCCGCAGATGACATGATGTTTACCGACAGCAAGGAAAAACTAAAAGCGGCTTTTAACGATTACCATATAAAGCAAGCCGTATTAGTGGTCAACCCAAATGGCGCCGGTGAAGAATTTGACGTAGTGCTAGAAACCGCCGGCAAAGCCTGGAATGTCTTGATCGACAAGAAAGGCAATGTGGATAAGACAGAAGTCGATTAAGGCTCCGCTTAATTATCTTTATCGATGCCGCCACTATTTTTCATCATAAAATTTATTATTTTTTTGAAAGATTCGGCGGCTACGTCCACCGCCCTAACAGCCGTTTAGTTACATCCTGGAACCCCTTAAAGTCTGCCATTTCATACCCGCAGAAATAGCGGCTAACCAAGGCCGATGCAGGAAATTGGTGTTGATGCGCTTACAGATTCAATCTTTCGATATCCACCACAGCATCCACACAAAGTTGATATAGTAGCTTGGCGATGAAACTGCGACTTTTCATTAACAAACCATTACGCCTGTTTTTTTCCAAGCTAAAAAAAATATTAGGTACTTTGCTTTTTGTTTTCCTGGTTTCCTCCGTCGGCTTATGCTTGCTCCTCCGTTGGTCACCCCCACCTACTTCAGCATTCATGTTGTACCGCCATTATCAAGACTTAGTGAAAGACGGCTCATACAAAACCATCCGTTATCACTGGGTAAATGCAAAAAGCATTTCCCCGCATGCGGCAGTTGCGGTTATGGCGTCTGAAGACCAGCGCTTTCCTGAACATTTTGGTTTTGACCTGGATTCCATACAATCATCGATCGATGTTTATAAGGACGGCGGAAAATTACGGGGCGCGAGCACCATCTCGCAACAGGTCGCAAAGAATTTATTCCTTACACCGGCAAAAAGCTTTATGCGCAAAGGGATAGAAGCTTGGTTTACCTTATTGATCGAGACATTCTTGGCTAAGGACAGGATCCTGGAAATCTACCTAAACATCGCGGAATTCGGCGACCATCTCTTCGGGATAGAAGCGGCCAGCCAACGCTATTTCGGCATTCCGGCCAAGTACATTTCCCGCTCCCAAGCCGCCCTGCTTGCCGCCACCTTACCCAATCCCCATTTGCTCCAAGCAACCCATCCAAGCCCTTATTTGCTCAGGAGGCAACGCTGGATACTCAGGCAAATGTCAAATCTCGGCGAACCTAAACTTTAATAAGCCCAAAGAAGTAGCTATGAAATCGGTTTTAGGAGGGCGCTTGCCCGATGGTCTGCGCCTGAAGGCAACTTAACGCTTTTCTCTACAATCCATGCCATTATATCTTTCCAGATCATCTGCGCATTCAAGTCGCGCAACAACATATGGTAGCCTTGGGGATAAAACGCGACGGTTTTTTTGTCTGGTTCTATGCTAAGAAAGCGCTGCAAGAAATCATAGGTCGGTTTTTTGGGGATGATTTCATCGTTCTCGCCATAGAGGACTAAGGTATTGGTACGCAAGCCAGTTGCCCCGTTAAATGCCGCATCCATCAGGTCGGTCAGGCCGTAGATGGCTTCTACGCGGGTTTTTTTGATGATTAAAGGGTCACGCCCCAGTTTCCTTAGCATCTCGATATTGTCGGAGGGCTGCACACGAACGCCCTTACCGGTCAATGTCAACCAAGGAAAAGTATGGGCCAAAGTCCACAATAAGCTGGTTTGGTACCAGGGCATGGTTTCCCGTGCCCACAACGCAGGGGCTGCCAATATCACCCCATCGACTTCCGGGATGCTGGCTTTCCCCATGGCGGTAATAATGACGGCCCCACCCATGCTTTCGCCGAGCAAATAAATAGGTACCCCGGGGTAGCGCCGCTTGAGCAATTTCGATAAATTCCGTAAATCATCCGTATAGGCGGGGATTCCCGCCCAGAACCCGCGTCTTGGCGCCCCGCCGAAACCACGTTGGTCATAGGCAAAGCAAGCAATGCCTTGGGCACTGAAAAACACCCCCGGCTGGTCGAAGAAATGACTGTAATCATTAAATCCGTGCAAGGCTATCAGCACAGCTTTGGTTCCTGATTTGGGCAGCCATTGCCGTAGGGGCAAACTCGCCCCATCTTGGGTTATGTATAGGTTACCGGTGAGATATGGATCGTTATTATTTGCACCCGGTGGATAAGTCATTGGCATACATCCGGTTAAGGATACTGTCATCAGTAAGATAGTTAGCTTTTTAAGGAGTGAAAGCATATTAAAAACTAGCCATGAAATTCCAAAGGCCCCCATAAATTAACGTCTCATCAACCCAGTGAGTAAAGGGTTGCCTGCTTTGTGTACCCATTACTTGCCCATTAAACTGAGGTTAAGTACATAAGAAACTTAATTTTTCAATCGTCCCAAAACAGGCTTTTATTGCGTTAGGTACCAAGCAAAATCAGGCAAAGACTCCATTAACTCTTTGGCTTCCTTGGCTGGCAACGGCCTGCTTAACAAGTGGCCTTGTACCACGTCACACCCGCAGGTTTTAAAGAATTCCAATTGTTGCTCTGTTTCGATCTCTTTAGCAATGACTGTCTTACCCATTTCGTGCAACATGGCAATACTACGGATGATAATTTCAGCATCGGCTGTATTTTCTGGAAGATGGCGGATAAAAGCAGGATCAATCTCAACAACCTGGGCGGGAATGGTATTCAATTGCGCCAATACGGAACTGTCGAAGCCAAAATTATCAATCGCTACCGTAGACCCAGCTTCCGCTAATTGGTCTATAATCGGCTTAACCAAATCATAGTTCCTAGTTAGTATGCCCTCAGGCACCGAAAATGCAAACCATTCGGGTTTCGCCCCCGTTTCCTGGATAATATTGGCGATTTTAGCTGCCGTTATGGTTTGGCTGCCAGCCAAATCCCCCAGGTTAATTGCCAATAACTCCGGCCGGATACTTTTCTTTTCCCAAAACATCGCTTGAAAAGCGACCTGCTGGATAATCCAATAAGTCATAACATCAAGCAAGCCGATATCTTTTACCAATTCCACAAAATCTTTGGGCAATAACAAACCGAGTTCTGGATGCTGCCATCGGATCAACGCCTCAAAACCCGTTATAGCGTAATCATCAAGGTTATGTCGACTTTGATAATACACTGAAAATTGGCTATGCCTATGCAAGGCGTTAATGTTATGCGGATTCGAAGCCCTAAGGGAAACTTTGCATTCATCCAGCGCCAATACCAAGTCCTGCTGAAGCCGTAAATTAACCCCCTGGTCGTCATAGTCTACCTGAATTTTAAGCTCAGGCATTTCAGGCGGGCTAGTTGACAACAACTCCTGTGATTTATTGTATAAAGATTCCGTGTCCAGCCCGTGCTCTGGATAAATCGCTACGCCTATATTCGCATCCAGGACAATAGATTGTACGCCCACAAGATAAGGCACTTGAAGGATTTTCCTGATTTTATCGACAATCAGGCCGGCTGTAAGGCTATCTATTTCGGGCAAAATCAAGGCGAATTTATCGGCTTCCAATTCGATTACGGTATCGGTTTCACGCAAGGTGGCGCGTAGCCTCTTGTTTGCTTCGGTAAGGACTTCGTCGTCTGGATAACCAAGCAAACTACCGTCGAGAAACCTCAACCTTTCTAGCGTCAAACGCATCAGCGTCAACGGTTTCTGTTCCTTTGTGGCCAAATCAATAGCCGATTGCAATTGTTCTTTTAAGGATTGATGGAAGGACGACCCAGAAGCCAAATCCGTTTCTGAGGCGGCCTTGGCCGACAATTTGTCGTAAAGCCTTAACGCAGTAATGTCGCGCATGATGCCTTCAATACCGATACAATGGCCTTGCCCATCGTATACCGCAGAGGCCTGGACTTCCAACCAGTGGATATCTTTCCCTACATCGTATATCTCAATCTCATACAGTTCATTAGGCTTACCTTGCATACAGGCTTCAACCAACCCTTCCAGTTGTTGGTTTATAGGATTGCCTGTCAAATAATACCGGTAATTTTCCATAAAATCGGCTGCCGAATAACCCAGCAAACTTGTAATGGAGGGGCTTACAAAAATAAAGCGGCCTTCCGCATCGCGTTGATAGCGGACGGTTTCATCGTCAGGATTTTTAAGTTGGCCCTCATGCGTTACCTTAAGGTGCCCAATGTCGAGTTGTATCGGTTGTTCAGGCTTTGGCTCATCATTACTGGTTTCCGGTGAAGACGCAACCTTTTGGTGCACAGTTTCGCTTGGTGTGGCAAGCAAGTTTCCTGCCACCGTCTTTTCACCATTTCCAGCTATTTGTCCTGGCGTTTTTTGTTTCCTGACAACCTGGAACCATACTACGAAAGTCGCCAAAAGGAAAAGCAGGAGGGAATAGGCGCCATCAAAATTTCTGGTTTCGTTAATTTCCGGTACAGCTAGGCTTGTGGTTTGTTGGCTACTTAGGTTTACGGGAGGATTTTCAATTAATACGGTTTTTTTGCTTTCCGGAGGTGGTTTCGGCTGTGCGCTTTTGGCGACATCCCCAGCCGAAGAGGCCGCCCCACCCAACACAACCCATTTGGCGAAAATTTTTTGGATTTCCTCTTCGGTTAAAGAATCCAACCCTTTCTGCAAAATTGCCACAAATAGTGGCCAATCCTTGCGTACCGCAATACTCTCGTCGGCACTGTTACGGTCGTAAAATGCTGCGGATTTCAATCGTGTCAATTGATGTTTGGCCTGCAAATAATTCGCAGTGCCCAAAAAGAGGATGGCGGCGTCCGCTTCCCCCTTATCCACCGCAAGCAGGCTGTCCAACATGGTTTCCACTGTTATACGTTTTGAACGGGGATAATCACGGGCCACTTGCTCTGCGTATTCATAACCTTTAACTACCGCGATTTTTTTGTTGTAAAGGTCGTTCCGGTTATTGACAGCGGCATCATCTTGCTTCGTCACAATAACCAAGGATTTGGTCAAATAGGGCTTGGTGAAGTTGAACCACTCCGACCGGTTTGAACGGCCTACCATCGTGGCGACCATGTCGACCTGCCGCTTTGCAGCCGACCGGTACAATCGATGCCAATCGGAATCAGTGTAAACCGTAAAGTTAATGCCCAGTCGTTGGCTCAATATCGCCATGATTTCAACGGCAACCCCGTCAATTTTGCCTTGGTCATTAACAAAGCTGTAGGGGGGTAAACTGGCGTCATAAGCAATGCGAATGTCTTTGTGGCGTGCAAGCCAACGTTCTTCTTTTTGCGTTAATTTTAAAACGGATAGCGCCTTATGGCTTGGCAAGGAAAACCCTTGCTTAACATCATTGGCACAAACTGCAATTCCGGAAAAAATCACCATAAAAAGTGCCGCGAAATCACGCCTAACTTTAACTTTTAATGTTAAAAAACGAATTAGCCTATAGCAAAATGAACAGGTAAGCGTAGCTACGCTAAAGGGAAAAAAGCCCACCTTAGTAGGTAGCCGCTTATCAAAAAAATGGAAGTAAGGTACTGTTACAGGATTACCAAGCAAGCGTAAAAACCACCCGGATTGCATATTCTTAGCGGATAAAGCAGTCCCTTTCAGATGTTGTATGGCGGCATTAGCCACCAAAAAAACAAAAAGGAACAAGAAAATTTTCTGCATTAGTAAAAATATTGTGTGCATAACCAGGCCTTACTTGATTTCCTGGAACACTAGGCACACCGTTATTTAAAACGAAATTGTTTATGTAGTTTGGCCCATAAAACTTAATTAGTCCATCGTTACTCGTTATGAAGCGAAAAGCTTGCTCACATTAAGCAAGGTCTTGTAAATCCCCCAACCCAATGGCAACATCACCGCTAACCAAGCCAGTAATACCCACACGATGGGGGTAGGTTTTGCAAAACCGGTAGCTATCGGATTCCACCCAGACGGCACTTCGGGCGTAAATTGTTTCTCCTCCTCCAGTTCTTGCTCAGTCATAAACCACCGGTCCGCCACGGGCTGAACCAATAGGTTGCATACTAAACCAATCGTCAGCATCCCGGCCAGGATCATCATGGTCTGGTTATAAACCTGCTCACGCGGTATCCCCAAAGCAAGCTGATATTCCCGCATATAATTCACGATAACCGGCCCCAAAATCCCTGCGGTAGCCCAAGCCGTCAACAACCGTCCGTGTATGGCACCCACCATTTGCGTGCCAAATAAATCGGCCAGATAAGCCGGGACAGTGGAAAAACCGCCACCGTACATACTTAAAATTATGCAGAACGCCCCCACAAATAATAGGATATTCCCCGTATCGGCGCTCTTAGGTATGCTGAGATATAACAAGCCGCCCAACAAAAAAAACAGAAAATAGGTATTTTTACGCCCCATTATGTCAGACAGGCTGGCCCAGAAAAACCGTCCCCCTATGTTGAATAAGCTCAACAAGGCAGTAAATCCAGCAGCCACGGCGGCAATCGCGGCCAACTGGTCCTTATCCAACTCCGAATAGAGTTTAGGTATCCCGATTAGCTTGCCGCCAAACACTTCCTGCAACATGGGGGAAGACATCCCAATAATGCCGATACCGGCGCTTACATTCATGCATAAAACGCCCCATACCAGCCAAAATTGTTTGATCTTAAAAACATTTTTTACATGTACATGATTTTTAGTAACCAATTTCCTGGTTTTTTCATTATCCTGTGGATTCCAGGCCGCGGGCTTCCAACCTGCCGCTGGCAGGCGGTAACCTAGGGCTCCGGACATCATGAACACGAAATAAACCGTCGCCATGACAATAAAGGTAGGCATGACCCCTACATCGACGGGAGTCGCGAAAAATTTAATCAATTCAGCCGCTAACGGCGACCCTATCATGGCGCCGCCGCCGAAACCCATGATCGCCATACCGGTCGCCATACCGCGACGGTCTGGAAACCATTTAATTAAAGTCGATACAGGAGAAATATAGCCCAGGCCTAAACCGATGCCGCCAATAACGCCGGAACCTAACAGCATCATCCAAAATTGGTGGAAGTAAATCCCCGCAGCAGAAAATAACATGCCTCCGCACCAGCAAAAAGCACTGACCACAGCGGCCTTACGCGGGCCTACACGCTCAAGCCAACCACCCCACAGGGCTGCGGATGAACCGAGAAAAACGAAAAAAAGCGTGTACATCCAACCCAACGTGGAAATTTTCCAATCGCAATGGGTAACGGTCAACTCTTGAAAAAAACCCACCTCAGAGCCGCAACCGATAGATTCTTTAAGGCCTACAGACTTCGATAAAGGCAGCCAGAAAACAGAAAAACCGTAAGCCATCCCGATACATAGGTGAATCGCCAATGCAGCGGGGGGCACCAACCAACGGTTAAAACCGGGGTGGGCAATTATGCGCTCTTTAGACAAAAAACTTGGCCTTGCCGCGGCCATATTTTTATTTACCGATGCCGTATCCATTTATCCAGCCTTGAATGGTTCGTTGCTTAAAAGATTTATTTTTACAGATTCCAGTTTAATGTCTATCCGTTCCAAACGGGTCGTATCCGGGATTCCCGGATTGCGGGGGAGTCCTCCCCATATTCGATGGCGACCTGTATGGTGGGGGTGGCGGTTCTTTATAAGGTTGATAAGGCGGGAACATGTTGGACTTATCCTGAAACTGGGGCTGTGGGTTTTGGTAATTGGATGAACCCCAGCCACCATAAGGCGGCAGCATGGGGTTGTTCCAATAACGATAACGACGGTTAAAATCATAAGCCGGAACATAAATGGGCCCGTAACTTTGTTGCTGTCTTTGCCTTTCAGCAAGCGCTTGCTGCTCTTGCGCAATGACGCCCCTTCTTTGTAACTCAAGGCCCATTTGCCTATCTAATTCTACTTGCCGTTCTTTTTCGGCTTCTTTCTTGGCAGCCTCTTCGATAGCCTGTTGTTCTTGCCACGCTTTTAGTTTTGCTTTTGCCAAATCCGTTTCTTCCGGCGTCATTTCTTTTACTTTAATGACGCCTTGGGTTGCCGATCCGGGTGCACAAGGTTCCGGTTGATAGGTTATTTTCCCAGAAACACTCTTGCATTTAAAGACTTCGGCATTGGCCGAAAAGGCCAAGACCATGAGCAACATCAACAGGAAATTCATGCGTTTCATAGTTGAAGTTATCATCTTTTCATGGATAAGCGAAATTAAGGCGACCTCTTCGCCTCGGCTTGTTGTTTCCCGGCCATGACCATTCGCGCCAGTTTCCGCAAGCCATCCGATGAAATTTCCAGACCAAATGGCGCACCCAGGTTTTCAAGCTCATAGATCACATCGGTGGCAGCGATGAATGTCATATACCGCAAACCCTCAATTTCCGGCAACTCTTTTGCCAAAGTGCGCATTTGTGGGGCCAGTTTTTGCCAGGTTCGGGTAAAAAACACCCTGACAGGATCGGCGGTTTCAGGGCTTTGCGCCTTTAATCCGGCTTGGAAAGCGCTACGCGACTCCGATAATATGTCCGTCAAGGTTTTGCGTAATTCTTGCGATTTAGTTTCGCTGGCTGCTTGGTTGATAGCTTTAGCCAAAAAGCCATCCCATTCTTGCCAGGTTGTTTGCCACTGTTTCTGCTCGGCGTCCGAAAAGGGCGCTTCCGGTTTTGGGCTTTCCTTCTTTATTGGCGCATCAAAAGCCATTTTGACTTTTATGCCATCATCATTGGCTTCCGCGCTGCCGAACTTTAAGGTACTAAGCACCTTTTTAACTTCCTCTGATTTTTCCGGGGGCAAAAAGCCCGTCAAGGTTTTTTCCATATCCCCACGGGACTTGTTTAAGTCAACCTTGACCGCGGCCAATTTGGGGGCAGCGACTTTCCTTATCAAATCCTGCAGCTTATCTATCGTCAATTGACGGCCTTGACGATCATAAGCATTGGCTTTAGTGACCGGCAAGCTAAGTACGGATTGGTCTGCGCTTATCTTCGGCTTCTGAAAAGTTTCCAAGGCGCCGTCCCATACCAAAACTGTAATGCATTGTCCCCCAAAAGCTGTGCCAAACTGTGCCTGTACATCATTTAGCAGCTTGATTTGCCCGCCCTCACCGGAAATCCTGGGGTTAAATAACTTGAGGAAGCTGCATTTGTGCTTATCTTTCCAGACCTCTGCGGCGCCACCTTCTCCGGTAAAAAGCTGGTTGGCCACCACTTTTTTTATCAATGCGTAATCCAACTGGATAGGCAGGTTATAAGGCTCGGCTGCAACTGCCTGGGCAAACCCGAGGACAAGGGTTGCCATAATCGTCTTAAAGGGTTTGTTCACAAGTTTTTCTCCCATAGTCCCTAAAATCAATCTAACTGGTGCTTAACAGTGCAAAAATAAAGGCTACGCCATCAAAGATGAACCCGGAGTGAATAAAGGCACCATATTAACATAATCCTTAAATTCACCTTAATCTAGCCTTGGCTCTGGGCCCAAATTTTCGTCAAGGTTGCATCAGCTATTGCCCCTGTAACTTCATCCGTCATAGAATGCGATATTGCCTATGATTCTGGAGTTTATATGTCAACTACGATTTGGTTCAAGACCGGTGAAGCTACGGTATTTTCTAGCGAGGGACAAGGCACTGACGCCATGCCGGAAATACTCATCGGCAGCGTTAAGGGCCCCGCTGGAAACGCCTTTGCGAATTTGATGGGACAAACCGAAGGCCATACCCGTATGTTTGCCATCCGCGCCTGTAACCAGCAAGTCCGTCCCGCCACGCTAATGGTGCCGAAAGTCACCATCAAATCGACCGCTTATGTCAATTTATTCGGCGGCCCGGTACAATCCGCCGTAGCCGACGCGGTGTTGGACAGCGTTATCGACGGCGTTATCCCGAAAGACCAAGCCGATGAATTGTGTATTATCGCCATGCTGTGGATTGCCCCGGAATGCGCCACAAATCCCGATTTGGACCGCAAAGACTTATACCGTACCAATTATGAAGCGATGAAACTCGCCATATCCCGCGCCATGAACGGCACGCCCACTATTGAAGAATTGATTGCCAATCGCCATAAGATTGTCCATGAAATGTACGACCCTGAAACAGGCGAATCACAGTGGTAGCACTATCTTGATTTTCCTTGGCTAAATACCAACACGTTATTAACTTGGCAAAACCAATGGCTTTTGAAGCCTGCCCGGAATGCGATTTATTGCTGAATCCTGTTGAACCGGAACCGGGAGATAAAGCGCACTGTCCCCGTTGCGACTATCTACTACAAAAGCCTCATAAACACAGTGTGGAACGCACGTTGGCGCTATCGCTTGCCGGATTGGTGTTAATGCTGCCCGCCAGCTTATTGCCGACGATAGGGGCAAAGCTTTTGGGCAATAGCATGGAAGGGAATTTATGGACTGGCGTTTTTACGCTTTTTAAGGAAGATATGTGGGCGGTAGCCGTATTGGTCATGCTATCCAGCGTCCTTCTACCATTAGTCAATATGGGCTTGGCTTTTGTAATTAGCCTTCATCTTTTTATCAACAAGACTAGCGGCTTCCTGATAGTTTGGATGCGATGGTACCAACATCTCAACGAGTGGGCGATGATAGAGGTGTATGCCTTGGGAATAATCGTTGCTTGGGTCAAACTGTCGGACAATGCCGACCTGAAGATTGGCTTGGGACTGTATGCTTTTGTGGGTTTGTTGATTATCAACGCGATGTTGGCAAACGAGCTAGACTGTTATTTATTCTGGCGACGCATTAGCCGATTGGCCAAAGAACAAGTACGATGAAACTGATAAAAACAGCTTTTAAACAGGGCTTTATCCGCTGCCATGATTGTGGGACTTTAATCAAATCGAAGGTGCAATGCCGTTGCCCCGTTTGCCGAAATCCTGTGCCAGTCCGTAGGAACCAGGACTTGCATCTCACGACGGCGTTAATCATTAGTAGTTTCTGCCTATATATTCCTGCAAATATATTTCCAATCATGGCGGTCACTGAATTTGGCATAACGGCGCGCCATACGATAGCGGGAGGCATTATGGTACTTTTCCAAAAAGGGATGGCGCCGATAGCCATCTTGGTATTGGTCGCCAGTATCCTGGTGCCCTTGCTAAAGCTAGCGGGCATTACCTTGCTGCTGCTTTGCGTCCGTTACCGTTGGCAGGTCAACGCCCGCCTGTTCACCAAAATGTACCGAATTATCGCTTTTGTTGGCCGTTGGTCCATGTTGGATATCTTCATGATTTCCATCCTGGTCGGCTTGGTCGATTTAGGCGGTGTGGCGAACGTTATTGCCGGCCCCGCGGCGACAGCCTTCGCCGCCGTCGTCGTACTGACGATGTTTGCGGCGAAAAGTTTTGATCCGCGGCTTATTTGGGACCATCAGGAAAGCCATGGATAATCTGCCTGAAGAAAACCTAGAATCTGAAGATGCGACGCTCAGCAAAAGGATAGACTTGCCGCTCGTCTGGTTTTTGCCCTTAATTGCCTTAATCGTAAGCGCTTGGTTAATCTACAAATCGGCGTCTGAAAAAGGCGAGATTATCACCATCAATTTCCCAACCGCAGAAGGCTTGGAAGTCGACAAAACCAAAATCCGCTACTTGAACGTCGACGTGGGCAAAGTCACTGCCATTTCCATCAATGACGACCTAAAAACCATACGCGTGACGGCGCAGATGAACAGTACAGCAAGCGGTTATTTAAAGGACGGCACCCGCTTTTGGGTAGTCAAGCCGCAAGTGGGGTTGAGCGGGATCTCGGGTTTGAATACCCTACTGTCCGGTTCGTACATAGAATTAAGCCCTGGCGAAGGAAACCACCAAACCAGCTTTACCGGACAAAAAACTCCCCCAGTTACCCAGAGGCACGACGCTGGCAGACAATTTATCCTCGAAACAACCAATATCGGCTCCATGCAACCGGGTACCGCCATCAACTTTCACGGCATTCCCGTTGGGGAGGTGCTAAACCATAAGTTGACTGACGATGCAAACGCCATCCACCTGTCCATTTTTATCAATGCCCCTTATGATAAGTTTGTCAGGAAAAACACACGGTTTTGGGTGGATAGCGGCATTGATTTATCGGCTGGCGCCGACGGTTTTAAGGTCAGGACAGGCCCTTTGGTTTCATTGCTTAGCGGCGGCATTGCTTTTCGAGTTTCGCCGAAAGACACACTTGATGATGTCAGGCCTGAAAACAGTATTTTTCGGTTATACGACACCTACGACGAATCCACCCAAATGGCATACAGCAATACCTTGAAATATGTCATGCACTTTAATGGTTCGGTACGCGGACTGACTGTAGGCGCACCCGTCCAACTTCGTGGCATACCCATAGGCAGGGTTGTTGATATTAATTTGGAACTGGACAAAAAAACGGCGGAAATCCATGTGCCCGTCATCGTAGAGTTGGAACCGGACCGCATCGAATCAATGAATAATGACGCCAATCTCAGCGACAAGGATGTCTTAGAACAACTCATCAAAAAAGGCCTGCGCGCCAAGTTACAGATGGGGAGTTTGGTGACAGGCCAATTGTTGATAGACCTCGATTTTCATCCTGAGAGTAAAATTGCCAAAACCGATGCCCACCACAGCAATTATCCTGAGTTTCCGACAACGGCAAGCTCTTTTGAAGAATTTACCCATTCCGCCCAAATTATTATGGATAAGCTTGCCAAGTTGCCATTGGATAAGCTGACCGACGAAATGAACAAAACCCTTGCCTCGCTTCAAGAGACATCAAAGGCAGCGACGGCTATGTTGACCACTGCAAACGGGACGCTAGCAACCGCCAACGTCACACTCGGCAATGCCAGCGGTACCATCAAATCAGCCCATGCGGTATTAGGGAATTTGGAGCCGGGTTCGACCGGTTATTATGAATTCCATAAGTTGCTCCAGGAACTCACCTTGACGGCCAGCTCAATGAAGCAACTGGCGGAATTTCTGGAGCGGCATCCTGAATCATTGATTCGAGGCAAAGAGGAGGAGTAATGGCAAAATACCTTATGACGGCAATCATGGCGCTTTTAGCTTCCGCATGCGCCAACTCTCCCGATGTGCAATATTATGTCCTGGAGCCCTTTAACCAGCCGACGCCTTTACGCACTGCGCCGAGCAAACCGCTTTCAATCGGCATTGGCCCTGTTAGCCTTCCTGGCCTGTTGGACCGCAAAAAAATTGTCCGACGATTATCAGGCAATACCGTGCAAATCTCGGAATTCCAACAATGGGCTACGCCCTTGGAAGAGAATGTACTGCAAACGTTAACGAGCAATATGGCAAGCTTACAACCCAACAATATAGTCCATGCTTATCCATGGTACGCACATGGCACGGTAGACCTGCAAATCATTGTAGACATCATCCGCTTTGACACAACCCCGGGGAAGTCTGCCAATCTAGAAGCGAATTGGACGATAAAAACCG
The DNA here is from genome assembly GCA_964435245.1 of uncultured Methylomagnum sp. GTDB lineage: Bacteria > Pseudomonadota > Gammaproteobacteria > Methylococcales > Methylomonadaceae > Methyloglobulus. Next base: position 19,556 of record CAYSYU010000019.1, read on the forward strand.
AAACCAACTATGAAATCATAAAAAATGGCCGTACCGTCATTAAGCAACCGCTGGCGGATACGTCATATCCAGGTACAGTGCAGGCGCTTAGCAAAATCCTCGGACAATTTAGCCAAGAATTATCTACGGCTTTACCGAAAGTGGAAGCAAGCCATTAAAACCGAAAGGTGCTTTTGGGCAACCTAAATTTTATAAACTGCTCAGGGCTTCCTTAGGTATTCATACTTATAGATATCATCGATATTTACAAATACACTGTTTGCAAACACGACAACTAACGGGCATGTGGTACGTCACTTAAGCCGTGAAAATTCCTTTAGCACTGCATCATTTTCAAGAAAGCCATTAAACATATACTGAAATTAAAGGCATTATGCTACCGACGATAAAACAAAATTTGAAATGTTGCCCATTAACCAATAAAGACCTTTCACGGGCACCCCGTGCTTTTTCGACCCCATTAAACGTTAAATTAACCTACCTGGAATCCGAGCAAGGGCAACGAATAACCGCACTTAGGGCTGCAATACGAAAAACAATCGAGTTGCTGAATGAACCTTATGTCAGGCTTTTGTTAGAGCAGCGAGGTATCGACGTTGACGAGAAGCTTGCGGATCTTAGAAGCCGGTTCACTGTATTGGCCAAATTTCCCCTCTATAGCGAAAATGCCACCAAAATCCCTAAAGTAAAATACGATTACCATTCGTCTGATTTTATCGAATGTGAAAAAGATTTTTCAAGTCCCCTTAAATATCTGCCTTGACCCAACCCACATTTCAAATAATGTAATCGACGAAAAGTCGTCACCAGCAAGCACACCGCGCTTTATGGGTATAAGGCTTACTTTAACGCGGATAAAGATAACTTCTTCGCAACCGCCAGCGATACCGCCAACCGAATCCTGCAAAGTCAACACTGAATGACGCTTAATTTATAATGACTACCGTCACCTAGCCGAAAGGTAGCAGGCAATATACATCGAATAGCATCGATATCGGTTTGAAAGTCCGGCAGCTTAAACAGCCTGGCTGGGCAGATAAAGTAAATGCAAAAAATGCCCTTAACCTGCAACCACGCAAATTTCAACCTAAACCACTACCTAACTATTCGATTACTTGAAATTTTAATTTACTTAAATCCCAATCATGTTATTTTCTATATAATCATTTTAAAAACCTATTTTCACTGAGTAACCATAAACCTAACCCATTTTTACCATGCCGATTTTTGTTGTGCTTTGTTTGTTTTTGGCGCTACTCGTACAATCCGAAAGCCCGATGCAAGCCATCCTGGTATCGGATTTTGTCATTTATGGGGGCTTGACTGTCGGAATTATTACAATCATTGGCAGTTTCTTTAAGAAAATTCCGGAAGCCATCAGTTATGATGTTTTTTCCAGCGGCATCCTTCTGGCTTGGTTTGCATATTGGAAGCCGTTGTTCGTTAAAGATTCGCCTATCTTTTTTTTCTTTCCGGTCTATTTTGCTTTAATTGCCGCTTTTGTATCCTTATTTTTCATCGGACAGCGACATAAGATAGACCAGGATAGCCGACAACGTATGCAAGCTATCGTTGACTCGGGTGTTGTTGAGCCTTGGTTCGTGATGATTTGCGTATTGGTCACGTTGTATTTTGAAAATCGTTTTATCCAATATCCCACGATGATGACCTTATTGATTACACGCTACGCATTATTTAGTTGCCTAAAAACCAAGACCCTGTGAAGCCTTTTACAATATCCAATATATCTTCAGCGCCAGCCCTATAAATGGATTTACCTAACTTCATGAATTGCGGAATATCCTGCGTTTCCAAGCCCAAAATTTATTGTCGGGCTTTTCCGGGGATTTAGGCGAAGGTGCGGCTTACCTGATTACAGGCTCAACGGAAAAACCCGGTAACGCAAAATAACAAGGTGCAGTCAGGTTGGTTATCACCAAACCTCCCTAGGAATTTGCTTTTAGCCAAAACAATGACACCTGAGAATCTAAGCTGGATTTCATAATTAATTGATATTTAAAATTTTTTATTTGGTTGGCATTATATGCTTGGTTTACCGGCAACAACCTTGGCAACACCAATTTGTACGCTTTGCAGAAGCAACGGAAAATTAAGCCAAATCATAGCTCTACTTGAATAACGCCAAAACCTATTTTGCACATGAGTTCTGATACAATAGACGACAGTGTAAAACAAAAATTTAACGGCACTAAGGTTGTAAGGGATATTTAATTTGAGAAATACACAATAATGCAAGAGGCTTCCCAAATAATCGTCATTGACGATGACCCTATGATTCGCATGCTGGTCTCCAAAGCGCTCCAGGCATCCGGCATGCATACGACGGAAGCCGCTAGCGGCGAACAGGGATTGGAGCTATTTAAGGCAAATGGCGGGGCCGATGCAGTATTACTCGATGTCATGATGCCGGGCGGTATGGACGGCTTCGCTGCCTGCACAGAATTTAGGAAGCAAGTGGGCGGCGAGCATATACCAGTACTCATGATGACGGGTTTGGAAGACCTGGAATCAATCAACCACGCTTTTGAAGCCGGGGCGACCGACTTCATCACCAAACCGATCAACACCACTTTATTGAGCCACAGGGTCCGCTACATGCTAAGGGCCAGCAATACAACCAAACGCCTCATGGAGAGTGAACGCCGCCTGCATCGTATGGCTTATTTCGATAGCCTAACCGAACTGCCCAACCGTCAGTTTTTCCGGGAACACCTACAGATGATGATTGCTTTTGCAGCCCGGCATAAACTACAACTGGCGGTGTTGTTCCTAGACTTAGACGGTTTTAAGCGTATCAACGATACCTTAGGGCATTATTTGGGCGACCAAGTCCTCAAGGCTACAGGGGAGCGTTTACGAAACAGCTTGCGCGCCAGCGATGTATTAATCCGCACCGGGACGACCGAAGAGGGCGTCTCCTTGGCGCGTTTGGGCGGGGATGAATTCACGGTTCTTTTATCGATTATCGATCGTCCTGAAGACGCAGCGACCGTTGCCGAACGCATACGTGTTTGCCTCTCGGAGCCCTTCAACTTAGGCAACCATGAACTGTACACATCCACCAGCATTGGTATCGGAATTTTTCCAGAAGATGGCGAAAACGCCGAGGAATTGCTGAAAAATGCCGACTTAGCCATGTATTACGCCAAACGGGGCGGTGGAAATAGATACCAGTATTTTTCCTATACCATGACTGAAGCGGCGAAACGCCGCTTGGCGTTAGAAAACCACCTACGCAAGGCAATCGACCGCAATGAGATGGAACTGCATTACCAACCGCAATTCAACCTTTCGGAAGGCAATTATTGCGGTGTGGAAGCACTGCTGCGTTGGGACAATCGGGAACTTGGGAGGATTTCTCCGTCCGAATTCATTCCCTTGGCGGATGAGACCGGGCTAATCGTAAACATAGGCGAATGGGTCTTGAGGCAAGCGTGCCTGCAAGCCAAAAACTGGCGCGACCAAGGACTTCCCATAACCCGCATGGCCGTTAATGCTTCAACAATCCAATTGTTGCACAAAGGTTACGTCGCAATTGTGGCGAAGATTTTGTCCGAGACCGGCCTAGAGCCCAATGTGCTCGAACTGGAGTTGACTGAGAGCACATTGATTTCCGATGAAGATATCATCCTGGAACGATTACAGTCCCTAAAAGGAATCGGAATTCGACTGGCGATCGACGATTTTGGCACAGGCCACTCCAGTTTGAACAGGCTCAAAAATTTCCCGATTGATTGCTTAAAGATTGACCAAAGCTTTATCCATCATGTGGACCAGAACTCGACTAATGCAGCCATTGTTGCCGCAATTATCACCATGGCGGAAGGCATGGCAATGAATGTTATCGCAGAGGGGGTCGAAACCGAAGGCCAATTGGCGTTCTTGAAAACTAAGCACTGTAAAGAAGTCCAGGGTTTTTTGTTCAGCAACCCACTACCCCCAAAGGAACTTGGTGAATTTCTCGGGCAACGTTAATCAGCCCCTAACCCGGGGCTACGTCCTTCACTTTCTCCCTTAAACTTAGGCCAACCTTTTATAAGCCTTAACAATATTACAGGAAACCGCCCAGCCGACCGCTGCCTAAACACAAACTTGTTGCTAAGTTTAGGCGTTAGCTTTTTAACCCCCTGATAATTTCAAAATGGCATCTTTTTCAGGCCATCATGCCATCTTTTGCAAATCGACATAGCGACTATCATTACAAAATTCAGGCTTTCCACTTGAAACCAAAAATGGTGAAACTATACTTAATTTAGGCGCCCCTTATATTCCTTTAACTAGGCTCATCAAAATTTACCTAGGATCCCTGGAAACCAGCCCTCCTGAAAGGATTAAATGAGTAAAGTTATCACAACCTTCTATTGCTGCCTGATGATGGCCCATTTATTTTTTAGCACAATGGTTTATGCGGATGAAAACAATGAAGCATTGGATCTGAGTGTAGAAGAGTTGCTCAACATCAAAGTGACATCGGTCGCAAAAAAAGCCCAATCCTTAAACGATGCACCGGCAGCGGCATTTGTCATTTCCAATGATGATATAAAACGATCGGGCGCCACTAACATACCCGATGCGTTACGACTGGCCCCAGGCCTGGATGTAGCCAAAATTGATTCCAACAAATGGGCCGTAACTTCGCGCGGGTTTAATGGCCGTAGGGCCAATAAATTACTGGTATTGATTGATGGCCGCAGCGCCTATACCCGATCTTTTGCCGGAGTCTATTGGGAAAATCAAGACGTGATGGTCGAAGATGTCGATCGCATCGAAGTCATTCGAGGACCGGGGGCCGCCTTATGGGGCGCTAATGCAGTAAACGGGGTAATCAACATTATCACCAAACCTTCATCCCAAACCCAAGGTGGCTCGTTGAATGCTGGAGGAGGTACTGAAGAGCAAGGATTCGGCTCGTTCCGTTACGGCACAAAATTTGGCGAAGGCACCTCGGCAAGGGCGTACGTGAAAGGCTTCAAACGTAATAGCAATACCCACCTATCCGGAGAGAGCGCCGGCGATAGCTGGGATAAGGTGCAAGGTGGATTCCGGCTGGATTCGCAATTAAACATCCAGGATACCCTTACCTTACAAGGGGACATTTACCATAGCAACATTAATCAATCATCAATTTATCAACAAACTGCCACACCATTCTTCTTGACGCAAAACGACAGAACGCGCGCATACGGCGGCAATTTGCTTGGTCGCTTGCAACATACCTTTTCACCGACTTCAAATTATTCGCTGCAATTTTATTACGATACTTATACCCGTGATGAAGCGGCGTTATTTGAAAACCGTGATACCCTTGACCTTGATTTCCAACACCGTTTTTCTTTACTTGACTGGAATGATATTGTCTGGGGGGTGAATTATCGCTTTGGCCATGATAAACTGGTAGGAAGAGAAATATCAAACGGTACAACACCCTATAGCTTAAACCCAGTCAGTGTTAATGACCAAGTGTTTAGTGGCTTTATTCAGGACGAACTGACACTGATAGACGACAAGCTCTGGCTGACCATCGGTTCCAAATTTGAACATAACGACTACAGCGGCTTTGAGGGACAACCCTCAGCAAGAATCATGTGGGCGCCACTGACACAACACAGGCTATGGGGAGGGGTTTCAAGGGCGGTTCGAACGCCTTCGCGGGCCGAACAAGGACTCACGGCACTGACCGGCATTGTACCGCCAAACCAATCCCTCCGATTACCGACAGCCCTGTTCACTCAAGGCAACCCCGATTTTGATTCTGAAGAAGTCATTAGCTATGAGGCAGGCTATAGGACGACTTTCTCGAAATCGGTTTCTTTGGATGTGACCGGGTTTTATAACGATTACCGCGACTTGCGGCAATCGCGATTGGGCGATCCTGTAATCACCAATACTTCCTTAAACGTCCCTTTAATTTTCACTAACGGCCTGAAGGCTAATACCTATGGCATCGAAATCGCGACGGTTTGGCAAATGTTGGACTGGTGGCGCTGGGATGTCAATTACAGCTGGTTGCGCATGCAGCTAGAAGCAAGGGACTCGATAACTCCCGTTAGCCCTAATCAGCGGGTTTCAGTGCGTAGTGCGGTCTCGCCTTGGCAAGACATTGATTTTGATTTATGGTTTCGCTACGTGGACTCGAATTTCCCAATAACTGAATTTAACATTGCCTCGAGCAATTTAGGCATTTCGGCGATCAAACCCTATGTTACCCTTGACTTACGCCTTGCTTACAGGCCGCATAAAAACATGGAAATATCTTTCGTTGGCCAAAACCTGCTTGCAGGTAACCATCTGGAATATGTAAACGAAAACCAAACATTACCTAGTGCCATAGATAGGGGCGTCTATGGCAAAATAAGTTGGGGATTTTAGGACTTGTCCAGAAAAACCGAACATTACCTATTGTGCCTGATTGGAATCTTTTTATTTCTGGGCGCCCAACAGAAACCGATGGCCCAATCATTGGAAGAGCAGACGGTATTGGCGGCCTTAGCCTTGAATATTGTCCGTTTTACCACTTGGCCAAACGAGAACCAGGACGATAAGGCAATCAATTTGTGCGTGGTTGGCGATAACGTAGTACAACAATCTTTTAGCAGCATCGACAATAAAGCAGTAGGTGATAAAACGCTACATATTATCAACCTTACGCGGTTACGAAACTTAGAACAGTGCCATAGCCTTTACGTTAGCCAATCGAGCCAAAACGTTTTATTGCAGCTGTTTGCGTTAGCCAAAAAGAAACCCCTTTTGACCATAGGCGAAACAGCGGATTTTGCTAAACAAGGCGGAATGGTCGGGCTAGAAAATGTGGATGGCAAAATGACCCTAAATGTCAATTTGGAGGCAGCAAAAGAATCGAATTTGAACATAAGTGCAAGGCTATTAAAACTTGCCAAAATTATCTCGGACTAAAAGGCAATGAACTGGTTCAACAACGCCCCGATACGGATAAAACTTATATCAATCATGACGCTAACCGCCATGTTGGCTTTGTGCCTTGCCACAACAGCAATTGTCTTCAACGAATATGTCACCAAAAAACAGGAAACCGAAAAACAACTTACCTTAATCGCAGATATTATTTCCTGGAACAGCTCCGCTTCATTGGCTTTCAACGATACCAAAACCGCCTTGGAAATGCTGGAAGGTTTAAAAAACCAACCCAGCTTACTCTCGGCATCGTTATACGACAAAACCGGCAATATTTTTGCTAAGTACGGTTCGAAGAATATGACTGAACCTGATTGGGAGAGTGAAACCATCAGGTCATTGATCGAAAGGAAGCATCGTGATCCGCAAGGGCACAATGCCATCCAAAAATTTCTAAACCCGATCGCCAAATTGTATGAAGATTTTTTTAAGGGCAACCTATACAACGCTTCATCCTCGCGTTATAGGCAAGCCATCACTTACGATGAGGACCATATCCATTTACTTAAGCCAATTATCCAAGATGGCGAACTCCTTGGCATCCTGCATTTAATCGATGACCAAAGCGTACTGCAAAGTTTGCTAAACCGGTTTTATTTCATCATTAGCCTGATTTTCCTATTGACGGGCTTTTGTATTTTCTTTATCTCGCAAAAATTACAAGGGGTATTTTTGGCTCCGCTCCTGGAACTCATGCAGGCCATGCGGGCATTTACGCATGAGAAAAAATTTAGCCACCGTATCGAGCCAACTAGCTCGGACGAATTCGGTGAAATGGCTGTAGTTTACAACACCATGTTGGCAGAACTACAAAAACGGGACGAACAATTGCAGCAACAACAAAGCAACCTTGAACAACAAGTCGAGGCACGCACATCGGAATTACGGCAGGCAAAAGAAATCGCAGAATCGGCCAATGCTGCAAAATCGCAATTCCTGGCCAATATGAGCCACGAAATCAGGACGCCTATGAACGGTGTTTTGGGTATGACGGAGTTGCTGTTAGACACTAACCTTACCGAAACCCAGAAACGGTTTGCCATGACCGTGCATGCTTCGGGAGAATCGTTGTTAAGCATAATCAACGACATCCTGGATTTTTCCAAAATCGAGGCCGGGCGCTTGGAGATTGAATCCCTGGACTTCAATTTACACAAGCTAATTGAAGATGTCGTCGAGTTGTTTGCGGAAGAAGCCCATCGAAAAGACCTGGAGCTGAGTTACCGAATTGCGCCTGATGTGCCTGAAGGGATTCACGGCGACCCTAACCGAATCCGGCAAATTCTTTCAAACTTAATCGGGAACGCCGTCAAGTTTACCGGACAGGGCGAAGTCGAGGTCGATATCCGCTTGGATGGCGAACCTGAACTTGCCGCGCACGGGGATAACCGGCATCGCGGGATACTTTTTACGGTGCGTGATACTGGAATCGGCATCAGCGAGGCCGCCCTGCCCAAGCTGTTCGAGGCATTCTCCCAGGCTGACAGCTCCAACACCCGCAAATTCGGCGGTACAGGTTTGGGATTGGTAATCTCTAAACAATTGGTCGAATTAATGGGTGGAAAAATTAATGTGAAGAGCTTGCCTGGGCAAGGTTCAACCTTCTCCTGCACGATACCACTTGCACCGGCAAGCCATTTAGGGTTAGTGCTCAAGCCCCAATTCTCCAAACTGTCGGGGCTGAGGCTACTGATTGTCGAGGATAATGACACCAGCCGTGACATCCTGAAAACTTATGCGTTGTCCTGGGACATGTCGGTCGATGCCGTCCCCAGCCCTTTAGCGGCATTGGTGCTTTTACGGAACCCGACTAACCAAAACCCGCCATACGACATCATTATTGTCGATATGATGATGCCCGGCATGAACGGCCTCGAATTAGGCCATCGCATCAAAGCCGATCCCGCATTGGCGCAGATACCATTGATTATGGTAACGTCCACAGTGTACAAAGGCGCGGCGATCGAAGCCAGAAATACTGGCTTTGCCGCTTACCTGATTAAACCGATACGAAAAACAGACTTGCACCAATGCCTGTCAACTGCATTGGATCCGCAACCTAACTTGCCTGCGGCCAGGAAGCTTGAGTCAAGCCCCACTGAGCAGACAAAAGTCACGGCCCATGTTTTGTTAACTGAAGATAACCCCGTTAACCAAGAAGTTGCAAAGCACATGCTAAAAGGCTTTGGCTGTACTGTCGACATAGCCAATAATGGCCTGGAAGCCCTCCAAGCCCTCAAGACCAACACTTACGACTTGGTGTTAATGGATTGTATGATGCCGGAAATGGATGGTTACACGGCTACGGCAGAGATCAGGCGGCGACAAAATAAAGGCCAATTGCCACATTTTCCAATCATTGCCTTGACCGCCAATGCGATCGAGGGCGACCGCGAAAAATGCCTGATTTCGGGCATGGACGATTACTTGGCCAAGCCAATTAGGGCGGCAGCCTTATTGGGCATAATCAAGTCATGGGTAAAATCGTCCGGGGAACTCATTGTAGATTCCCAGGAAAAAGCCAAAAAGACCCAACCGCCCGTTGAAAAAATGCTATCCAAAGGGAAAAATAAAGGCCTATTACAGCCCGTTTACACACCGACTTCTGCTGCTTCAAAGACGCTACAAAAGCCGCTTAAGGTAAATGTTTCCCTAACCGATGGTTCGCAAACTGCAAATAAGGCTGACCCCACCATTAACCCCGAGAAATTGGAAGCTATCCACGCTTTAGACCCCAATGGCAGCAATCAAATTCTGCACCAGATTATCACGCTTTACCTGAGCAACGGCACAGTATTACTGCAATCTTTGGAAGAAGCGTGGCTTAAGGGAGAAATCGATACTATCCGTTCCGTGTCCCACACATTGAAGTCAAGCAGCAACCAAATTGGGGCGGATAAATTGGCCCACCTTTGCCGCGAGGTCGAAAATGAGGCAAGAAATAATGGCGCTTATGATATTTCAGGTAACACACTATCGCTCATAAAGCAGGAATTTTTCAATGCCAGCGCGGCATTGGACGCTTATCTTTTGTAATCCTAGCGATTAACATAGGGACGCAAGCATGCAAAATCCACCCCACATCCTCATCATTGATGACGACCCAGTCATCCGGTTACTGATAAGCGAAACGCTCCAGTCTGCGGGATTCCAAACAACCGGGGCCGCGAACGGTGAAGAGGGCTTGGAGTTGTTCCGGCTTCACGGCGCTGATGCGATCTTGCTAGACCTCATGTTGCCCAAGGGAATAGACGGATTTAACATTTGTGCAACATTAAGGGAACTTCCTGAAAGCCAGCATGTGCCGGTATTGATGATGACCGGCCTGGAAGACATGGATTCTATCAACCAAGCTTTCAAGGCCGGTGCGACCGACTTTATCACCAAACCCATCAATACCACTCTCCTCGGTTATCGAGTGCGTTATATGCTCAGGGCAAGCCAGGCTACCAAGCGGCTTTTGGAAAGTGAGCGCCGCCTGCACCGGCTGGCTTATTTCGACAATCTGACAGAGCTTCCTAACCGTCAGTTTTTTCGTGAGCGTTTGGAAATAATGATTGCCTTGGCGCACCGGAAAAAACTGAAAATGGCAGTGCTATTCCTCGACCTTGACGGTTTCAAGCGCATCAACGACAGTTTGGGGCATCACCTGGGCGACCTGATACTCCAGGCGGCCGGTGAACGTTTGCAACATACCCTGCGTGCCAGCGATATCTTGACACGCCCTATCCTGCCTGAGGAAGAAATCTCGCTAGCACGATTAGGCGGCGATGAATTCACCGTACTGCTGTCCTCGATTAAACGTCCCGAGGATGCCGCGAATGTGGCGGAACGGATTCGTATTAGCCTTGCCGAACCCTACTCTTTGGATAGCCAAGAATTGTACATTACCACCAGTATCGGCATTGCCATTTTTCCGGACAATGGGGATAGTGCGGAGGAGTTGCTCAAGAATGCCGACATGGCCATGTATTATTCCAAACGCGCCAACGGCAATACTTACCGGTATTTTTCGAGCAAAATGACTGAAGTGGCAACCCGCCGTTTGACTTTGGACAACAACCTCCGTAAAGCCATAGAACGCGGTCAATTAAGTTTACACTATCAACCGCAACTCGACCTCAAAACCGGCCATTTTTACGGTGTGGAAACTTTACTGCGGTGGGAGCACCCAATGTTAGGGCAGATCAGCCCAACAGAATTCATCCCTTTGGCCGAGGGCAACGGCCTCATTATCAGTATCGGGGAATGGGTATTACGCAATGCTTGTTTCCACGCGAAACACTGGCGTAACCAAGGTATTACCATTCGACGGTTGGCTGTCAATGTCTCGACCCTGCAAATATTGCAAAGAGACTTCATTTCGCTAGTGACAGGTATATTGGTGGAAGCAGGGCTGGAACCCCAGGTATTGGAATTGGAATTAACGGAAAGCGACTTGATCACTGATGAAGAAAATATTTTGGCCAAGCTGCATTCGCTTAAACAGCTTGGGATCCGGCTCGCAATCCATGATTTTGGCACGGAATACTCCAGCTTAAGCCGACTGAGCGATTTCCCGATAGATTGTTTGAAGGTAGACCGGATTTTTGTCCGCGATATTGAGACAAACACCGCAAAAGCCGTAATCGTGGGTGCGGTCATCAGTATAGCCGAAGGCATGGGCTTTAAGGTAATCGCGGAGGGCGTAGAGACAGAGGGGCAGTTGGAATTCCTTAAAAATAAGCAATGTGACGAGGTACAGGGATACCTTACAAGCGAACCCCTGCCCCCAGAAGAAATTGAAAAGTTTTTCCTGAGACATCAACGTAGCCAATAAGGCCCTATTCAGGAAAAACCACCCGAAATTCAGTTAATGTGTCGCATTATATTTTTCTTTTACTTCCTTATAAGCCGCTAATGCTTCCTTAACCAATTCCCCGCCTTTTTGTAGGTCACCTTCATTTAGGCTGGTGCGTGCTTGTCCCAATTTATTGCTGCCTTGGGATTTTTTTATTGAAACTTTTGGGTCGGATGTGGCGATTGATTTTTGCAATTGCTTGGCTTCTGCCACCATTTCCGCGACAGCCTTGGCATCCTCCCCCTTCTCCAAAGCCGCTACGGCTTGCTCTAATTTTGCCACTGTTTGGTCAATAGCGGCTTTGACTTCGGCATTGTTTTCTGCATAAGTAATAGGGCTTGCAAATACAATACTCAATGCTGTCAAATATATTAGCTTTTTTAATGCGTTCATGCGTTTAACTCCAATCTGGTTTTTTATTGTTAAAAATCGACCCTCAGTAGGCCGCTTTATATTTACTTGGATTTTGATGGCTTACTGCGATTTAAGGCCAATGGAAAAGATACAGTTAATGGCATCGATACTTGGGCCGTCAAGGCCATAAGTTTATGCCTAATCCGCCCAAAACAGAATAAAACTCGAAATAATTTAATCGGCTTCCGTGATTGGGAAAATCCGCACAAGGATAAAACGATACTTAAGAGGTAACCAGATAAGTTCCGTTATGGATCAAAATTTACATTTTCTCTGCAGATTTATGGATGCTAAGGCTATACTCTCAGCAAAGTGGCTTACGGTATACTGCCCCTTAAAATTTCTCAACCGGTTAACCTAATAAACATGACACTAAAAATTTTCCGCACGAAACACGTCCAAACCCTCGACGATTCCGAACAAAGCCTAAAACGCTGCTTATCCGCTTGGGACCTTACGTTTTTGGGCGTGGGAGCGATCATCGGCACCGGCATTTTCGTACTGACCGGTATTGCCGCCGCCACCCAAGCAGGGCCTGCCGTCGTGTTATCTTTCGTAATCGCAGGCTTTGCATGCGTTTTTGCAGCCTTATCCTATGCGGAACTGTCCGCGGCCGTCGGCGGTTGCGGCAGTGCCTACGGCTATACTTACACCGCATTCGGGGAATTGTTCGCCTTCATCATCGGTTGGGATTTATTGCTTGAATATGGAATTTCTGTAGCCGCCGTTGCAAATGGTTGGTCCGGTTATCTCAATAAGGCGTTGTCCGCCATTGCTATCCCATTGCCCGATGCGCTGACCAAAGCCCCGAAAATGGGGGGTATCATCAACCTGCCCGCCAGCCTCATCATAGTGGTGCTCATGGTATTGCTGATCATCGGGGTCAAACAAAGCGCCAAGGCCAACAATGCGATGGTATTCGTCAAACTGATTACCATCGCCATTTTCGTCAGTGTCGCCGTGTTTAATGTACATCCGGAAAACTGGCATCCTTTTATGCCATTCGGATGGTTCGATACCCTGCCGAATGGTAAAACTACCGGGGTATTGGCGGGCGCGTCCCTGGTATTTTTTGCCTACGTCGGCTTTGACGCCGTGTCGACGGCGGCCGAGGAAGCGCAAAATCCCCAGCGCGACCTACCCTTCGGGATCATTACGTCGTTAACGTTTTGCACCTTGGTTTATATCTTGGTGGCCGGGTTGCTCACAGGCGTTGTGCATTATTCCGAGCTTAATGTCGAGTCCCCTGTCGCCCACGCACTTAGCCTGATTGGCTTTAATTGGGCGTCCGCCCTGATTTCGACGGGGGTTATCTCGGGCTTGACTACAGTTATGCTGGTGCTTTACTACGGCTTAACCCGGATAATCTATGCGATGTCCAGGGACGGGCTGTTGTCCGGATTCTTCAGCAAAGTGAATGCCCATACCCAAACGCCGATCCGCATTATTGTCCTTTGCGGTTTGCTAATGGCCCTGATTGCTGGATTAATGCCGTTAGGCGATCTCGCCGAACTTGTCAACATCGGCACCTTAGCCGCTTTTGCTTTTGTTTGTCTCGGCGTCATCATTTTGCGGGTTAAACATCCCGACATGCACAGGCCTTTCCGTTCACCATATAGCCCATTGTTCCCCATTTTGGGAATGCTATCGTGCGGAGGATTAATGGCATTTTTACCCGCTATTACGTGGTTGCGTTTTGTGGTATGGCTGGTTATCGGCTTGATCGTTTATTTCACCTACTCCATACACAACAGCAAACTTAATGGTCAACACAATAACTAATCGGCCTAAAATACCCTTTACCGTTTATTCCCACCCCGTTTTGGGGTTCCCTGAAATATCCTGGGAAGCAGCAATCCAATAAAACACCTATTGCTTCGGGACTCAGTTTAAATAAACCCACCTCTTGACGGTTTTGCATTTCATCGGAATGCAAAATCAATATGTTTACCCCCCGTTTCCCTGAACGGCTGCAGAAAAATGGCGACTATCCCGGGCGATAGGCCGCTTAGTTATTGCTGTGCACAACATTATTGGCTCCCCACAACAAAAATTCACCGAAATAAACTTACACCTGTTCTCTTTTTGACCGGAAAGCCCTAAACTGGGCATTGCCACAAACGATAAAAATAATTAAAAATAACCTTACCCTTGGAGGAACCATGTCAGAACAACACCATACACTACTCATCGTAGGCGGCGGCGCAGCTGGCGTTTCGGTCGCCAACAATATGCGCCGACAAAACCCCACTATAGCCATTGGCCTTATCGAACCATCCGAAAAGCATTATTACCAGCCTGGCTTTACGATTATCGGCGGCGGCGCATACACGCTCAAACAAGCTTGCCGGAATGAAAAGGACCTTATCCATCCTAGCGTCACGTGGATCAAGGATTATGCGGAATCATTCCAACCGGATAACAATAACGTCACCTTACGTTCGGGTGCCAAAATCACCTATGACTACCTGGTCGTCTGCCCTGGTTTACAACTCGATTGGGACAAGATCAGCGGCTTGAAAGAAACCCTGGGCAAAAACAATGTTTGCAGCAACTACTCGCCCGAGACAGTCGAATACACTTGGGAATGTATCCAAACCGTGCAATCGGGGAATGCAATTTTTACCCAACCCCCGATGCCGATCAAATGTGCAGGGGCTCCGCAAAAAATCATGTACCTTGCCGCAGACCGTTTCCGTAAAAAAGGCATACTCGATAAATTTACTATCGAATTCTGTACGGCTACCCCCGGCATGTTCGGCGTACCGTTTTTTGCTAAAGCGTTGTTGAAAACCGTTGCCGATTACGGCATCAAAACGAATTTCAACACTAACCTGATTGCGATTGACGGCAAGAAAAAAACCGCAACCTTTGAAGTGACCGAAGGCGACAAAAAAACGCAAGTCACTAAAAAATTCGATATGATCCATGTCACCCCGCCGCAAAGTGCGCCGGATTTTATCAAGCAAAGCCCTTTGGCAAACGCCGCCGGATGGGTGGAAGTGCACCCTAAGACCCTGCAACATAACAAGTACGGCAATATATTCGGCTTAGGCGACGCAACGTCGACGCCGAATGCAAAAACCGCCGCCGCTGTCCGTAAGCAAGTGCCGATTGTTGTGGACAATATCCTTAACCTGATGAGTGCTAAAACCGTTGCAGAAAAATACGACGGCTACGGCTCTTGCCCGTTGACCACATCCCTCAATACCGTGATGCTGGCCGAATTTGCCTACGACGGCAAAGTAACGCCGTCCTTCCCCCTCCTGGATCCCCGGGAAAACCGTTCTATCTGGTGGTGGGGGAAAACAACCGGGTTTCCGTGGCTGTATTGGCACATCATGATTAAAGGCTTACGTATCGACATCCCGCATTTGGAAAGTTATGCGAAAAAGTTTATGAAAGAATAATAAAGGGGTTCTTCTAATTTTTAGAAATCGTCAGTGCTTGGAATCCTTAAAAAAAGAAATCCCCGCGTTTCCATTGGCGGGCTTGCAGTGGTTCCAAGGGCTGACTGGAAGGGACACTCCCATGGAATAACGATACTTCAAACTTGTGGAACCTTTGTCTTGCGGTTAACCTTTCATCAAATAAAGGGAGCCTATATCACTAAACATGCGCCTACTTAAACTTCCTTAAATCCGGCCAGGGGACACAATGATAAAAAAAATAGCTTCTGTTTTTTCCATCCTCATCTTGCTTAGCTTTTTAGCTTCTGCGAATAGCCGTGCAAATTTTAAAGCCGCAACTTTCCTTACCGGCCAAGTTTACGGCGATACCGTTGCTTTATCCCGTACGGACAAGATTTCGACTAAAAAGGGCGAAAAATACGACGAGGCTAAAGATCCCGCCTTGCGCAAAGGCACCGAAAATTGGGAACAACCGCAAGGCAATTTCTGGATCGTTCCCGTAGCAGTAGTGGGTTTGGTCTTTGCAATCTTATTTTTTAGTAAAGAGTAACTGACAACATGATAAACCTGCCGTCCTTATCAAGACTGTGAAGTTATTTTGCACGCCGTCCCAAATTCAATAGCTACACAAAACATTATTTTTTTATGCCCTTATAGGTTTCCTCGCTTTCGCGGATAATCTTATTTCCTTCGTCAATCATCCGCTTTCCTTCAGTGATCTTGGCCTCTCCTTCGCTAACCATGGCAGTGCCGCGGTCGACCATTTGTTTTCCTGTTTGCCAACGTTCACCCAAGTTGGCGATGCCTTTGCTTTCACGGATCATTGTTTCACCTGAAATAATCGGTTCTGCCTTTGGCGCTGGAACTGGTTCAGATGCACAGCTGATAACCATTAACGGTAAGCAAATTAGCATGAGATTGCGTTGGATGTCATAAGGTTTTTTCATGGTGGCATTAACTCCTTGATGCATGATTTTGTAATTAATCGCGCCAATGTTACAAAATGCGGCACGCCTTGCAAGCCTTTTTTGCATGCCCCCATAATCTTTGGATTCTTCTTTGCTTCTATAACTAGTGGTCGGTTTACAACCCGCACACATTAAGCCACAGCTTAGGTGAGCAAATCGACTCTGGTTGGGACAAAAATTACCCACCCCACACTTCGCTTAGGCGACGGTCACGGCCGCAGGAGAATCGGTAAAGTTTATATTTTATTGGATTCTTCAGGTAGTAGTCCTGATGGTAATCTTCAGCCGGAAAAAATTTTCCGGCGACCCTGATTGTCGTCACTATGCTTTTATTCGGCAGCTTTTTTTGGATTTTTGATTTTGATGCTTCCGCCAGGAGCCTCTGATTTTCGTCATGGTAAAAAATAGCAGCCTTATACTGATTGCCTTTATCACAAAATTGGCCATCGTCGTCAAAAGGATCGATATTACGCCAGAACACGTCCAGGAGTTTTTCGTAGCTGACTATAGCAGGGTCATAAAGTACCTGCACGGCCTCTAAATTGCCGGTTTTGCCGTTCGAGACTTCCTTGTAGGAAGGGTTTGCCTTATATCCGCCGATGTAACCGGAGGTCGTACTGATAACGCCAGGCAAAGTATCGAAGGGCGGCTCCATGCACCAGAAACACCCCCCTGCGAAAATTGCTGTCGCCGATTTTCCATGGGTACTATCTTCGGCACGCGCATTGCCCAAAACAATTAACATGATTATAAAAAGGATAATTAGACGACCCGGCAAATGTAATTTCTGCACACGCACCAACCACCCCCTTTTTTTATTAAGCCAACAAACGAATAAATGCCTTAACGGCAGCAATTTCTACCCACGTTTCACCTAGGGAAAATCATTTCTACCGGCAAAATATTTATATCCGTAAATACCTACATTTCAAGTTATTTTGCCAGAATTTTAGCACTGTTCGACGGTGAAAAGCCGCCCATTCACCCTTCCCGCCAATCCGTCCTTGAACGGGATAGGATAGGTGTGACCAATATGTTTATAAAAGTCATATTGGCCAGCAATTAAATGCACCGAAGATCGGCATTGCCAACAATCAAAAATGGAATGGAGTCGGATAGGTTGCCAATGGTTTGCACTCGCCAAGAAAAAATCAGCTTAGATGGCATCCACCCGGTAAAACCCAAAGCCCAAATTTTCAATTTGCCAATTTTCTTTTCGTGGGTAAATTGAATTCATGCACTGATGAGATTAAGCAAAGCCAAGCGCGGCTAAGTATCTTAACAGGAGAAAATCCCATGTACCCTTTTGACATCTCTAAGCCGGTTATAGGCAAGGCAAAAACCGAAATTAATAAGCCGATTGCTTGTGTTTTTTGTTTTGTTGGAGAAAAGTTTTTCGATAATTACCCTAAATGGGCATTGGAGG
Source organism: uncultured Methylomagnum sp. (assembly GCA_964435245.1). Lineage (GTDB taxonomy): Bacteria > Pseudomonadota > Gammaproteobacteria > Methylococcales > Methylomonadaceae > Methyloglobulus. The sequence continues at coordinate 37,565 of CAYSYU010000019.1, forward strand.
TTTCCGAATTCAAGCCCTTAGACGGGGAAGACGTCCATGTCGGGGCGAAAGCCCAGCAAGTCCGGGTAGAACAAGGCCAGAAGGTAGAGTCTGTTTTTGAAGTCTCGGAATTTGAACCACCCGAGAAAGTCACCTTAACCGGCGTGGATGCCCCGTTCCGCAATACCTACCATTTTTCCGGCAACCAAGACCAGGATTTAACCGAGCTGGAATTTTCTTTTGAAATCCTGGAACTGGAACTGTTCATGCGGCCTTTTGAAAAGTTGATACGCATGGCCATCGAAGAAGGCGCTGAAAATACGGTTACCAATATAAAAAATTTACTGTCCGAAACCACCCATTAAAAATTAGTTTGGAGCCTGGAAATGAGTTTTGTCGTTGAAAAAGATAATGGCTTGATCCCGCAAATCCTCTCAGCCATTTTAGATGAATGCGTCAATGGCGTGACCTTGGCCGACCCCGATATCGATGGTATGCCCATTGTCTATGCCAATAAGTCCTTCGAGCGCTTGACGGGATACGGCCAACAGGAAATCATCGGCCAGAATTGCCGTTTTCTTCAGGGACCGGACCGTGAGCAGGAAGCCAGGTACCAGATAGCCGAAGCGATCAAAAACCACCAACCGGTCGAAGTGACGCTGAGGAATTACCGTAAGGACGGCGAGTTGTTTTTCAACCATTTGAAAATCACCCCGCTCTTTAACCGCAAAAACCAGGTTATCTACTACCTGGGCGTCCAATACGATGTGACTTATCAAGTAAACGCCAAGAACGAGATTCAAGAACTTACCCGTTTATTGAACGATACCTTGTCCCCAGGGAATGATTTTTATTGAATGTTATCTAATTGATGATTACACGGCATGCATATTTTTTTGAAAATAAACCGACCCTCCATAAACTGAACCAACGGTATCGATAACATGGAAAACGAGACAGCCAATTTGCTTCCCAGCCAAATCATTTTCGGCTTTGCCCTGCTTGCTTTTTTTGCATTGGTGGTCTTTGAAAAACTCAAACCGTATCGCCGTTTCACGGACAAAATGTTTAAAGATTCCTTCGTAACCAACACCACGGCCTTCCTGTTCAACAACATCATCCTGACGGCGCTGCGGGCCACCTCCTTATTCTTTGTGGCGCAACAATTTTCCTCGGTCGGCTTGCTGAGCGGCATGGGCAATAACCCCATCAAATGGATACTGACTTTTTTGTTGTACGACTTGGCGATCTACGCTTGGCATGTGCTCAGCCACCATTCCATATTTTTGTGGCGCTTCCATAAGGTGCACCACAGCGACAAAAGCTTTAATACCTCCACCGGCTTTCGTTTTCACGTATTCGACTTGTTCCTTGAAATCTTATACAAGTGCCTGTTCGTCATTTTGATCGGCGTTGAAGCCGACTTAGTGCTTGCGATAGAGTCCGTCCAGTTGTTTTTTATTTTCTTCCACCATTCCAACCTCACCTTTAAAAATGAAAAACGGCTGTCGGAATTTATCATCACGCCTTACCTGCACCGGGTGCACCATTCCACGCTCCGCAGCGAGCACGACAGCAATTACGGCATCGTACTCGCGTTTTGGGACAAGCTGTTCGGCACCCGTAAAGAATTGGTGCCGGAGAAAATCGGCTTGGACATCGTGGTTGCGGAAAATTTCCTACAACTTTTTTTCCTGGCGTTCATTACCGAACGGCACATCAAAAAACTGTTGCATATCATCCCTAAAGGCCGAAGCACCTAGGTTTAAAGATCGCCTAATTGACAATCCTCCTAAATAAGTTACTGTATAGTAAATAACTAACAATCATGACAACACGACGGGGCATAACAATGAAAACAACCAATTGCATGTGGATTTTAGTTTTACTTTTCTCAATAAACCTTTGCTGGGCTTACGGCGGCGGCAGTAGCAGTTCCAAAGCCTGCGAAAAAGCCAAGTTCAGTAATTTTGAACCGACAGAGAATAGCCAAGTGGCGACGGGATCGGCATTTTCTTTTATTGCGTCCAAAAACACCCTGCCATCGACCATTAAAGTCACCGTGAAAGGACAACCCGCCACGATAAATGTCGAAAAGAAAAACAACGACACCTTTGCCGTCACCGGTAAGCTGCCTGCTTCCGTAAAGGGGACTTTTGCAAGGATCGCGATTGACGCCGACGCCCAAAACAACTGCAATGGCGGCGCTGGAGGTTGGTTGGTTAAGGTTGGCGAGTGATTTTCGTAGGGTAGGCAAAAATATTGCTTCCGTTTAATCGGAAAAACATATCCTTACATACGATGTGGGCGCTAACTTGGGAGCGTTTATGCGGGAAATTGCTGGTTTTCCGCTAACGCTCCAACCCAGGCTAAGGGCTCAAAAATCCGTGTAACAATCGACCTTATCAACTCAGTTTTTGACGGTTTGCTAGCGCGAAACCGTCTTACGGATTAACCGTGAATTGATACACACCTAAAAAATGCTAATTAACATAGAAAAGATTAAAGTGAACTGTATGAAAAAAACATTCGTTATTCCTCTTATTGCCGTCTTCTACACCGGTTGCGCGGTTTATACGCCTGCTGGCTCGGTTGTCGTTGATCCGCATAGACAGGTCGCTCCGGTAGCACCCGGCAACGGCCACTTTTGCCCGCCCGGCCAAGCCAAAAAAGGCAATTGCTGACGTGGGAGTGTGGGAATACGAAAAATGACGCGAGCGATGCGCCTCCTAGCGTCGGCGACATCCTATAATTTACGCATCTTATGGCCTTGCTAACGCTCCAACCCAGGCTAAGGGCTCAAAAATCCGTGTAACAATCGACCTTATCAACTCAGTTTTTGACGGTTTGCTAGCGCGAAACCGTCTTACTTGTTAGGTCGAACCCAAGAACTGAAAAACAAAACCGAGGATCAACAAAGGGTAACCTAGAAGAAAAAGGAATCGCCAGAAAGCCCCAATTTCACCATGACCTACAAGTATTGAGTCAGAACCAATCGTGCGTAGCTTTATCCACGATTCAAATCCAAGTATCAGGGCTGCAATGATGTCGAGGACAAGGCCAATCTGAGAAATACTCATAACTATGCTCTTCAAAAAATAGACCTAACGTAAAGCTAAGGGGCGCGCCTTCCACGAAAGGTTGGCGAAGCCACCGAAGCCGGAAAAACAACAAACCTCCAAAACTGCCCCGATAAGGCGCGTCCCGCTTGAGCGTAATGTTAGGCTTGATATTCGGCAACTTGCTGTTGCGGGCAAAAAACCTGTGCATCCTTGATTTATTCGTAAGTTGGATCGGCATCAAGATTTCCGCATTCAACAGCAACAGTACGCTTAATATCGTCAATGATTTTATATGCTGTTTTAACCGGCATTGACTCCTTAATGCGATCCCGAATTGAACCGCCGCGCTGATTCCGCTCATGGCATAGACTACGGAAAGTATTTGCTTGCTGCTCCACCCAAGAGACTGCGATATTCCTGTCATTGGCCGCCATATCAGTGTGAGAAAGCAGATTAGACAGACGATTTATTGCGAGTGGATAGGCCTTAGCTAAAGGGCCGCTGAATACTTCGATGAATGCATATGCACCGATGAAAAAAATAATGCTTGGCACAAACAGGTGTCGAGTTTCTGGTTGGATGAGCTGCCAAGCATACAAGTCAGCCTCCATCTCCTCCTCCTGCCATCGGTTCAATGTTTCGGATTCAAGCAGTGCAGGCTGAAATCGCTCGGATCTTAACCTCTTAGTTGACAGATGACCAAGTTCAATATGAGCTAACTCGTGTAATAGAACAAAACACAAAGCTCCACGGAAAGCCGCTAATAATTCGCCTTGAACCCGCTCACCCAGTATATCGTTTATCGCTATAGGAATTTGGCGAGTTTCTTGGAAATCAGAGAGTATCGAGTACCCAGCTAGAGAGAACGCCAAGCTTTCTGATATTACCTCACCATTCGGGAGTGAGTATTTCGCGGTATCGCGGTGTTTTATAAGTCGATCAAGCACTTTGACGAGAGCAATGTGATAATAAATTAGGTGTTTTAGACCATCAAAAACAATGATTTTTTGCTCAACGCTGATATCCGGTATCGCATTAATATAGGAAGACTCGTATCCATAGATATGCGCCATGCTTAGTTGAGAAATGGCTCTTGGGCCGAGTTCTTCTGAAGACGCATCAATCATTGACTGAAGCGACCTAGAACTTTCGCTTTCTTTAGTCGCGTCTTGTCCGGCACGTCGAATTTCATTAGCCACATTTCGTGATAGATTCTCTTCATTAGGAGTCGCGCCAACTGAGGCTCGTTCAATTATTGAAGCAAGCTCTTGTGCAGTTATTGACATTGCTGAATCGCATTTTCAACTAATGATTGCAAGGTCGGCATGTCTGCTGCTTTGATCTCGATTTCGACCTCTTTCGATCCATTTCTGAAGGTAATATGTAAATTGGAAGTTGTCGAACTTTTGCGCTTAAATCCCGAACTAATCCAGTTCGCCAGAACACCTGATGCTACCGCCAGTGGTACAGTAGGAACTCCCAATAATGCTACTATCTCGAACCAACTTTCTACAGCGCCAGGTATGCGCGAGGGTTCTCCAATTTGGAGACTTCCCTTTTCTTCCTCAGTTCTCGGGTGAGTTTGTTTATAGCCCTCAAGGGCCTGGATTAACTCGGGATCATTTGAAAGAACTTTAACTTCCATTCGCCTCTCCATATGTTCAAAAAAACGATACTAGTTTAAGGAAATACCACTAAGAATACCCACTTTACTTTCATCAAAAGTCCCTGTCGTCTCCGATTTCAATTGGGTCATGGATAACATCTGCCTAACGTAAAAGTAAGAGGCGCACCGGTTGGCAAAGATTAATAAAGCCAGCGAACCCTAAAAAACAACCAAGGTTAACAACCACCAACGGTCGGCGCGTCCCTTTGACTGCCATGTTAGGCTGTCCATGATTGTAAGACTGAATCTGTTTATTCTGTATCGACACGGCATTCTAATTGACAGCAACTGACCCACGTTTTTCCTTCAAATCCGCTTCGACTTTTGCAAGGCGTTTGTACACGAAGGATCCATACAAAAAGACATTTCCAGCAATACTTATAAGGAACGCGACTACGATAACGACGAACTCCCCTCCTGTTAGCTGAATCGTTGCTTTCTGTTCGTAAATTGGGAGCAGCATTGCGAGCACCACGATTGCACCAACGATAAACAAGCCTATTACTGCAGAAGTTAATACGCCAACAAGACCACGCATAGCCAGCTTATGCTCATACTCTAGCCTTGTTAAAATAATTTGGATTGGTTCATTGATTGAATCTGAGGCGGGATTATTCATTTTAGTGTTCCTCGATTATTTGATGGCTAACTAATAAAATTAAGCGTCACATCAACAATCGGCGTTGCCTGATATAACACTAATGTTTTCAGTTTTAGCATAAGTTTTTTATTTTCACAGTTGATGTGTACGCTTGGATGGACGTTGAACGTCATCCCTGCACTTCCTAAAGGGTAATTTGGCCTTGGTCGCAGCGATGAAAATCCTAAATATATCCAAAACGTCTTTGATGTTGTTCGTCATGAACTCAGTTATGCGAAAACATCACTGACGTTTTATTAACATTTTTTCATCGGGTAGTCAAAACTCAAATTTCCTCGGTCTGTCGGGGATGTCGATTCAACGTAATATATACGACAACTGATGTCGTATAAAAAATCTGATTTGTCGTATATTTCCCATAAATTCATCTAGGTATCTGATTTACTGCGAACAGTATAGGGCAACAAGACATAAGCCACAAACAAAAACGACAGCACCAACATTTTCAATTCAGGATGCGTAACTCCTTTGATTTATGGCTAAAAATAACCATTATTGTATTGATATGGCTTATCTACTTATGAGTCTTGGCAAACTTTAATCTAAAGTCAGAAGAAAACCATTTCTGAAAACGAAGAAAACAGCCATTAGGAATCAGCGCCAAATAAAGCAAAGGCATGATGACCGCAAACCAGCGCAAATTCATGGTCAGTAGCAAGCCGACATGGAAGAGGATGCCGATGATCAGGCTTAACTTACGGGTGTAAGGGTTTAGCAGCAGCACCGGAAACAGCAATTCCCACCAGCGGACGGTCCAGGCAAGCCCGGATAGGAAGGGCGTGACCGTCGGGTAATCCAATAGCGGCCAACCGTCCCAACGGGAATAATGGGGATGAACCACTACATAATGCAGGATCGTCCCATCCAGCCATTCCTGGCTGCGGAACTTGACCCATCCTGAGACGAAATAGATCAAGGCAATTTGGAATTGCACCAAACGTAAGGGCCAAACGACAACTTGCTTCGGTTTAGTGTGGAGATAAGCGTCCAGGGACCAAGCATTTCCGCAAGGCGACAGCATCAGGTAAAAGCATAGGACTTTCAGCACGGCATCGTCGCCGTCGAGCAATAAAGGATTGCGGTTCCACAAGGAAACCCAAACCAACCATGTGATGCAGGCAACCAAGCGGCTATGCCAACCTATTGTCATCAAGATTGCCGACACTATCCCCAACACGACAATCGCATAGGCCAGTATGACGTCATGTTTTCCCATTGGGATGAAAAATATGGACCAGCTTCCGCCGTTTTGCTCGGCTATTTGGCGAAGTTCACCCAACCAGCCCGCGCCCCTGAATTGGGTTTCCACATAAGGCAACAGGCCAAGAAAATAAACAAGCGATAAGCCGCCGAAAGCGATGCGCAGCGCGGCATATTGACGTGCGTCAATCAATCCAAACCAAAGCCTGTCCCAAGCCGATTGCATCAGGGAAAAACCAACAAAACCTTATCCATCCGGTAACCGGCTTTGGCCAAGGCTTTAAGTTCGGGGTGCAATTCAAACTGGTGCAGGATTAAATGATAACCAACCTTAGCTTGAAGCTTACCTTGCTCCGATGCGTGAAAATATCGGGTAAAAGCGTTGAGCAATTCAGGTTCTTCCAACTTGACCAAGTTTTCGGTCAAACGGTAAAGTCGGCTTCGGCCGCTACCGAAGACTTTAAACAAATCACCGCTGTTTTCCAAACCGTCATCGAGGTTGCTGAATGAAGGCTTATCCTTGCAGCTAATTTCCCCTTGTCCTGGATCAGCGATTATCGTCTGGCAAACGGACAGGTATTGATGGTATTTAGGGCTTTGCGGCGCAAAAAAATCCCAATATTGCTGGCTGCCCGTGGCATCGATATAGTTTTCCAAAAAGGTTGTTATTGTTGGCTTATCAACCAACATCATGCCCTTAAACAGCTTGGTTTCAAAGCCGTTATCGTTTTTTTCGGCAACCACCATGCCGCCGAAACTATGCGGCAATGTCCACCAGGATATCGCCGCCATGTGGATCAGGCAAAAAAATGGTATTAGCCAGTTTTTAATGCGTTGGGCTTTCATCATTTCCTTTTAAGCAAGCCACAGACGCTGCGGCTGCGCAATCGGCGGCGGTATAAGCAACATGTTGGTTACCAGAACTTAACAAAAGATCGGTGAAATCCAGATAATCCAAGCCTAAATTAGCGGCAATCCCTTTAACCAGAAAACGGCCTACGCCCGCGCCGATCAACGGCCCTTTTATAGTCGCTTGGCTACGGCCCATTTGCCTGACACAGGCATCTTGAATTCTTTTGACCTGCTGGCTGCGAAGGTTATCGGCAAATTCCTTCCAGCGGGGCAGTTCATCTTCGTGATAATCAAGGCCAATCATCCTAGCCAAACGTTTTGCACTCGCAGACAAGGTTTTTTCTGCACCGTCGGCGGTCTCGCATTGGTCGTGCAATTCGTTAAGTTCCCCGGTCACTCGGTAAACATCGGCCATGGTCGCAAAATACTCCGCCATCAAGCCGACCTCCTTGCCTTCAAATTGCGCCGATTGGCCGATAGCCATGACAGGAGTCCGTACAATCCCTGTATAAACCAGCTCTTCGCTATGTAAGCGTTCGTAATCGGTATAACCGGCCACCGTTACCTGATTGTTTTGCAGCAGCAGGATATCGGTCGTTGTGCTGCCGATATCCACGAAAAGCCCGCCGCCAACTTGTTGCGCCGTGTAGGTCGCACTCGCCAGCCAGTTGGCTGAAGCGATATTTAAGTAATGCCCGGTTCTTACTTGAACCATATCGACTAAGCCATCAGTTCCGGCATAAACGAATACCTTATTGTCGGGCAGAAGGCTACCCATCGCCGCAAGGATTTGCTTGACCCCATCGTCCCTGTCCGCAAACAAGTCCACCAGTTCGCCGGTCATAGTCAGTACATGGCAGTCTATGGGCAATTCCACTTCCGCCAATAGCTTTTGTGCTGCTTCATGTAGCTTATCAATCCCTTTCCATAACTGGCAGGGAAGCTGGTAGACCCCTACAATTTCGGACGGGGACTTAATGATCGCCGCCTTGATATGCGCACCGCCGATATCCCAACCCATGATGTTAGCTGACAACATGTTTCTCGCCTGTAATTCGGATATGGACAGGTTGGTTACGGCTTGGCGCTAGCTGCGGGTCACCTGCCAATAATTCCACAACTGCTTTAGCGCAATTTATCCCAAGCGCCTTATCGATGCCCGCATATGAGGTCGTCAGGCGGGGATTGATTTCCAAGACAAAAATTTGGCCGTCCCTTTCTATCAGGTCAATGCCCACATAGCCCCATAATCCCGCCATAGTCCCCGCTATTGCTTCCACCAAGCCTAGGTACCTCTTCGTATCGAAAGTAAAATTGACGTCAATCCCAAGCAAACGGTATTGCTTATTGATAAGCCCAAAATGCTGGCGATTGGCGCACAACAGCCACCCCCTACCCTCTTTAAACAAACAGGATAAACTGGTTTTTCCCCCTGGGATATGGGGTTGGATGATGTATTTAGCTTTATCGAGCTTGGCAGTTCGGGCAATAAAATCCTCATGGTCGCCAATAAGGTAACTGTCTTCACAGCCCACGCCATCCACAGGCTTTAACATCCATTCGCCCGGCGACCAATCAAAATCCACCAAGCTTTGCGTTGGAATTGTTCCTATTGGACTATGGCTTAATTGGGTATAGGTTTGCCATTTATCGCCAGTCACAGCAACAGCATACGAGCGAGAAACGAGCAAACACTTGCCTGATTCTTCAACCGTTCGGCATAGGCTGTGTAATATTCCCTCGCTTTCCGGCGCTATCGGCCAAGCCGCGTCACAAGTGTCGAGTAAACGGGTAAATTCTTGTTGGCAATCCTGGGTAGGATTAATAATATGGATATTATTTAGGCTGCCAGCTAAACTTTCCTTCATACGGTGGTCGAGCATGATTGTTAGCCCTAGGTTACCTATCCTGGTTAGGCCGTCGACCAATGACCTCAACATCAACAACCCTTCCTTAGCCAAGGATTCCGGAAGCTCGGACTTATTCAAACCGCCGCCAGTGATGTATTCAAAAACCAGGATCTTTAACTTATTCATGGACATTATTTTATCATCACACGACGGTATTACGGGTTTCAGCCAAACATGCAAATAATCCCAGTCATCGACCTCAAAGATGGGATCGTCGTCCATGCAAAACAAGGAAACCGCAGTGATTATGCACCGATAAAGTCAGCGCTTTGCGGTTCCTCGGATATCTATAATGTTATCAATGCGTTTTTGGAACTTTACCCTTTTCCAACCATGTATATTGCCGACCTTAACGCAATTGCCGGACAAGGCAATCATGCGGAATTATTGGCCGAAATATTGGCGGAATTTACGAAAATCGCATTTTGGATTGACGGCGGTCACCCTATCTGCAATGACGATTTACTGGCCCGCAAAAATTTTATTCCTGTGCTGGGCACAGAATCTTTCCACAATGAAAATGTTACTGAAATCGAAAAATATAACAAAAACTTTATCCTTTCCCTGGACCATTCGTTGAAAGGCGAACTGGGTGCAAGCAGCTTGTTTGCAAGCCAGTCTTTATGGCCGGACAATATTATTATTATGAGTTTGCCCAGGGTCGGCAGCGGTCAAGGCCCCGACATGGATAAGTTAAGCACTTATCGCAAGCAATTCCCTCAGTACAATATCATTGCGGCGGGAGGGATCAGGGATGCTGAAGACTTGCGGCCATTGGAACAAATTGGGGTAAAGCAAGCGCTGGTGGCAACCGCGCTGCATAACGGCAAAATCAAGCCCGACAATACCGCAAACGGCTGAACAAAAAAATACCCCGACGAAGCGGGGTATTTTCAACAACTTTGCTTAAACTTATTGCTTAGTTAGGCGCAAACGGATGTTTTGCACTTGCTTTGCCTTTTACGACTTCAGCCGCAGTTGGCGAACCGGCCACAGCGCGCTTCAATGCTTCTTTAGTCGCATCGTAGTTGAATTTTTGGATTTTAGCGTCGTCGTCAGCGTTCCAATGAATAAATACGCCCACTGCAATGAACAAATCATCCGCTTCGTTGGCAGGAATTGTGCCGTCTTCTACGCAATCCGCCACAGCCATGGCGACACCGCGCTGAGCTGGGCCAAACATTTGTACAGCTTGTTTAGCGCCCTTAATTGTAACTTTGTTGAACATGACAGTCGCTGGCTTAACCATCAAGTTAGGAGCAACCACAGCCAAAAGGCTGGAAAAACCGTCTTTGTTATTGGTCAAGCAGTTTGCAAAAGCAGTTTCGGCTGCAGAACCGCGTGGCCCGATGATTAAATCGATGTGGGCCACTTCGTTTCCGTCACCCACTAAAGACTCGCCAACACACATACTATGAATTTTCGTCATGCTTATTTTCCCCTCTGAAGGATTGTGAAAAAGAATTACTTACTTTTTGTTTAAATTCTTGCTGAAGACATGTCAGTATTTATACTGGCTATAAGACATTCCTCGATAAGTACCAACAATATAGTCGCTACAGTCATATCAGCTGTAGTACCAGGATTAACACCTTTTGATTTAAACTCTGAATCCAGGCAAAAAAGCGTTTGCATTGATTGCCTTGGGTCAGATGCTTGACCAAACTCCTCAAGAAATTGCCGCATCCTTACAGCAACCCATTCTGTGTATTTCTTCCCATGTTTTCTTTCGATATGACTATCGGGAAATTGGCTTAACAACTCCGCATATACGAAGACTGCCGCCCAATTTTTGTCGCTCCACTGACTTAGCCACGCATTGTACCTTAAAACGGCAAAATCGAAAATATCTTTGTAACCGCCGGCATATTGCCGCGCCACCCGGTCTTTGTCGCTGGCGATTTGCATCGCCTGAGTCAGCGTGACTGAAGGTGGTTTATGCACGTCCTGTTCGGACGATTCCCCCAACCCTCCGGGAGCCGCCAAGGCAATTGCCTTAAACACCCAATCCGCATCGGTTAAAGTAGTGCTTGCAAGCACTTGGCTTAATGCTTGCCTTAATGTCAACTTTTCATGGCATGCAACCGTAACCGCCTGAATTATTGGCGCGCACAATAATATGATACCTAAGTTAGTGTTACAACCTACCGCTTCACGAGTTACCTTAATGGCATAGAAAATTTTTTCCCCCAAGCTGTAAAGGGGATTGCAGATCGGTTGTGAACTCACTTCGGCGCTAGTACGAAAATCGCTTACGGACATGCCGTGGCCATCGGCATGGACGCTGACATTTCCGGGCTTAAATGCCTGTAGCTCAATTTCACAGGCTTGCCGATATAGATCGCATAATTTCTGTTGCCCTATCATGAAACCGCGGACATGGTTCCAGGAAGATTGCGATCAAGGTAACGGTTGACCAAATCTTCCGCCAATAACGATGCTATGCTGGCGTGGGATACGCTTTCCAGCCCTTTCCAGGCAGGAATGCTGTTCACTTCGATGATTGTGTATTGCCCCGCCTTGTCAAGGATGAGATCAACGCCCGCATAATCCATAGCCAGGGCGTTCGCCGCATTGACCGCCAAGTCGGCACAGACAGGATCCAAGTCTATCGCTATACAAGCCGCTCCGCGGGCCACGTTGTTTAGCCAGGATTTTCCGCGACGTTGCATGATGGCTACGGCACGGCCGTTTATTACAAATACCCGATAATCGGAAAACCCCTCACCGCAGCTATGTACAAACTGTTGCAGATAATATACGCCCTTACTGGGTGTCAGCCAAAACAGGTCGGTCATTTTTTCAATACGGCGTATACCTTCCCCTTGTGACCCAAATAAAGGCTTGGTAATCAGCAAATGCCCATTTTTTAGTTCATTTTCGGCAATCGAGAGGGCGTCGGCACGATTCCTTAACACCCAAGTCAACGGTGTCGGCAACCTTGAATGGTGCAAAAGAAAACTGGTCATCGCCTTATCTACACTGCGCTCAATGGCGCGCCCGTCGTTGTAAACCGGAATGTTCAATAGCTTTAAGGCATGGAGGATATCCAAATATAGGACAACTTCTTCCAACGAACCGCCGGGTACGCCCCTGACAAATACGGCGTCGGGCAACACCTGTTCATAACCTGGGATGGTGACCGGGATTTGGCCCGGTTCAATATTCAGCCTACATTCTGTTAAGGAAACAAAATGGCTGCTGTAACCTAATCTGGCAAAGGCTTGGCTTAGCTCTTTACCATGCCAACCCGGATCATCGGTAAAAATTACTATATGTCCCACAACCATCCTTATGCTAGATTTTAAAACATAAAAACAAGCCGCAACGCCCTGCCTGCGCATGGATACATACTTATGTTCCGCATTTGCCGAAGAAAGCCCTTAGTTAAGCCCCAAACGATTGATCCAATAAGGCATTGTCCAACTTGCCAGCACGGAAACTATTTCCAGAATCTATCACTGTCACTATCACCGAAGCAGGGCTGAATAACATGGCGTCAATCTTGAAAAAATCGTATTCGTATTGCTTAAAAATCTCAGCAAAAGGTTTGCCGTAATCTTTGGAGGTCGAACTCGGCAAGTCGTCTGCCAATTTCTTAGCCGCTTCATCGCTGCCTTTGACAAACAAATGCACTTGCCCGGCAAAGAGGATGGCATCATTGGTTCGCCCCATTGCATTGACAAATTTAGGATGCGGTGGGCAAATCGGTGCACTGCCGCTGCCGTCGATGATGTTTTCTAAAGGAAAATGCAGCGCGTGAGCCTTGTGCATAGCCACTTCCAGAACCCGGGAAACCACTTGTACGCCGCCAGCCAAACTGCTGGTCGGCGTGACGATAATCGTTAATTTAGAGGGCGGGATATTGCAAGCGGACGCAACCTTTTCGATAATTTCCACCGGCGGGATCGCATCGTTTTCGATCACTAAGGCAGCCGTATCGGCAACATCTTGATAGGCCAATTCTTTATACAACTCTTCAACCGGCTCTTTCTTGCCATCCTTTATTTTTGTTGCCATGGCGCGCGCCGGGCCGGAACCCAGGGCATAATATTTCTCGTGGGACAAACTCCAACCGGCATACTGGCTACCCAGGCAACTAACTACGGGATTATAGGAATAAACATTGACCGATAATGGCCAATTCGCAGTGTAAGCCCGTTGGCTGATCGACACCTTGCCCAATCCACCCATACAAATTTCGGCGATAATCCTTCCGGCTTCCAGCCCTCCCAAGGCCTTAATCCCGGCATCAATAACCGTGCAGCCGTTCTTCAATTGCTCAACGCCTATCCGTAAGGGGGTAGCATTATCGAGGAGGTATTTAACGAGAGGTTGAGTTAATTTATTAACGCTGACGGCATATTCCATAAGTTTAAAACCTGTCTAATTGGTTAGTGATAATCTTTTGTTTTTCTTGTAATCGTTCCAGGGCTTCTTGCGGCCCTGTTCCACGCGCAATAATACTGCAAATCGGCTGGCCAGCGCCAATTAAGGTATTTGGTTGCGGTATATCCGCAGCACCTTCAGGCCATTTTATGCCATTTCGGATAAGGGTATTTTGCTTGGCGTATACTATTTGATATGCGGTGTAGCCATCTTGACTAATTTTGCAGTCGGATAATTGGCCTTGGCATGCCTCGATATGACGGATGAATAAATCGGCATCGTATAACTGCATACTGGCTGGCGGCCTTGGATTGATCTCCAAAACAAAACTGGTCGCTCCTGATTGGATAAAATCAAGTGAATTCAATCCTTTGAGCGTTAACTTAGGAACAAGGCAGTCAAGCCAAACGCGTACCTGATTTTTTTGTCCATCCGATAGTGAAGTGCTGTTGATGATACCTGAAAAAATAAATTCATCTTTCTCCGATAACGGCACTGTCCATTGCCGGTTAAATCCTATCACTTGACTGCGTTTGCCATCGGCAAGAAATAGCACAGAATGCGGCACACCTTCTTTATATTTTTGCCAATAAACCGAAGGCACTATGCTGTCGTCGAGCTGAAACCTTTTAATGCCAATTCCGCCTTGCCCGTAAATAGGCTTGAGCAACCAGCCTTCACTTTGGTTGGGCAAACAGAATGAAACTTCAGGATAAGGGATCTGGAGAGATTGCAACAGCGAGAAAAATGCCGGTTTATCATGGAGCCTAGCAAAGACTTCAGGCTGGTTTCCGGCTAATGCCAGCCTAGAACCAACGCTCCGTAAACTATTGATATATGATTCGAAACCGCCGCCATAACAAATCGATTTAACAGGGTATTTACTGATAAGGTTTTCAATCGCAGGAAGCAGGTACTGTTCCGCCAAAGAGGGGACTTGTTGGGTTTTCACCGCATAAGACCGCGTATCTTGGTCTCCCCAAAGGTCGATCGCCAGCGGTTTGAAACCAGCCTTGTTTGCAGCTTGTACAAGCATACGGGCAGATGCCGCTACCACAAGAATGTAATCGGCTTTGCCAATTATAGAACCCGTCAGGTTGCCTCCCACTAGAGAATACGTGAAATGAATCCAATAACTAGGGACTATCCCTAACTATTTTTTTTGAAACCCTACAGACAAAACATAGATTAGTACTATAATTATTTGCGGTTACGGGGGCGTTATTTACGGGTAAATTTACCATAAACATGGCGCATCGACATAAATCTTAGGTTTGGTACGCAATGGTAGACGATAAAAAAGACAAAATGAGCCAGCAGTTGGATGCTCAAATCTTAGAACTGGAAGAGCGCTTTAATGCTTTCCTCAAAGAGTTGGAAGAAGATTTTGATTTTGTCCCTTCCGCAGTCGCCCAAAAAAATAAAGCCCCTGAAGACGACTACTATCCTGAATTTGATCACCGTTTAGCGGACATAGAAAAAAAGTATGCTACCGTCGATAGGAAATATACTATTGTGTTAGCCCTAACGACCCTGCTGATGCTTAGCGTGTTGGGCTACTTGGGTTATATTCTTTTCGGCAAATAATAATCGTTACCCTACATCCCTGTCCAAGGCCGGAACAAACCTTCGACATCCGCCCCAAACATAGCCAACACCCTGCCGACGGTTTCATCGACCATCGTAGATAACGAATCGGCCTTGTTATAAAAGGCAGGCATGGGCGGGAAAACAATGCCGCCAGCTTCGGCAACAGCCGCCATATTCCTGATATGGATCAGGTTAAGCGGCGTTTCCCTTGGCATTAACACCAAACGGCGGCGCTCCTTGAGCACAACATCTGCCGCACGGGAAATCAAATTATCGCCGAACCCATGGGCAACCGCCGACAACGTTTTCATTGAGCACGGCGCGATAACCATACCTTCCGTTTTAAACCCGCCACTGGCAACACTAGCGGCTATCTCATTGATACTATGGGTCACATCGGCCAAAGCCGCCAGTTCCGACCTTTTCATGTCCATCTCATGTTTCAGGCTAATTA
The DNA here is from genome assembly GCA_964435245.1 of uncultured Methylomagnum sp. Classification (GTDB taxonomy): domain Bacteria; phylum Pseudomonadota; class Gammaproteobacteria; order Methylococcales; family Methylomonadaceae; genus Methyloglobulus. The sequence continues at coordinate 53,328 of CAYSYU010000019.1, forward strand.
CACCTGCATCAGAGATAATAAAATGCGTCTCCCAATCTTCCTGCGCCTTTAAAATTTGTAGCATCCTAACGCCATAAATGGCGCCGGTTGCGCCGGTTATGGCAATAATCAAACGTTTTTTTTGTTTCATTGTGTAAGCTGCCCGGCAAAGCGGTCTGTTGCGCTTACCAATGCATCAACCATTTCTTCGTGCTGTGCTACATGCCCTGCATTCGGCAAAACGATATATTCCGCGTCAGGAAGCGCTTGATGGAGGCCCCTTCCCGATTCCATAGGGCAAACCAAATCATAACGGCCATGAATAATGGTTGTTGGGATATGCGTCAATAAGCCGCAGTTATCCAAAATTTGGTTATCTTTAATAAAATAGTGATGATAGGCGTAATGCAGTTCCATACGGACTTGCTTAACCTGTTCCTCGTACACGGGCGTATCCGGTGTTTGCGGCTGATACGCTTTTCCCATCGCCAGTTGCCCGTTCCATGCCTGCCACTCCCTTGCAACCTTTGCCCTGGCAACTTCGTCGCCACTGTTAATGGCGTTCCATAAAACGTCGACAAGTTGGTCTCTATCCGAAGCAGGGACACATTCAGACAACCGTTGCCATTGTTCGGGATAGATTTTATTCGCACCCATCACAATAAACCAGTCCATATCTTGCTGTCGCGCCAAAAAAACACCCCGGACAATTAAGCCAAGCACTTTATCCCTATGGTGTTGGGAGTAGAGCAATGCCAGCGCAGCCCCCCAAGATCCGCCGAATACCAACCATTTATCGATGGCTAGATGATTTCGGATACGCTCCATGTCAGCTATCAAATCCTGGGTTGTGTTATTTTCCAGTTCGCCAAACGGCAACGATTGGCCGCAACCGCGTTGGTCGAATAATATAATCTGATAACGGCCTGGGTTAAAAAAACGCCGGTGGTCGGGCTTAGTCCCTGAGCAAGGGCCGCCATGCAAAAACACGACAGGAATCCCAATTGGATTACCGCTTAGCTCGACATAGACCGAATGCTTACTGCCGGTGTCCAGAAAAAATTTTTCATAAGGATTTATTTCTGGGTAGAGAGTTTTCATGCTTATTGGTGTTTGTCGGCTGCGTTTGTTTAAGTTTAACTATTGTCTATCAAATCACTGGTGAATGGTTTTGTTTGTAGCCTAATCGATATAACCCAATGATAGTGTTGGTTTAATATTATACGGAAAACCTTAACCAGCCATAATCGGTTTTAAAAATAGGATTTATCAGCTTGAAATCAGCACGGTAAATTTTAACCAAAAAAAAGGAGGGCATTAAGCCCTCCTCTGTTTATATCCTTATCTTACAAAATCCTTATCGTAAGCGATTTCCCTAGAACCCTATACCTAAATAGCCGCCAGCTGTTAAGCCGTCAGTATTGACACCGTCAACACTTCTTCCTGTCAGGTGGTAACGGACATCGGTACCGATTTTGATGTCTTTCCATATGGCATACTCAGCACCTGCGCCAAACATCATGCCTGGGTTAAGTACGGTTACGCCGTTAGATGGAGGGCTGATAACGTGCAAGCCCAAGCCGATTGGGATAAGCCAAGGCCTGAATTTACTGCCTTTCAAGAATTTAATTTTTGGAGCGGCGGTTAAGCTGAATTGGCTAACAGTAACACTGTCACAAGCACCTGTACCGGCTGCCCCAGTAACGGCACCACCTGTACCACCGTTGGCAGCCAAATTAATAAGCGTACATGCAGGGTTATTGTTTACAGCGCCGCCTGGTTGTGCTTTAAGGGCACTTGATACGGCAGCATTTTTGAATCCCTTAGCGCCGAAATTTTTATACTCAAACATCAATTCGGCATCAACCTCAGTGTCGGCCATCAAGCCCCAGACATTATCTGTCAAGCCGAAATCAAAGCCAGCGCCAACATACCAGCCGTCTTTTTTGGACCGGTCGCCACCCAGTGCATTACCCGCAAACTGGTTTCCTGTTAAAAGGTCATTTCTTTTGCTGTCATTACGGGCATAACCGCCACGGAAGAAGATCATGTTATCGTGCACGACCTTGGCGGGTTTAGCTTTTGATTCTTGCATCCAGGTATCCAATTCTTGCACCTTGGCGGAATCAGGGTTTTGGCCTGCCGTAGCCCTTATGCTTGCCATTTCGTCTTGCATTGCGCGGAGTTGTGCCTCCAAAACGTCGACTTTACTGGCCATAGCCGCTACTTCCGCGTGGTGTTGGGCCCGTGTTCCCGCAACCGCTTGTTGTGATACCAAAGCGCCTGCAACAGTTAAAGTCGCTGTGGCAATGCCAAGTATCAGTTTAGATTTGTTCATCATTGTCTCCCCCTCATGAGGTTGTTATTTTACAAAAATTTGCTTCAACACAACAAATATTTCCCACAAAACTAATGTTAGCAGCAAACAGGAATCTCTACAAGTTTTTGTACATTTTTTTTAATATTAAATTATTATTATAAATCAATTATTTATAAAACATTGTTAAATATTTTGTTGTATTGTTAGCTAAAAACAACAAAAATTGCGAAAAAAACCACGTCCTGAGCATTCTATGGTTAAATTTCCGTTCTTTTTGCGTTCCGCTAAAGATTAATTGAAAATAGCCGCACCAACAAGACAATTCCTTCTAATTTCTTTTAGGCCCATGACAGCATTTTCAGACATCACCCTGCTAGGTGGCGGCATTATTGGCTTTTTAACAGCCCGTGAATTTTATAAGGCAGGCGCCACAGTTACGGTTATCGACAAAGGGCAAATGGGAAGTGAATCTTCGTGGGCGGGGGGCGGCATTTTGTTGCCGCTTTACCCTTGGCGGCAGGATCAAGCCATCACCCAATTAGTAAAAGAAAGTTTGGCCTTATATCCCGGCCTGGCCGTCCAACTGACCGAAGAAACCGGCATCAGCCCTGAATGGAACCCTTGCGGATTATTGATTACACAAAATCCCGATATTGTCGCCGCCCAGGATTGGTGCAACCGGAACCATATCGTTTTTGAAGAAGCTGGCAGCAGGATGCAAGGGTTGGATACAACACCGATAAACCCGTTGTGGCTTCCCCATATCGCCCAAATCCGTAATCCCCGATTAGTTAAATCATTAAAACAGGAGCTTTTGCAAAATGGGGTCAGGTTGATTGAAAATTGCCAATTAACTGCCATCAATACCGGCAACAACCGGGTAAATTTTCTTGAAACCAGCCTAGGCAACTTACCCATCAACGAGCTAATCATTACTGCTGGCGCATGGGCCTCTGGGCTTATGGCGGAGTTTTTCCCTACGCTTAGGGACAGCAACCCAAAAATAACTCCCGTCAAAGGGCAAATGTTGTTATTCGCCGCCAGACCGGACACCTTACAGAATATAGTGCTCGATGGCGACCATTACTTGATCCCAAGGCTGGACGGAAATATCCTAGCCGGCAGCACGGTAGAAAGCGATACGTATGACAAAACCCCCACTCAGGAAGCCAAAATCCAGATCAGCAACTTCGCGTTGAAGTTGCTGCCCGCGCTGAAAAACTTCCCATTAGTCAAGCATTGGTCAGGCATTAGGCCGGGCACGCAAAACGGCGTCCCTTATATCGATAGACATCCTGAAATCAGTAACTTAAGCATAAATGCCGGTCATTTCAGGAATGGTTTGGCGATGGCGCCGGCTTCTGCCCAATTGATGGCGGACTTGATACTAGGCCGCCCTACTTCCGTCGATCCCGAACCTTATCGACTGAACAGGTTGATTTGAAGAAATTAGCTAAAACAACACTTTAATTATGAATATCTACCCGTTAATCCGCCCTTTCCTGTTTTCCTTGGATGCGGAAACCGCCCATCACGTTACGCTCAAACTATTAAAGGCAATCCATATTTCCGGATTATCCAATCTACTTTACCCATCGATAAGCAACAAACCTGTCGAGGCAATGGGCCTAAGCTTCAAAAACCCCGTCGGCCTTGCGGCAGGCCTGGATAAAAATGGCGATTACATTGATTCACTGGCAGCTTTGGGGTTTGGCTTTATCGAAATCGGCACGGTAACGCCTAGGCCGCAGCCGGGCAACCCTAAACCGCGATTGTTCCGGCTACCCGAACATCAAGCCATAATCAATCGATTAGGTTTCAATAACTTAGGTATCGACCATGCGCTCGACCAGGTTAAGGCATGCGATTTTAAAGGGATCCTAGGGATCAATATCGGTAAGAATTTCGATACGCCTATCGATAAGGCGGTGGACGATTATTTGATTGGCTTGCGCAAAGCCTACCCGCTTGCCAGTTATATTACAATCAACATCTCCTCGCCCAACACCCAGAACTTGAGGCAATTACAGGAAAGCGACGAAAGCAGGAAACTGGTCGCCGCCCTAAAAAATGAACATCTCAAACTGCAACAGCAACACGGCAAATATGTGCCGCTGGCAATTAAAATAGCCCCTGACCTTATGCCAGAAGATATCAGCCGTATCGCGAAATTGCTCTTGGAATTCGAGATGGACGGCGTTATCGCCACCAACACCACCATTGCCCGGAATAGGGTTGGAGGCCATCCTTTGGCAAAAGAAATCGGCGGCTTAAGCGGTGCCCCGCTTAAAGACAAGTCCACTGATGCTGTTAAAGTTTTGTCTTCAGAATTGCAGGACAAAATCCCGATTATAGCGGCAGGTGGCATCCTAAGCGCCGAAGACGCCCTGGAAAAGTTTGCCGCCGGAGCCAGTTTGGTACAGGTCTATAGCGGCCTTATTTATCAGGGGCCGCAATTGATTAGGGATATTGTTGAATCAGGCACAAGGCCAAAGGCGCAAGACTAAAATATGGCCTTGCCTCCTTAACCTTGTGGCTAAGGCTAATTTTATTCCCCGGCAATCGACATCTGGTCGATTAAAATCGAACCCGTGCGGATATTGCCGCGGTAATCGACATCATTGCCAACAGCAACGATATGTTTGTACATGTCCTTAAGGTTACCGGCGATGGTAATTTCCTCAACCGGATATTGAACCTCCCCATTTTCTACCCAGAATCCTGCCGCACCCCGCGAATAATTGCCGTTAATGATATTCACGCCCTGCCCTATCAGTTCGGTCACCAACAAGCCATTACCCATCAATTTCAGCATGCTTTCAAAGTCATAGGTCCCGGGCGTGATTGTCAGGTTATGTACCCCACTGGCATTACCCGTACTTTTCATACCTAATTTGCGTGCGGAATACGTGCTTAACACATAACCGCGCAAAAAACCGTCACGGACAATATCCCTGGACTGGGTCGCTACGCCTTCGCCGTCATAAGCCGCACTGCCCAAAGCGCCTTTAAGAAAAGGTTGTTCGTGGATATGGATAAAATCAGGGAAAATTTGGGTATCCAAGGCATTGAGCAGGAAAGTAGATTTACGGTAAAGGCTGCTGCCGCTAACCGCATTCACTAACGACCCCAACAAGCCAGAAGCAACTTCGGCACAATACAACACCGGGCATTGCCGAGTCGACAAGCGCCGAGCATCCAATCGCCTGACCGTGCGCTCGCCCGCTTTTTTGCCGATGGCCGCGGCTGCTTCCAAAGCATCGGCCTTCCTAGCAACACTGTACCAGTAATCGCGCTGCATACTGTCGCCGTGTTGTGCGACGACGGAACAACTCAAGGAATGGCGGGTTGAAATTTTGCCTTGAAGGAAACCAAGGCTATTCCCCATGACCCTTATGCCCTGATGTGTATTGACAGACGCGCCTTCTGAATTGGAAATGTAAGGGTGGAAAGACAAAGCCGCGGACTCGCATTCAATCGCCATAGCAATCGCTTCATCGGCGGTTAAGCCCCAAGGATGGTTGAGGTCGAGATCCGGGAATTCCGTCGCCAACAACTCCTTATCGGGCAAGCCGGCAAACTTATCTTCACTGGTATAACGTGCGATACTACATGCGGCGCTTACGGTCTCCTTAATTGCATCCGAAGATATATCCGTACTGCTGGCGGAACCCTTGCATTGGCCGAAATAGACGGTAATCCCTAAGCCTTGGTCGCAGTGATGTTCAATCGTTTCCACTTCGCCCATACGCGCCGTCACCGACAAACCGTTTTCCTGGCTTAACCCTGCTTCGGCTGCCGTTGCGCCTTGTTGTTTAGCCTCATCAAGCAATTCTTGAACAAGGGTTTTTATACGCTCAATATCCTGATTTTGCAATATGTTCTCTCTTCAAAAATAGAATTAAACCAGTGACCGGGCAAACGGAACCGTTATTTTTTCCGTTATTCCAACCACTCAATCACATGATCTTCCAAGTCATCGGCCTGCGATTCTGGTATCGCAAAACTTCCGACAGAAACGCCAGCATCAACAACACTGGCGGTCTTCCCGGAAACCAAAGGATGCCAACCGGGAAGGTCTTCGCCTTGATAAACTAGACGATAAGCACAGGTCGAAGGCAACCAACCAAAATCAGCAAAATCGCGTTGCTTAAGGTCAAGGCATTCGGACACCAACTGTGTACGTTCCTTGTAATTGCCGCATCGACAGGTGCCCAGATTCAACAGGCGGCAGGCGACATTGGTATAGTAAACTTCCCCTGACGTCTCATCTTCCAGCTTATGGAGGCAACATTTGCCGCAACCGTCACACAAAGATTCCCATTCGTTATGGGTCATTTCCGTTAAGGCCTTGGTTTGCCAATACCTCATTTCCTATTTATCCTTGATAAAATAGTTTTAGCCAAAACTATCGGCTGGGGCTGGCAAGAACAGGGCATAAATGGGGTCATAACTGATCGCGGCCCTTAAGCTTGACATATCGGATTGTTAAATAGCCAACCAAGGAACCCCAAAGCAGCATGTATATGCCATGAAGCATAAGTTCAACGCTAAAATTATTTACATTTCTGAAGTAATCCATTATGTCATCGGCGAGGATCAGCCCTAAAACCAAATAAATTGAAATCTTTAATTTGAATTTATGTTCATAGAAATAACCGACTCCTATCACAATGAAACCCGTAAAAAACCGTATGCCGCTGTGAATGAGCATTTCCCAATTAAAAATATCAACTTTCAATGCCGCATTGACGAAATAAAACAGGATTAAGCCAACAATAATAGCGATGTTAATTAATTTCATTATGCACCTCTACGTAAGGCTTCCCCCTGAAATAAGCGCCAATCTAGCCGCTAACCTGGGCAATCCAATCCTGCAAGTTATAGTAATTGGTAATGCGGGCGACTTTACCGGCACGTATCTCGAAAAAAGCCCCAGCGGGTAAACGGTATTTCTGGCCTTTTGCCGGAGGCAAGCCTTCGTCAGATTGGAGGTATTGACCCAAAACAACAAATTCCGCAGCGGCACGGTTCCCTTCAGGTGTCGCCATAATCACCATATCGACCAGTTGCTCCTTGTAATTGTAATTCATGCACGCCATAAACTGTTTGAACGCCTCTTTGCCAATTTCGCGCTTACCTTGATTGATATCGTGGATTACATCATCGGTTAACAGGTTCAGAAAAGTATCCATATCCGCGTTATTGAAAGCGGTGTAGTATTGTTCGATAAGGCTAACGGTTTTTTGGTTCATGATGACATCTTTACGCTGGTTGAAAATAAAGGTTTTATGCTTTGTATATAAGGTTCACCTTATAAGTTTACCAGATTTCCGGCTTACACATTAGCCGCCCGATGGTCGCACTGGTTTTATCCTTTCTTGCCGGTATCTTGCTGGCCCAGCAATTGACTGAATTGCCTGGGCTCATCTGGTTGCCAGCAACCCTCATCGGATTGGGCATTTTAGCTCGGTTAAGATACTGGCGCGGCTTCTTTTTTATGGTTGGTGTGTTATGGGCTATTGCCTTTGCCACGATCAGGCTCGATGATCGATTACCTGAACAATTGGCTGGCCAAGATATTGAAATTCAAGGTTATGTAGCAGATTTGCCCGAACCTGAAGAAAACCGTGTCCGATTTAATTTTAAGGTGGTGAAGTCAAGAAAAACTGTGCCGGATAGGCTTAGGCTGACTTGGTATTACCCAAATCAAGCCATTAAAGCAGGACAAGAATGGCTATTTACAGTCAGGCTGAAACCTCCTCATGGGACTTTTAACCCAGGGGGCTTTGATTATGAGCGTTGGCTGTTTGTTGAAGGGATAGGCGCTACCGGTTATGTCCGCAGCACCCCAGTGCCAAAACTAATACTTACCCATCCCCCCAATACAAGCCTGTTAGTGTGGCGGCAACATATCGCGGAGCAACTAGACGATATTCTCGCGCACAGCAAAAGCCTGCCGATGATCAAGGCGTTGACCATCGGTGACGGCAACAGCCTTTCACCGTACCAATGGGAAATTTTCCGAAAGACCGGCACCACCCATCTGATGGTCATTTCAGGCTCCCATATCGGCTTAATTGCAGGGCTGGTGTATTTGTTGGTCGTCAAATGCTGGGCTGGCACAGGTATTTTGGCATGGTCGCCCCAAAGGGTTGCAGCAGTAGCGGCACTGGGAATCGCGCTATTTTATGCAGGCTTAACGGGTTTTTCAGTTCCCGCCCAGCGTTCTGCGCTGATGGTTGCTATCGCCATGATTGCCATAATCCAACAGCGAAATACCCGCCCTTATCTTGTCCTCGCCGTCGCCTTGCTGGCCGTCTTGCTTGTTGATCCCTTGGTGGTTTTATCAGCCGGATTTTGGCTGTCTTTTATCGCTGTCAGCTTAATTATTTATGTAATCGCCGGACGCTTAGGAAAGCCCAGCTTTCTCAAGGGCGGCCTTACAGTCAATTGGGTAACCTCGATAGGATTGGCGCCATTATTGTTTTTCTTTTTCCAGCTGGTTTCATTGGTTTCACCTATCGCAAACCTAATCGCCGCACCGATAATCAGCCTGGTGGTCGTCCCGCTCGCCTTACTGGCAACGCTGGTAATGTTCTTAGCGCCGTTAGTGGCGGGAAAGCTATTTTTTGTCGTGGATCTTATCTTACAAGGGCTATGGTGGTTATTAGTCGAAATGGCGGAACTGCCGCTATCGACGGTAAACCATGCCCAACCTTCCTGGTGGGCTTTAGGCTTTGCATTACCCGGTTTGCTGCTTTTGTTTGCACCCAAAGGCCTGCCCGCGCGCAGCTTGGGGTTAGTTATGTTGTTCCCATTGACCTTCACTGGAACCAGCAAAATACCGCACGGCGCATTCAAGATGACCTTACTGGATGTTGGCCAAGGCTTATCCGCCGTTGTGCAAACTGCCAGTCACGCCTTAATTTACGATACTGGGGCAAAATTTTCATCGACCAGCGATGCGGGGCAAAGTGTCCTCGTGCCTTTTTTGCAGCACCAGGGGATTGATAAAATCGATAACGTAGTCGTCAGCCATGGCGATAACGACCACATTGGCGGCGTAGATTCTTTGATAGCGGAAATACAGCCCGAACAGCTTCTGACCAGCGTCCCGCAACAATTGGGCCAATATACCCCAATCCGATGTAAGGCTGGGCAATCTTGGATTTGGGATAACGTCAGGTTCTCCATCATTTCGCCCCGGCTAAATCATTTTTTATCGGACAACGACAATTCTTGCGTCCTGCAAATCCAGGCAAGTCAAGGTACCGCATTATTGACGGGAGATATAGAAGCGATGGCTGAATCATGGCTGGTCGATACTTATGGCGATAAACTGAAGTCCGACGTTTTAATTGCACCTCACCACGGAAGCCAAACCTCGTCCACCTCCTTATTTCTGAACGCCATCCAACCTGACGCCATATTGATACCGGCAGGTTATCGAAACCAATTCGGGCATCCCCATGAAGAAGTTCTTGGGCGTTACCAACGGTTGAAAATCAATTGGTTCAACAGCTCAGTCGACGGCGCTATCCAGGTTACTTTCAACAATCAGTTAAACATAGAATCATGGCGCAAGGCTGAAGGGCGATATTGGAATTATTCAAGTACAAGGCATCCGGCACAAAGTGTGTCCAACGCCAGCAATAGTGATAAATAATTTTTTGAGCATTAACTCATGTTACGCACTTAAGCGTTTGAAGCTCATCAAAAGCCAAGCGAACGCCTTTCAAATTCAGTCTTATCACAGCAACCGTTCAATCCAAACCTTCATTTAGCTTGGCTTGGATAACAGTATTTACGGCGCTACGGATTGCACCTTACCGCATCGCGGACCCTATAAATATTTAACGCTGGAACCTTCTTATAATTGACTGATAGAAAATGTAATTTTATATATTTTTTTTGTGAAATATTATGCATCTATATGCCCTCAATATCGTTAGGCTTTAAGTCAATTCAAATTGGTATTTTAAAATAATTTCCAGGCTGAATTTGAATGACGGATTTTGTTTCTAATTATTTAAGGAGTACATCGCAATGAATATACTATTCATAATTAAGAGTCGCGCATTGTTGGCTATAGCTACATTAATGTTCCTTTCAGCGTCAACGGTATATGCAGAAGACGGTAAAGTTTATCCGGCTACTATGTGCCAAGGCTCCCTTGTAGGAAGCCCGCCGATTATTTCATATACCGGCAAAAGCGTCCGCAATAATTCAACAACCAATTCTGCAGTAATTTCTTGCCCAATAGTCAAAGATGAAGTTTTCAGTGTCACAGGTGCAAATGAAGCTTATTTGAGGTATTGCAAGGGCCCTGCGGGGTTTAATTCTTCCTTGTATAGTTATAGTGCTTATGGGACGAGTTCTTACGTAAATTCTAAGTGGGATTTCAGTGGTGCGGGTTGTAGTAAGTTTATTTCCCACGACCCCATTTTGAGTTATTCGCAAGGTTACTACACCATGATTGTTGTTTTGCCTCCCAGCGCGGCGGGTGCAGGCACAAAAACCGAGTTATTTTCTTATCGTCTTGACGAAAATTAACTTTTTTCATCCTGCTTAAAAATGAATATTTTGCCAAGGAAGGCGAATTATTATTGCCTCAGTTTTAGTAAGTTAGTAGCAAGAAGTGAATATTGTTCGCTATTAGACTTGAAATTCTAGTTTATATTAAATTGTTTGTAGCTAAATTAACTCTGGGCAGGGATAAGCAAATTAACAAATTTATTGAGATGGGGATTACATTATGTTGCTAAAAAAAAATTCTTTTCGGTTTTTCTTGGTTTCAGGAGCCATTGTGTTACTAACTTTGGCAATTTTAATGAATGTGGAATTGATGGAATGGGGCAAGCTTAAGTCTTCGCCTAACTTTTCTTATAACAAACAAGTAGTTAACCTTGAGCCAAATCGACAACCTTTGTTTGGCCCCTCAAAACACAGTAATCAAATCGATGATGTGGAAATTAATAAACGCATACAATTGCTTGAGTCATCCCTAAAAGAGCTACATTCCCAACTGGCAAATAAATCGACAAGCAAAACTGATACTCAATTATCAGGACAATCCGATGAAGAAAACACTGACTTGGCCGAAATTGAACGGGAAAAGACCAATAAATTAGTAAACTATCTGGATCAACAAATGCACATGGAAAAGATAGATCCGAAGTGGAGTGAAGACACCAAGGCAAAAATTACCTCTGAGTTTGCAGATACAGTTTTTATAAACAAAATTGATTGCGTTACCACGCTTTGCAAAGTTTCAGTTGATCATGATAATCAAGATGCAGAGCGCGCTTTTATTAGGAAGTTGACCAGCCTTAAACCATTTATAAACACAGATGCATTTATAGAACGTAAAGAACATGAGGATGGCTCCGTTAGCACACAAATCTTTATTGCCAGGAGCAACCATCGGCTACCAGCTCCTCTTGCGGTGCCGTAACTACTTGAGAAACTCCCCGCTTCCACCTAGCTTTTAGCCTTATCGCCTCTATGAGCGTTTTTTTCATGCGATGCCTGATAACATTTGGGTGGGATATCTCTCTTTATGAAACCAATAGTAACCCCTAAAAAGCCCTACTTGTTGCGGACGCCAATACATATAAATGGACTTAATTGGGCAAAAAAGACGTAATTTCTGTTTTATAAGGATATTATTGGCTTCGTTGAAACTTGTTGGATCGTTTGGTGGCGGAGAGAGAGGGGTTCGAACCCTCGATACGTTGCCGTATACACACTTTCCAGGCGTGCGCCTTCGACCACTCGGCCATCTCTCCGGTATTGATTTGACTGCTTGTAAAGTATCTTCATCTTCCGTTAAATACTTCGACGATCAACGGAAGCGCCTCAGGTGCAATTCCAGGAAGAGCGAAATAGTTCAGCTTTCCTTGCAACTTTACATGGTTTCAATAAGGCGGGCAAGGATAAGCTAGAAAGCCTAAAGTTGCAATGCCTTTTATCCTGCTTATGCAGATTGCAAGCTCTCAAGCTCATCCCAGCGCTGGTAAACTTCCTCCAATTTGGTATCTGTGGCTTGAAGTTCCGCCAGTGTGCCGGCAATAACTGTTTGGTCGTTTTTATAAAAATCTGGCGAATTAATTTGCCGATTTAATTCTGCTTGCTTAGCTTCAAGCTGGGCTATGAGCTCGGGCAAACTGTTGAGTTCTTGTTGTTCTTTAAAACTGAGTTTTTTTCTGGATGGGTTTTTAGGGGCATTCAGGTTTTCAACGACTTTATCCCCTTTAGCTTTGCTTTCCTGGCTTTTTTTGTCGGTTTCGGCTTTGGCGCTAAGCTGTTTATGCGTTTGCCAATCGCTGTAACCACCGACAAATTCTTCTACTTTGCCGGAACCATCTAGCACAAAGACGCTGGTGACAACATTATCGAGAAAGGCGCGATCATGACTGACCAGCAATAAAGTGCCGCTGAAGTCAACCAGCTTTTCTTCCAGTAATTCCAAGGTTTCCAGATCAAGGTCGTTAGTGGGTTCGTCCATCACCAAAAAATTAGCGGGCTTGGTAAACAACCGCGCCAACAGTAAGCGGTTTTTTTCGCCACCTGACAAACTTTTAACGGGTGACCTTGACCTGGCTGGGGCGAACAGGAAATCAGAAAGGTAAGACATGACGTGCCTTTTGTTACCTGCAATTTCAATGAAATCACTGCCATTGGCTACGGTATCGGCAACGGTCATCTCTGGATCAAGTTGGTCTCGCAATTGGTCGAAATAGGCGATTTCCAGGCGTGTGCCGTGTTCTACAGTGCCGCTCCCAGGATCCATCTGCTTGAGCAACAACTTTAGTAAGGTTGTTTTGCCCGCACCATTGGCGCCGATTAGGCCGATCTTATCGCCGCGTTGTATTAAAGTGGAAAAATTCTTGATGATTTGCCGCTCTGGATAACTAAAACATAGGTTGCTAACTTCAATGACTTTTTTGCCTGAGGTATCGCCGCTATTCAGCGCCAGCTTACTCGTGCCTTGCTGAGTGCGGCGTAGCGCCCGTTCCTTGCGCAATTTTTCCAGCGCCCTTACCCTGCCTTCGTTGCGGGTGCGGCGGGCTTTGATCCCTTGCCTAATCCACACCTCTTCTTGCGCAAGCTTTTTGTCGAATTCTGCATTCTGGTTGGCTTCATCTTCTAATGCAGCTGCTTTCCGGCGTAGATAATCGTCATAAGTCCCTTGCCAAGACACCAAATTGCCGCGATCCAAGTCGACAATACGGGTCGAAAGCTTCTGCAAAAAGGCACGGTCGTGAGTGACAAACAACACGGCACCGTCGAAGTTAAGCAACTGTTCCTCCAGCCAAGTTATGCTTTCAAAATCCAGATGGTTTGTCGGCTCGTCCAGTAACAAGACCTGCGGCTCAATAACCAATGCCTTAGCCAGTGCAACCCGACGTTTCCAACCACCTGACAAGTCTTTGATAGCCAATTCTGCAGGTAAGCCGAGTTTACTCAGCGTGGATTCAATTTTGGTGTTGTAATGCCAGCCATTATCCGCTTCCAGCTTGTGCTGCAATTCGCCCAACATATGCAAGGCCTTAGGATCGTTATAATCCATCGTTAAAGATAAGGCATGATAGCCTGTTATTAAGGCTCCCAGTTCGCCTAACCCACTTGCAACAGCATCGTAAATGGTTGCTTCAATCGGCAGTTCCGGCGCTTGCTCCAGCCATGCAAGTTTTAATTCCGGTTGCCGCCAAATTTCGCCGCCATCAGGAAGTACGCTACCGGCAATGATCTTCATTAAGGTGGATTTGCCTTCGCCATTGCGTCCTAACAACCCTACCCTTTCGCCCATATCTAACTGGAAATTTTCCTTGTTCAATAAGGCATGGGTTCCGAAAGCGATAGCGATATTTGATAGGCGTAATAAAGGCATTGGGTAGATTTTTGGTTAGTCGACAGCAATTATACCTGAACACGGAAGGCGCTTATTTAACTACCCAGTTTTAGAGGGTAATGGGCCAACAAATAGGATCATATCACCAACCAACTGTTTGGCTTTTCAGGTGTAATACAATCCCTTGGGTATGGATACCGGCGCCCCCTCTCCATGGATGGAGGAAGTGCGGAAGAGGATATGGAAACCTCTCTGCCAATCCATGCCGGTATGATGTGATTTATTGCGCTTTAGCTTGGGTTTTAATCGTAATATCGGCTTTAGCTTGCAGGCTTGCCAGCATCGCGTTAAATTCTGATTGGCCGAAAGCCTTGGCGAGATTCTTTTTGGCAAGGTCTAGTTGTTTCTTGTCTTCATCGCTCATTATGCCGGGAGTTACTTTTTTTAGGTTGACGACTGCTTGTTCTCCCGACGCCAAAGCAACACTTATCGTGGTGGTTTTTCCTGGGGCGGGTTTTGCCGCCTTAAAAATAGCATCATTAAGCTGTTCTGGCAAAGCAATCTTGTTCCGTGAAACGCTAACCTGCTGGACTGTGAGCTTATTGTCTGCTGCAACTTTCTGGATAGTTTCACCCGCCAGTAATTGTTGCTTTATTTTATTCGCCTTATCAATCGTTTGCTGTTTAGCTTTCTCATCTGATATTGCAGCAACCACTTCGGGTTTGACGGCATCCAATCCCCGAACAGAAGCCGGTTTACGTTCAAGCAACCGTAATACAACCAAACGGTCGCTCCCTAGTTCTATAGGCGTACTGTTATTGCCTTGGAGCACTTCCTCGGAAAATGCCATTTCACGTATTTTTTGTTCAGCGGCGATGCCATCGCCTTTCTCTTTGGCAAATAAACCAGATTTCTTGACGCTAAGGGCGAGAGCTTCCGATACGGTTTGTAAGCTATCAGGATTTTCGTAACTCATTTCTGTGAGCTTTTCTCCCGCTTCATAAAAGGCATTTTCCGCTTGAGCCTTTTGGTAGGATTTGGTGAGTTCGGCTTTAACCGCATCAAAAGATTTAACTTCCCCCGGCACTAGCTCGGTCACCTTGATTAAGTGATAACCAAATGACGACTTGACGGGCTTGGAAACCTCACCGGCTTTTAGCGCACTTGCCGCTTCTTCAAATGATTTCTCCATGCTGCCCACGATAAACAAACCCAAATCGCCGCCTTTTTTGGCAGTAAGCTTGTCGTCGGAAATTTCTGCGGCCAATGTGGAAAAATCTTTGGTCTTCAGATCTTCTTGTGCTTTCAGGGCTTTTGCCAATGCCGCTTTGTCATCGGTCTGTGCATTGACAGCAATCAGGATATGGCTGATTTTCCGTCGTTCCGGTGTACTGTATTGTTCTTTTTGTTCTTCATAGTAGGCTTTGAGTTTATCGTCAGTCACTTCAATTTTTTTGGCAAGATCTTCTAACGACAATTCGACATATTCTACCGATACCTGTTCGGGTAACTTATAAGCATCCTGGTGTTGCTGGTAGTAGGCTAAAACTTCTTGGTCAGTGGGTTGTGCGGCTATCTTTTCCAAAGGAACGGTCACATAGTCGGCTTCACGTTGTTGGTTTTGAATTTTAAAGAAACTTTCAATAGCATAAGGCGTAGCAAAACTACTGTCTGTGATGCTGCGCTGGAATTGCTCCATAATCAGCGCGCTTTTGATCTTGCCTACTAACTCAGCCGAGGACATCTTTTGCGATGCCAACAACGACTTATAGCGTTTTTCATCAAATTTGCCATCCGTTTGAAAATTAGGCAAAGTTTTGATGAATTCCCTTGCACTCGTATCCGTTGCGACCAGCCCTGCTTTTTTAGTGTACTGCAACAAAACTTCGTCTTTAACCAGTTTATCCAATGCTTGTTGCTTTAAAATTTGTTCATCAATATTCATGCCACGAAAATTTTGGGCATATTGCTCGTAAGCCAGGTTAACGTCACGTTGGTAAAAATCCTTGTCGCCTACAGAGGCAACCGGTGATTCTCTGGCAGTGTCCACGTAATTTTGGATGCCCCATAAGGCAAAGGGAACGCATATAGCAATCAAGATTATCCAAGCAAATGCCCCTTGCGCCTTTTCTCTAATTGTTGTCAGCATAAGTTCAATTCCAAAAAACCACTTAACCGTTTAAAAACCCATAAAAAAAGCCCCAAACCTGTCGGTCGGGGCTTTCGATTTGGCGGAGCGGACGGGGCTCGAACCCGCGACCCCCGGCGTGACAGGCCGGTATTCTAACCAACTGAACTACCGCTCCAAAGTCTGGTGGGTGCTGAGGGGTTCGAACCCCCGACCCTCGCCTTGTAAGGGCGATGCTCTCCCAGCTGAGCTAAGCACCCGACTAAAGAGATACTATTTTACAGCATCTGTTAGCGCTTTACCAGCCTTGAATTTAGCCATTTTTGCCGCTTTGATTGTTATCTCACGCCCAGTTTGAGGATTCCGCCCCACCCGTTCGGCCCTTTCTTTAACGGCAAAAGTCCCAAAACCGACCAAAGTTACAGAATCGCCATGGCTCAAGGCGCCCGTTACTGCGCCGATAAAACCCTCCAATGCACGACCGGCATCGGCTTTAGTTAATCCTGATGACTCGGCGATTGCGTCAATAAGTTCCGATTTATTCATTGAATTCCCCCTTAGGAAAGTATGTTATTTTTATATAGCATAGACTGCGTATCGAATCTTTGCCGCTCCACGAACAACAAAAGAATTAGATGAAGGTATTTATAGCAACTGCCTTTGTGAAGTGTCAAGCATTAAAGGTCAGTATCTCTGCATTCCTGACCTTATTGTTATCCCTGTGCAATAACTTAATGCGCAATAACCCCTTTACTAGGCATTATCTTAGTAGATTCCGCTTCACCTTTATTCTGTTCTTCACTGCCGATTTTCTCTATAGGGCTTGGCATATACAGCAAGGCCACCGCCAACACTTCATCTATCCATTTTACTGGCTTAATCAACAGGTTCTTCTTAACATTATCAGGTATTTCGGCCAAGTCCTTTTCATTTTCCGAAGGAATTAGCACCGTGCCAATACCACCACGATGCGCGGCCAACAGTTTTTCCTTTAAACCACCTATTGGCAATACTTCCCCCCGCAAGGTAATCTCACCGGTCATGGCAACATTGGCCCGTACCGGTATCTTCGTAAGCGCGGACACGACAGCGGTACACATGGCAATCCCCGCACTAGGGCCATCTTTCGGCGTCGCGCCTTCGGGGACATGGATATGGATATCATTTTTTTGGAATATTTCACCATCCAAGCCCAATATGGCGGCACGGCTCCTGACTACAGTCATTGCAGCCTCTATGGACTCCTTCATTACATCGCCAAGCTTGCCGGTAGCCGAGTGTTTACCCTTACCTGGAATGACTGCTGTCTCTATAGTCAAGAGCTCACCGCCAACTTCGGTCCAAGCCAAACCTGAAACATGGCCTATTTGGTCTTGCTCTTCGGCAATACCATAATGATATCGCCTGACCCCCAAGTAATCGTTAAGGTTTTTAGGCGCAATAACCGCTTTTTTCTTTTTGGTTTCCAGGAGCAGATTTTTGACCACTTTCCGGCATATTTTTGAAATGTCGCGTTCCAGGCTGCGTACGCCCGCTTCCCGGGAATAATAACGGATCATATCCCTAACCGCAGCTTCGGTAATTTCAATTTCGTTAGCTTTCAAGCCGTTATTTTTAATTTGTTTAGGTATCAGATACTTATTTGCAATGTTTATTTTTTCGTCTTCTGTATAACCCGCGATCCGTATGACTTCCATCCGATCCAACAATGCAGACGGAATATTCATGGTGTTAGCCGTGGCGACAAACATCACATCCGACAAATCAAAATCGACTTCGAGATAGTGATCCGAGAAAGTATGGTTTTGCTCAGGATCCAACACCTCCAATAAAGCCGAAGCCGGATCGCCGCGAAAATCCTGCGCCATTTTGTCGATTTCGTCGAGCAGGAACAAAGGATTCCTGGTTTTTACCTTAGCCAGGCTTTGTAATATTTTTCCAGGCATGGAACCGATATAAGTGCGGCGATGGCCGCGGATTTCGGCTTCGTCCCTGACCCCGCCTAAGGCCATACGCACGTATTTACGGTTGGTCGCCCTGGCAATGGATTCACCTAAAGAAGTCTTGCCCACACCCGGAGGACCCACCAAGCATAATATGGGGCCTTTCAGTTTCTTGACGCGTTGTTGCACCGCCAGATATTCCAAAATGCGTTCTTTGACTTTTTCCAGCCCGTAGTGCTCCGATTCCAGGACTTGTTCGGCATTCTTTAATACCTTGGTAACCTTGGTTTTTTTCTTCCACGGCACATTGACCATCCAGTCAATATAATTTCGCACAACCGTAGCCTCGGCGGACATTGGCGACATCAACTTTAGTTTATTCAGTTCGGCGCTGGCTTTGGTTTTTGCTTCCTTGGACATGCCAGCCTCTTCAATCTTGTTCTCTAAGTCCTCGATCTCATTAGGCACATCGTCCATGTCACCCAACTCCTTTTGGATGGCTTTCATTTGTTCATTCAGGTAATATTCCCTTTGGTTTTTTTCCATTTGTTGCTTTACGCGCACACGGATTTTTTTTTCCATTTCCAGGATATCGACCTCGCCTTCCATCAAGGCCATCAGCACTTCCAAGCGCTGCTCTATATCGGCGGTTTCGAGGATTATTTGCTTTTCATGGATCTTGATGGCGATATGGGCCGCCATTGTATCGGCAAGCCGACTGGGGTCATCGATTCCAGCCAACACATTCAGGACTTCGGGAGGAATTTTGTTGTTGAATTTCACATATTGGTCGAATGAATTCATGACCGTACGCTTTAAGGCATCGAGTTTCTGCTCTGAAATGAGCAGAATATCGTTAATTTTTGATATATCAGCGGAAATGTAACCGTTCGTTTCCTGATAAGTACTTACCCGGCTACGTTCGCTGCCTTCAACCAATACTTTGACCGTCCCATCGGGCAACTTCAACAACTGGAGGATATTGGCTAAAGTCCCGACTTCATACAAATCGGTAAATTCTGGCTCATCAACCCCGGCTTCTTTTTGCGCCACCAGCAGAATTTGCTTATTCTCCAACATGGCGGCATTTAATGCATCAATGGATTTCTGCCTACCCACAAACAAAGGAATTACCATATGGGGATACACGACAACATCCCTTAATGGCAATACCGGAACTACTATTTCTGATTCTTTCATTTTATGTACATCCAAGAATGGAACAAAAGCCTTTAACTGTGATTATGGGGATGTTTCTTCAAATAGCAAGAATGAAATGGTTTTAGTTAGACTAATTTGGCATTTTTTTTGTACTTTCGACGTTTGCCGTGCCTTCAGAAACAAAAAAGGAGCTTTAACCTACAAAGCCCCCTTGCTTGCTCGTTTGTATCTATCAACAACTTTTTGGTTAAGCTTTGATTTTTTCCGTTTCATAAACCAAAAAAGGCTCCGCCTCGCCAAGGATAACACCTTCATCGACCACAACTTTGCTAATATTGTCGGCTGAAGGCAGCTCATACATGGTATTCAACAGGACATTCTCGACAATTGTCCGCAATCCCCTGGCACCGGTTTTACGTTCCATGGATTTTCTGGCTATGGCTCCCAAAGAATCTTCCCGAAATTCCAACTCTGCACCTTCCATCTCAAACAAATGCTGGTATTGCTTGATCAAGGCGTTCTTAGGTTCCGTCAAAATTTTGATCAAAGCGGTTTCATCCAGTTCATCCAAGGTAGCAACAACTGGCAACCGCCCCACAAATTCCGGTATCAGGCCATATTTGATAAGGTCTTCTGACTCGACATCAGCAAAAAGTTGGCCCACATTTTTGGTTTCGTCTTTGGTTTTAACGTCGGCGGAAAAACCGATCCCCCCTTTTTCCGAACGCGCCTTGATTACCTTATCCAAGCCAGCAAATGCACCGCCGACAATAAAAAGGATATTCGCGGTGTTGACTTGCAAAAACTCCTGCTGCGGGTGTTTTCGACCGCCTTGAGGAGGAACTGACGCAATTGTGCCTTCAATAAGCTTCAATAATGCTTGTTGTACGCCCTCACCGGACACGTCGCGGGTAATGGAAGGGTTGTCTGACTTCCGTGATATTTTGTCGATTTCGTCAATATAAACAATACCGGTTTCAGCTTTTTCAACATCGTAATCGCATTTTTGCAATATCTTTTGGATAATATTTTCGACATCTTCACCGACATAGCCGGCTTCGGTCAAAGTGGTGGCGTCAGCAATAGTGAACGGGACATCCAATAACCGAGCCAAGGTTTCGGCCAGCAAAGTTTTGCCCGAACCGGTAGGGCCAATCAGCAATATATTGCTTTTTGCCAGTTCGACGCCGTCTTTTTTGGATTTATTCCGCAGCCGTTTGTAATGGTTGTAAACGGCTACCGCAAGGATTTTCTTGGCACGCTCTTGGCCGATCACATAGCTGTCGAGTTCTGCCTTTATTTGTTTGGGCTTAGGCAATTCGCCGCCATAAAAAGAGGATGACTTATCAAGCAATTCATCTTTGATGATGTCATTACATAAGTCTACACATTCGTCGCAAATATAGACTGAAGGGCCAGCAATCAGCTTCCTAACTTCTTGCTGACTTTTGCCGCAAAATGAACAATAAAGTAACTTATCATCGTCTTTGCCTTTGTCATTACTCATGTTTGACTCCTGAAAAGCCCATTACCCCTGTGGGCATTATCAATGCCATCATTAAAAAATCAAGCCCTAATCTAACCAATACGATTACTTTAAGCTGGAACAGATGTCCTATTCGACAACACTTTATCGATTAAACCATATTCGACAGCGTCGTCTGGACTTAAAAAATTGTCCCTATCGGTATCGATTTGGACTTTTTCTATAGGTTGCCCAGTATGGTGCGACAAAACCTTATTAAGCCTATCCCTGATTTGCAAAATTTCCCTAGCATGGATATCTATATCCGAGGCTTGACCTTGAAAACCGCCCAAAGGCTGGTGGATCATCATGCGTGAATGCGGTAAACAATAACGCTTACCTTTCGTGCCGCCGGTCAGCAACAATGCCCCCATACTGGCCGCCTGGCCAATGCACATGGTGCTGACATCGGGCTTAATGAATTGCATTGTGTCGTAGATGGACATGCCTGCCGTTACCGAGCCGCCTGGGGAATTAATATAAAGGT
Source organism: uncultured Methylomagnum sp. (assembly GCA_964435245.1). Lineage (GTDB taxonomy): Bacteria > Pseudomonadota > Gammaproteobacteria > Methylococcales > Methylomonadaceae > Methyloglobulus. The sequence continues at coordinate 74,728 of CAYSYU010000019.1, forward strand.
GTATGTCTTTATCTGGGTTTTCAGATTCCAAAAAAAGCAATTGTGCGACTATCAAATTCGCCATATAGTCCTCAACCTGGCCGACCAGGAAGATAACGCGCTCCTTTAAGAGCCTGGAATAGATGTCGAAACTACGTTCGCCACGCGCTGTTTGCTCTATGACTATCGGCACTAAATTGCCGGCTGCTTGGGGTGAGATACTACGGTGTAAGTTGTTGTGGTCGTCGCGCATCAGGATAATATCTTAACTTTGGTTACTGTCCATAATATCATTAAAACTCATTGTTTCATTAGATATTTTTGCTTGGGAAACTAGCCACTCTACGGTTTGGTCTTCTAAGACCATTTGCTGGACGCCATGTAAGCGACTTTTGTCAGAATAATACCAAGAAACATAAGCCTCCGGCTGCTCGTAGCTTTTCGCCATTTCCTCTATAGTAGAGCGCACCTTATTGTCATCGACCTTGATGTCTTGAGTATGGATAATTTCGCCCAAAATAAGGCCCAGCGCTACTCGCCGGTGTGCTTGGGCTTCGAACATTTCCCTGGGCAATTGTAAATCTTCCTTCTTGAATTTTTGCCTTTTGGCGGACTCAAGATATGGCTTCTTCAGGTTTTCAATTTCTTCGTCTACCAATGCCTTAGGCAAGGTAAGCTGGATATTTTGATATAAGGACTCTAAAACCGTATTTTTCAACTTGGCATGCAGTGCCTGTTGGAGTTCCCGTTGCATGTTGGCCTTAATATCTTCACGAAAGGTTGCCATTAAGCCGTCCTTTGTGCCGTACCCCTTAATAAAATCTTCATCTACAGTTGGCAATACCGGCTCTTCCACCTTGGCGACTTCGACCGTAAACTCGGCAAGCTTGGCTGCGAGTTTTGCGTTATTGTATTGTTCGGGAAAGGTAACCGAGAATGTTTTGCTGTCGCCGCTTTTAAGGCCGACCAGATTATCCTCAAAACCAGGGATCATCTGCTTGGCGCCGATTTCCACCGGAAAATCCTTTACCGTTCCGTCAGTAAAGTTTTCGCCCTCGCTTATGCCGGAAAAAGCAATGGTTATCCTATCCTTGTCCTGGGCGGCACGTTCAACTTCGCTCCAGGATTTTTTCTGCGCGCGCAGCTTTTCAACCATCGCGTCTACATCATTTTCTTCTACGCTGGACAATGTTTTCGTTATCTCTAAGTTTTCAATACCGGCGAGAGAAATCTCGGGGTATACTTCGAATTCAGCGGTATATTTAAACCCTTGGGACTCATCAAGGTCGTGGATATGCGGTTGCCCGGCAGGTTTTAAATCCTGGTCGCGTAAGGCGTCGAAATAGGTGGATTGAATCAGGTCTCCCGCCACTTCGCCTCGCACCCGTTCCCCGTACATTTTATTGACGACGTGTTGGGGGACTTTTCCTGGGCGAAACCCATCAATCTTGACTTGACGCGCTAAGGTTTTTAAACGTTCAGCGACTTTTTCCTGGACGACAGTTTCAGGAACGCTAACTGTCATTTTTCTGCTCAATTCGGATGTCTTCTCGACAGAAACTTGCATCGTTTTACCTCAACAAACGGATTCGATATTTACGGGGAGGCCGATATTCGGCGTAGTCATCGGATATGTAAGGCTTATAATCGCTTACGTTTAACATCTTATGGTGCGAATGGGGAGACTCGAACTCCCACAGGCTGCCCTACTGGAACCTAAATCCAGCGCGTCTACCAATTTCGCCACATTCGCACATAACCGGACTAAGCATTATAGTTGCTTGCAAGGTATCCAACAAGCAATAAGTTCTGAGCCATTGTACCTTATTTATCGGCTACCTGTACCTCGAACCCTAACTGGCGAATTTCATCGGCAATAGCACTTAAAGTTTGTATGGGTAATGCCGCCAATTGCGGGGCTTCCGGTTGCATGGAAGTCCTTGCCAAGGTGTATAACATGACTTGTTTGACATCGGTCTCTGCCTTAATGGTTACCAATGCAGAGAGATAAGCTTCTTTCTCGGTTTTGGATAACCCTTGTCCGGCAAAATCAAAAAGGCAGGTTTGGATTTTTGTCATGCACAATTGCGAGGAAATCCTGATGTTTTCGAGGCTGCTTTTTAAACTTTGGGCGGTATGGTTAACCGAAGCCCGACCTTCTTTGGTTGCGCTATCAAGCTTAAACCATACCTCGCCACCATAAGCATGAAGGGTTTTTAACCCATCCTTAACTTTTTGTTGATGCAACAAGCTGCCATTGGTAATCAGCACAAAACGGCTTTTGGGGAAGGCGCCCAATTTCGTTGAGACATCGCCTATCACGTCCAGCCCTTCCGGGAAGTTTTTTGCGCTTGTCGGCTCGCCGTTACCCGAAATTGCAATGTCCTTGATATCCCGATTTTCATTATCGACCTGAAAGCGGTCGTAAAAATCGCCATGCAAGACATCAGCAAGAAAGTATTGCAATTCCTTTTCCATCAACTGTAAATCCAGGTCGGGCGCGGCTCCCTTGATAAGCCCTGGCACCTGGCAATAAATGCAGCGCCAATTACAGGCATTGTTAATATTAAAATTGATGCCTATGGATAAGCCCCCTGCCCTTCTGGATATGACTGGATAGACATATTTTAGTCCTGCGATATCGCGGTCGTGTTTAGTGATTGTCAGCGTGGAAGTCATTTTCTGGGTTAAGGAATCCTCAATATTGTTTAAGCATTCTACCAATACCGACTAAACCAAAAGAAATTTATTGCCCCGATAAAATAAGCCCCAATTGTTTTTGATAAAAATAGTTTGTGTTGTTTAATACTTTTCGGGTTCCTTTTCGTTACTTTAATTGATGGCTTAGCTTAGACTCCATATAGTTGGCACGGAAACAAAATTCTCATAACCCTTAAGGGGAACGGCATTGAATGGCATTCAAATACCACCTGATTCCAGCTCGGTTTTAATAAAAGCACTTTTTGAAGCGGATGCTTATCCAGGTGAAATTGCACCTGTGAGCCTGATAGAAACCCATATTTCCTGGGTACTATTGACCGGCCAATACGCCTATAAAATCAAAAAGCCGGTCAATTTCGGGTTCCTTGATTTTTCCACTTTAGAAAAACGGCGTTTCTATTGCGAGGAAGAAGTCAGGTTGAACCAGCGCTTGTCCAAAGACTGGTACCTTGGGGCAGTCCCGATCACCGGCGAACACGCCCATCCCAAAGTCGAAGGCACGGGACTGGCGATTGAATATGCCGTCAAGATGGTGCAATTCCCTAGCCCACAAACATTAAGGGAATCCGCCGAAAAAGGCCAATTGACTATTGACGAAATCGACCAACTGACGGAGATCATTACCCATTTCCATGACATCGTTGACAAATCATCGGAACAGTCCCCATACGGCGATGCCGACACTATAAGGCATTGGTTTGATGAAAACTTTAATCACATCCGCCCCTTACTTGACGATAAAGCCCGGTTGTCGCAGCTTGATGTGATAGAAACCTGGGGGCAAAACGAATGGGCTGGCAAGTCGGCATTAATGGGGCAACGTAAGCGAAGCGGTTACGTCCGCGAATGCCACGGCGATTTGCATTTAGGGAATACGACCCTTATCGATGGCAAAGTTGTCCTCTTCGACTGTATCGAATTTAATCCGCTGTTGCGTTGGATAGATGTGGTCAGCGAGGTGGCTTTTCTGGTGATGGACTTATTACATTTAGGTTACACCGACTACGCTTACCGCTTTCTCAATCGCTACCTTCAACACACCGGCGATTACCGCGGCCTGGTTTTGTTACATTATTACTTAGTCTACCGCGCTTTAGTAAGGGCAAAAGTGGCTTTATTGCGGAAGGCTCAAAATCCAGATGTCGAAACCTGTAAGCAGATTCTTTCTGAATATGGCGCTTTCGCAAACCTTGCCGAGAGCTTCACTAAAAGCTGCCTGCCGATGCTGATTATTACCCACGGTTTTTCAGGTTCGGGAAAATCGACTTATGCCAGTCAACTGGCGGAAAAAATCGGGGCAATACAAATACGCTCCGATGTAGAACGCAAACGGCTATTCGGTTACACAGCCCAGGCAACCACCGCAAGCGGAATTGGTGACGGCGTTTATACCCAGGAAGCCGGGCAAAAAACTTACGGCCACTTGGCTGGACTGGCTAAAACCGTAATCGAATCCGGTTGTTCGGTCATCATCGATGCCGCTTTCCTTAAGGTCGGACAACGCTCCTTGTTCCAGCAACTTGCGGGCGAGCTCAAGGTTAAATTTATTATTCTCGATTTTCAAGCGCCGGAGGAAACATTGCGTCGGCGTATTAACCAGCGGCGCAATGACCCTTCGGAAGCGACGATAGAAGTGCTCCATCAACAATTGCAAACGGCGCAACCCATGTCTGAAGAAGAGAAAAGCCACGCCATTAGCATAAACACAGAGAATGATAATGTGTTAGACGAAATCCTAGCCCGTTTAGGTTCATTGGGTTGACGTGCTTCGCAAGGCAACGCCCGCCGCCTTAAATCCCATTAAACCGAACTTATTGGTTCGGCAAATAATCGGGAAGGTGTTTGCGGATATCCGCAGCGCTATGCGTGGTGATGTTTTTATCAAGCTCGAAACAGACCAGTTTTTTAATTTGATCCGGCAAATGGTTACGCAATAGCCCGAGGAAAGAAGGCTCGGCCACAATCAACAATTGCTCGAATTTGTTTGCGTTATGTTCCGCTTCCAGATGTTTTGCCGTCCGGAGGGCAAAGTTGTCTGCTTCATGCTTTTTCGGGTCAGTGGGTTGTTCAAAAGCATGTCCGCCGCCGTTCGAACTTTTGATTTTCCCCGGAAGGTCGGTCGTCATCTCCCGGTCGTGCAGGCGTCCTTCCGTATGGGTCAGGTCTTCGATTTCCTCCAAGCCAGACGAAGGCGTGCTGGCGGTAAAAATGCGTGCATGGGTATTATCAGCGACGAGTATCCAAGTTGATTTCATAGTTATTATCTCCAGGGTAAATTACTTATTTCTTAAACTTTTAAAAAACCCATGCGCTAGATACGGCAAGAGGTTTTTAGTTGCGTGCGTAAGTTTTCCAGCTCATCGATCAAGTCTAATGCCAAACCAATTCCTGCCAGATTCACGCCAAGATCGCGCTGCAACCTAAGCGCTGAACGGACGCGTACCAGATTAGCGCCGGTAAAGCGCCACAAATGAATCTCATTGCCGTCCGGTTCGATGATGCCTTCTTCAACCAAGCTTATCACCCAATCGGCATGGACGCCGCAGGCCCGGCACAACTGCCCTAGCGTGAGATGGTCGTCTTCAATAATAGTTCCGGTATGGACTAATGATAAATCGTTGGGGTTCATAACCTTCATACTCCCAAAGAATGCCGTGGGTTGAAATCCAGCGTTTGTTGCATGTTTTGGTAAACCGCTTTGGCTTGTTCTGTGTTTGCCGGGGGCAGCACAACTTGCAGCACGACATAGAAATCCCCGGGCGTCTTGGCGGGAAGGCCACGGCCTGCCAAACGCAGCTTGCTGCCTTGCCTGGAATTAGCCGGGATTTTCAGGTCAACGGTTCCATCCGGCGTAGGCACTTTAATTTTTGCACCCAATACCGCTTCCCAAGGCGTAACGGGAAGATCCAAATAAACATCGCTTTCCGAAACCCGGTAAAGCGGATGATTGTTGAACGCTATTTCAAGGAACAGGTCGCCCGCTTGCCCCGAACCCAATCCAGGGCTGCCCTGCCCCGCCAATTTGATATGCTGTCCCGGTTTGATGCCTTTAGGGATTTTGACGTTAAGGCTCCTATGCTTAACCTGTAATTGGCCATGGGCATTCATTTCAGGCGCGCTAAGGGAGATGTTGCGTGTTGCGCCACGGTAACAGTCTTCCAGGTCGATATGGATTTTTGCATGGCTGTCCTGGCCGCGAAGATGTTCGCCGTATTGCCCGCCAGCGCCCGCTGGGCGGAACCCTGACCGGCCAAATAATTGTTCAAAAAAATCACTAAAGCCGTCGGCATCGCCGCCAGTAAACCCTCCGCCTTTGAACTCGAAGCCTTCATCCCAGTTTGGAGGCGGCCTAAACTCCTGTCCCGACTTCCAATTAGCGCCTAGTTGGTTATAGGCGACCCGTTTTTCAGGATCCTTCAGCACTTCGTAAGCTTCGCCCAATTCCTTGAACTTAGCTTCGGCATCCGTTTCCTTACTGACATCGGGATGGTATTTGCGCGCCAATTTACGATAAGCGCGTTTGATTTCATCCTGACTGGCGTCCCGGGACAGCCCCATGATTTTATAGTAATCTTTATATTGCATGACAAATGGCCTTGCCGCTTATATAAGTTTATCTTATGACTACCACTAAGAGAGTGGAAGGTTTTTGTATGTGGTAAATGTCATAAATTGATGGTTTATGCGCTTATCCAACGATTTTCGTTTCCAGTAAAATCAACATTCTTTAGGTTACCCTGAAATTCTGAATCAAAATTGATTTAGATCAAACCCCTACAAATCTCAAATGATAAGTTATCAATAGGCTAAAAAATTGGCGGGAAAGTTAAATTATCCAAAGATGCCCGAATCCAGAAGGGAATCGTTTTTTCTCTCACCGTGGCAAAAGCCTATAAAAAGGGGCTGAAACTCAAATCATGATACCAGGCTTCTTGACGTTGCCCAGATCGAAAGCCCAATACTTTGTCCTCAAGAAGATTTTGACCACTGGGTAGCGCAAGGCATTATAAAACCGGCACAGCACCCGTTTATCTTCTATCCGCTTTGGCTAGGTTCGATGCCAACTTATTGAAAGGTTTTTTGGACAAGTGTTTCTTTGGCATCAGGATCTGCAAGGAAAACTTAATTAGAAAGATAGAAGCCATAACGATAACAAAAGGGAACTTTGGCTGTCTAACGCAGAATTAATGGGTCGTAAAGGATATAAATTTTTTGTTATCGCAAACCGATATAGCAATTTCGTTTATTGGTATCGGCAGAATTTTCGAAAGTAAGCACAATCAATTTAAATGAGGGAAATGAAATGGAATCATCCGAATTAATCAAAATCTGGGATTTACCCCTAAGGGTTTTCCATTGGCTGTTAGTAGCCGCATTTTTTGTTGCCTATTTGACGGAAGACGAGCTATTGACAGTGCACGTTTGGGCGGGTTACTTAGTATTAGGCTTGCTGGTTTTTCGATTGATCTGGGGATTCATTGGCAACAACTATGCGAAATTTCCGAATTTTTTATGCAGCCCTGCTAAATCCTATGCTTACCTTAAGGATGCCTTGGCGTTTAAGGCTAAACGCCACTTAGGCCATAACCCGGCAGGGGCCGCCATGATTGTACTGTTGCTCGTAAGCTTATTGCTGACAGTCATTACTGGCCTTGTGGTTTATGCCGCCGACCAAAATATGGGGCCCTTAGCGGGTCTAGTCGGTACAAGCAATGAAAAAATCTGGGAAGAGATACACGAAATCGCGGCGAATTTTTCCTTGTTTTTAGTTATTGTCCATGTTCTGGGCGTAGCTTTCGAAAGTGTTGTCCACGGCGAAAACTTGGCTAAGGCAATGTGGGACGGTTACAAGAAAGCCCATCAAGATGAACATTAAAAAAACGCCCCCAATTATTACAATTTTAGTTTTATTAATAGCCTCTTTACATGCCTATCGCCCATTTACTTCTTAGGAGTAACTATGAAATTACTAATCACATCATTTTATTTATTAACCGTACTGTTTTCACTTAGCGCGTGTACCACTTTGCCTACAGGCCCAAGTGTCTTGGTGCTACCGGGAGCGGGTAAAACTTTCGACCAGTTTCGCGCAGAAGACTATAACTGCCGCCATTATGCTTTTACCCAAATGGGCGGCGTTACCCCTGCACAGGTTTCAGCTTCAAGTGGAGTCGGAAGCGCGGTTGCGGGCACCGCAATCGGTGCCATTGCCGGTACCGCCATAGGGGGCGGAAAAGGTGCGGCTATTGGGGCTGGCAGCGGCCTTATTGCCGGAAGCATAGCTGGTGGTGAAGCGGCGCAAACATCCGGCTACGAAGCCCAATCCAGGTACGATATGGGCTATATCCAATGCATGTATTCAATGGGTAATCGTGTACCGATTTCCGGAAACTTGATAGACGAGAATGAGTTGGATGAGGACGGCCAATCTTCGGCCAATACCCCACCGCCACAACCACTAACGCGTTGATAAGCAGAAATGAATTATCATCAACCAAACAATTAATGATTCCTACGGAGAGTCGGTCATGAAACGAATCTTATTGTTGGCTTCAGCAACAATATTAGCCTTGATACTGCAAGGTTGTGCTGTCTATGCCACCCCATACGGTTATTCGCCGGGGTATTACGGTTATGCCCCTTACTACGGCTTTGGCTTCAATTATTGGCCGCACAGCTATTATAGTTATCGTCCTGGATTCAGTCCTGGCTACCATTACCGCGGCTGGGGAGGCGGGCCGCGTTGGGGTGGACATGGCGGTTGGGGAGGTCGTGGCGGTTGGCGTGGCAGGTAAACATCCTATTCATCCCTACTAAACCCTATCGCTTTGTTGGAGCTACAAAATTTTAAGTTAGTCGGAATTGCGCTGGCGATCGGCCTGCTTATTGGCCTGGAACGGGGCTGGCATACCCGCGATAAAGGCGAAGGAATGCGAGTTGCAGGGCTGCGGACTTATGGCCTTATTGCCTTACTCGGCGCGTTATGGGGCATCCTTGCCCAACAAACCGGTATTTTGTTGATGGGCATTGCGTTCCTGTCGTTGACATTCATCCTGGTGGTTGCTTATAGCAAAAGCCTCGGCAGATTTGAGGATTACAGCATCACCAGCCTGATTGCCTCCCTTATCACCTTTACGTTTGGTGTGCTCGCGGTTTTCGGTCATACGGTGCTCGCTTCCGCAACAGCCGTTGTTATCGCACTGCTTTTAGGGTTCAAGCCTTTGCTCCACGGTTGGATGAACAAATTGGAGCAGCATGAATTGGAAGCAACCCTGAAATTATTGCTGATTTCAGTGGTTATGCTGCCGATCCTTCCAGACCGAAGCCTTGGCCCCTGGGGCGCGCTAAATCCCTACCTAATCTGGTGGATGGTAGTGTTGATTGCCGGGATTTCATACCTGGGTTATTTTGCTATCAAAATAATAGGCTACCGGCACGGGCCGGTATTGACAGGAATTTGCGGCGGATTGGTTTCTTCAAGCGTCTTGACCATCAACCTATCGCGCCTATCGAAAAACTATCCCACTATGCAGAATGCACTTGCAGCCGGTATCCTAACAGCCTGCGGCACAATGTTCCTGCGTACCTTATTGTTAACATCGATCATTAACCCAGGCCTTTTTCAAGTTTTAATTCCAGCCTTGACCGTGATGGGAGCGATAACCTATTTGTTTGCCTACTTGTTATGGAAAATCGCCGATGACTTTAAAGGTAACGGCGAGATAAAATTGGAGAACCCTTTCCAATTGGGGATGGCGATAAAGTTTGGTGCATTTTTAGTCGGCATCCTATTGCTATCAAAGCTTTTGCAAAGCTACCTTGGGGACATGGGTGCGTATGTTCTCGCCGCCACATCGGGCCTGGCCGATGTCGACCCGATTACCCTTTTGATGTCGCAGCTAAGCAAGGAAGGGTTAGGGCTCGATATCGCAACCCAAGCCATACTCATAGCAGTGACAGTCAATTCGGTCACCAAAAGCGTTATTGTGTTTGTTATCGGGGACAAGGTATTGGGCCTTAGGGTCGCTGCGCCGCTGGCTTTCGCCGTTGCCGTAGGGCTTATGGTTAAATAACCATAAGCCCACTATTTGTGTACAATCTGGCTTTCTTTTCCAAATAAGGCTAATGATCATGTCTGTTGGAATTAAGCTAAAAAGCTTGGTCAAAACATTTGGCGACGTGCGGGCGGTTGACGGTATCGATCTTGCCATTGAAGCTGGGGAGCTGTTTTTTTTACTGGGGTCGAGCGGTTGCGGAAAAACCACTTTGCTAAGGTGCATCGCCGGGTTTAATGCACCGGACACAGGGCAGGTGCTGATTGGCGAACGCGATGTCACCCACGTGCCGCCGCACGAACGCGACACCGGCATGGTGTTCCAAAGTTATGCCTTGTGGCCGCACATGACGGTCTCTGAGAATGTGGCGTTCGGCTTGGAAATGCGGAAGGTAAGCAAAGCCGAAATCGGGCGACGCGTTACCGAGGCCTTGGCTATGGTGCAAATGTCAGACCGTGCGGAATATAAGCCGAACCAACTTTCCGGGGGCCAGCAGCAACGGGTAGCGTTGGCTCGGGCGTTGGTGGTCAAACCGACTTGCCTATTGCTCGATGAACCCTTATCCAACCTGGATGCCAAATTACGCCTGGAAATGCGTAGCGAAATCCGCCGCATTTGTAAATCATCAGGCCTGACCGCCGTGTATGTCACGCACGACCAGAATGAAGCGCTTAGCATAGCAGACCGTATGGTTGTGTTGAATAAAGGGCGTATCCAACAACTGGGAACGCCGCAACAAGTTTACCGACAACCTAACAATCGTTTTGTGGCCGAATTCATCGGCGAAAGCAATTTTATCGACGGCGAAATTACCGCTATCGAAACGGAACTTATAGTTTTGAAAACCGCCGTCGGCACGATTGTCAGCAGCCAAAAGCCAACCCATGAACTTAAGCTTAATCAAAAAGTTACCCTGTCTATCCGGCCTGAAGCAGTTAGGCTTGTCGATGCACCGTCAAGTTTGCCCAATGTGTTTGCAGGCTCTGTCCACGATACCTTATATCTGGGCGAAATAGCGCAGCATCAAATCAAAATGCCAACCAGTAACGGCATGGGGGCGATTGACAACTTCAAGGTTTTTGAACTGAATCCCAAAATGTACGCGCGTGACCAGGCGCAGCAAGCAAACCTCTGGTTTGCGCCTGAGGATGTGATTGTGCTGGTGGCATAAGTGGCAAAAAATCTCCTTATCGTAATAGCTGGGTGCTTGGTGATCGTTTTACCTTTCCTGTTTCGGCAAGCGCCGCAGATGAGCGGCTGGCAGCCCGGCGATCCTGAATTGATTGTGATTACGCCGAATAACGAAGCCATCCGTTTCGAGTTTGGCCGGGCGTTCAGCCTTTGGCATCGTAAACATTACGGCAAGCCGGTGAAAGTCGACTGGCGTGCAGTGGGAGGCACAACTGAAATCATGCGTTACCTGGAGGGTTCTTTCCTTGCCGCCTACCGCGCCTATTGGCAACGTTCCGGCAAGGAATGGCCTACGACGGCAACACAACGTTTGTTGGATAGCCGTTACAAGCCAGATGGCGGTAACGTCGATACTGTCCGCCAAACTTTCATCGACACAGATAACCCCAGCGTTTTCAGCACCGGTATCGATGTCTTTTTCGGTGGCGGTTCTTACGACCATAACTTAGCTTACCAACGCGGCTTTACCGTTGCGCCCTGGCCGGAAAACCAACCGCCGCCGGGCTTAATTGAACAGGATGGCATCGAGATGATACCTAAGCATCTCAGCGGTGAAACCTGGCGCACGGCCACCTTTTTCGGTGTCGCGTTGAGTACTTTCGGGATTTGCTACAACAAAGACCGCTTGCGGGAATTGGGTGTGGACAACCCCACCCGCTGGGATGACTTGGCCAACCCAAAGCTTATACGCCAAGTGGGTGTCGCCGATCCGACCAAAAGCGGCAGTATTGCTAAAGCCTATGAAATGATTGTCCAGCAAAAAATCCAGCAAACAGTATTGGCGGCGGGATTTAGCAATGACGATATAGACCGGTTTGAAAACGAGTTCGAGAAGGCGCAAAGCAAGCCGTGGGACATACCCACAAATGTACCGGCAGCTTACCAGCAAGCCGTGGAAGCCGGGTGGCTGCAAGGTTTGCAGCTTATTGGACGCATCGGCGGCAATGCCCGTTACTTTACCGACTCCGCCCCCAAAGTGGCGCTCGATGTCAGTAAGGGCGATGCCGCAATGGGTTTGGCAATCGATTTTTACGGCCGTTATCAAGCGGAATATAGCCGCGCGCCTGACGGCGCCGAGCGCATGGTTTTTATAACCCCTGACGGCGGGTCATCCGTCAGCAGCGATCCTGTAAGCTTATTGCGCGGCGCGCCGCATAAAGAATTGGCCGTTCGCTTTATGCAATTCCTGCTGGGCGAAGAAGGCCAAAAACTCTGGAATTACAAACCTAGCGAGGAAGGAGGCCCGCTTAAATATGCTTTGCGCCGTTTGCCGATACGACGGTCTTTCTACCCGTCCGACCAGACGCCTATCCAAAAGTCGTTCGAAACACATCGCCCCCACCTAACCGATAACCTGGCCGACCCTGCGATTAATCCGTACAAGGTCGGCAAAAAATTTACCTACCGTAAACGCTGGACAGGGCATCATTTTAATATTCATCGTAACCTGATTAAGGCCATGTGCCTGGATGCGGGCGAGGAACTTAAATCTGCCTGGGAAGCCATCCAGCAACACGGCGGCACAGACAAAAACCCGACGGCAATGCAGGCATTTAGCGCGATGCCGGATGGTTTCAACTGGCGTTCCGCGATCGATGGTTACAGCAACGCCAACCAGCTCGAAACGATGCGCCGATGGGTAATGCATTTTCGTCAAACCTTCCAAAAAGCCAAAGTTTTAGCTGAAGGAAACGTATCATGAGACAAGGTTCAGCCTGGTTGATTTTCAGTTTGGCAATGTTGGTTTACCTCATTTTCTTCCTTATCCCATTGGGGGGCGTGGTTAAAGGCGGTATTATCGTCGAAGGCAAGTTCACGCTGGAATACATCACCGGGGTGTTCAACAATCCGATTTACGGTGAAGGATTGCTAAACAGCTTGTTGATTGGCCTCGGAACGACGTTGTTGGCTACGGTTATCGCTTTGCCTTTAGCCTGGATCGCAAACCGGTTCAAGTTTCCCATGAAAGGTGCATTGACCGCCTTATTGCTTGTGCCGATGATCCTGCCTCCCTTCGTTGGCGCTATCGGCTTCCAGCAAATTTTCGGGCAGTACGGGGTTTTAAATGCGGCTTTTCAACTCGGGCCGGTCGATTGGTTAGCCAATGGGCGCTACTGCTACTATGGTGTCATTGTGCTCCAGGCGCTGTCGCTTTATCCCATTATGTACCTTAACGTGTCGGCATCCTTGGCCAACATCGACCATGCCATGCTGGAAGCGGCTGAAAATATGGGCTGTTCCGGCTTTACCGCTTTTCGGCGCATTACCTTGCCGTTGATCATGCCGGGCATTTTCGCCGGCGGCACAATTATCTTTATCTGGGGCTTTACCGAACTGGGTACACCGCTGATCATGAATTACACCCGGTGCGCGTCGGTGCAAGTCTTCGACGCTCTCAAGGAAATTGGCTCGAACCCATTCCCTTACGCCCTGGTAATAGTGATGTTGGCGGTAAGTGTTGCACTTTATGCGCTAAGTAAATATGCCTTAGGTCGGCAAAGCTTCGCCATGTCCGGTAAAGCCGCCACCACATTTGCCGACATCGAGGTGACAGGGCTAAGAAGCTATGCCTTGGCGTTGCCTTTTTTGCTGGTAATATTGCTGGCGTTGTTGCCGCATTTCGGGGTCGTCTTGACCAGCTTTGCACAACCGGGCAGTTGGTATCGGACGGTGTTACCGGCGGTGTTTACCGTAGAAAACTACCGTGAAGCGTTAGGTCACGGCATGACTGTCAGCAGTATCCGTAACAGCTTGACTTACTCGCTGTTGGCGGTGTTGTTCAATGTGGTATTTGGGGTCGCGGTTGCGTTTGTCGTCGTGCGTTCCAATTTAAAGTTCAAGGGGCTCCTGGATGGCCTTGCCATGCTCCCGCTGGCAGTGCCCGGCCTAGTGATGGCATTCGGTTACTTGGGCGTCAGCGCGTATTTGAGCAACCTCGATACGGTAAAAAACAGCCCGTTATTGCTGGGCATATTCGATGTCAGGACGAACCCGACACTGTTCCTGGTCATTGCTTACAGTATCCGCCGCCTGCCTTACATGGTCCGCTCTGCGGTGTCGGGTTTGCAGCAAACCAGCGCCGAATTGGAAGAAGCCGCCGCCAATATGGGCGCAAGTCCGTTGCAGGCAGCATGGCGCATCACCGTACCATTGATAACCGCCAACCTCATCGCGGGCGCCATGTTGGCTTTCGCCTTCAGCATGCTGGAAGTGTCCGACGGGTTGATGCTGGCGCAACGCGAGGATTACTATCCAATCACCAAGACCATTTACGAATTGTTCCAACTCATTGGCACCGGACAATATGTCGCCTCGGCTTTGGGCGTCTGGGCGATGCTGTTCCTGGCCGTCACGCTTATCGGATGCAGCATACTTCTCGGCAAGAAAATGGGGACGTTGTTTCGTGTTTAGTTGAATAGTTAATCGTGAAGAGTAAACTGGATCTTAGAAGTTGTCTGGAAAAAATCACAAGCACTTCAGTAAAGAGAAAAACATGAAATTGTCGAATGGTTGCTATTGAAAGTTAGTGTTATTGATTCGGCCTTAAGAAGTTTTAACTCCCGTTCGTCTTTGTGCCCATTGGGTATTGAGCCTGTCGAAAGGCGCATGTGCTTCGACAAGCTCAACACGAACGGTCCAGACATTAAAAGGCCGAATCAATAACCCGTCTACAAGCAAATTCTACAACTAATTTTTGGCACAATTTTTATCCATTAGGTTTCGTTTTTTCCAACCCAATGCCTTACGGCAGGGGGCTGATAGTTGACATAGCGATCCAGCAGCGCGTCTGGATTTGCTTCCACAATTAGCATGGCATGGTGATGTTTTTTAACAAATTGCTCCGCCAAAACATGATCTAGGAAGCCAATCAGCGAATCATAATACCCTTCAACATTCAGCAAGCCGCACGGCTTATTGTGAATACCAAGCTGCGCCCACGTCCAAACCTCAAATAGTTCTTCAAGTGTACCTATGCCGCCAGGGAGCGCTATAAACCCATCTGCAAGCTCGGCCATCAACATTTTCCTCTCATGCATGGAATTTGTGACATGTAATTGGGTGAGATTTTGGTGCGCGACTTCCTTATGCGCCAAGGCTTTTGGTATGACACCGATGGCTTGGCCGCCGAGTTTTAGTACGTGATTTGCCACCATGCCCATGATACCGATACTGGCCCCGCCGTAAACCAACCTGATGTTTCGCGTGACTAAGGCTTCAGACACTGAAATAGCGGCTGAGGCGTAGGCATCGAGTCGCCCAGGGCTAGAGCCGCAATAGATACAAATACTGTTTATCGATGCCATGATATATTTCAGATGAATTCCGATGCCGATTACCTATTTCTTGATGGCATTTAACCTTACAGTCAAAATCGCCGGGGAGTAACAGGCTGGCCAATTTAAGCAGGAATGACCTGGACACCGGTGTTTTCACCCGCACTTCGCAAACGCTTATCGTTGGTTGCAAGGGGTAATCCGCGCCTTATTGCCAATTCTAAATAAGCGGCATCATACGTGGTTAGGTTTTCAGCACGGGCAAGTGCCAAAACTTCATGCAAGCCACGTAATTGCGTTTCGTCGTCAGTGACTATCGGTAAATCGCCGATCAGTTCAAGCCGGATTGATACATCAGCCGGCATGATCCGACCTCTACGTTCCGCCTGTAACATGACATTTCCCAGTTCGAGATGCCATAAGGAAGGCACTAACGCCCCTTCGTCCCTGACGCGTTCCAATAAAGCGTCGCAGACGTCGGATGCCTCATCTTCAAAACACCAGGCGACAGCTATGGAGCAATCAAGGACAAATCCGGTCAACGGCGGCCTTCATCACGTAGTTCTTGCCAGGATAAACCACCAAGGTTGCACCCTTTACGAAGGGCCTTTAATTTTGAAATCGCAAGGTCAATCCGAGAACGGTCAGCCACGGCAACCGGAATAAGACGTGCTAACGGTTTCCCATGTCGGGTAATAACAATTTCTTCGCCTTGAGCTACACGTTCAAGCAATGAGGACAAATGGGTTTTGGCTTCAAAAGCACCTACAGTAGTCATTCATAAACTCATAGTTCTAGTTTAAATATTAAACTAGATTAACACATAGCATTGATTTTGTCAGTTCTTTAATTCATTGTATTATCATGGGACATCAAGAATGGCATTCCATAAATGGAATTTATATTCAATGCGATATACCAATAAATTCCTATCTCTCCTTTCCGGACTGAGTTTCATATCAGCCATTTTGGAAGATCGGCCATTAACGGCTTGTCGCAATTTCCACAAACAGGCTAAAGAAACCGAATAAAAGACATTTTTTTAAGTTAAGGACAAGTTATGGCATCGCAACAGATGCCAAGATTGAACGGCAAAAATATGTATTCCCGTTTAGAAAAAATAAAGGGCTGCTTCGACAAAATTAACCCGTATACAAAAATTCAGCTAGTGCAACTTCATACATATCGAGCCATAATGTATACGGATATGTAATAAAAACGCTCAATAAGATTAGGGTAGCCATGAAAAATTTACTTTCAAATATTCTGATTGTTTTTATGTTGACGGCCTTTGATGCCAACGCATCCGACCAAGGCTTAGAAAATTGTATTGCGGCCATCAAGGCCGCCAAACCCGGCTACATCATTAAACTGGAAAAGCTGAAGATGTCTGGAAAGGGTATATATGAGATAGAAATCGCCGACGTAAACAAAGGCGAATGGGAGTTTTTGTGCGAGGCTGATAGCGGAAAAATCATCGAGAAAGAAGCCGAAGTCGCCGACGCCAACAGCGAAACCTTCAAAAAGAACCTGAAAGTCTCAGAGGAAGAAGCCGCCAAGATTGCGCTCAAGGCTTATCCCGGTAAAATCGAGGAAGTCGAATATGAGGTTGAAGACAACGGCGATTCGAGCTTTGAGTTCGATATCGTCAACAACAAAGGCGTCGAGACGAAAGTCGAAATCGATGCCGCGACCGGTAAGATCACCGACACAGCCATTGAAGAATGGGAAGCCGGTGAAGAACCCGACGAAAAACGTTAACTTCCTGGCTGGCAATACGTAATACAATATCAATGCGAATATGGGATGTTTGCACTCATTTCCATACCACCTTGGGGGGGTGAGTGGATAGCAAAATCGCCATCCAGGCTTTGGATGCGTTCTTTCATCCCCAATAGGCCGAAGCCGTTTTTTAACTGATCGGCTGGACAACCCTTGCCGTTATCCTTGACTGTCAGCCGGAGACAATTTTTCCCAACGTCCTCCATTTCCAGAAGCACGGAAGCCTCGGTAGCATCGGCGTGACGGACGATATTGGTCAGGCATTCTTGGATTACCCGAAAAACCTGGATGGATATTTTTTGGCCGACCCGGTCAATTGCATCGGGGCAGTCCAAGTCTATCCGCAAACCAGGGCATTTGCTTTCCCAATGGGTAATCAAGTCTTCCAAAGCCGCCTTTAAACCAAGTTCCGTCAATACCAAAGGATGCAGTTGGTGCATCATAGTCCTTACCACATTAATTAAGTTATCGCACAGTCCGGCGATGGCTTCTGTCATAGGTTTGATTTCGCTTTCTTTCCGGTTGGCTGTGATCGCCATAATTTTGATGGCAGTGAGTGATTGCCCCAATTCATCGTGTAATTCCTGGGCAAGCTGCTTGCGTTCGGTTTCCAGGATGTCCAGGGAATGCTGGGTAAGGGCGCGGTTTTCCTGTTCCGCCTTGCCTAATTCGGAGGTCATGTGGTTTATGGCCTTAGCAATGCTATTGTATTCGGACGTCGTGAATTCCGGCAGTTTAAGCCGATAATCGCCGGTTTCGATGGCCTGTAGCGCATCCACAATCGAATTGATCGACTTGATGGATTTTTTCATGGCCAAAAAAACTGAAAAAAAAGTCAATTGGATCAACAATAAAATCGAGCCGAAAAAGCCCAGGCTTTCTTCCCAGATTTCCTTGATTTCATCGAGTGGATTGGCTTGGATCAGCAAGGAAAATTGTTCGCCTATGGAAGTCGTAAGTTGCTTTTCTGATTTCGTTTGCCGTGTCCCAACCAAGTCTATAAACCATTGCGGCGGCGTTTCTTCATGTGCGACTTGATCGTCTTTGTTGCCCAAATTGATGATTTCACCCGACGGTTTGAGCAATTCTATCCTTAAGTGCCGGGTTTCCTTGAGCGAACTGAAACAATTAAGCCATGAGGCATCGCTGGTCTTATTTTGCGACAACCCGCAAGCGATGATATGGTTGGTCAAACTGACTGAAGAGTCGATTTCGTCATTAATGGCATTCTTGGCGTGCCAAATCGTAATGGCGCAACCGACGGCCAATATGAGCAACGATGAAATAAATATCCTTAAGTTGATCTGGTAGCTTAAACTCATAGGGCAATTCCTATCTATCTGATTTAAATGTTAGTCCTAAAAGGGATTATTGTTTTCGTTCAAAACGCAAGAAAAAATCCCACCCAAAATAAGGAAAATTACCCTCAAAAATAGTTAGTTTGAAGGCGATAATCCTATTTTTGCTTGAATTCTTTACCTTATGGATATCCTTAAATCAGTTGCTATTGTTTTTATTGTATTTCCTTCCCTTGGCTTTGCCCACGGGCCAACCCCGCAAAAAGCCAAAGAGAGTATCGTAATCAATGTCCCAGTCGAGAAGGCATGGGAAACCGTAAAACAGTTCGATAAAATTTCCGCTTGGCATAAGGATATTAAATCCAGTAGTGGTGACGGTAAGCTCGAATCCGGCGGTATCCGCACACTGACTTTCCAAAACGGCGAAGCTTTGGTCGATGAGCTGGATTTCTTCAGCGATAAAGACCACGAATACAATTACCGTATCAAAAAGGAAAATATCAAAGCCTTACCGGTCAGTTCGTATTCCATCACTGTGCAAGTCGCACCGGGCGATAATGCCCAGTCCAGTACGGTTACACTCAAAAGCCGGTTTTATCGCGGCGACACCGGCAATACGCCACCGGATAACCTTAACGATGAGGCGGCTGTCAAAGCAATGACTGATTACTTCAAGAACGGCTTGAATAGCCTTAAACAAACTTTGGAAAAATAACGCCGCAGTTTATGGGGCTGAAATGCGTATCCCCGCTTACTTGCTGAAACTGTCTAAATTCGGGTTGTTAATAATTCCTTGCCGGGCCGCCAGTAAGGACAACTCCGCCAAACTTTTGATCCCCAGTTTCTCTTTCACGGAAGTAGTATGGTTGCATACTGTCTTGTAGCTCAGGCGCAGTTTTTCCGCTGCATCCCGGGTTGTCATGCCCCGCGCCAATAGGCAGAAAACATCGAATTCTCTGGGCGATAGAGGCTGTAACGGATCGTTAATGCCTTGATTGGTGACGACATTAACCGCCAGTTGCTAGGCTAGCGCAGGGTCGATAAAAGTGCCGCCGGACGCCACTTGGCATACAGCCTTTATCAAGGTTTCCGGTATGCTATTTTTAGTAATGTAACCTTTGGCACCGGCTTTTATAGACCGGGTAACATAGATCAAATCGTTGTAAATACTGAAAACCAATATCTTGCAATACGGGTCGCGCATGATTAAACGGCGAATACATTCGAAACCGCCGATTCCCGGCATAGACAAATCCATGATGACAATATGCGGCTGGTATTGGTTATACAGCTGACACGCGATTTCTCCACGCTCCGCTTCATATACGGTCCTGATCCTATCGGACAGCGAAAGGTAAGCCTTATAACCCGCCCGGACGACGGCATGGTCGTCGACTAGCAACACGTCAATTTTATCGTTTTCCACACTGATCCAATAACACGCCCTAAATGCAACATAATGCCTACTTCCGCCCCAGGCTGTGTCAAAACTTGTGGAGTGTTGATGGTTATTCTAATTTACTCTTGGCAATACGATTTTTGGCGCAATTCGCTTAATGATGGCGTTATAAATTTTTTTC
>CAYSYU010000020.1:0-92912 GCA_964435245.1 uncultured Methylomagnum sp.
GCGAAGACATGCCTGTCGCTGACAACAGCACAGAGGAAGGCAGGCAACAAAACCGCCGTGTTGAGTTAGTCTGGATAGGTGAATGATTAAATATTGACCCCAAAATATCGACCAGAATTTCCAAAACCCCATAAATAACAAAACCCGCTTCGATGGCGGGTTTTGTTTGCCAAATGCCATGTTCGGAATCAAAAATTCAACTTGAAATCTTCCGTTAGGAAGGGGGCGATTTTGGGTTTACTTTTGGGCATTCTTTTGGAGTCCGATTATATGGCGGCGGGGAGGATTGTTTTTCATCACTTAAGCCTTGGACTACATAATATGCGTGGAAGCCTCAAATTCTTTGCGAATAATATAACAGCTAACCGACTTGGGGCATATTTATAGGGACATAGTTGAATAATACGGTGTCAACGCGCATTATCATTCCTAACAAAAGATATTTGCATACACTATGAATATCAATGCCTTGTCGTCAGTTGTAAATAATTCGCCGCATCAAATATCGAATACCTAAAGCTTGCCAACAATGGATAGCGGCTTTATGTTCTTTACCGCACAGACAGTATGCGATCTTACCGTTAGGCTATAGCTTAGGTATTTAATTACTTGAGGAGAACTTCATGAATATCGCAATCGAACCCTTATTGGCACTTGTTGTAGGAATATTAATTTTACTGATACCAAGGTTCTTAAATTATTTTGTAGCTGTATATTTGATCGTCGTAGGCATTTTGGGGCTGATGGGCCATAACCTCAGATAAGGAATCGCCCTAAAAGGCAAAGCCATTTGTTTTTTATGAAATTTTTCAGGTTAACGATTTATATCTCACAGGAGCGCCACCATGTCACTAGGCACAATTCTACTTATAGTTATTATCCTGATGCTAGTTGGCGCTATCCCAACCTGGCCGCATAGCCGGGAATGGGGTTATAGGCCCAGCGGTGGGATCGGGCTGATCTTGGTCATCCTAATCATTTTGATCTTAATGGGCAGAATTTAGACCTTAAGCAATACCGTACCGTTACCCAGCATGGTTACTAGATGCGGGGGTGTCGAGTTAGTGAGTTAATGTGATGATAAAAAGTCAGCAAAATTAATCGCAGATAGTGGCTCGCTAATTTTTATATAGGTTCGGAGAATCAAGCCATGGCTAAACGCCAAGAACAAAGGCGACATAATAGGGTCGAGCATCCGGGTGGTGAAGAAGCGCCTATCCGGTTCGAATTATTCAGTACCGAACGCTTGGCACAACATGCGGTAAGCCTAGCGAAAGCCCAAAAAATCAGTAGCCGTAAGGAAGGGCAGAAACTGATCCCTCGGGTGCGTGAGAATTCCCGTGTGTTGCATGCCGCCTATAAAGCCGTTGCTAAGGCGGTACGGGAGCAACACGCCATCACGCCGGCGGCGGAATGGCTCCTGGACAACTTTCATGTCCTCGAAGAGCAGATCGCCGATATATATGTCGATTTGCCCGAAAGCTACTACAACAAGCTACCCAAGTTGTCCGAAGGTGTGCTTACCGGATATCCCCGTGTCTACGGTATTGCCTGGGCATTAGTGGCGCATACCGATAGCCGCTTCGATCCGGAATTGTTGACGCTTTTTGTTAGGGCGTATCAAAGTGTTGAGCCGCTTACCATTGGTGAACTCTGGGCAATACCGATTACATTGCGGGTCTTGCTGGTTGAAAATTTACGCCGCTTGGCGGTTCGCATCATGCGCTCCCAATCTGGTCGCCTGTTGGCGGACGAGTTTGTCGACCACGTTGAACAACTCGCTGCCCATAACGACAAGTCAGATTTACAGTTTCCTGCCGCAATTTTGCCCGCCGCACCGTTGCGCCAAGCTTATGCGGTCCAAATCCTGCAACGCCTGCATGAACCCCATCCAGGGACTGCGGTACCCCTCGATTTCCTGAATAATTGGTTGAACGAACAAGGTGTCAGCCTTGATGAAATAGTGCATAGGGAACACGCCGACCAGATTGCCGGTAACTCGACAGTCCGCAACATCATCACCAGCATGCGTGCAATTTCCGCCTTCGAATGGCCTCAGTTTATCGAAGACGTAAGCCTTGTGGACGAGTGCCTACGCACCCACGACGGCTATGGGATGATGGATTTTTTGACCCGTGATCGTTATCGCCATTCGATCGAGGATCTTGCAAAACATTCGACGTATTCGGAGTTGGAAATCGCTCGTAGGGTGATAGAAAAGTGCAAGCCTATAAGCGATAATCCCGGTACGGATGTACGATATCAGGAACCGGGCTATTACTTGATCGGTTCCTGTCGCTTTGCGTTCGAAAAAGAAGTCGACTATCGATCGTCGTTCAAACAATGGTTACTGCGTACTTATATCGCCCATGCTGGATTAGCTTATGTTGGAAGCCTTGTCCTACTGACAATGTTGCTGCTTACACTTCCCATTAATGCTTGCTTGGCTGCGGGACTTAATGGATTTCCACTATTCCTGCTTTCACTGTTCGCTGTGTTTCCTGCATCGGACATTGCTATCGGCTTGATGAACCGGTTCATCATTGGAAGCCTTCCGCCGCGTCATTTGCCGAGATTAGCCCTTAAAGACGGCGTGCCTCAGGCGATGAGCACATTCGTCGTCGTACCGACAATGTTTACCAGCGTTACCGGGGTAAGGGAGCAAATTGACCAGATGGAGATCCGTTACTTATCCAATCCAGAAAATCACGTCCGTTTTGCCTTGTTGTCAGATTGGGTCGATGCAGAACTGGAAACGATGCCAAACGATGCTCAGTTGCTGAATGCGGCCACTACTGCGGTCGATGTTCTCAATGACAAATACGGTGGAGAGCGGTTCTTTGTGTTCCACCGTAAACGTTTGTGGAATCCCAGCGAAGGAAAATGGATGGGATGGGAACGCAAGCGAGGCAAACTGCACGAATTCAACCGGCTGTTACGGGGCGCTTCCGATACCTCTTTTCTCCCGATTGATGGCAAGCCTACAACTGCACCGCCGGGAGTCTGCTATGTTATCACTCTCGATGCCGACACGAAGCTGCCGATGGGGGTCGTATCCCAATTGGTAGGCATAGCCGCCCATCCATTGAACCAGCCAGTGTTCGATCCGATGACCCAATGTGTTGTGGATGGCTATGGCATCTTCCAGCCACGTGTGACACCAACCCTGCCGCATCGGCAGGAACATTCAATGTTTCACCAAATTTTTGCTGGCGCTTCAGGTACCGATGCCTATGCCAGTTCGGTCTCCGAACTTTATCAGGATCTATTCGCTCTCGGCACTTATAGCGGTAAGGGCCTGTATCACGTAGATACTTTCGAAGCTGCGCTGGCTGGACGTGTGCCCGACAATACGCAGCTAAGCCATGACTTGTTTGAGAGTGTCTACGCACGGTGCGCGCTGGTGAGCGATATCGAATTTTTCGAGGAATTTCCTTCCCATACAGAAGTTGCGGCGTCGAGGGAACACCGCTGGGTTCGCGGTGATTGGCAGTTGTTACCCTGGATTTTTGGGTCTCATGGCAAGGGTATGCCTATAATCGGGCGTTGTAAAATGCTTGATAATTTACGCCGTTCGCTCTCTACCCCTGGCGCTTTCATTGTACTTGTACTTACCTGGGCTATACCGAATGCCCCGCAGTTACAACTGATGGGATTAGTGATAACGGCTCTTTCATTTCCAGTTATTTTGGCGACCCTGGATGGATTCGCCTTACCCCGTCGGGGTGTATCTTGGTTTACGCATTTGCGGGTTACGGGAGAGAATATACTGTGGGCAATAAGTAACAGCCTGGTTTCGCTCACGTTACTGGCTCAAAATGCTTGGCGGATGGTAGATGCCATCATCAGTACACTTATTCGATTGTTTATTACACGGCGACAATTGCTGGAGTGGGTAACTGCCTTACAAGCAAAATCATCTGCAGGCCACGCATTGAACAATTTTTTCAGGCATCTGGGCAGCTCGTGTATGGTTGTAATTGGGTCTGGCGCCGTTGTACTGTTATTCAATCCTAAAGGGATTATAGTCGCAGCACCTTTCTTATTATTGTGGTGGCTGGCACCGTTCGTCGCGCGCGCCCTGAGCCTCCCGCCGCGGCTCGATCGGGCCGAAGCCTTACTACCTGAAGACAGTGTTCAATTGCGTTTGATCGGGAGGCGTATCTGGCGTTTTTTCACGACCTTTGTAACCCCCGAGGAAAACTATCTGCCGCCGGATAATTTCCAGGAAGTCCCACAACCCGTTATTGCCCATCGCAGTTCACCAACTAATTTTGGCCTTTACCTGTTATCCGTTCTAGCTGCCCGTGATTTCGGATGGCTCGGATTGACTGATTCCATTGTCCGCCTTGAAGACACCTTGACGACCCTGGGCAAGCTTCCTCGTCATAATGGCCATTTCTATAACTGGTACGATACCGGCGACCTGGGTATTCTGGAGCCGCCGTATATATCGACCGTAGACAGCGGCAACCTGGCGGGGCATCTAATCACATTAGCGCAGGCATGCCGTGAAATGTTGAGGCAACCACTCAATTTTTCTGCCGCATTGAGTGGCCTTTCCGATAATCACCAATTGTTAATGGCGGCGCTAGATAAGATTACCGATGATCGTCGGACCCATACCGTCACCCTGAAGGAGCTAAGGCAAAAAATTGTTGCCTTTGGTGAATTATTGGAAAATCATCCAAATAACCCAAGAGAATGGGCCAAGCTATGGCAGCTATTAACAATTAGGTCGGATACGTTACTGGATGTTGTCCGTTCCTATTCCGATGAACGCGGTGATCAGGACGAAAGTGAGTTATTGGCTTGGGCCACATTATTGCGGGATGATATTCGATCCCACCTGCAAGATGTCGAGAACCTGGTCCCTTGGATCCGTTTCACAGGCGACCTTGATGCAGCAACCGAAACTGAAGGACAAAACCAACCTGCGGCAGCATTTTGGAAAAGATTGTCCCTGGAAACCCAATTGGGTGACATGGGCAGCTGTTATAAGCTGGTATTGAATGAAATAGAAACTTCATTGAATGAAGCCCCAGCGCACCTTGATAAGGAAGAATTGTCGGTGTGCCTTTGCCGTGCCGTAGAGAAGGCCGAAATGTTGTCAACTCGCCTTGAAATATTGGCTTCGAAACTTGACGCGATGTTCCATGAAATGGATTTCGGTTTCCTTTACGACAACAATTGCAATATGTTTTCACTCGGATTACGAGTGAAGGATGCAACACTCGATCCCAGTTATTATGACTTGCTTGCCTCAGAGGCTCGCCTGTCTAGCTTCGTCGCGATCGCCAAACGCGATATCCCTAGCACACACTGGCTCCATCTTGGCCGGAGGGTAACACGTGCTGCGCATGGCACTGTATTGCTGTCATGGTCAGGGTCAATGTTCGAATACCTGATGCCTTCCCTGGTGATGTTTACCCCGCGTTACAGCCTGCTGGACCAGACCTGCCGCCTGGTCGTTAAGCGACAAATCGAATATGGCAAGGAACGCGGTGTGCCATGGGGCGTTTCTGAATCGGCTTTTAATGGCCGCGACCTCTATTTCACCTATCAGTATTCTGCTTTTGGCGTACCCGGACTGGGCATGAAGCGAGGGCTCGAAGAGGAACTGGTCATTACCCCCTATGCAACGGCGCTTGCTGCAATGTATCTCCCGCATGCGGCCGTAGAAAACTTCGCACGTTTGGAAAAGGAGGGCGCGTTAGGCCGTTACGGCTTCTATGAAGCGCTCGATTTCAATCCGATCCGGCTAGCGGAAGGTCAGCGAGTCGCAATAGTACGCTGTTATATGGCGCACCATCAAGGCATGTCCTTGGTGGCATTCTCCAATGTGGTGCATGATGGGGCAATGCGTCATCGCTTCCATAGTGCAGCACAGATCCAAGCTGCGGATTTACTGTTACAGGAACGTATTCCGACCGGTGCAGAGACCAGTGTCCTGCCGCTTTCAGAGGGGCATATTGATGTTAAAGAAATGCTTCAGCCACCGGTCAGGCGAATTCCTTCCCCCACCTCTTCAGTGCCTTCCGCCCACTTACTGGCCAATGGCCGATATGCAGCGATGATTACTGCTGCCGGGTCGGGCTACAGCACTTGGAAGAATCTTGGCGTAACGCGGTGGCGTGAAGATGTAACGCGAGATGCTTGGGGAAGTTACATCTATCTGCGCGATGTAGCAAACGGCCATGTTTGGTCTGCCGGATACCAGCCCACGGTAACGGTCCCAGACCAATACGGGGTGGTCTTTGCCGAAGACCGCGTCCGTATCACCCGCACGGACGGAAGTATTGTCAGCAGCCTGGAGATTATCGTCTCGCCCGAGGACGATGCCGAGATCCGTCGGTTGAGTTTGACCAATAACGGGGCGCGAACTCGGGAAATTGAAATTACTTCCTATGCTGAGATCGTCTTAGCGCCAATGCCAGCGGATATCGCGCACCCGGCATTTTCAAACTTGTTCGTCAAGACCGAGTATCTGCCGAAGGTACGAGGGTTGATTGCGCATCGGCGACCGCGTGTATCCAGTGATCCGGTTATCTGGGCAGCCCATTTGTTGGCTGGCCGCCGTATCGGCGATGGACTGCAATACGAAACCGACCGAGCCCGCTTTGTTGGGCGTGGCCAAACACTGCGGGAACCGATGGCGGTTATGGATGGCCGTCCGCTGACCAATACGGTTGGCGAAGTCCTTGACCCTATCTTCAGCCTGCGTACCCGAGTCCGCATTTCAGCGGGCGCAACTGCACACGTTACATTTACCACTCTGGTTGCAGCCTCGCGCCAGACAGTTGAAGATATGGCTGACAAATACCACAACATGGACGCTTTCGGCCGTGTATCTTCCCTGGCGTGGACCCATGCACAGGTGCAACTGCATTTTTTACGCACCAAGCCGGACGAAGCCCAGCTGTTTCAGGATCTGGCTAGCCGTTTGCTCTACTCCGATCCTTGGTTACGGGCATCCAGGCAATTGATGCATATGAATACATTGAACGTCACTGGGTTGTGGCGTCACGGTATTTCGGGAGATCGGCCAATCGTTTTACTTCGCGTAAAAGAAGCTGAAGACCGGGCCATCGTCGAACAATTACTGCGTGCCCACGAATACTGGCGCATGAAAAACCTAGCTGTCGACCTCGTTATACTGAACGAAAAAGAATCAACTTATGCTGGAGATTTTCAAACCCTGCTGGAAGGTATGGTACGCGATATTAAAGCACTTTCTTCCCATCAGGAGTATGAAAGCCGTGGCTGGATTTATGTCTTAAGAATAGACCTGATTTCAGCAGAAGAGAATGTGCTCCTGCAAACAGCCGCCCGTGCTGTGCTTGTCAGTAATCGGGGCACTATGGCTGAGCAATTATTGAGGCATCCGAGGCCAGCGGCAACTTTCGTTGCACCGAAAATTCTACCGTATCCCGTAGAAACTTCACCAAGCCTTGAGATACCCCCTCTTGAATTTTTCAACGGGCTCGGTGGCTTTGCCGAAGACGGGAGGGAATATGTGATCGTACTTGACAATGGCCAGTGGACACCGTCGCCTTGGGTCAATGTTATCGCCAATCCCGGGTTCGGATTTATTGTATCGGAGTCAGGCAGCGGCTGCACCTGGTGCGGTAACAGCCGCGAAAACCAGTTGACACCCTGGTCGAATGACCCGGTTAGCGATCAGCCTGGGGAAGTTTTTTACCTGCGTGATGATGACACAAATGAATTGTGGTCTCCGACCGCCTTGCCTATTCGGGTCGACAATGCGAGCTATGTCATTCGCCATGGGCAAGGTTATAGCCGTTTCGAACATGCCTCGCATGGCATTCATAGTGAGCTTCTGCAATTCGTTAGTCCGGACGATCCGGTGAAAATATCGTCCTTGACATTGACCAACCTATCCGGGCAAACCCGTCGGTTGACGGTCGCAGCTTACGTAGAATGGGTGTTAGGAGCCTCGCGTTCCGTGACTGCTTCGCATATCATCACCGAATACGATCCTGATATGGGAGCCCTACTTGCCTTTAACCCTTGGGATGCAGAATTCGGCCATTGCATCGGATTCGCGACCCTATCGGGCAAGCAGACTGGCTGGACCGGTAGCCGGGCTGAATTCATCGGACGCAATGGGAGCCTTGATGCACCCGCGGGCCTGCTGAGCAGGAAGGGACTGAAAAGCCGTGTCGGCGCGGGGCTTGATCCTTGCGCGGCAATGAAGACTGCGATCGAGCTTGAGCCTAACGGGCGTTTAGAGATCGTCTTCCTGCTGGGACAAGGTAAAGACCATACCCATGCCAGTGAGTTGATACAGCGTTATCAGACAATCGAGACAGCAACAACGTATACCCATGTGAAACAATCCTGGGAAAAAGTACTGACCAAGGTTCAAGTGCATACGCCGGATCGGGAGCTGGATCTGATGCTGAACCGCTGGCTACTGTATCAAACCCTGAGTTGCCGCATGTGGGCACGGGCCGGTTTTTATCAGGTGGGTGGTGCATTCGGTTTTCGCGATCAACTCCAGGACAGTATGGCATTGGCAGTCACCCGGCCTGACCTTACTCGCGCCCATCTCCTTCGTGCCAGCGCACGTCAGTTTGTCGAAGGCGATGTGCAACATTGGTGGCATCCTCCAACAGGTCGCGGTGTGCGTACCCGTTTTTCCGACGACCGCATCTGGTTGCCCTATTCCGTTGCTTATTATATAAAGGTAAGCGGCGATCATGCGGTGCTTGAAGAAAATCTACCCTTTCTCGAAGGGCCGGCACTAGGGGCGGAAGTGGATGATGCCTATTTCGAGCCGACCCAGACATACCAGCAAGCTTCCCTTTTCGAACATTGTGCCCGCGCGTTAGATATAAGCCTTCAAATAGGCTTCCACGGACTTCCCCTAATGGGGAGCGGCGACTGGAATGACGGTATGAATCGGGTTGGCAACCAGGGTAAAGGTGAAAGTATATGGTTGGCGTGGTTCCTGATAGATACGCTTACCGATTTCGCAACCTTGGCAGAGAGAAAGGGAGATAACGAGCGTTCCATCCGCTGGCGCGAACACATTAGTCGACTAAAAACTGCAGTGGAGGCGGCAGGATGGGACGGAGCCTGGTACCGGCGCGCTTATTTCGATGACGGTACTCCCCTCGGTTCCGCCACCAATGCCGAATGTCGCATCGATTCGATTGCGCAGAGTTGGGGCGTCATTTCCGGTGCCGCCGAGCCCGAACGAGCGCAACGGGCGATGAATTCGGTAAGGGAATATCTTGTCCGCTACGGCGATGACTTGGTGTTGCTGTTCACCCCGCCATTTGACAAGACCGAGCGGGATCCGGGGTATATCAAAAGTTACCCTCGAGGCGTGCGGGAGAATGGCGGGCAGTATACCCATGCGGCAATTTGGTCTGTCATCGCTTATGCCATGCTCGGTGACGGTGACCAAGCAGCAGAGCTGCTGCGCATGTTGAATCCTATCAACCGGACAGTAACCCGGACTGGCGTTTACGCCTATAAAGTCGAACCCTATGTGCTGGCGGCTGATATTTATGCCGAGCCGCCCCACACTCGACGCGGCGGATGGACCTGGTATACAGGCGCTGCGGGTTGGTATTACCGGGCTGGACTGGAATCTATCCTTGGCTTGCAAGTTCGTGCCGACAAACTGGTTTTTGATCCCTGTATTCCCAGGGCGTGGCGTAATTACAGCATTTCTTATCAGCACGAAAATACCCGTTATGAAATCACGGTTGAAAACCCGAATGGAGTATCGCGTGGTGTGACCCTTGTAGAACTTGATGGAGAAAGGCAGTCAAATAGCAATAGCATTATATTACTGGATGATGGGGTTTCACATCAGGTTAGGGTTCGGCTCGGTGAATGACCGCTGGAAAGTCGTGCTTCACACGTGCACAATAAAATGGTTATATTAACCTTTAACTTTAGAGAGTGTGTCCGGAAATAGCCAATAAAATTGAAAACTTCTAACGTTTTACGAATCCATCCGCGATTTACCTTTGGCGACAATCGACCCAGTCACGTCCTTGCCGATCCCACGGTAGCCGGTAAAACGGCCGGAGAGGTCATATGTCGGTTCCCCACTCACCATTAAATATTGACGCGAGCCATCGGGATTAGTCCGGCTGTAGACAAAGTCGAGGAATGGTCGCCTGGCTGCGAGGTTTGCCTCAAGTATTTCTCGCTCAGCCTCATCCCAGTGAACCCCTTGGCTTTCGGTTATTGTGTCCAGCGCATCATCCACATGGATTCCGAGCATTTCATGCACTGGGCCGTATATTTTGGTGAAATGCCCATTTTTGTCCTGCTCCCAATACCAGTCGGAAGACAGCTCAGTAAGACGGCGAAAACGTGCTTCGCTTTCGCGTAGCTCTGCAGTCCGTTCCAATATTGTTTGTTCCAGCATTTGGTTGTATTGCTCAAGCTTTTTGTACAACAGCCGCACTTCCAGCATGTTATGGATACGCGTCTTTACTTCGACCAGATCGAACGGTTTGCTGACAAAATCTTTCGCCCCGGCGGCGAGTGCCCGCAATTTGTGGTCAGGTTGGGCAGTGATCACCAGTACCGGAAGGTAACCGTCGGATTCGATTTTCTTGAGCCCTTCGATCACCTGGAAGCCGTCCATTCCCGGCATCTGCAGGTCGAGCAGGATAAGGCCGTAGCGGTTTTTGCGATGTAGATCGTAGACGGCATAGGGATCTCTCGTTGACGTAATGCAAACATAGCCCACCTCACGCAGCATGTCCTCCAGCAGAAATATATTGGATTCCTGGTCGTCAACGATCAGGATGCTGGCGTTAAGGATTTCTTGTTCGGTATTCATACTATTTGTCCGGTTTAATTAATGTCAGCCAATTCGTTGAGCAAGTTTGTTCTAGGAGGTTTAAGTGCATCGTCCAAGGCGTCCATAAGCTCAGTAACCTTGATGGGTTTGGTGAGATAGCGGAAAAAACCGGCTTTCAATCCCTTTTCAATATCGTGGGGCATGGCATTGGCACTCAAGGCAATAATAGGGATATGTTTTGTCACTGGGTCATCCCGCAGGATTTTCAATGCTTCCAGGCCACTGATACCGGGCAGGTTGATATCCATAAGGATCACATCAGGGAGACGGGTGCGAGCAAGCGCTATACCGAGATTGCCATCGCGGGCGCTCAGCATACTAAGATGCGGGTGGCACTCAATAATTTGCTCCACCAGCATCAGGTTGGCTGGATTGTCTTCTACATAGAGCAGGGTGCGTAGCGCCAAGTTTTCCTGTATCTTCGGCGCCAGTTTCGCCAGCGTTGGGTTTTCAGGGGTAAGTCGCGGTGCTGTGTCGCGAACCAGTTCGATCCAGAATTCACTGCCTATCCCGACGGTGCTCTCTACACCGATTGCGCCCCCCATCAGTTCTACCAGTTGTTTGGTTACAACCAGGCCGATACCCGTACCTTCTTCGGCGCCGCTCTCTTGACCGAGACGGTTGAAGGGCTGAAATAATTGCACCAGCTTTTCCGGAGGCAATCCGGCGCCGCTGTCTTTGATGGCAATACGTATGCGTCCAGGGGGGCTCATGGAACAGTTAACCTCAATTGTTCCATGCTCACGGTTGTATTTGATAGCATTGGAAAGCAAATTGATAAGGACTTGCTTTACCCGGGTTTGATCGGCATAGACAAACCAAGTGTTGTCTACTGGTGGAAAGGTCAGCTTAATGTCGCGCTCTTGCGCCTGCGGTTCGATCATGGCCTTACATTCGCGCATGACATCGGTCAGGGATACCGGTTCCTGCGACAGCGACAGCTTGCCGGACTCGATCACCGCTAGGTCAAGGATTTCGTTAATCAGTTCCAGCAGATACCATCCTGCCTTGATAATCTGATGCAACCTGACTTGTTGGGCATCCGTCGGTGGCGGGGAACCTGCCTCCAGCAACTGGGCGAAACCGAGGATGGCATTGAGCGGGGTGCGCAGTTCGTGGCTCATACTGGAAAGGAAATCCGATTTGGCAAGGTTGGCCTTTTCCGCCGCGAACTTGGCGCCCTCCAGCTCGGCGTTCTTTTCTTGAAGGGCCTGGTCGAGTTTATGTTGCTCCATTTCGAACTGCTTGCGCGACGTGATATCACGTAAAATGCCGGTGAAGTAGCGCTGGCCGCCCAGTTGCATTTCGCTTACCGCTATTTCCAACGGAAAAATGCCGCCATCCTTGCGTTTACCCAATACTTCACGGCCGCGGCCTATGGCGAGCGCTTCATCGCTTGCACTGTAATATTCAATGGAGCCATTGCGCTGGTCTTGGTCAAGCTCCGGTATCAGTAGGCTAAAGCTTTGTCCGATGAGTTCTGATGCAGTATAGCCAAACATTTGTTCAGCGGCTGGATTAACGGTCTCGATGCGGCCGCCCTTGGCATGGAGGGTGATGATGCCGTCCACCACGGTATTGAGGATCGTCTGGATCAGTGCGGCGCTATCACGCAAGGCCTGTTCCGCGGCATATTCTTCGGTGACATCGCGGAACACCAGCACGGCGCCGACAACCTGGCCATCGGGGGCGCGTATCGGTGCGCAACTGTCGGCGATAGCACACTCACTACCATCGCGGGCAATTAGTAAGGTGTGGTTGGCAAGGCCCTTTATCGAGCCATGCGCCAAGGTGGCCAATACCGGAATGGTTGCGGGTTGGTGGGTTTCCTGATTGAAGATCTGAAAAATCTCGGCTACCGGGCGACCGGCGGCTTCCGTTTGTGTCCAACCGGTGAGCCGTTCAGCAACCGGATTGAGGAGAGTCACGCACGCTTTGGCATCGGTGGCTATCACTGCGTCGCCGATGGAGTTGAGCGTAACGCCAAGCTTATCCTCGCTGGCCTGTAGGGTAGCGTTGGTGCGTTGCAGTTGTTTATTCGTCTCTTCTTGAATCCGGAGTAAACGCTGCGTTTCGAGGTGTACCTGATTCTTGAACTGGTGTTGTGCTTCCCGATAGATCAAATAGGCAAACCAAAGCGCAAACAGCAGCGTAAACAAGCTGGCGGTAACAATGAGGGCAAATAGTTGGCGCAGGGTCGATTGGAACTTTGCTTCTTGTACTGCCAGCGCGGCTTCCTCAACCTGGATGAAGCCGTTCATCTCGGAACGAATTGAATTCATCAATTGCTTACCCTTTCCGCTGCCTAAAGCCGACATTACAGCGGGGATATCATTTTTGCGTCGCAACTCAATGACCTGCGACAATTCCGCCAATTCGGCATTCACCAAGGGATGCAGCGCGTCCAGGTGTTTTTTGGCGGCACTGATCGAAGTTAGTTGGCGCAATTCTGCCAGGCGGCGGCCGATACGGTCGCGCACCGCCATATAAGGATCGAGAAAGTCCTCGTCACCGGTCAGTAAAAAGCCGCGTTGCCCAGTTTCGGCATCCTTTAAGGCGGAGAGGAAATCATCCCCGCGGTTAAGCAAAGTGAAGGTATTTTTCCGTTCCTCGGCGGTTGTCTCAATTTGCCTGAAAGCCCAGAACGTTATCGCCGCCCCCAGCGAAATCAGGAGGACTGCTACCCCGAGAACAGAAACGATTTTATGGCTGGTTTTCAAAGATAAATGTCCCGATTAAGAATCAACTTCGTTGTTGATATGGGTGGAACCGATAATTTTATGGACATGCTGTACCTTTCTGCAAATGGTTGGTGGCCTGGAAACGGGCCACGTTGTCTTGGTTAAAAGAGTGTAGGCAAAAATCAAGTTTTTCCTGGTTTCGCGCCCGGACTCTGTACATCTTTCTGGTATCCGCCTATAGCCGACCATCATAAACTTATACACTAATCCTGCCCTAAAGAAACCTACCATTCGCCTTAACGGATCGGGATGACCTAACGGTAAGGTTAATTAGGGTGCTTTAGCGACTCCCGCATCGTGCAGCAACCGATGGAATTCTTTCTTGACGACGCTGTAGCATTCACAAGCCAGGGTTTCCAATCCCGACCGGTCAAGCACCGTGATGTGGCCACGGCGGTAACTGATCAAACCGGCGCGCTGCAAATTTCCGGCTATTTCCGTGATACCTTCACGGCGGACGCCGAGCCTGCTGGCAATCAATTCCTGGGTGACGATCAATTCGTTCGTGGTTGCCCTATCAAGTGTCAACAACAGCCAACGGCACAGTTGTTGTTCTATTGAATGATGCCGGTTGCAGACCGCAGTTTGGGATATCTGGGTCATTAATGCTTGGATATAACACAGCACCAAACGCATCATCGATCCGGCGCGGTTGAACTCTTCCATCACCAACCGCCCTTTGATCCGGTAACCATAGCCAGCAGTCATTACGGTGGTTAAGTAGGGAGTGGTATTGCCGCCCAGGAAAAGGGCAATTCCGAGTACGCCTTCATTGCCCACTCCCGCGATTTCGGCAGATGCGCCATTCTCCAAGACATAATGCAGGGATACGATGGCAGTCGTTGGGAAATAGACGTATTGTAATGAGTCGCCGGATTCGTAGAGGACATCGCCGAGGGGCAACGAAATAAGTTCCAGATGGGGGGCGATGCGCTCGAATATTTCCGTGGGCAGGGCGGCGAGAAGGTGGTTTTGGTTAGGGTTTTGCTTTGCGGATTGAACGGCAACCATTTTTTTATTTTTAAACCCTTCACGATAACGTGAAAATTGAAAAAACGACCTGGCAATTAAAAATGAGACTTTAATACCTAAGTTAAGTTTCTCTTTATAACACCTACTGCCAAGGTAGGGAGGTAATATCGCTTGCTTGGGGCTAAAGCTGAACCCGCATAATGGGTGAGTTGTAAGGTTTTGTTGGTAAATGAATAACAACATCTTAAGGTCAATGCGTTGAGTGTAACCAAATGAAAACGCTAAGTAAAGCGGGCAGGGTTTATAGTTACAGGGTCAACAAGCTATAATCTGGCCATTTAGTATTTTGTTGATGGGTTTAGTAATCGTTTTGAATTGAGTTCTCGCTAAGTCGATTGTTGCATTCCAGTAAATTAGTCAATCTGGCTCAGATAAATCCTATTTAACCTGTGAATGCGTTTGCTTAATTTGCCGTTCCGCCGCATTAAGGACTGTGATATCAAAGTGGGAATCCAGACGCAATCTTCCTAAGCCCCTAAGGCATCAACAAAGCACTACAAGTAATATCAGGCCAGGGATAATGCCAAGAATCAGGCCGACCACGATGGCGATAACTTCACCTGTTGAGTAATTGCAGCTCCCGCCACCGGCGCTCACCCGGGCGGCGCTGTGATTATCAAGCCCTGCTAGCATCATGCCGTCGAATTCATCGGCGACTTGGGCCTGGGAAGATGCAACTAAAATGCGTGTGCGGGCATCACTTAGGCGCGTTTCGGCCGAACGCAGGTCATCACTGAATGGCATTATGCTTCGCGCCTTCTTTAAGGCACCTATGGCTCCGTCAGTTGGCGCAAGCGCCATTTTACGGGCTTGGCCGAGTGTTTCAGCAGCGATAATTTCTTTCTTTAATCGGTTAAGTTCTTGGTATTGCCCAGGGCCAGCCGGACAGGAAGAATTAATCAATCCTCTAGTACTTGCCGAAGGCCAAATGTTGGCATTTGCTGTTTGCGGTACTGAAACAACCAAAATCGACGCGAATGCCGAAAAAATCAACATTCTTAAGTCATATTTACATTTTTTGGTAGGCATACCCGCCTCCTAATTAGCAAATTTAGGTTAACAATTCGTTATAACAAGGTTCATAAAACCCTTCACAACTTGTTATAAATTCAGCATTGAAAATAACAAAATCTTTCAGAAACTACTGTTCGCTAACGCACAATACGTGGCATTTTTTTTCTGCGCCCTGAAACGGCAAAAAAAGGCGGGTTATTCACCCGCCGTTCTCTGAAATCCCTAAACCAATGGTTTTATTGCGCTGCTTTCAGGTGGGTAACGGCTTCTTCGGCAGCCTTTTTCGCCAAGTCGGCGTGTTTCATCTTGCCGTGATCGATAGCATCATTCAGGCTTGCGATGCCTGCATCCAGATGTTCATCGGCAGTTTTAGCATGGGTCTTCGCGACTTCCGCATGTTCGGCGATGGTTTTTCCGTCGTCGGCTTTAACCGCGGCTTCAGCATGTTTTAGTGCTTCCGCCATGTGGCTTTCCCCGGCATAAGCGCCGAGCGAGGCAAAGGCCAAAATAATGCCTGCTGACAAGCCGATATGTTTCGTGTTGGTGAGTTTCATATTTATTTCCTCTGAAAATGTGTGAGAAAGGTTATTTCTACCGTGCAGCTGACCAACCTATCGTGGCTGGATACTAAACTCGCCTACACTGGGTTTAGTCGTTTTCCTTAATGTCTTCCTTGATATCGCCAATGCCTTTTTGCACCTTACCGACATTCTTTTGGATCTTCCCTTCTGTCTCCATTTGTTTGTCGTCCAGTATCTCACCGGTGACTTCCTTGACTTTACCTTTGGCTTCTTTTACCCGACCGTTGACTTGGTCTTTATTCATATAGGGTTCGTCCTGCTTTTCTTCGGCATAAGCGCACAACGAGCTGACGGCCAAAACAACGGCTGCCGACAGTCCGGCAAGTTTCATAGTATTGGATTTCATGTTTAAGTCCTCTAAAAAAACAGTATTTGAAGGTAACACGCTATCGGCAGCAGGCGAGCCGATCCAGACTGCCTGCACAACCCGGCAATGCCTTAGTTGCCTTTAATATCTTCCTTGATATCGCCGACTCCTTTTTGTATCTTGCCGACGTTTTTCTGGACATTTCCTTCTACTTCCATACCCTTGTCATCCAATACTACGCCGACGGCTTCCTTAACTTTACCTTTAACTTCTTCGACTTTGCCTTTAACTTGATCTTTGTTCATGAGTGTCTCCCAATGGTGTGTTAGTCATAACCTGATAGTCATGATCAGGGCGTAGGATGATATTTTTCCAGCGCTTGGTAAAAGAATACCTTCAAAACCGAATCTAGTCGGTGCGGTAACGAACAGAAAAGGATGAAGACTAAACGCAAGATGAAATCTATTTTTGATTACTTCCTGTTAAGCCAATTAAAGGCTTAATCGTATTCTTTAATGTGGCAGGAAGGGAGGTTTCTTTGCCTAAATACCTAATCAGCATCGAATTATTGTAATTTACTTGGAAACAGTGGGGATTAAGGAAGGAAAGGAATCCTTAGCAATGGATGATGAATGGGCTTTTTCCCAACAAATACTTAGTAACGGTGTTCAGCACTGCCCGCTTTAAAAAGATATGCGGATCGAAATATAAATCCGCATTAGGGGG
This sequence comes from uncultured Methylomagnum sp., assembly GCA_964435245.1. Taxonomy (GTDB): domain Bacteria; phylum Pseudomonadota; class Gammaproteobacteria; order Methylococcales; family Methylomonadaceae; genus Methyloglobulus. The sequence goes on from CAYSYU010000020.1 coordinate 17,257, forward strand.
AGGAAGTTACTGGCCTGCATTTTGAACGTTTACAAATGTATGGTTTAACCCGATAGATTTTATCAGACCCGTTGATATGACAAATTGTCATAGGTAACAGATTAGCTGATAATAATCAGTAATATATAGTCTAATCAAGGCTGGGAAAGCTATCTTTACCAAAGCCAAGTTTCTAAACCCGCTTTTACTTAGGCCAAATGAACGATAAGGAAGTTCTCTTATTGCCTACAATAGTTGCCGTTTTACGGATCGCTTGACCGTCTTGCTCAACCGTAACCCTATATCGGCCAGGTTTGAGCTTAGCGAATAGCATAGGGCCATCCGACTTGGCCTCCAGGAAGGCGTTGCCCTTTAAATCTGTGACAGTAACATTCAGGTCGCTGAGATATTCCCCTGAACCCTGTACCGAAAATAGCAGGCTCAAGTTGTATTCACCCCGAATTGCTTGCATCGCACTTCGTTCATCTCCGCCTACACCTCCGCTAACGAAGGTAACCTCACCTTGAGTTTGAGGTTGTAGCACAGACTGCTCAGCAACTGCAGGTAAGCTAAATAGAATACAGGGAAGAATCATTGCCAAGTGTAATATTTTCATAAATTGCGCTCCTTTTAGTCATACCAAATAATGATTTAGCATTTATCTTAAAGGTAAATGCCATCCTTGTCTGTACGCTAGCGTACAAAAAGGATGGCAGATGCGGTTAGCGGGCAAAAAAGCGGGGAATTTGACGCAAACAAAAGATCGGGCAATGCTGATTGATACTTCTTTAGCATTGATTTCTTGTCCATATTTCAAAAGCGAAGACATTGATCAGGGAAAAAACTTTTTGGCAGGCCAATGCCGAAGATATTTCATCAACTGAAGAAGCATCGGTTAACGCTTACCCGAATGCGTTTTATCGGCTGATTTTACTCAGGCGATCATTTAATGTAATCGCTTTTGTATAAGTAAAAAAGCCGAATCAGGACTTTTAATCCGCTGATTGGGCTTTTACCTATGTCCTGGGGATATTTCAGGAACGTCGAGTCCTGGTTCTTTCGCCCATCAATAATAATACGCCGCTAAGTAATGCAATCGTGCTGGTTCCCGAAGCAACAGATATTTCAGGGGCTCTAGTAGGACGGTCAGGTCTTTCATGTCTCTCTGACCATCCATTCCTATCATGCCTTTCTAGTTTCATATGCTTAGGCTCAGCCACTGCGACATTCGTAGCAATCAAAAAACTCGCTGCAATAAGCACTAATCTTGGTGTTATTTTCATATTAAAATACCTCAAGGTTTTTCCTGGGAAATAGGGCTGGTCAACATTTGTATGAAAATTTATAACCAGCGTGTCGATAATTGTTCGTGAATATTGTTTTTTAAATCACTGATTATCATTATGAACGCAAAAATGTAGGCATTCTGTTCGGTAACACACATATATTGAAGGGGGTTTTTTTCATAGAAAATGAATTTTTTGTATGAGTGCAGAAAGCTTAACCGGAGCCTATTCATTTTGCCTATTGATTCGGCCTTGTGAAGTTTCACTTACGTTCGCCCTTGTGCCCTTTGGGTATTGAACCTGTCGAAAGGCTTATGTGCTTCGACTCGCTCAGCACGAACGGTTCAAACATTAAAGGGCCGAATCAATAAATTGTCGGTTTAGGGTTAGTGGATGTTAAAATACGGTTCTACGTTATGCCGCGGCACTAGTTTGTTCGTTACGGTAACGAGATAGCGCCCAGAGTGGGAAAAACTTATCGTAACCATGGTATTTCAGGTAAAAGACCTTTGGGAAACCGGGCGCATTAAAATGTTTATCTTTCCAGAAGCCGTCTGCCTGCTGGTTTTTCAATAGATAATTCACCCCAGCTCTAACTTCAGGGCAACTTGCTTCTCCTGCCGACAGCAAAGCCAGGAGCGCGAGCGCGGTATGGAATGCCGTACTGGTATGGAATAAACCACGGATCTTTGTCTTGTGATAGCTGACATTGTCCTCTCCCCAACCGCCGTCGGCACGTTGTTTGGATTTCAGCCAAGTAACGGCTTTACGGATACTGGGGTCGTTCTTGGCTACGCCTGCGGATTCAAAGCCGCTCAGTACAGACCAAGTGCCGTAAATGTAATTCGTCCCCCAGCGACCAAACCAGGAGCCATCATTTTCTTGCCCGTTGCGCAAGAAAGCTATGCAGTTGTAGATGACTGCCCGATATTCCGGGTGTTGGTTAACAAGCTTACCCAGAAACATGATGCAGCGGCCGCTGACATCGGCGGTAGGCGGGTCGAGTAAAGCGCCGTGGTCGGCAAATGGAATATGGTTTAGGTAATGATGTGTATTGTCGGCATCAAAAGCGCCATAGCCGCCATTACTGGACTGCATACCAGCAATCCAGGCAGCCGCACGCCCGATATTCTCGGCAAACTTTTGGTCATCAGCCTGAACCAACGCAAGGGCGACCACCGCCGTATCGTCTACGTCCGGGTAATAGCTGTTACCGAACTGGAAAGCCCAACCGCCCCCCGGCAGGTTGGGACGTTGTATCTGCCAGTCGCCGGGTTCATCTTTCAACTGTTTAGCAGCCAACCAGCGTAAGGCTGATTTAAGAGCCCGTTGTGTTTTAGGATTGTGTCCGTAGCGGTCAGCTTCTTGTAGGGCTAAAGATGCCAACCCTGTATCCCATATCGGAGAAACACAGGGTTGGCAATACGCCATGTCGCCTTTGACGACCAGTAAGCGATCAATGGCCGACCTGGCGACCTGCCTTTGTTCATTGTCGGCGGGGATGCCCAGGTAATCCATGGCTTCATACGCGTTGACCATCGCCGTAAATATCGCCCCTAAACCATCATAACCGTTTAACCGTTCCATAAACCAGTGTTGGGCCTTGGCGGTAGCTTTCCGGCGTATGGGGCCGGGAATCAGCGGATCCATCAGACGACCCATGCGTTCGACTGCCAGGATAACCTTGCCTAACGGCGTTTTGACGTGGGCGAAGTAATTTCTTTCCTTATCCGGCGGAGTTACAAAAAGTTCAGCAATACCGATTTTGTAAGGGTTGCGGGCTTTGACCTTGTAGGTGCAGAGGATGAACAGCGGAACCATTACGGTGCGCGACCAATAAGATACTTTGTCCAGGTGGAACGAGAACCATTTGGGTAGCAGCATGATTTCCACGGGCATATAGGGTACGCCGCGCCAAGGGATCTGTCCAAACATCGCCAGCATGATACGGGTGAAGACATTGCCTTTGGCGGCGCCGCCCTTGGCCAGTATCCACTTCCGGGCTTTCGCCATATGTGTTGCATGGATAGCGTCACCGGCCATTTTCATGGCGTAATAGGCCTTGATGGTGCAACTAATGTCCCCTGTGCCGCCTTTATAAAGTGGATAACTGCCGTCCTCGCTTTGTTGCGAGCGAAGAAAATTTGCTATTTTGGCCTGAAGCGGTTCGTCGATTTCATCCATGAAGTGCATCATCAGGATGTATTCGGAAGGTATGGTGCAATCCGCTTCGAGTTCGAACACCCAATACCCTGCTTCGTTTTGCAGGCTGAGAAGTTGTATCTTGGCTTTATCAATCGCAGTATCCAAGCGTGACGGGGAATTGGGGAAACCAATAAAGGCAGTATCGAGGCTGTAAGGTGAAGTGGTATCTATAAGCATGGTTTGGACTTGTTTAATGGATATCTGATGGAGGCAACTTATTCATAGCGTTGGGGTTGATCCCTAAAAATCTTGTCGGGGAACGGGGAAATTTATTTCGGACAGTCGAAAACAATATATTGCCAATCCTACCATCAGGATAGGGACATTTTAGGATAAATTATTCCCCCTCTATTATCAGCTTAACCGCAACATTGGCTAATGTCTGTACGGTAACGCACATAATGCTGCTTTCAGCGAAAGGCCGTCTCCTTTTAACTATTTGCTTGACTCTGGCGTATCGGTGTCCAGAATTCCTTTGGATGTGCTTGCCGAATTTGACCGCTGCGATTTTCAGCCCGCCGTTAAAGCGCAGGTTGTCAGTCAGCTTTTTTCAAGCCTTAACCGAGGTACTGGCTGTTAATGATGTCAAGATTGCGGCACCCGCCCATGAGTTGGCGTATTACAAGCGCATCCGCTTCGACCAGAAAACCGAAGCCTTGGCCGACCTTCAGCGCGACCTGTTGCGGGAAGAGGTGGGGACCGATCTTGCGGCGGTCGAAGCGGAACTACGCGCTCAAGGCGCTCACCGACATATCAGGCCGCAATATGCCTGCCGCCATTGCGAAACCATGACGGCGGCGGTTGTGCCGCCTGCCATTATTGATGGGGGGGTGGCTGCTGCTGTTGGATTGCTAGTATGGGTGGTGATTGGTAAATACCTGGACCACAGCCCTTTATACCGGCTGGAGCAGATTGCTGGCCGCAGTGGTGTCAACCTGTCTCGGTCAACACTGGCCGATTGGGTGGGGCAAGTCGGGGTGATGTTACAACTTTTAGTAGACCGGCTAAGTTGGCATCTCTTACAAGGCAACACGCTGCACGCCGATGAAACGCCGATGCCGCAATTGGATCCGGGAAAAGGCAAAACCAAGAAAGCCTACCTTTGGGTGTACCGTAGCAATGACCTGCACCCCGGGCATCGGATGATTGTCTTCGATTGCCAAGGCAACCGCAGCGGCCAACATGCCCGGAATTTCCTGGACGGCTGGCGGGGGCCACCTCATGGTCGACGACTATAATGGCTACAAGACGCTGTTTGCCGGTGACGGGAATAAAACAGGTTGCACCGAACTGGTGTGCCTGGCCCATGTCCGCCGGAAATTCTTCGACCTCTACCAAGCCAACCAATATCCTCAAGGGCACAAAGGCCAGATGGCGAAAGCGGCATTGGAAAATATTGCCTACCTGTATTTCATCGAGACGCAAGCGAAAGACCTTATAGATTCGGCCTTGTGAAGTATTAAGTTTCCGTTCGCCCTTGTGCCCATTGGGTATTGAGCCTGTCGAAAGTCGGCATGTGCTTCGACAAGCTCAGCACGAACGGTTCAAACATTAAAAGGCCGAATCAATAATAGTATGGAACAGCGTCAATTATTGCGGCAGGACAAGACCAAGCCATTGCTTGAAGACCTGCACACCTGGCTTCAGGACGCCCTGGCCAAGATCGCGCCGGGCGGCGTTAATCCGCTACGTCGGCACCGATCACCTGCCGATCGACAACAACGCAACCGAGAACTGCATAAGGCCGATTGCTTTGGGCTGGAAAAATTATCTCTTCGTCGGCACCGAACGGGTCGGCAAACGCGCTGCCGCCATCCAAAGCCCTTTGGGTACCGGGTACCGCCAAACTCAATGGCCTTGATCCAGCTGCCTGGCTGAAAGACACCCTAGAAAAACTCCCCAGATGGCAGGACAGCAAAATCGACGGGCTGTTACCATTCGGTCATAACTAAGTCGCTGACACATACACGGTCTGTAGTGTTGTACACGTGATCTAAAACACCGCTTACTTTATAGCCAACAACTTCCGCCGTGCCCTTTCAATGAAAACCCAGAGCAATAAAAGCAGATTCTTATGCAGTCACATTGCATTTTTTAATGTGATTTTAATGAATTGTTAACGTAACGATAAGGTAAGGTTTGCTATGATACAGGTGAATGTAATAAACAAACCGTTATTTTTATTACATTTGTTCTTTGGTTAATTATGTAAATTTGGGGGCAAGTTTAAGGGCATGCCCAAATAGACATAATCATTCAGTTAATTTTCTTTAAAGGCTTAAATAAGGATTTTTTATGAAAAAACAATATTATTTTCTAGCCGCATTGATGCTGGGGCTTTTTTCTTCAGTCGGCTTTGCATCTACTGTTGGTACGGACAGTGCCAATCATGAACATCATAAAGAAATGTTTTCGAATAATACTTTTATAGATGGGGATTGGATCGGCAATCCCGGCAAAAAATGGTTAAAAGACAAACATGACCATAACGGTAGTGGTGGCGGAAACCATTGGGGCTGGGGAAATGGAGCATGGGAAAACTGGAATGGGCATCATAGCCAAAATTGGCATGATGAACATCACGGACATCATGACCATGGGCCGTCAACAGTCCCGTTACCTGCGGCGGTATGGTTATTTGGTTCAGTCTTGTTAGGTTTGGCTGGCTTAAAGCGTAAATCCTAAGAAACTGACAACAGCAAATTAAGCGCAAGCTTTATTTGCTTAATGAGTTTCAAATTAGCCCGATTTGGCTTTTAAGTTAAATCGGGTTTTTTTATTTTTGTTGCGTCCGTTGTACTGTCAAAAAATTTGGCAACGGGACGGATATTCAATGGACTAAGAACATCTTTGCCAAAGCCAGTACAATAAAGAAACCCATCGAATCGGTGATCGCCGTCAGCATGATACTGGTGCCCACAGCCGGGTCTTTGCCGAGTTTGTAACGTCCCAAAGGGATGCTGAGACCCACCATTACAGCAACCAGGAGGTTAATCAACATTGCCGAACCTATGACTACTGATAGGGCCAGATTGTAATAAAGCACCCAACTCAACAACCCGATAATAACGCCGATAAAAAAGCCATTCAGCAGCGCCAGTGTCAATTCTTTTTTGATCAAACGGCGCACGTTGACTGGATTGATCTGCCCCAAAGCCAGGGACCGTATGATAAGGATACTGGTCTGGTTTCCGGTGTTGCCTCCCATTGCCGCAACAATGGGCATTAACGAGGCCAATGCGACCAATTGCAGGATAGTGCCTTCAAATACGTCGATAATCCGGGTTGAAGCGAACGCCGTGGCGACATTGATCAGCAGCCAGCCCCAGCGGTTTTTTGCCGATTTCCATACGCCGGAAAACAAATCTTCGTCTTCTTCGACGCCGGCATGGATTAGCATTTCCTCATCGGTTTTCTCGCGGATGAAATCCATCACACTGTCGACACAAAGCCTTCCTTGCAGTTGGCCTTGCCCGTCCACCACAGGGGCGGAAATTAAGTCATAGCGTTCAAATGCTCTCGCCGCATCCGCCGTGTCCTCGTCGATTTGGAACTGGACAAAGTCCGTGACCATAGCCTCGGCAACATGTTGTGTGGGGGAGTGTGTAAGTAACCGCTGCAAAGGCAACACACCTTTGACGATATTATGCTGGTCAACGACAAACAATTTATCGGTGTGGCTGGGTAATTTTCCCAACTTGCGGATATAGGTCGTGATAGCCCTAAGGTTTAGGTCGTCCCTGACAGTTATCATGCCGAAATCCATAAACGCCCCGACCTGATCATCCTGGTACGAAAGGATTGTATCGAGGTCCTTACGCTCCTTACTGTTCAATGACCGCAAAATCTTGAGCATTGCCCTTCTGGGGATGTCAGCCGCAAGGTCTGCAATTTCATCGGTATCTAAACTGCTCGCAAAGGTCGCCAACTCCTCCTCTTCCATCCCTGAAATCAAGGTTTGCCTTACGGCATCGGACACCTCCAACAAGATTTGGCCCTCATGCTCACCCTTGATTGCATCCCAAACTACCTGACGTTCGTCTAGCGGCAAGGATTCTAGGATGAAAGCAATGTCAGCCGGATGTAAATCAGACAGCCGTTCCTGCAGCCTGACTTGATGCTGCTTGTTGACGAGGGCTTCTTCAAGGTCATGATGGCTGGAAGCGCTTTTGTGCACCAATGATTTTTCTAATTCCTGCTTTTCCAACAGCTCGACGATTGCCTGTAATTGCTGCTGTAGGAATTGGGTGGAATCAAGCGGGTTTGGGGTATCCATAATACATTTATTAAATTTTTTAATTACTTAAGGTTCGGGCAAACCATCAGGGTGCTAGTACTAAACGCCAGGAATGGTTAGTCCAAAGTTAATAACTGTATGTTACGGTTATCCTCAGGAATGGATTTTACAGGACAAAAATAGGGATTTTTGCGCAAGTCCCTGCCTAAAAGCCATCCTTGGACAGATACACTGTGTTGGTTGAAGGGCTGCGCTGCTTTAATCCACCTTGGGTGGGGAAACAGTTAACGGATTTTACGGTAAAGTCCTGGCCAATAGTTCTTTCCAAAGCTCATGGTAAGCTTTAGCGGAACGGCTTTTACCGCTGAAAGCAGCCAGCGGCTTTCGCTCCAAACCCATACGTTCAATATCGCTTGCGTAGGGTATGGCGGTCATTAACAGGTCGGGACAATCGGCATAAACTTCCCGCATTATATCCTTATGCATTTTTTTTCGGCTATCGACCATGGAAAAAAAAGGCACTACTCGCGTATTTGTCAAATCATGCTCTTCAACAAATGCCTTTAATTGGGCTAAAGTCCTTAAAGACAGTGTAGTAGGAATTATAGGCGATAATAACAAATCGGCCGCTTCAAAAACGGCTTCTGACAACAAGGAAATGCTGGGCGGACAATCTAAGAAAATATAGTCGTAGTCATTTGTTAAGGGTTGGAGGCGTTTTTTTAATTGGCGGGTTGGCTTTTTCTTGTCGTCCAAGAGCAAATCCAGGTTCCTGAACGAAAAATCCGCGGGGATTAAGTCCAAATTTTCAAAATCAGTGCCTTTGATCAATTCGTCCAAATCCCGCTTGTTGCCCATCAGGCTTTTACCGCCGCCTTTGATCTTAGGCTTTATACGAAAATAATAACTGCTGGCGCCTTGGGGATCCAGGTCCCAAACCAGTGTGCGATAACCGTCTTGGGCAGCGTTGAATGCGAGGTTGACTGCGCTTGAGGTTTTCCCCACACCGCCTTTAATACTGTATAAAGCCAATATTTTCATTGTACGCCTAGGGTTTGATAACCAAAAATATTACTCAATGATAGCGCCAGGGCTATCCCATGTGCCCGCCAAGACAAATTCACTGGCAGCCCTATTTTTCCCAGCTTTGTGTTTTGATTTATTGAAGTTGCGCATATTGTTAATCCCTAAGAAAAACATTCCCTAAAAATTAGTTAACTGGTTTTTAAGGGACTTAAAAAAATCCATGGGAATTCGGAACGCTTATAAGGGCCTAAGATTTTTTGGGTGCAAACAAGTCATGAAAAACCGTATGGGTTTCCGGCTTCCTAAACGATTCAAATTGCAATGAAAAGTTGTCCCGGGCTTTGCATTTGCGGTTTTCAAAGTCTTGGATCAATACGCCCATGGCCATAAAGGTTTTGTTAGGGGTATTGATTGCCTGCATTTCTTCGCTATATTGTTGTAGGCGTTCTTGCTGGACAGCATAATCTTGATGGTCGCCCAACACTTCTTGCAAATTTTTCAAACGCTTAATTAACTTATCCATGCTCTTGTCTGGGTAAAGATGTTGGAAAAATTCCATTAAATAACGGAGTTTTTTGCAAGTCTTCCTGAGTTTATGCAAGGCTTCTGGCGGCGAATGCCGGTCGATTGCTCGACCGTCTTTAATGGCTTGTTTATAGGTTTTCCAAATCCTTTTGTCAGCCAATTCCTTGATGGTTAGCTTGGCATTCGCTTCAGTTGGATAATCCGATGGCGGCGAACAAAGATATCCTTCCCACTCCGCCAGCATCGTTAAATATTTGCTTGAACGCAATTTTTTGGCCAGTTGCCGGTGAGATTTATCTTTTTTTATCGTCAAAAAATGTTCCAAAGGACTGATGCCTTGCCTGATAACAGCAGGCATTTTCTTTTTGTATTGCCCAAAATTCAACAAGTAGACATCCAAATCGCGTGTTTCTCCAGTAATCTGGCCTAACCAGGAGAAAAATTCCTTATATCGCGAAATTGCGTCTTCCGGTAAAACGCCTTTTACTTGGCTTAAACCGACGCGTGTCCTTCTGACCGCGACCCTAAAGTCATGCAAAAACTCACTATCGGTATCTGCTATGGTGCCCTGTTCGTTCAATTTGATCGTGCGCAACAGAGTGCTAAAAATAGTTTTGCAGGCAATGTCCGCGCGCATATCAGGGGTTAGCCGGATGTCCAACTTTGACGAATAATCTTTGGGATGCCTGCCTTGCAACCTTAATGCATCCAATAAAATGGGCTTGTTTGCAAAGTTTAACCGCATGTCTTCGCTGAGTAATCCGGCTATGTGTTTGGCAGCCTTGTCATAACCCTTTACAGGAAATAGGGTAAGGCGATTGTTTAGCAACTCAAACTCTTCGATTAATACCCGTAGCACGACTTTTTCGTCCTTATTGAGGATATCTAAGTGATGTACCTCGCATTCTAATGTACAAACCGCCAATAATGCCCGTACTCCCAGCAGCGGCTCTAGCGTCTGCCTGACCTTTCCGGGGTTGAATTGCTTACTGAATGACGGCATGTCGAAAAGGATGGTGCTCGCAATCAGCTCGCCAGTCCGATTGGTAAGCATTAGGGATGAGGATTGTTTTGAGCGGTTGAATTCGCAGATTACGCCATCCCTGTATAAGCGCCAATCAAAACTGTCGTAGTAGGTTTTTAATAGGTATTGCCTGGAAGCAAGGTGCGTTTCCACCTTATCGCCCAGTGCCGAGATCAGCTTTGCGGCTGTTAAATTAGCGGGTAACTCAAAATGGGTGTCCATCTTCTAAAGGGTGCCTTTAAGGAATCGTCTATACACAGTACTGTAATAATTAAGTATTATCATTTGATGACAGGCATCATATAACACATCGGTACTATATGATTATACAAGGCCATAATACGGCGCATACCTTAAACTATGCCATAACTAATAGTTTTTCAAAATAAAACTGACTTTGATATTATTGGGTCAAACGATTAATCAGGCATAAAAATGACCAGAGAATTATTGCTAATGCGCCATGGTAAAGCAGAGCGCTATGATGGTTACGAAGATTATGACCGGCGTTTAAAGAAACGCGGGAAACGGGATGCTGCCCGCATGGGCGGGTGGCTAAAAAAACAAGGCCTTGTACCTGATTTGGTCATTAGCTCGCCAGCGGCGCGGGCAATCATGACGGCAAAATTAGTGTGCGATGCCTTAGATATCGAACGGAAGCATATCCAAATGGAAAAACGCCTTTATGATGAAGGATTGGCACGGGTGCGGGCCGTGTTGGCGGATTGCCCGCTTACTTTCAACCGAGTGCTTCTGGTTGGCCATAATCCCGAGCTTGAGGATTTGCTGACTTATTTGGCCAATGCCGTAGATATCCCCGATGTCGACAAATTGCTCCCAACATCGGCTTTGGCAAGGCTGGTTTTACCGGATGACTGGTCGCAACTGGAAAAAGATTGTGCGAAATTGTCATCTATCACTTACCCGAAATCCTTGGCCGATGAACCTGAAGATTCGTTTGATTAAATAGTCCGTTGTCATATTTCTGTCATATTAGGCATTTAAGCTTTGTACGTTCACGAGATATTATTTTATACCCGATAAGAGAGTCAGCTAAATGAAATCAATTTTTAAAATAAAAACACTTGCCGCTACGGTTGGCTTTGTATATGCAGGGTTGGCTGGCACAACAGCCTATGCCGTGCAAACCGTCGATGCGGACGTCCCCGCCTATCAAGCCGCCAGCGGCATTTCCGGCAACCTTTCAAGCGTGGGTTCCGACACCTTGGCTAACTTGATGACCCTCTGGGCAGAAGACTTTAATCGCGCTTACCCAAACGTCAACATCCAAATCCAGGCTGCGGGTTCTTCGACAGCGCCGCCAGCGCTTACCGAAGGCACATCTAACCTAGGCCCGATGAGCCGAGAAATGAAAGACGACGAAATAGAGGCTTTCGAAGGCAAATACGGCTACAAGCCTACGGCAATTCCTGTGGCAGTTGACGCCCTCGCCATTTTGGTTAACAAAGATAACCCAATAAAAGGTTTGACGATGGAACAGGTTGACGGTATTTTTTCCTCAACCAACAAGTGCGGCGGCTCAGCCAGCATCGAGACTTGGGGCGATGCCGGCGTCGCTGCATGGGGTGCAAAGACCATCCAATTATACGGACGTAACTCGGTATCCGGCACTTACGGCTATTTTAAGGAACATGCCTTATGTAAGGGCGATTTTAAGAGCAACGTCAACGAACAACCCGGATCCGCTTCGGTTGTGCAATCGGTTACCGAATCTGTAAATGGCATTGGTTATTCCGGTATGGGTTATTCCACTTCAGGCGTAAGGATGGTGCCTTTGGCAAAAAAAGGCAGCACGACCTTTGTTGAAGCGACTCCAGCAAATGCGTTGAGCGGTACTTATCCATTGACGCGCTACTTATACATATATGTCAACAAAAAACCTAACCAGCCATTGGCGCCATTGGAAAACGAGTTCATCAAAATGGTCTTGTCCCAAACCGGGCAACAATCTGTGATTAAAGACGGTTATATTCCCTTACCTGCAAAGGTGGTGTCGAAGGCATTGGCGGTACTCAAATAATTAAGTTACAAACAATCGTCATGTTTCAGGGCTAATGCAGCAAGGATGACAAGCCTGAAGTAACCACACACTCCCTCCTCAAAAAGTGTATGGTGGGGTAACCTGCAATGGCTGAAATCTTCCCGCAGATTTCGGCCATTTTTATCCGTTAATACCGAAATAACGCACATTATGCCCGCTTTAACCCTTATCAAACCGTTATTGAGTTAAAAATGAAGCCGCTGGATTTATATCTTTAAGCCTAAAGAATACATGAAGTTGTCATTTATTGACCTTACAATATCACGATGCCTGAAAACCTAGCCTACGACCAAACTTCAAAAGCAGTCCCTCTCGCTGCTAGCCATGCCTACCAAAAATGGCGCTTGCTGAAAGATGCATTGGCGCGTAATTTCGTCATCGTCGGCGGCCTTAGCATCATTGTTGCTATCGTTTTGATTTTCTTCTACCTGTTGTATGTGGTTGTGCCTTTGTTCGCGTCGGCGAAAATTAACCCAATCGCTGAATACGAAGTTCCAGAGCTTTCCTTGGGGAAAACGGTTTTGCTGGAAACGGAAGAACAGAATGAAGTGGCGGCGCGATTTACCGACAGCGGAAACATTATTTTTTTTGAAGTGGCTACGGGCAAAAATTTATTTACCCAAGCGATAAAAATTCCTGAAGGCACGCATATTATCAGCTTTGCCCAAAGTAGCCTGATTAGCGGCGGCGGGGTGGCATACGGGTTATCAGACGGCAGGGTGGTTGTTGTAAAGCTCCAATACCAGGAAACTTTCCTCAGTAATAAACGCCAAATTAAGCCATCGATTGAATACCCGCAAGGTGAACAACCGCTAGTCATCGACGAGGCTGGAGCTCCTTTGGAACAGCTGGCGGTCAAAATGGAATCCGACAAAACCATCATAGCCGCAAAAACCGCAGATAAAGTCCATTTGGTCAGTTTTGTCAAAGAGCAAGCTTTGTTTGCCGATGAAGCCGTAACCACCAGGACGGCTGCAACTTTGGATGGCATATCTAACAAAGTTGTTGTTAACCTGTTGATCGATAAAGAAGACAGCCAACTTTATTTAATGGATAATGAAGGCCTGCTAAGCGCCTATGACATCAGCGACAAAACCGCCCCTAAACTGAAACATCAACAAAATGTCATCGAAGCAGGGCAAACCGTCACCAGTTTGGCCTTCTTGAATGGCGACCTTTCCCTGCTAGTGGGCGATTCCTCAGGTAAGGTGTCGCAATGGACGCAAGTCAAAAACGAACTTAAACAGTTGGCCTTTAAAAAAATCCGGGCATTCCAAGTCTCGGATAAAGCGGTCGTCGCCATTGAAGCGGAGCAACGGCGGAAAGGGTTTATGACGGTTGATGAGGACGGCTATGTAGGCTTGTTTAATTCAACCGCGGAACGGGAATTAATAAAAGAACGCGTCAGTCAGTCTTCGCCTCTGGCTGCGCTATTGTCGCCCAGGTCAAACCGGTTATTGCTGGAAACCAAAGACGGTAAGATACACGTTTGGGATATCCGCAATGAACATCCCGAAGTATCCATAAAATCCCTTTGGCAGAAAGTGTGGTACGAAAGCTATACGAAGCCCGACTTTATTTGGCAATCGTCGTCCGCCAGCAATGATTTTGAGCCGAAATACAGTTTGGTGCCGCTAGTTTTCGGTACCTTAAAGGCTGCTTTTTATGCCATGCTGGTCGCCATGCCGCTGGCTTTGTTGGGCGCTATTTACACCGCCTATTTCATGGCGCCGCAAATGCGCCAATTGGTAAAACCGGCAATTGAGTTGATGGGCGCTTTACCGACTGTCATCTTAGGTTTTTTGGCCGGCCTTTGGTTGGCGCCGTTTATTGAAAAACATTTGGCTGGATTGTTTTTGTCAATGGTTTCGCTACCGGTAGCCGTCATGCTATTTGCCCTTTGTTGGCAATTTTTGCCAAAATCCCAGCGCCAAAAAATACCTGAAGGCTGGGAGGCGGCTATCTTAATCCCGGTTATTGTCCTGATTGGGTGGCTTGCTTTTACGGTTAGCGTCCCCCTAGAAACCTTAATATTCCATGGCTCATTACGGGACTGGTTTAATCACGAATTTGGTATTGGCTACGATCAACGAAACGCCCTGATAGTGGGGATCGCGATGGGCTTTGCGGTAATCCCGACGATTTTTTCCATTGCCGAGGACGCCATATTCAGCGTCCCCAAACATTTGACAGTTGGTTCGTTAGCCCTTGGTGCAACGACATGGCAGACGATGACCAAAGTGGTTTTATTGACGGCCAGCCCGGGCATTTTTTCCGCCGTCATGATAGGCCTGGGGCGTGCAGTTGGTGAAACCATGATTGTCTTAATGGCTACTGGAAATACACCCGTCATGGATTTTAGTATTTTCCAAGGCTTACGGACATTGGCGGCCAATGTCGCCGTGGAAATGCCGGAATCGGAAGTTGACAGTACCCATTACCGCGTTTTGTTTTTGACCGCCTTGGTGTTGTTCTTGTTTACTTTCGTTTTTAACACGCTGGCAGAAATTATCCGTCAACGTTTACGTGAAAAATACAGTTCTTTATGATAGCTTCTTGGTTCAAAAGCGGTTCTCCCTGGATATGGCTAAATGCCGCAGCCGTCAGCGCGTGCCTTATCATGATCTTGGGTGTCTTAGGCCTTATCGTCGTAAGGGGTATCGGTAACTTCTGGCCGGCCCAAGTAACGCGGATGAGTTACGAGGAGGATGACGGCCTCGTGAAAACCATTTTTGCCGAAATCATCGACACCAGTATTACCCCATCGGAGATAGCTAAAGTTTCCGGTTTTAAAATGGCTCCAGACGAGGACGTATTGGTGCAATACCAGGTCAAAACAGGAAATCGCGATATTACCGGCGCTGATTTTAGGTGGCTACAGGAACGTAAGGTCAAAAACAAAGACCTCCCAGAAGACATAATGGTAATTGAACGCCGTGAATGGGGTAATTTTTACGGCCAGCTTGTCGCAGTCAAAGAAAATGGCAACAAGATAAGTAGCGACGACCAAACTTGGTCTGTGGCGCAGGCAAAAATTGCCGAAGCCTTGGATACCCATGAAAAAATAGCTCACCTGGAAAAAAAGGAAATTGGCGCCATTAATTACGGCTTAGAGCAGCTAAGGTTGAAAAAGCGGAAGCTGGAATTAAAAAACCAACTGGATGATGCCGCCAAAATTGACTTGGAAACCCAAAAATCCGAGCTTGAAAAAGAATATCAGCAACTACAATCGCAACTAAAAACCTTATATCAAAAAGTCAGAAGCGGTAGTTTAGTGGCGAAAACGGATAGCGGTACGGAAGTTAGTATCCCTTTAGCTAAAGTCGTGAGGATTTATCAGCCGAATAAAATGAACCTGTTCGATAAGGTAGGGCATTATTTCAGCAAACTCGGCGAATTCTTAGCTGACGACCCGCGTGAAGCAAACACCGAAGGCGGCATTTTTCCCGCTATCTTCGGGACGATCATGATGGTTTTGATTATGTCGGTTATCGTCACTCCTTTTGGCGTTATCGCCGCGGTTTACCTGCGAGAATATGCCAAACAAGGGTTTACGACAAGGCTAATCAGGATTGCGGTAAACAACTTGGCAGGAGTTCCCTCTGTAGTATATGGCGTATTCGGCTTAGGTTTTTTTGTTTATATCCTGGGCGGCAGCATTGACCGTTTATTTTATCCGGAAGCCTCGCCTGCTCCTGTATTTGGGACTCCGGGCATACTTTGGGCGTCCATCACGCTGTCACTATTGACCTTGCCTGTCGTCATCGTTGCAACCGAAGAAGGTTTGGCGCGTATCCCTAAGTCAATCCGGGAAGGCAGCCTGGCATTGGGGGCCACTAAAATTGAGACGATATGGGGTATCATTTTACCTATGGCAAGTCCCGCCATACTGACTGGGCTCATCCTGGCAGTTGCGAGGGCGGCCGGCGAGGTAGCGCCGCTAATGCTGGTTGGCGTCGTCAAGCTGGCGCCGACCTTGCCTTTGGACGGGAATTACCCTTTTGTCCATTTGGACAGGAAATTTATGCACCTGGGCTTCCATATTTACGATGTCGGCTTCCAAAGCCCCAATGTCGAAGCGGCACGGCCTTTGGTTTATGCAACGGCGTTATTGCTGGTCTTAGTGATTATTGGGTTAAACCTATCTGCAATAATTATCAGGAATAATCTGCGGGAAAAATATCGGGCATTGGAAGGTTAAAAAATGGCAACAGAAGAAGTACGCACCCACGCAATTGACATGAACTCAATACTCCGTGGCCGAGATGAGAAAACAGGGCAGCACGAAATTACCATCAAGGTGGAAAACCTAAATCTGTATTATGGGCACAAGCAGGCCTTGCATAATATCAACATGGAAATACCCAAACGGAAAGTAACCGCTTATATTGGCCCTAGCGGTTGCGGAAAATCGACATTGTTGCGCTGCATTAACCGTATGAACGATTTGGTTGACAGCGCGAGGATCGAAGGCAAGATCCTGCTGGACAATGAAAATATCTACGACAAATCGGTGAATGTGGCGGACTTACGCAGGCGTGTGGGGATGGTGTTCCAGAAGCCCAACCCGTTCCCCAAGTCCATTGCCGAAAATGTCGCCTACGGTTTACGGATACAAGGTATCAACGATAAGCGAACCTTGGATGAAACCATTGAAAATGCCTTACGGGGTGCGGCGCTATGGGATGAAGTGAAAGATCGCCTTAATGATAACGCCTTGGGTTTGTCCGGCGGCCAACAACAGCGCTTGGTCATTGCCAGGGCGATTGCCATTGAACCCGAAGTGCTGTTATTGGATGAACCGGCATCGGCATTAGACCCTATTTCGACACTGAAAATTGAAGAACTTATTAACGAGCTTAAAGAAAAGTACACGATAGTCATCGTCACGCACAATATGCAGCAGGCAGCCCGTGTTTCCGACTATACTGCATTCATGTATATGGGTGATTTAATTGAGATAGGCAGTACCAGCCAGTTATTCACCAACCCCAAAAAGAAGCAGACTGAAGATTACATCACAGGCCGATACGGTTAACCGGGAGAAAGCGAATGGAAAACACCAGCATTGGGCATCATATATCTGGACAGTTCAATAAGGAACTGGAGGATATCCGTAACAATGTGCTAACCATGGGCGGGATGGTTGAAGAACAAATAGAACTTGCAATCAAGGCCTTTACGACTGCTGACCTTGAACTGGCGGAACATGTTATCAAGCAGGATAACCAGATAGATGCCTTGGAAATTGCGCTGGACCGCGAATGTACCCAAATTATGGCGCTGCGCCAGCCTACTGCGTTCGATTTAAGGTTATTGTTGACCGTCTTAAAAATTATCAATGAGCTAGAGCGGGTGGGCGATTTAGCCGAACATATCGCTAAAATGGCAATTTATATTTCCGACATTGAGGGCAATAAAAACGACCCTTACTACGAAATCAAACATATGGCCGAACTCGTCAGGAACATGCTCCATGATGCCTTGGACGCATTTGCCCGCATGACTGTCGAACCAGTGCCGGCCATTACCGGTAATGATGAAAACGTAGACCGGGAATACGCCAGTATCTTACGGCAACAAATTACCTACATGATGGAAGACACCAGGAACATCACCCGAACGCTCAATGTGTTATGGGCGGTGCGTTCGCTGGAGAGGATTGGGGACCATGCCTGCAATATCTGCGAACACTTGGTTTACATGATCAAAGGCGAAGATGTCCGTCATCTTAGCCATGCGGAGCTGGAAAAGAAATTAAAAGGGGAAAAAACCGCTTAATTTATGTTTTTTCCCTAGTTGTTCAGGTGCGGCCTGAACAACTACTTTGGATAAGCAGTGGGGTTCTGGTCATCAATTAGTTTTCAAGGATAGGGCGCTGTCTATGCTCTTACCATCCCGTTTAGGGTCGACCGCTGAATCCAGGATAAAGATGCGTTCGTTCGGAATACCCCCCTTTTGCGCCATATATTTGGCTATGGCTTGCGAGCGATTGGATGCCAGGTCTTTAAGGCGTTTTGGTTCGGGCTTGATAAGCTCCGCCATTTTTTGCCTTGCAACCTGGTAAAAATCGCCGGTAAGCGGGCTAAGCAGTTTCGGTGTACCGAGTAGGGATTTCTCAGCCATTGTCGGAAACCTTTTGATAAAGGCATCGGCAAGCAAATCATTGTAGTCGTCTTCTGACAGCTTAAATTGTTCAAGACCCACTTTCCTGCCTTCTTCTTTACTCATTTCTTCGGCTTTCAAAGCCTTGAGTTGTTCCAACAAGGCATCTTCACGCAGTACCGGCCAGTCTTGCTCTTCAAAGGCGGCCCCCTTGATTTCAAGGTTCAGCACAGGCTTCTCTTTCAATGCCTTGGCGACATCATCCAGTTTTTTCATTTCCTTTTCGTCGAGTTCATACTTACCTGGGCCGAAACCGACAACACTTAAATTTTCTTCACTACCCACCAAAGACGCTATGGCGTTGAAAGGCGAAGTGACTATTTTGGTCAGCACATTGACCAATGCATCGACGATAATTCCGCTTATGCTGAATTTAGGATCTTCCAGGCTGCCAGTCAATGGCACATCCAGCTTTATTTTACCGCTCGAATCCTTCAATAACGCGATCGCCAATTCAAGCGGCAGGGAAACCGCATTAGGGTTATCCACTTTTTCACCCAGTTCAAGCTGGTCGATCAAGATGCTATTAGACGCATTTAGCTTACCTTTTTCTACTTGGTACCTCAAGCCTAAGGTCAATTTGCCTTTCTCAATCTTATAACCGGCAAACTGCACCATGTAAGGGGTTACCAAAGGCATCGGCAAGCCGTCGAATTTGATGCTTATATCGTAATTGCCCAGGTAAGGGCTGATCTCTCCGGCAATGTCTACTGGGGCGAGATCGTAAGCGCTGCCCTTCAAATCGACTTTAACGGTGGATTTCTGGTCTGAAGAAATCCCTTTCGCCCCGCCATCGAGGCTTTCGATTTGAGCGGCGAACGGCAATATCAATGAAAGGTCGGCAAAATCCGAAGAGCCTTCAACAATTTTGACCTGATCCAATTTGAAGATCGGTTTAGCGCTTTGCGTAGCCTTACCTTTTTCCGTTTTGGCCGGTTTGCTAGGCTTAACGGGTTTCGCCGATTTATCAGGCACGCCCTTGTCGGCAACCATGATGTCGGAGAAATTGACTGTCTTATCCTTCCTAATGGTGACCTTGGCAAAAGGTTTCTCGATTAACAAAGTCGCTGCACTATAACGGTTAGCCAACAGGTCGACATCGACATTTTTAAAGGTCAGGTTTTTCCACTTGACGAAGTCCTTATTTAGGATTTTGTCCCGAGTCAAGAGGCTGGCAATCCCTGTGTTCCCTTTAAACTTGACATCTAATGGCTTGTCTGGCGGCTGCTTGATTGCAAGATTGCCGTCGACATTGAATTTTCCATCCAGCAGGTAGAGGCGGGCAAATTTTTCGACATAGGGCTGAAAATCCCTTAAGGCTATATTTTTGACATCGAGGTCGATTTTAGCTGAAAGCGGCGAGATGACGGTGTCCCCCTTCAATTTAATCGAACCCGTTTTATTAAAGCCGATATCGAGTTGAAAAGGAAGTTTGGCTTCGGGTTTATTGGTGATGTTGTTAACTTTAAGGTTAATCGGTTTGGCGATCATAGTCGTCTTCTTTTTAAGGGACCTGTCCTCAAAATTTACCATGTAATTGTTCAATTCCAAGGTAGCGACATTTAGCAGCCAATCTTTTTCGGGTAAAACCGGTTGCGCAGCCGCTGTTGCTACGTTGGCTGCGGTTTCCACATCTTCCTTGAAGTCTACTGTTTTAGCGGTAGCGTAGTCAGGGTTAGTCACTTCTACTTTTTTGCCTTCCTGTGTTGGAACCAGTTTTTGATAATTGAGCGAGCCGTCGGGATTTAGCCAGGCCTGAAATTCGGCATCTTTCGATGTTATCGATGCTATTTTGACTTCCCTGTTTTTTAGGTCGACGTCCATATCGCTAAGGCCAAAGGCCGGAATTTTGACCAGGGTTGCGTTATCTCCTTTTTCTGCCAGATGCAAATCGTGAAATTCAAACTTGCCGCGGCTGACATGGATGTCTTTGGCGTTTTGCGTCAACCCCAATTGATAGCTTGTTTCTAAGGCCAAGTCAGGAATTTTGACTTCCACCTTTTGTTGGTTAAGGCCGTTTAACAGTAGGTTCTTGATAGCTAGAGTGGCTTTATTCGCCGCTACTTTAAGTTCATCTTTAGTTTGGGTAACTGTCACATCTGTTTCATGGCTGAATTCAGGGATGGAAACAGATATCGGTTCGGGTGCCTGATTGGAAAACTGTAGGTCGCGGCTGGACAGCTTTGCCTTTTTGATGACAACATCAATATTATTGTTGGCCAGGGTGGCAATGCAATCGGTTTCAATGCCAATGCTGGGGGATTTAAGCAAATTTTTATCGGTGGTTTTGTCGGCAAACTGAAAATCGCGCAGTTCTAATTTGCTTTTCTTGATGTCAAATTTCAAGTTTTTTTTATCTAATTCGACTTTGTAATCGATATTGAGCAGCCCATTACCCTGTAGATCAAATGCATCGTTATCGGATAAGGCCAATGCCAACAGTTTCCGCAATTGAAGCTTATCCAGCTTGATTCCACCTTCGGAAAAGACTGGATTAATGCCGGCACTTGTGGTCCATTCCAATTTTCCGCCGGATTTAAGGGCCAAATTGAAGTCCAGTTTACCTTTTGAACCTTGTTCAGTACTCAAATCGCTAACATCCAAGTTAATCGGGAATATTTCTTCCGATACAGGCTTATTGAAATGTTTATCATCCCAGGATAGCTTTCCTTCTTTTATAGAGAGCTTGACGAGATGCAGCGGGAACAATTCGCCATCATCCTTCTTTGGCTCTTCTTTATTTTTAGGCTTCGCCATATCCTCAAAATTGAATTTACCGTCTTTCCCTTTGGCAAGATGAACTGCCGGTTTAATGAGCGCAATTTCATCAACGACTAATGCCAATTGTCCAAGAGACTGGAAGCCGTTGATGTCCAGCATAAAATTTTCAAAGCCGACAAAGGGTTCGCCATTTTTTTCTTCTATCTTGAACCCTTGGATGGAGGCTATGAATTTAAATGGATTAAATTCTATGTTCGCTACCGACGCTTCCCTGCCAGTCTGTTCATGGATTATGTCCGGTATTTTAGATTTCAAAACCGCGGGTAACAAATAAAAGCCTAATACGGCATAACCTGAGATTATGCCGACAGTGATGACAAATGGCCTTAGAAAGGAGGCGAATGGTTCTGGGATTTTAAGGTACTTCTCATTCAGCCGTTCGATAACACCGTCAGGACGGACGGTTTCATGTTGCTCCTGGCCTTTGTCCGGCTTGGGCTTCCCAAAGTGGATTGGGATGGCCTTTGTTAATTTACTAAAGGGTTCTTTGCAAGCTACCCAAAGCTTCCTTAAAGACGTTTCCCCGGTTTCAGTTTGGCCCGTTTGATTTGGGATGCCGCCACCGGACGGCATCCCAATGTTAAATTTTGACCGAAACCGCCCGCTGGCCTTAGAGATCCAGGTAACCAGTTTCTTCATGTAAGACTTGATCAAGCCCTTGTACCTCTTCATCCGAGGTGACGCGCAATCCTATGCACTTATCCAAGCCTTTAAGGATCAGATAACTGAACAATGCGCTCCACGAGATTGTTGCCAAGATCGCCAGTGCCTGGACACCGACTTGACCCGCGATGGTTACTCCTTGCGCAAGCCCTAGGCCGCCCAAGCTGCTTTCAGCAAAAACCCCGGTCAATAACGAGCCGGTGATCCCGCCGATCCCATGCACAGGAAAGACATCAAGCGAATCGTCGATAATCAGTTTGCGCTTGATAATCTGGGTAGCAAAAAAACAGACGGCCCCTGCGGTCACGCCGATAACCAAGGCGCCCATCGGGCCGACAAAACCGGATGCGGGGGTAATCGTGCCCAAGCCTGCCACCATACCCGTTACAATACCCAACACGCTGGGTTTACCAAAGCGTACCCATTCGATTGTCATCCAGGTCAATGAACCAGCCGCAGCGCCGATATGGGTAACCAGCATCGCCATACCTGCACGGCCATCGGAGGTCAGTGCGCTACCCGCATTGAAACCGAACCAGCCTACCCACAGCATCCCTGCGCCAGTCACCACCATCGTCATGTTATGGGGCGGCATGGCGGTAGTCGGGAATCCCTTGCGCTTGCCGATAACCAAAGCCGATACCAATGCGGCGACACCTGCATTGATGTGGATAACGATGCCCCCGGCAAAATCCATCACGCCCAAATCAGCCAGCCAACCGCTGCCCCAAATCCAATGGCAAATCGGTATATAGACCAGGCACAACCATAAGGCGCTAAACCACAACATGGCCGAAAATTTCATCCGCTCGGCAAACGCGCCTACAATCAGGGCGGGTGTGATAATCGCAAAAGTCATCTGGAACATGAAGTAGACAGTTTCCGGGATATCGCCTGTCAATGATCCCGTATTGATATCGGGTAAAAACGCTTTCGACATTCCCCCCAAATATTTTTGCAGGTCGCCGCCGTCGGAAAAAATAAGGCTGTATGCCCCGGCCAGCCAAAGGATCGACACCAAGCAGGTAATTGCGAAACACTGCATCAGTACAGACAACACGTTCTTGCTTCTGACTAATCCTGCATAGAACAGCGACAGGCCGGGAATGGTCATGAATAGTACTAACGCGGTTGAAGTGAGTATCCAGGCCGTGTTTGCCTGGTTTAATTCGGCCGCTGCAGCCAACCCTGGAAACAAAAGCAATACAAAAAACAGCTTCTTATAATTATTGTTATGGTTCATTTTGAATTCCAAACGCCATTTAAATGGCGTCTTCCCCTGTTTCCCCAGTCCTTATCCTAATCACCTGTTCAAGATTGGTCACAAAAATTTTCCCGTCGCCAATTTTGCCGGTATTGGCAGCCTTCACGATAGTTTCCACCGCCTTTTCGACAACCTCATCGCTGACGGCAATTTCGAGCTTGACCTTGGGCAAAAAATCAACGACATATTCTGCACCGCGGTACAACTCGGTATGGCCTTTTTGTCGTCCAAATCCTTTCACTTCCGTAGCGGTCACACCCGCAACCCCGATTTCTGACAGGGCTTCCCTAACATCATCCATCTTAAATGGTTTAATAATCGCTGTTATTAGTTTCATGATTTCTCTCAAATATCGATAGCTTGAAGTAATATATGGCCTGAATCCCAATCATACACAATTTATCGGCATTCAACGAGTAAACGCCGCCAAAATAACAAAAAAATACGCCCAAGCGCGTTGTCGATTAAATTTTGCGGGACATTGTACGCGGGTGATAGGATTAGCAGGCTTGCCCTTCCCTATATATTTTGGATACTTACCGATCTTAATCCAGGCACTAGCGGCTTTGGGACTGCCAAACAGTGGCCTTGCGCGTAATTCACGCCAATGGTTTTAAGCAGCCCGAAAATGGCCTCGCTCTCGACGAATTCGGCGATGGTTTCAATGCCCATCACATGGCCAATCCGGTGGATCGCTTCGACCATGGCAAAGTCGATGGGGTCGTTGGCCATATCTTTGACGAAACTGCCGTCGATTTTCAGGAAATCGACGGGCAGGGTCTTGAGGTAGGCGAATGAGGACAGGCCGCTACCGAAATCGTCCAGGGCAAAGCGACAACCGCGCGGTTTGAGCGCCGAGAAAAAGCGCTGGGCATGGATAAGGTTGCCGATTGCGGCAGTTTCCGTAATTTCGAAGCAGATTCGTTCCATTTGGATCGTTTTGCTGACAATTTGTTGTTCGACGAATTCTAAAAAACGCGGGTCGCTCAACGATTGTCCCGAAAGGTTGATTGCGAGGCCAATGGTTGCCGGCACAATGGCCGGATCACCCAATGCCTCGAACGCATGTTGGACAACCCAGCGGTCAATGGCCTGCATCTGGTTATAACGTTCGGCTACTGGAATGAATACCGAAGGCAACATCAAGTCGCCATTCCGGTTGAGCATG
The DNA here is from genome assembly GCA_964435245.1 of uncultured Methylomagnum sp. Taxonomy (GTDB): domain Bacteria; phylum Pseudomonadota; class Gammaproteobacteria; order Methylococcales; family Methylomonadaceae; genus Methyloglobulus. The sequence continues at coordinate 41,642 of CAYSYU010000020.1, forward strand.
CGCAGCAGGACTTCGTAATGCACACCATCCTTGCTATCCATCGGAATGATAGGCTGAAAGTACAGGGTGAAATTGTTCTCAGCCAAAGCTTCCTGGATTCTCGGTATCCATTGCATCTCGCCATGGCGCTGGGCGAGCTCAAGGTCACCTGTCTGATAGACATGGACCCGGTTGCGGCCTAACTCCTTCGCTGCGTAACAAGCGCTATCTGCAGTCTGGAATACGCTGGCAAGCGTATCGATCCCTGGTTTTATGGGCACTAGGCCGATACTGACACCTATCCGAAAGCTCCGGTCTTCCCAAAAGAAACAAAAATTTTGAATGGCTAAACGCATTTGATGGGCAATGCCCAATGCCTGATCGCGCGGACACTGCTCTAGCAGGACCCCAAACTCATCTCCGCCGAGACGGGCGAGTGTATCCCGTTTTCGGACTTCTCGGGCGAGTATCGAACTGACTTGGCGCAGTAATTCGTCCCCGGCCACATGCCCGCAAGTGTCATTGACGATTTTGAATTGATCCAGGTCGAGGTACAGTAATGCGTGGGATTCTTCCATCTTGGCAGTGCTAAGCACACGTTCCAACCGACGTTCGAATTCCCTTCGGTTGATCAGCCCGGTCATGGAATCGTGGGAAGCCTGATAGCTTAATTGGAGTGTGATCCGGTGGATTTCGGTAACGTCCCGGCAAATCAATACAACACCTATCACTGTCCCGTCACGGTCATGGATTGGCGCCGCTGAAATATCCAAGGAGCGTTCCTGCTCGTGGTCGTCGACCAATATGATGTTGCTGCCTAACTTGACAAGTTGCCTCTCCATGAGGCATTGCTGTACAGGGTCGCGTGCCGGTTGGCGCGAATTATCTTCGTACAGATGGAAGATTTCAGGCAAGGTACGGCCGATTACCAAATTTTGAGGTTTGCCGATGAGGCTTTCAGCGACCGGGTTCAGGTAATCGATGCGTCCGCTAACATCAGTGGTAATCACTGCGTCGCCTATGGATGCCAAAGTAACCTGAATACGTTCTTTTTCATTAAAAAGCGCACGTTCAACCCGACTCCGCCCCGCAATTTCGTTTTGCAGCTCGGAGACAGTTCGGGCCAATATCGCAGTCCTGTCCCGCACCCGGAATTCCAAGTCCTTGTGCGTTTCCGAAACCTGGGTGGCCATGTGGTCAAAGGCGTATCCGAGTTTGGCAACTTCATCGTTGCCGTGAAGGTTAGCCCGTACCTCGAAATCCCCGTTGGCGAACCTATCAGTGGCATTTACCAATTGGCCAAGACGCCGGGTAAGGAAGAAGTGGACAAAAATCCCAATGATAATAGCCAGAAGGATAAGCAGGCTGACCATCTCCACAGTGTTCTCCCCGACAGTCCGGCGGGCACGGGCCAAATCACGGTACAGGTCCTTTTGGACGATTAACACGCCGATTCGGTCGGTTTCAACCTTCCTGTCAGGATCGGCCAGCGTTACAGGGTATACACCCAACAAGTATCGGCCTTCTCCCATCAGGAGCACTTCCCCGCCCCGTTGTTCCCGAACCCGTTCTACAATAATTTGCATAGGTTCGCTTAACCAAGGCTTCCAATCCGACCCTGCCGTTTGGTATAGCCCTTGACCGATCCATTCCTTGTTGGTGGCATTCATGACCTTTGCAGAATCATCCGCAAGGGCTGCAAATTGGCGATTTGTTTCCCCGCCAAGAAAGGCCAGTTCCTCCTCGACGCGTTTGCTATTGCCTTGGCCCAAAGTCTGGTTGAACGAATTTTGCAGTTCAACCATGCGGTTCATCATATGGGCGGTTGCTTCGCCCCGCACTACCGCCTCTGCGGAATCCCAATCCCGATGTACCGTATAGGCCGCCAGTCCGGCTGTGAACAGGACGATAAGTAGTGGAATCCCATAACGGATGGATATGACAGGCATGGAAATTACAGCAATAATCCCTTGGTATAGAGAATTTTATTTTTTATAGCATTTTCTGGTGCCATTAAGAACCAAACAGTAGTAAGAGTCCCGGTTTCTACCAAGTTGAACCTCCATTGGAAGAAATAAAAGAGTCCCGTCCACATCCGGGTTTTCGGGTGTGGGTGCTTTTGTACAAGCACCAGGCGTACCAGGTGGTATGTTAGGGTCGCATTCAGTAAACTGTTCTTGGCCTGGCTGCGGGGCGCAGGCGCAAGTTTTTACTTGCCAATTTGACTCGTCATTCGGTTCATCGAAGGTAGTAATAATCCTCGCTTGTACCCCAGAAGGTAAGGAACATTCAGAAACTTCACATGAAGGTAATTTGGCCGAAAGAGGTTGGGATAGCCCGTAACAGAAGGAAACCCCTACGATGCTGGCTTGAGTGGTTACACCTATATCTTGGTATTCCCCAGGCTCGACATAATAAGCAGCATTGCCGCCATTATTTCCTGCCAGCTTGAGAATAATGAAATTCGCCCGTTTTGCAGTGGTAGGAGTATTGTTGGGGTCGGGGCTTACGACTTTCCATTCGATCCGATTATTAGTTATATTATTGATGCTGGTAAGTTTGTATTTAAATATTTGCCCATCTGAACTACCTGTCGCTTGATCAAACCCGTCGCCCCCTACCGAGTATGACGTATCCCTAGCCTCAAGGATTGAATTGGTGGAAAGCGAATTGCAACGAGTATTGCTTTCTACTTTTATCTGGATGACGCTGGTCGTGGCGTGGCATAAACCCGCTGTGATTAGCAGCAGAGTGGCGATTGTTAATCCCATAGGATAATGGATCTTCATATCAATACCTCTTAATTGTAGTAAGTTGAAAAACTTCATTATTGGGTTGCCCTAGAAGTTTAGTACCACTCTTCCCATAATGATACGGTCTGGGAAATAGGGGCCTGTAGAGGGTTCGTCCCTGAATTCTCGGTAACTGTCGTCTTGGTATCTAAAGTGGGTGTTAAACAGATTTTTAATCCCGACGCTGGCAAGCCCCCAACGCTTCGGAAACCGATATCCAATATCCGCATCCGTCAGAAAAAAATTGTCATTTCCTTGGCTTTGTATAGCTGTCGCGGCAAGGCGCAGCCTTTGATGGACGAAGGTGCCACCCAAGCGGCCAAACCACCCGCTGGGATCAAAATAACTGACCGATAAGGGTGTGGAAAACGTTTCAACAGCGATGGGTACGCTTCCATTTTCGGTTGCGGTACCCAATTGGCTCCGGTAAAGGTCGTAAGAAAACTCCGCTTTAAACGCCAGACGATCCATGGGTGTCCAGTATAAATAGATATTGTGAAGCGTTTCATTACGCTCTTCAAATTTGGCAAATTCAGGCAAATTTGGCTCGAAAACGGGTTGGGGCTCTTTAAGTTGACGCCAACTGATTTCGCCACCCAAGAAAAGGTCGCGAGTTAGATGCCAATCAAAACCACCGCCGTAACGGGTTGATATAGTGCCATTGATATCGTCAAACAATTGGTTAAAACCGGCAACTTGCGTGGGCTCGATAGTCCTGTTGTTGACCAAAACGGGTTTAAGTGTACGCAACCAAGCTGCCCGCAACCGTAAATTCCGTGTCGCCTCCCATTGCATACCGAATTTTGGATTGAAATTGGATTCTGATATTAAGTGTGCCGTGTAATTGTCGTAACTAAACCCCAGCGTCCAGGTGACTGGCGACGGAAATTTGATTCTCGAATACAGGTAACCACGCGTACTTATGATTTCATCCTCAGCCGGATCTAAAACCACGCGTGGTGACGGCAAAGTGCTGTCGTTAAAGGTTATTTTGACATTATCGTTTTGCGCTACTTTACTATGGGCGAAACCTGCGACAGCATTAAGATATTTTCCTTCATAGAGGTATTGTCCCTCGAATTGGTCACTATTGCTTTGGCTTAGGCTAGTAGATGTAACCATTGTTGTTGAATCTAGCTGGGAGGTTCCGTTATCTCCTCGTTGGGTAAGGTCGCTGTGTATATAGGAAAAGAGGAAGTTGGAATCGATGGTGGGCGAATAGCGAAGCCCCAAGCGCATCATATCTTGGTTTCGGAGCATTGACTTGTCAGCTACAAATGCAGCTGGATCGAAATTGAAAGCTAAATCGCCTTCTTTCGATTCTCGGTGGCGGAATTCGGCTTGGATATTGAATTCGGGGGTTATCGCCGCTTGGGCAAAAATATCATAGAGATGCTGGTTCAACCCATTGTTGTCCCGCCATCCGTCCGATTGATAATGCAGCCCACCAATGCCGAATGAGAAACGGTTGTATAAAGCAGTCACGGAGCCTTCTCCGCCAAAGGTGTTTTTGTTGCCTCCGAAACCGTTAACGTCTAATTTCGCCGTATTACGTTCATACAGTGGTGTAAATTCATTGAAACCAGGTGTCGCTGCCCCACCTTGTGTAAAGATATTGAGGTTGGTTTCGGCAAGGCTGGGCTGGATGGGGTTGACATTCACCTCCTGGAGAAGTTGAGCCTGAAAGAGTTCGCTGACCCGTGCAATTTCTCGGCGGCGCATGCCTTGATAGGAATCGGAAAGGAATCGGTGAGCGGATGCATTCGTTGGGTCGTCTTCCAGCGATGCACTAGCCTCGCGTTGTCCCAACAAAGAAAAGCCAAGATCCTTATAAACGCGGGCCAAACTGGTTCCCCTTGATGCGCGGTCTTGGTCAAGCAATAATCGGCTTCGGTAAACTGCCCGGTTGTCATTAAGCGCTTTCGATTTTTGCAAATCTCGTAATGCTTCAATTGGGCGGTTCTCAGACTGCTTGCGGATGCCATCGTACAGGTAAACGGTTGGGTCAAGCGGATCCAGCAACTTGGCAATGCCGTATTGGGCGGCATCGAGCGGCGCCCGTTTCTCGGTAAAATAGGCCTTGCCAAGGTAATTTCTCAGCAATGCGCTGTTGGAATCAAGGCCGACAGCAGCTTCAATTTCCCGGCGGCCTTCTGCGAGGCCGCCGCCGCTTATTTTCGCAAGGCCTAAACCTAAATGGGCCATCGGGTCGGCGGAAGCCAGCCTGATTGCCAAACCGAACGCAGAAGCCGCTTCTTCAGTGCGAAATTCGGCAAGGGCACAGAACCCCAGTACTATCTGCGCCCGCGCCGAACCTGGGGACAGGTTGGTTGCATGTTTGGCCGAGTCCAACGCTTTTCTTCTATCCCCCAGCATCAGTTGAAGTTCGCCCAGTCGCGCCCAGGCGAGCGGATCGCCTGGATATTCCGAAGTGGCCGCAAGCATTGTGCTTCGGGCGGCTTCGAGCTTGAAGTTAGCTTGTTGGGCGTATGATAAGGCGATTTTGACAGGAGATGTCGGGCTAAGGGTATCGGCATACACCGCATCTGCAAGTGCTTGTTCCCGCATGTTTTGTGTTGTTTCGATAATCGCCAGGAGGGCATAGGCGAGGCCAGTATACGGGTTTTGGCGTAGTGCTTGGGCAACATCGATCCTGGATTCGTTGACACGTCCCACAGAGAGCAGCAGCGCGGCACGGTAGAGGAAAAAGTCGGCATCCCGGCCTGCTTGCGGCAATTGATCCAACATATTAAGGGCTTGTGTAACCTGGCCTTTCCCGGCCAGTTCCAAAGCCTTTTGCAATGGGTAAGGCGCTTCGTCTGGCAAGTTGTTGGTGCGGCCATCTAAAACCGCCAGGACAGGTGGATAGTAAAGCGCCCACTGCACGGCATCCCTTGGCCGTACGACCGTTTGCAAGCGTAGTGTTGCACCAGCTTGTGATATAGCCTCCTTACCTGGATCAACTGTGGCACTCCCATATTCATTCTCTACCTTAATGCGCCCTTCAAGCACAACGAGTCGGGATTGGTTCGGCTCAGCCTGGGCATAGAACTCGGTGCCTTCGATTAAGCCCTTGAGGAATGGCGCTTTTATCTTAACCCGCCAAGGCGCACGGCTGAAGGATTGGATCGTGCCCCTGCCTAAATCGAGCCAAGTCCACTGCTCGCTGTCGTCGGAAACGTCGATAAATTGTAGTGTAGTGCTTTGGTCTAACCTCAGGACGGCATGGCTCACAAGTTGTATGGCGGCACGGCTGTGTTCCCCCACCCTAACCGTATCGGCTTCACAGAGAGGGTAGTCCAGGGTTACGGTATGCCAACCGCCGCCGCTTTCAGGCCGAACTTCGACTTTACCTTCGATACTTGTAAACCGGCCTACAATATTTGGGCAGCGGTTGTCTGCATAGGCATTGGTAATCAGCAACAATACTAAGAAGAGTATTGAAGCACAATTAACCAAGGGAGATTTTCTCATCTTTGTGTACCAGCATGTATTTAGCGTATTGCTTTGACTGGAGTGTATCGAGGCCACAATTGCCCCTTGTTTTATTTGTTAATATTCGGAATATCTATTCTAGATAACAGGGATAGTTGCCCAGTATGTTTCTTTTTTCCATATGTACACTAGGGAGCGTAACTTAACAATTCATGTTTTCCACTGCGGCTCATGCATCTGCATTGCGTGGAGCTGGCATTTTCAACTGGGTCGAAGGTAAATTTTGGCGTACGCAATGGCCGAGGCCACTTCCTTTGCCTTGGCAGGGAGAACCAAGCTGAAGTTATATGGGCATACATAATCCATGATGCCGAATAAAGGGGAAGTACTTGTTTTGAAACGGCTGTAAGTTGATTATCTCTATGTTTATAATCATAAAAAATTAATTTTGATTTGCGTCATCATATAAGGCTACCTAAAATAGCCCCAGGACAATTCAATACTGTAATTCGTAGATTGCTATAGGCTGATTATTGCCAACCCTAAAGCGGCTTGACATAATGGATATCGGACAAAAAATAATAGCCTGCCCAACCATCAGTAGCTATTACGACACTAGGCTCAGCTTTTCCTACTATAGTAGCTTAGCTTATAATCGGTTTAGTGCAACTTCCACATGCTTTTCCGCGCCGTTTCTAACCACTTAATTTAATCACCTTACCGGGATGGCCCGATGCCATATTTGACCCAGACAAAGTGTTTAAAATAGCTACGGCGTATTAATTTTATTAGAGCCTATAAAACCCGAACATTTCTCGCATCGCAACCACAAATTCAGATGAATTATTGGGTAATTTCAGGATGAACCGAACTCCAAGGTAACCCGAGTTATCCATATCCGTAGAGGGAAACCGAAGTTCAAATAATGGGTAATTTGAAAAAATTTGACCGTTAATTTTATTAAGTCAACGGTAATGTGTGAAGTGGTAGGGTTATCGAATAATTACCGGCATCTCTGCTTTTCCCGAATAGTCGTATGGGATTGACCGGTAATAACTGCCTTCAACATAATCTAACCCGTATTGTCGGGCGAGCGAGTCGGCTTTTTTATCGTCGACCATTTGCAAGGTGATTTTGCTCTTGGCCGAAACAGCCACAGGAATGAAACCGTTTAAAATATCCTCGACGTCTTCGTCAAGATATTGGTTCAATGTCCTTGCGGATATGAAAACAAAATTGGGCTGGGAAAGCCCGATCAAACTCAATAAATTTTTGTTACGCGGAATTTGATCGAATTTTAGGGCGATTTGGTAACCTTTCCGTCGATAATTTTCTAGCCCTGCGAGTAATTCCTGATAGTAGCGCGCATATTGGCTGTAGACTGTCAAAACGATAACCACCTTCTTCGTTTCAAGTCCGGCTTTCGCAATGAAGTCCTGAAAATAAACGCCATGGTCTTGTTTAATGCCTAGGATGTGGCGAGGATCCACTTCCAAAAACAAAAGTTGGTCAACGGACAGCAAAGCCAAATAATTCAAGACATGTACCGTTCGGGATAAGCGGTCAAAGGTGATGATGGATTCCAGGTTGGTATGGTATGTCGCCTGACCCGTCAATAAATCCGATATCTCGTTTTCATGCAAATAATGGTTGTTATTGGCGACGATTTCTATATTGGCTGTTTGGCCGACAATCTTGGTAGGCTTTGTGGTTTTCCGTATGGGAGAAAATGTGCTCCCTATGCTGATTGGCCCAAAAAGCCCGTTGACGCGGCCGTTTTTTAAAATAAACGGCCGAAAACTAAACTTATGTTCATGTTCAAACGCATCGTTAAACACATCTACAAGATAGCCTAGCGACATAGCTTTACTCCTAATTCGTTGTTTGGTTGGGCAATGGCTAAATAAAAAAACGGGCGGGTTATAAACCCGCCCAAAGTCATCCCTGGAGAGGTGGAAACTTTCAAGATCCTTGTTTGAAAGCGCGATGAGCCATTAACTTAACTGGGTTCCTTTGAGCAAAATTGTAATGCGGTTCGTATTATTGATAAAACGATATAATTAGATGTATATATGACTTATAAAGATATAACTGAAACGGAAGCCATCAGCCAGGTTTGTAACCCGTAAACTTTTAACGGACCGATAAGCGCAAGGGTGATGTCCTGAATGATTGCGCACTAGCCATCCGCAATCTATTTGCGTAGCCGGTAAGTGAAAGGAAGGCGGGTGACTATCGGTATAGTACGCGGCGTTTAACCCATTGCCATAGATGGATAAACGCCGGTTTATTCAAGTTAAATGCCGAAATCCGAGATGCTTGCAACTGAGCTTACGGACGACTTGCGCCAGGCGGTCGATTTCATCGTAGGTGTTGTAAAAAGCGATTGACGGACGGACCGTCGCTTCCAAACCAAAGCGCCGTAAAATGGGTTGAGCGCAATGATGACCGGCGCGGACGGCGACTCCCGCTTTATTTAAAGCCGAGCCAACGTCGCTGGTGCTTATTCCAGGCAGTACAAAGGAAAGTACGCTGGTTTTTTCCTTAGCCGTCCCTATTAAACGGAGTCCCGGAATGCTTTGTAATTTTTCGGTGGCATATGCCAACAGTTCATGTTCATAATACGCTACGTTAGCGATGCCGATCCGACCTAAATACTCCAACGCCGCGGCTAACCCGACCGCATCGGCGATGTTCCCGGTGCCTGCCTCGAATTTGGCCGGTGCGGGTTGATAAGTGGTGTTTTCAAAGGTAACGTCCTCAATCATGTTGCCGCCGCCCTGCCAAGGCGGGCTTGCCTCCAATAATTCCGCCTTGCCGTAAAGCGCGCCAATACCGGTCGGCCCGTAGATTTTATGGCCGGAAAAAACAAACCAGTCGCAGTCCAAGGCTTGGACGTCGACAGCTAGGTGCGAGATGGATTGCGCGCCGTCCAGTAAAACCCTGGCGCCAACCCGATGCGCCAAAGCGATCATTTCCTGTGCAGGCGTAATCGTCCCTAACGCGTTAGAAACGTGGGTAAATGAAACCAACTTGGTTTTGCTGTTCAACAGTTGCTGGTATTCGTGCAGTAAAATTTGGCCGCTTTCGTCAACTGGAATTACCCGTAAAACCGCCCCTATTTCTTTGCACAACTGCTGCCAAGGGACAATGTTGGCATGATGTTCCAGCCAACTGACGATGATTTCATCGCCCGAACCGATATTCTGTTTACCCCAACTTTGCGCCACCAAATTGATAGCTTCCGTTGAGCCGCGTACGAAAACAACTTCGGCACTGGAACTGGCGTTGATAAAACTGGCCACGGTGTCCCGTGCTTTTTCATAAGCGTCGGTAGCGCGCGCCGCCAACTCATGCGCAGCGCGATGGATATTGGAGTTCTCGCGCCGGTAAAATTCGGACAATCGGTCGATAACGGCTTGTGGTTTTTGCGTTGTCGCGGCATTGTCCAGCCAAGCTAAGGGATAACCGTTTACCTGCTCCTGGAAAATCGGGAAATCCCTGCGGACTGCCTGGACATCGAAAGGGCGACGCGCCGATACAAAACTTAACGGGGTAAGATCGGTTGTTTGTGAAGGCAAATGGCTGGCGAAATAATAAGTCGGCGCACTTTCTAAAACCGGGCTTGAAACAGGATTTCGGCTAAATTTTTCAGCGAATGTTGCTAAATCGACATTGACGTGGAGGCCTTCATTTTGAAAGCTATGTTTTATTGCTTTATCCTGTCCCCAACCATCCAATGAACCGGCAGAGACGGCCTGAACCGGTATCGCTTCTACGTCACCGGGTGGCGTAGAAAAAAATTGGTTCGCCAGCCGATTAAGCTCGGCTAGGTCGGGCAGGCCAGGGATATCGGGGATAATATTTTTATATCCGTTCAGGTCACTTGTAGTCATGGTACTTGCCTATATCGACATTTTCCAGCACACCCAGGGCATCCTCGGTTAACACGGCCAAAGAGCAATAGAGGGAGACAAGGTAGGATGCAATTGCCTTATGGTTAATCCCCATGAACCGCACCGACAGTCCCATGCTTAATTCATCGGTGAGATTAGGCTGAAATAATCCGACTACGCCTTGGCGGCTTTCACCGGTGCGCAACAACAGGATATTGGTTTTATTGTCGGTAATTTTAAGCTTATCAGTTGGAACCAGCGGGATTCCGCGCCAAGTCAGGAATTGTGAACCAAACAGGGAAACCGTAGGAGGCGGGGTACCGCGGCGTGTTGCTTCGCGTCCGAAAGCAGCAATCGCGCGGGGATGCGCCAGGAAAAACGCCGGTTCCTTCCAAACCCGGGCGATCAATTCATCCAGGTCGTCCGGCGTTGGCGCGCCAGCGCGTGTCTGCACTTTTTGCCCTGGCGCCACGTTGTTCAATAAGCCGTATTCAACGTTGTTGATTAATTCGCTTTCCTGCCTTTCTTTCACGGTTTCAATCGTCAACCGCAACTGTTCATGAATTTGGTTATGCGGGCTGCTGTATAAATCGGCCACGCGGGTATGGACGTCCAGTACCGTATTGACAGCATTCAAGCGGTATTCACGCCCCCATTCTTCATAGTCGACATAGGTTTGCGGCAATACCTTTTCATCCAGGCTGGAACAGTCCACCGCTATACTGGTTTCGCTTTTGACTTTGTTAACCCGGTAAATACCCGCTTCTACAGGCACCCATTGCAACAAGTGAACCAACCACCGTGGTGTGATGGTCCCCATCATCGGCACAGTCTTGGTTGCGTTGGATAAGGTACGGGCGGCGACGTCGCCTAGCGCCGTATGCGCTTCATGTATATCAGCCATTTAAGGTCTCCTAAAGTAAGTTAAGTAATTAATTCAATTCCGGCCGTTGTAGGTCGGCCGGTTTGCTCGATTGCATCGGGGCAGCCCCGCGCTGTTCCTGATGGGCTTGCGCCTGGGTTATATAACTGCCCAGCGGCACACTATGGGTTAGCCAAACATTGCCGCCGATGACCGAACCGGCGCCAATCGTGATCCGGCCTAATAATGTCGCACCAGCATAAATCACCACGTTATCTTCAATTACGGGATGACGCGGATAGCCTTTTACCAGCATGCCGTTTTCATCCTCGGTAAACCGCTTTGCCCCCAGGGTCACAGCCTGGTATAACCGGACATGATTACCAAGGATGGCGGTTTCACCGATCACGACGCCGGTGCCATGGTCTATAAAAAAGCTATTGCCGATTTGTGCGCCCGGATGGATATCGATGCCGGTCGCGGAATGGGCGATTTCGGAAATAATGCGGGCAACCAACGGCACGCCAAGCCCGTGTAATACATGCGCCAAACGATAATGCACGACAGCGGTAAGCCCTGGGTAACAAACCAGGACTTCATCGATATTGTGGGCGGATGGATCGCCTTCGTATGCCGCTTGTAAATCCGTATCCAACAAGGCCCGTATCTCGGGTAATTTGGATGTGAACTGGTGGATAACGGCCTCAGCCTGAATTTCACAATCGGTTTCCAAGCCTTGTTGTTCCGCCGTAAAGACCAGCTCTAAACGGACTTGCCGATACAGGTCGTTCAAGGCGCCGCTTAAGGTATGGCCGACGAAATAATCGACCGCTTCTGGGCTCAAATCGGGCTTGCCGAGGCGATGCGGATAAAGCGCGGCGCCCAATTGGTCGACAATGACCGCCAGGATTTTGCGCGATGGTAAACGCGGCGGATGTTCGAGGCGTTTGCGGCTTTCCAGGGACTCAAGGCGGAGTTGCCTTAATTCTCCGACACACTGCCCAACACCCCATCGGCTGTCGGTTTTAGAAGTAATTTGGCTCATAATTGTGTATACGATTGTAAGTTATTGGCAAATCAACCTGTAATGGCTTCCCAGTCCTGTTTATAGCAGCAAAATTTTGGGCAAAAAAAAGCCAGTGGCCTAGGGCAGGCTCACTGGCTTCCGGTTGTCCGGTCAGCAATTTTAGCTTTTCTTTAGTTTCTGCTATTCGATGTCCCCTGTCAAGAAAGACTTAATCGGATATCCTGTTTGGTTACGGTCAACAACAAATTTGTTGCTTCGTATAGGCGGTTGCCCACCGGTTTATTGCCATAAAGCTGTTTAATGATCTCTTGCTTAGCTTCCAGCCAATCCCGAATCTCATGCCCTGGCGAAAAATTACGCTTTTCAGCCCGGTAATAAGCGGCTTCGGCAATCATAGCTTCCAAGGAAGGCATATTTGCTTCTTGCGGCAAAACCGGCGTTCCGAAAATGAAACCGGCTTTTATCAATCCCCACATATCTTGCGGGAGTGTTTCTTTTATACCGAGTTTTTCGGGTTCTGTTTCGGCAAAGGTATTGAATAGGCGATCCCAGATGGAAAGTATTGCACCGTAATTCTTGTCATGCTCTTGCCGTTGCATGGAATGATGCAAACGGTGAAGGTAAGGAACGATAATCAAGTTTCCCAGCCGCTTTTCTCCCCTAAAAGCCAGGTTGCTGTGATGGAATATCAGGAATACCGTATTGACTGTTTCGTTCAGGAAAACGGTTTCTTCGCTAAAACCGAACAGGACGATATAGGCCGCTTTGGTCAACGTCATGGTTAAATGGTCCAGTGCATACACCCTAAAAGCGGTCGAAATATTCATCGTCAAATCGCTATGATGAATGCGGTGGAATTGCCAAAGTCATGGAAACCGGTGACTTGCCCAATGCCAAACGTAAAGCGACAGGTCGAACAACAAGAAAGAGAAAACAGCTTGCCCCAATGGTGAAAAATACGTGTGCAGAATATGGCTGGAATGATGCTCGGCTAACGCCAACAAGCTCGACAAAGAAACCAGTGATAAGGCGAGATTATTGAAAACAAACAAGCCTAAATTTGCCCTATAGGATTGCTGCAAGGTGTTTTTCGGCCATTGCCAAAAAGAAAAGCGACGTTCCGTTATGAAAAAGAAAGTAAAAACAGCAATCGGCAGAAAAGTCGGCAAGACATTTTCTGCTGAGTTTGAAGCCATAGCGCCAAGCCCTAAAGATGTAGTTACAAAATTTGAATTTAACATGACTGCCCCTCAATCCTACCTAAATGGTTACACAGGAATAATGCTTTTAAGCAATGTCATGGAACTTAACCGGGACTATCGAAAAATAGGCGGCATCGTTCCTTTGTTGGGATCTTATCCAACCTGAAACAGTTAAATAAAACGATAGTTTTTGATTTCGTTATCTGATTGCCGAATAAGTAAAACGTCTTGATTTAAAACCGCCGGTTATCCCCAAACTCCGGCAAGCTGAGTATTTCAAGTCCTTCAAAAAGCCAGGGATTCACACAGGCTTAATGACAGAAGCCCGGCGGGTGAGGCAATGCTTATCTGAATATCAGATATAAATATCGAATAATATCGTTTAGTTTTAAATAAGGGTTGCCTTAAGATTGCTTCCGAACACATGCTATCCCCCGGTTTTGGAGCAGTAAATGACCTTTGAAAAAAATTATTTCGGAAAAGACCATCGCATAAACGATATCAGCGAACAGATTGCCTTGGCGGTAAATGGGATACGCTTCGGTTCGGTCGAAATTATTATCCACGACGGTAAGGTCGTGCAAATCGAACGGAAAGAAAAGCTGCGCTTCGAAAACAGGGCGGCACTGAATACAAAATCTTAGTTCTACCGTACCTACGGTGAATAACCTCAACAATTTTAACCTTGGGCTGACCGGATCGCTGGAAGTCATCACGGAAAATAAACTTTAATAAACGGAACGATCCATTCAGTTCAAGGGGAAGAGATGAAGCAAACAATAAATAAGACATGGGCATCGAGCCTATTCGGGGTTTTCCTGGTATTGCCGGGACTCACGAATGCCGAGGATTATTATCGTCCAACGCTGGGTTACCGGGTTGATCCGCAAAGGGATCCGCCGCCCTACGTGCGAAATTTAAGCACCACCCAATTTGAGCAGTTCCGGGATATCGATTGGCTGGACGTTGGGTTAGAGCACCGTACCCGTTTCGAATATCGGGAAAACGATTACCGGCCCACACCTACTGGTTCGACTAGCAGCACCGATTACCGAGCTGATCCGGACAGCCTTTGGCTATTACGCACCCGGGCTTACTTGGGGGTGCATGATATTCTTGATCCTTTACGCTTTGCCGTCGAATTTCAGGATTCGCGCAGCTACAACGGGCTCTATGAAAGAAATACCAATGACGTCAATGAATTCGAATTGATACAAGGTTATGCCGAACTTTATTTCAAGGATTTGTTAGGCCAAAACCGTCCGTTAAGCATCCGTGCCGGACGTCAACACCTGGAATTACTCGACCGCCGGTTAATGGCAAATAACGAATTTCGTAATACCACCAATAACTTCGAAGGCTTTCGTGTACGTTTCGGTAAGAAACAAAACGACTGGGATCTGGATACATTTGCCTTACAACCCATCGAGCGTTTGAAATATGAATTCGACCGCGCGGATGAACGCACATGGATATACGGTGGCGTCTTAAGCATTCGGAAATGGTCGGATTTTATCACTATCCAGCCCTATTTCCTGGGGCGTAAAGTCAATGGGGATCCGTTTAATAAGGCGAATAGCACGCCGGTTACAGAGCAAGATATTTATGCGCCAGGTGTAAGGGTTTATGGCCTTATCGGAGATAGCGGATTCGATTTCGATGCCGACATCAATAAGCAGTTTGGCCGGGTAGGTACCGTCAAAGATGGTAAACAAATCATGCAACAACATGATGCTTTGGCCTATGACATTGAACTGGGATATACCTTGGATCATGAATGGAAGCCGCGTTTCAGTGTGTTTTACGGTTACGGAACCGGCGACAAAAACAGCAAGGATAACATCAACAACCGTTTCGATTCCTTCTACGGCTTTAATCAGCCCTGGTCGCGTAATGATTATTTTTCCTGGGACAATATCCATGCACCTAAGGCAAGGGTTGAATTCCAGCCTTACAAAGATGTCCGCGTTGATACGGGTTATAACGCCTATTGGCTGCAAAGCGAGACCGACGGTTTCAGGCGGGCGAATTTACGTGACAAGGACGGCAAAAGCGGCAGTTTCATCGGCCATGAATTCGACATCCGGATGCGGCACCACCTGAACCCCTATGTGGATTGGAGCTTAAGTTATGCGCGTTTTGAACCCGGCAATTTCACCCGCTCGTTCAATAATGATGTAGGTGGCCCGTTCACCAGTCAAGCCAGCAACTTCTTCTATTTTGAAGTTTCGTTGAACGCGTTCGGCGACGGCAAGATTAACTAATTGTTAATTATCGACAGGAATATAAGTTCCATTACTAAATCTATGGCTGTTATGGATATAAGCAAACTAACCACTTACAAGGTAAGACAATGATCAAATCAAAGTTAATTCAAATTTTAGTAAGCAGTATTGCCCTTTTGTTGAGTACGGAAGTTCTCGCTGAAAGGACGATACTCAATGTATCTTACGATCCGACCCGCGAACTGTACAAGGAATATAACGGGCTATTCAAGAAACATTGGAAAGAGCAACACAACGAAGACATCGACATCCAACAGTCGCACGGTGGCGGGGGCAAACAAGCCCGCGCTGTTATAGACGGCCTGGAGGCCGATGTGGTGACGTTGGCTGTCGCATTCGATATCGACCAACTCTATAGCAAAGTCCGTTTGATTCCCGAAAACTGGCAAAGTTTGCTGCCAAACAACAGCTCGCCTTATACCTCGACGATCGTCTATGTTGTCCGTAAAGGGAACCCAAAGCAAATCAAGGATTGGGTCGACTTGACCAAAGAAGGCGTGAGCGTGGTGACGCCCAACCCTAAAACCTCGGGTGGCGCCCGCTGGAACTATTTGGCTGCCTGGGCTTATGCCTTAAAGCACAACAATAACAGCGAAGATGCGGCAAAAGCCTTTGTCGGTAAGCTTTTTAAGAACGCCGCCGTCCTGGATACCGGCGCACGCGGTTCGACTACCAGTTTTATCGAGCGCGGTATCGGCGATGTCTTGATAACCTGGGAAAACGAAGCGTATTTAATTTTGAACGAATTCGGCGCGAATAAGTATGAAGTCATTACCCCTTCATTCAGCATCCTTACCGAACCTCCGGTAGCTGTGGTTGAAAAAGTCGCCAAGAAAAACGGCAACCTCGATCTCGCCCAGGAATATCTAAAATATCTCTACAGTCGCGAAGCGCAAGAAATCATCGCCCTTAACCATTACCGCCCGACCGATAAAGAAGTCGTCGCCAAATACGCCAAGCAATTTCCCGAATTGGAATTGACAACGGTTGCCCAGTTGGGCGGATGGAACGAAGTGCAAAAAAAGCATTTCGCCGATGACGGCATATTCGACCAGATATACGACCAAGGTAAATAACCCTAGATTGGCCAAGCCTTCGTGAAGTTTTCTTGGAAACCGGCGCGAAGGCATGGACGGAAAGTCTTTTAGGTGTGCATACCATACCAATCAATTTTATAAAGTGGACAACCACAGGCGGAAAACTTAACCATGTCACAAAGTCAAATCATGCCGGGATTCAAGCCAGCACTGGGTTACACCCTGGTTTATCTAAGCCTGGTCGTTCTCATCCCCTTGAGTACCCTGATATTTAAAAGTTTCCAGCTCAGTTGGGAGGATTATGTCGCCATCATTACCCATAAGCGCATTATTGCATCATTCCAGGTCAGTTTCGGCAGCGCGCTAATCGCAGCGGGGGTCGCCAGTTTTTTTGGCCTCGTTATTGCTTGGGTGTTAGTCCGTTATTCATTTGCCGGTCAGAAGTTTTTCGATGCGTTGATCGACCTGCCGTTCGCCTTGCCGACAGCGGTTGCCGGGATCGTGCTTGCCACTATTTTTCAACCGGACGGCTTTTTGGGGAATTTATTGCTTGAGGGCTTTGGTATTCAAGTGGCGTTTAAACCGCTGGGGATCGTGGTGGCGCTGATTTTTATCAGTATCCCTTTTGTGGTTCGTACTGTTGAGCCGGTGTTGCAGGAATTCGATACTTCCATGGAAGAGGCCGCCGCCAGCATGGGTGCGTCCCGTTTGCAAATTTTCAGACAAATCATTTTCCCTAATATTTTTCCTGCCTTGTTGACTGGATTCGCCCTGTCGTTTGCCCGGGGCGTGGGCGAATACGGATCGGTCATTTTTATTGCCGGCAATTTGCCTTATGTCTCTGAAATCGTGCCATTGTTGATCGTCACCAAGCTGGAACAATACGACATGGAAGGAGCTACGGCGATTGCCTTAACCATGTTAGTGATTTCATTTGCCTTGTTGCTGGTCATCAACCTGTTGCAGCAATGGGTACGTAAACGTTCAGGACAATGATAGGAGACCCGTATGACAGCCATAACGCAAGAAATCGGCAATGAGAAAACGTCGGTTACAACCTCAGCTTTACGTGACCCTGATTGGCTAAAGTACGGCCTGATTGCCGTTGGCTTAAGTTTTATCTTTCTGTTCTTATGCCTGCCCTTAGGGTTGGTAATAGTTCAGGCTTTTTCCAAAGGCGCTGGCGCTTATTGGTCGGGACTGACACAACCGGATACCGTGGCGGCTATCAAGTTAACTTTGCTGACCGCTTTGGTGACTGTACCGTTAAATACCGTTTTCGGGATTGCCGCGGCCTGGGCTATAACGCGGTTTGAGTTCAAGGGGAAAAGCTTCTTAACGACTTTAATCGATTTACCGTTTTCTGTATCACCCGTGATTTCCGGCGTGATTTTCGTTTTGTTGTTCGGTTTGCAAGGCTTTTTTGGGGAATGGCTAAGCGACCACGATATTAAAGTTATCTTCGCCGTCCCCGGGATTATCCTGGCGACTTTATTCGTCACCTTTCCATTCGTCGCAAGGCAGCTTATTCCGTTGATGCAGGAAATGGGTGGCGAGGAAGAAGAGGCGGCGTTATCCTTGGGCGCCAGCAGTTGGCGGATGTTGTTCCAGGTCACGCTGCCCAACATCAAATGGGCCCTTCTGTACGGCGTATTGCTTTGCAACGCACGGGCAATGGGCGAATTCGGCGCGGTTTCGGTTGTGTCGGGCCATATCCGCGGTTTGACCAATACCTTACCGCTACATGTGGAAGTCAGTTACAACGACTACGATGTTGTCGGCGCATTCGCCAGCGCATCGATACTGGCCAGCTTGGCGATTATCACCCTGGTCTTGAAATCCTTGCTCGAATGGAAACAGGGCATACAGTAAGCGCATAAATCAAATTTGAGGCAATCCCCATGAGTATCATCCTATCTACTATCAGTAAAAATTTCGGCAAATTTTCTGCATTGGACAACATTAGCCTGGAAATCCCGGAAGGCGAACTGGTTGCCTTGCTCGGTCCCTCAGGTTGCGGCAAAACGACTTTACTGCGGATTATCGCCGGGCTCGAACATCCCGACGCAGGCAAAGTCCTTTTAAGCGGAGAAGACAAAACCTATCAAGACGTACGCAAACGCGGGATTGGTTTTGTATTCCAACATTACGCCTTGTTCAGGCATATGACCGTATTCGATAATGTCGCATTCGGCTTACGGGTAAAACCTAAACCGTTCCGTCCCAAAGAAGCCGAGATCAAAGAAAAAGTCCATGCCTTATTGAATTTGGTGCAACTGGACTGGTTGCATTACCGGTTTCCCGACCAACTTTCCGGCGGCCAACGCCAGCGGATTGCTTTGGCGCGCGCGTTAGCGGTGGAACCTAAAGTGCTGCTGCTGGACGAACCTTTCGGTGCGTTGGATGCCAGTGTCCGTAAAGAATTACGCTTATGGTTGCGGCATTTGCATCAAGAAATAAACGTGACCACGATTTTCGTGACGCACGACCAAGAAGAGGCGATGGAAGTCGCCAGCCAGATTGTCGTGCTTAACCATGGCAAGATTGAGCAAAAAGGCACGCCCAGTGAAATTTACGACGAACCCAAAAATGATTTCGTCTCCCGTTTTATTGGCCATACGAATGTTTTTCACCTCGAAAACGATGATAGCGCATGGCTTAAGGATTCGGGCATCGTCCTCGACAAGACCGATGGCATTACCGCGCACATTAGGCCGCACCACATCGGTGTTGAAAAGCTTGACGGCAGTTCTTCATCGTCTATTACCTTAAAGGATTGGCAACACCTGGGCGCAACCATACGCCTGGAATTAGTTAATGACGGGCTGAACGGTTCAGCCAAAGTCATTTACGCCGAGATGCCAAGCGATAACTTCAAACAGTCCAATTTAAAAAAAGGGGATAAGGTTTCCCTTTTCATCAGGCAAGCGCATTGGTTTAACCTGGGCAAACCGCATCCGCCTGAAACAGCAGCCAATTTTTAGGGTTAACAACCGGGATGAACTTAAACCAACTCGAGATTTTCCATATGCTTCAGGAGACGGGCTATAACCTGACCAAAGTTGCCGAAAAGCTTAATGTCGTCCAATCCGCCGTCAGCCGCCAATTGTTGATGCTGGAAGATGAAATCGGTAACCCTTTGCTTGAACGCCACGGTAAACGCATACTCGGGCCGACCCCTTTGGGTGAATTGGTGCTGGCAGAGGCGGGGTCAGTCAAACAAGCCAAAAAGAATATCCGGTCTATCGCCGATGATTTTCTCGAAAATCGTGTCGGCACGTTACATATAGCAACCACCCATACCCAAGCCAAATATTTTTTGCCTAAACCTATCAGCCAATTCAGGGAAAAATACCCCCAGGTCAAGATTTACATTGAACAATCCTCTCCCGGTAATTTGACCAAGTTTTTGTATCAACATAAGGCGGATATTGTTATTTGCACGGAAACATTGGAAGAAAACGATAAGCTAACCGTTAAGTCTTGCTACCAATGGCATCACATGGCTATCGTACCCAAAGGCCATGTGCTTGCGGATAGCCAAATAACCTTGGAGAGTTTGGCTGCTTTTCCAATCCTGACTTATACCCGCGGCTTTACCGGGCGCAGCAATATCGAAAAAGCCTTTAACAATGCCGGTATCGTGCTCGATATCACGCTGGCGGCGGCTGATTCAGACGTCATCAAAACCTATGTCCGCCTCGGATATGGGGTTGGTATTATTGCTGGAATTGCGTATGAACCGACGTTCGATTCGGATCTGGTCGCTATCAGTTTAAAAGATTTAATACCGGCTTCTATCACCAAATTCGCTTACCTTAAACAAAGCTACTTGCCGAAGTTTACGCGTTACTATATCGATCAGCTCCTAAGTTCGACGCCCGAAATCAATGAAAACCCTAAGCCGCGAGCAACCACTGCCAAGGTGTCCGACGAAAGCATCAACGACACGACCAGCCCCCTAAGGGGACATTAGTATCGCTAACTTTTCTATCAATTCTTTCCGGGCGCTTGTTTTGCGCCAAACCAAAGCAATAGCCCGTTTGGGGGCAGGTTTTTCAAAAGGGATATAACGGATGCCCTCATCAGGTTCTCGTATAGCTATTTCGGGCATTAATGTAATCCCCGTTCCTGCCTTTACCATTTGCCTTAAAGTTTCAAGGCCTGTCGCCCTGACATCCGGTTGTTCTTCGGCGTTGTTTAACTGGCAAAATTGTAAAGCTTGGCCGCGTAGGCAATGGCCTTCATCGAGCAAGAGTAATTGTTGATGAAATAAGTCTTGTTGGGCGATCAACTTGTTTTTGGCAAGTGGATTATCGCTTGCAACTGCCAGAAAGAACTCATCTTCAAACAATTTTTGAGTTACCAGATATTCATCGTTTATCGGCAGCGCCAGTAACGCGGCATCGAGTTGGCCCAACCTAAGCTGTGCAATCAGCTCATCGGTTTTTTCTTCAATTAAGATCAGCCTAAGATTCGGGAAAGCCAGCATGATTTTAGGGACCAATCCAGGAAAAATATACGTGGATAGCGTCGGGAACGCCCCCAGCCTAAAGTTACCTGCCAACGGATCTTGTGCATTGTCCGCAATACTTTCAATAGTATCCACTTCAAGCAAAATTCGCCGGGCCGAAGCAATAATCTTGTTGCCCAATTCAGTTGGAATCACCTTTTTATTGGTGCGTTCAAAAATCTGCACACCAAGGGTTTCTTCCATTTTTTTAATTTGCGTACTCAAGGTGGGTTGGCTGATGTAGCATTGGTCAGCGGCTTGAATAAAACTGCGCAGGTCGGCAACGGCAACTAGGTAACGTAAATCTCTCAGGTTCATGTTCGGAAATAATTGGCTCTATCGATTGATTTTTCGCAATCAATAAATATATATGAAAATCACTTGCAGATGGGGATAAATATCTGCTGGTTAATAAATCCTGTCATAGTAAAATAGGATACGACACCCCATCCCGCCCTTTATGGATAGGCTACTTTGCCATTCAAAATCCATGTGATTTTGTTCAATTAATGGGGTATTCGATAAGATGAATCGCCCCGGATTTGCCGGAGACTCCATTATTTGAGGGGATGGAGTGATGAAAACGACAAACAAGTATTCACCGGAAATACGGGAAAGAGGGAGCCGGATGGCCTATGACATCAGTATGGATACGAGTCCCAATTGGCAGAGATATGTTCCATTGCAAGCAAGGGTGTAGCGCAGAAACATTGCGTATATGGGTTAGACAATCAGAATTTGGGTACGGCAAGCCAGACGGATTAAATAGTCCAGAACAAGCGCGCCTCAAGGAATTGGAACGGGAGAACCGCGAGCTAAAGCGTGCGAACGAAATATTGCGCAAGGCCGCCGCTGCAAGGTGGGAAGCCGAGTAGTCCCCAGAAGCGATAGGTCTGGGCGATTTCACGGATGTGCGTTAGCGCTAGAGGGAAATTGCAAAGCAATCCGGCATCGCGTCGAGTCATTTGCGCAACGACGTCATTGGCCGCTGTACTCGCGCCTTCCGAAAGGTACTATTTGGTCGACAGCATGTCGCTGGAAATCTGCAAATTTGGTCGAACCATGCGCCTCCGCATTTGCCAGTAAGCCGATGAGGTGTGGCCGGATTACGGCTATTGTGCTGCCCATCACACGCATTATTTGGGCTACAAGGTTCACGCGGCCTATATCCCTGACGGGATTATCAAAACCTTCGGCCTTTCAAGGGCATCGACACACGATATCCACTATCTCAGCGACTTGAAAACGCAACTGCACGGCTGCGTCCTGGTCGGCGATTTATGCCCCAGAGGGTACAAAGGCTACCTGAGCGCCAGTACCAGCAAGACTTGTTCGATATCGCCGCCATTCGCTTAGAAACGCCTATGCGCCGCAGCCAACTTGACTTTACGCCATTAACCCAATGCCGAGAAAAGCCCGAAAACGCATTGAAACCCTTATTCTCGCAAATGTGCGACCAGTTTATGATCCGCCGCAATTACGCCAAGTCATTCCAAGGACTAGCCACCCGTATTCTCGCCAAAGTGACTGCGGATGACCTTGATCCAGTGGTTTAACCACCGACACAGCAACCACCTCAACAATTTGAAAATCGTTGTCGCCTAAATGCACCGCGGTTTTTGGATTATTTTGGGTGCTTCCCCCAACCGTTTTAGCTGCTCTTTTATAGGAATTACAATGGCTTTTTTGCGTCATTTTAGGTAGCTTTATTGGCTGATATACGCACTCAGACTTTTGGCGCTTCAAAGCCTCTTATGGCTGCCGTCACAGTAAGGCGGCGTCTTGGTTTGCTTGCATTGGCAAATGGCTACCGTTTTGGTTTCTGCCATTTCAAATTTTAGCGGGGTAAATGCTGTAGTTTTATGCGAACCGTCGCAAAAACTGCCGTTTGCACTATGGCCGCACGCGCACCAGTAATGTATTCCGGCCTCTAGTTCGCAAACATTGGGATGGTCGGCAGCAACTTTGGGCTTGTCCATAAATCGTCCTCCGAAAACAGATACCTAAAAGGCCGTGAGCGCCCTTCATATCGGAAAATACAAAGAAAACAGTTGGTTCCGTTCTCGATACGCTATTATTATGGCAGAGGGCAGAAGAATGAATGGAACCAACCAACAAAGATTGTTTAAGCAGTTTTATTGCCAAGCAAGCCTGTGAGCGCTGCCAATCCCGCTTCCAACAATTTGTTATCGCCTGGAACCTGACCTTCCGGAGTCAGCTTATCGACAACTTCGGGCAGTAAGTTAGCCAAACTTCCCGCTACCTCGGTGGTATTGATGCCCATTTTTGCGGCAAGGCCTTGCACGAAGGAAGAACCCAGCACCTGCTGGACTTGCTCCGCAGTAATGGGAAGGTTTTGCCCGGTGCTTACCCATGACGCCACTTGATCCGCCAAGCCGCCTGCGGCAATTTTTTCTACTAGCCCGGACAATCCACCCGTTTGTGGATCGGTCACCAAGCCGATAACGGATTCCAACAAACCTTGATCGCCGCCTGCTACGCCTGGAGCCGGAGCCGCGTTATTTGCGACTTGACCTTTTATTGCCCCTAAAACTGTATCTAATATACCCATGTTATTTTCCCGTTATGTGTTTGATGGACGTGTAAATGGTTGTTATTTTTTTGTGTTTTTAAGCCAAAGCATCATACTGCTTTCGGCTTTTAGGGTCAAAATTTCGGCGTTTCCAGACGGAAATAGACCGTAGAAATCCTTTAAAAGGCAGCGCTCAGTCCCATTCGAGTATTTTCCACATATTAACCCGGCTGCCTTTGTCCAGGTCATTCCCCCGGACATCCATTTTACCGTCCCCGTCCGAATCAATAAAATAATAAGGCGGGCCGATATCAGGGATAACCTTAACCATATAGAGCTTACCGCCCAGGCGATATTCCTGGATAGTTTTTTTCCCTTTACGGATGATGGTGATGTCCGGTTCCATATCCTCACCACTCTGGACGGGCAAAGGCGGATCCGGCACTTCTGGGACTGGGTCAAGTGTAGGCGGCCTTTCGTCCACTGCGAACGCAGAAAAAGCGAGTAGGCTTAACAATAAAAAAATACGCATGGCAGGCTCATATGAAATTAATACCGCGCCTATCTTATTACATTCTTCCCGGTTTGCTCGACTAAAAACTGATACGACGATTTTCAGGAGCCGTCCTTGGCTGAAATGGGGCAAGAATTATGGTGTTAAAATCAAAGGCTATCCCAATAGGGAATATACCGGCCGATCAACCTATCCAATTAATGCCACTGAAGGTTGAATTCCTTAAAGCCTTTGTGGGGTAATTGCCTTAGGGCGTGGTTGAAATTGGCCAATATCAATTTGAAATTTTCCATTAAACCCAGCTTGGTGTTTTTTCCGCAAACTTCATCCATGATTTGCTTTTTAGCTTCCAGCCAATCACGCAACTCGCAGCCCGGATAAAAATTTCGTTTCTCAGCCTCATAGTAAGCCGCCTCTGCAATCATGTCATCCAAGTTGTTTGGTAACTCACGGGCGGCAGTTTCCAAGCCCAAACCAAATTTTAACAAGTTGAATAAATCCTGCGGAGAATTGCCGTCGATTCCTATTTTACGAGGCTCAAACGCCGCAAATGTCCCAAACAGCCTATCCCAAACCGAAAGTACTGCGCCATAGTTGCGGTCGTGCTCCCTGCGCTCAGTTGAATGGTGGACCCTGTGCAGAAAAGGGACAATCATCAGGAGCCCTAGTGCACGTTCGTACTTAAAGCTGATATTGGCATGATGGAACATGATACATATCGTAATTATGCTTTCAATGACCAACACTAACATCTTGTCTACGCCCAAGGCCACAATCAATAACATCTTTAGGATATTCGTGATGATAACTTCCACAAAATGCAGCCGGAATGCAGTCGATACATTCAGGTAAGGATCGTTATGGTGGACACGGTGGAACCGCCAAAAAGCGTCCACACGGTGGCATGCCTGGTGCCAAACGTAAAGCAACATGTCAAAGGCCAAAAATGACAACAGCGCCTTTAAGGTTGGGCTAGCCACATGGTTCAGCAGCCCATAGGATGAGTAGTTATCAGCTATCAAATACAATGTTGAAATTGAGCATGCCGACATCAACAAATTGTTAAACACAAACAGGCTGATGTTGGTGCGATAAGACTGAATTATTTGCCTTGTCGGACGATGGATCTTGGGGAAGCGGTTCTCCAGGTTCGACAACCCGGCAAAACACAAGAGCAGGGCGAAGGCAACTAATTCGCCCGTCAACTCAACTGGCCAAGTGGCAAACCAAGCCATGCCCGATAAGATCAAATTATTTATTTCGTTTAACATTTTCTAATCCTCCTATTCCGATACCGGTTATAGATGATTACGAAACCAATTTACACAAGCTAAATGACAAAACGATAACGGAAATGTTACCAAGCAATGAAGCTTTTCTATGGATGGGGAGCTTATGAATTACCTCAACCCTAACGGCTTCACATCGCCGGTTTTTTATAGTCTCGTGACAGCCATTAAAACCCAGCATTCTTAATAAACCATTAAGCATTTAACATGCCAAAAGCATAAATATTGCATGGAATAACCATAAAAGATATTGCTTAACAAAAGGTTAAATAAACAGCAATAAGACATGGGAAGGAGGCTTAAATAAGGAACAATAGGCACCAATGACTGGCCTCCTGCGTCAAGCTTGTGCAGTACAAACCATTCTTGCACCTTTTTGTTAGGGATTTATTGGCCCAATGGATATGCTTTATTAAAAAGTGCCGATGCTTGTTAAAGGCACCAATACGGCCATCCTGCTTTAATATACACAGGCGATTGTTGGGGCATTCAAGGGGCTGCGGACTTATAGGCAAAAATCAATTTTTGCCTATAAGGCTGAAACAACGCAAATGAATGGATAAGGACAAGCCATATGATGCCCGCTGTTAACAAAATGGGGTCTGCGTAAAAATGTGTGGCAATAGGGTGACTACATTGCTTAAATAATATTGGCCTGTGCGGCAAAATAGCTGCCCAAAAACATTTTCCTGGTTATTAATCTATTTTATAAAGCATCTCATCGTTAAAAAATAGCACCCGCTAAGTTTTCATAAGATAATGCGCTTTAATTTCAAGGTTAATTCTCGCTGCATTGAACATGACAAACGCCTCACATCCTGATGTTGCCTTATACTGGAACGAGGCTTTAGCCGAAGATTTGTTACAGTTTTTTGCAAGGCGGCTCAAATGTCAGGATGCAGCCGCCGACTTGACCCATGAGACCTACCTTCGTTTTCATCAATGGTTGAAAGATAGCCCGCCGGACAATGCCCGCGCCCTGGCTTTCAGTATTGCAGTCAACTTGGCCACCGATTACCAGCGGAAGGCCAAGGTCAGAAGCAATTATACAGTCGAAATCGAGTCGAATTTACTGGCCGACACCCATGCCAGCACTGCGCCCGGACCCGAGCAGGTCGCCATTTCCAGGGAACGTCTTCAGCAATTTCATGACGCACTGGATGAACTCCCCGCCCATTACCGTTCGGCTTTTTTGCTTCATAACGTCGATGGGTTGACTTATCCGCAAATCGCCGCCTGCCTGGGCATCTCTGAATCGACAGTTTATAAATATTTAGCTAAGACAATCAACCACTGCCTCAACCGGCTGGGCGATTCGGATTGATTGCCAAAACGGTTTTTATGGCAGCCATAAGGGATTCAAGCCTTCAATCGTCTTATTGGGTATAGCCCTGTTGAATCGGAAGTTTAATGCCACAACCTGAAATAAATGCGCAACAACCTGATCTCATGGAGCAAGCCGTCGATTGGCTGGTCAGGATGCGGAGCGGTAACCTGAGCGATTTGGAAACTCATGACTTTGCGGACTGGCTATCGCAAGATCCCGAACATGCCGCCGCTTTCGCCAAGGCCGAAGATTTTTTAAGTGAGATGGTCGCCGCCGTAAAGCTCCCGCGCCCGGTTGAAAATGCACCTAAACCGAATGATGGAATACCAAACGAACAACCTTTAACTAACTCACCAAGAAAAACCGTCAAACCTTGGTTGGCAATCCCGTTGGCAATGGCGGCGGCTTGGCTGGTTGCAGTGGGTTTGGTGCTTCCTAAACAGTCGAGCTTGCTGGACAACCTGTTGAGCGACTACCACACCCAACCCGGTGAAATCCGCGAGATCAAACTGGCTGACGGCAGCCACCTCCTGCTCAACACCAACACGGCGGTGTCGGTAGATTATGAGGCTACACAGCGGTTGGTTGCGCTCCATCACGGCCAAGTGCGATTTACCGTAGTTAAAGACTTGAACCGTCCTTTTGAAGTCAAAACCGGTTCCCTCATCGTGCGGGCGCTGGGTACAGTGTTTGAGGTTTACCGGAAAACACCGAAGTCCATCATAGTCACTGTCCAGGAACATGCCGTTGCCGCCAAAATCCAAGAAAAAAATTCAACGCAGCAAAACCATTCCAACCAGGTTACGGTACAAACGGGGCAACAACTGATATACCAGGGTGACAATACCTTACACCAGCCGACCGCAGCCAATCTCACCCAGTCATCGGCTTGGCAGCAACGACGGCTTTTCATCAATGACCGACCCTTGGGCGAATTGCTCGAAGAACTCGACCGTTACCGGATAGGACGGATATACCTGTCCGATGCCCGGCTGAAAAAACTCCGCGTCACCGGCGTATTTCCGCTAAACAATCCCGATGAAGTCATCGTCAGCGTCCGCAAAGTGCTAGGCTTGCAGGAAACCCGGCTTGGGCCGTGGCTGGTCTTGCATCGTTAACAGCACCTTCACAACCCCATCCCCTCCCGGAAAATCCCAAAATACATCAACTGAAGGGCAATCATTGCCTTCACTTGCAAAAAAATGGGTATTCGCATATTGTGTGGAAACTCTAAAATAATCAATTTTCAGGCTCGTGTGGAATTATGGCACCATAATTCAAAAATTCTTCATTATTTGGTAAGCCATAGCCGATAGTATCCCCATGGACTCCAGCCTTAAACGATTTCCTTTTTACCTTATGTTTCGCGTTGGTGAACAATGTTGTTGCTCTCAGTATAGTAGATGGGTTAACAGCTTTATCGTTAACCTATAGTTCGGCCCTGTGAAGTATTAAGTTTCCGTTCGCCCTTGTGCCCATTGGGTATTGAGCCTGTCGAAAGACAGTGTGTGCTTCGACAAGCTCAGCACGAACGGTTCAGACATTAAAAGGCCGAATCAATAACAAATCGGTGCATAAAATGTTGGGTTGCGAAAAGATGCAACCCAAACCCGGCTAAAACTCCAAACGTATCGACCCCATTGCCGTCAGTGGCGCACCGGGGTAAATGCCGACACGCGGCGGTGCATTTTGAAAAGGATCGGTGGACTCGTAATAGGTTTTATCCAACAGGTTGCGGATATTGAATTGGGTGATTAAACGCGAATCGCCGAGTTGATAAGCGTAACTGGCAAAGGCATCCAATCGGGCATAACCCGGTAAGACAAAAGTATTATCGTTATCGCCTTGCCGTTGCCCAGCGGCGAAAACACCCAAGCCAAAACTCAAGCCATTCAGCGGTTCATAGTGATGAAAATCGTATTTGAGCCACAAACTTCCAGAGTGTTCAGGGACATTGCTCAGGCGATTGCCCTGAATTCCGGAACCATCTTTGGTAATGCGTGCGTCAGTGAAGGCATAGTTGCCGATAACGCTGATTTCGTCGGTTATCTGCCCTGACATATCCAATTCAATGCCTTGGCTGCGCGCTTTGCCAATGGCCGCAAAATCGTTAAGGTTTGGGGTCCTAAAGTCGGGGGTCATGATATTTTCTTTGGTCAAATGGTAATAAGCCAAGGTTGTTGTCAACCGTTTATCGAAGAATTCCGTTTTCAGGCCTGCCTCAAATTGTTCACCAATTTCAGGGTCGATAGTTGCACCACTTTCGGTGACACCATTGTTGGCATTGAACGAAGTCGTCCAGTTGCCATAGATGCTGGCCCACGTCCAAGGTTGGTAAAGAATTCCCACTCGCGGACTAAATCCTTCATCTTTTCGTGATGGCAAGGCGGCTTCGGCAGCACTGGATGAATTGCCTATGCCCAAACCGGTTGTCGCCCAATCATAGCGGCCGCCTGCCAGTATATGGACTTTATCCCAGAGCGTGATGTGATCCTGGAAATACATGCCATACCAATTATCCCTAAAAAGGTAATGGTTAGCGTCGCCATCGGAAGGAGTTGCCAGCGCCTTGGCGTAAAATGAAGGGTCAATGCCGTAAACAGGCTTGTAAATATCGATTTCCAAGCCTGGCACTGGATCTTGATAGTTCCCATAGAATTCATAGGTGCCGACTGCCCGTAAATAATCGAAACCCACCAAGGTTTGATGGTTGATACCCCATAAATCAAATTTTCCGGCCAAATCCAGGTTGGTCGTATACGTTTCATTGTTGGATGTTTGGGAAAATATATTCCGCGAATAAGTGCGATTACGCTTACTCGGATCGAAAAACTGTTCGACAGTAAACGCATTGGCGGGTTTGACCGACGTGTTTTTATCATAAACATACGAATACAGGAAGCGGTTTCGCAATGTCCAATTTTCATTGAAGGCATGGGTTAAGTTGAAGCCTAAATTCACCTTGGCGTTGGTATCAACTGGATCGTTAGGGTCGATGAATGATCGGGTAACGGGAATTGGAGCCGGAAGATTGCCGATAGCAAACAACCCCCTGTCAACTTGGTAATCCTCATGCAATGCCTCTACCTCCAAGGACATTTCGGTGGCAGCGCTGGGTCGCCACGTCAAAGATGGATTTACCAAAACCCGATCATTAAAATTGAAATCACGAAACGATCTGTTGTTTTGATAAGCGCCAGAAAAACGATAGCTTACCGACTTGTCTTGAGTAATGGCATCGGTCGCATCCCATTCTGTCCGGTAGAAATCGTAAGAACCAAACCGCTGTTCCACAGAATAATAGGGTTCATTCCGAGGCTTTTTGGTGACTAAGTTCACTAGGCCACCAGGCTCTATGCGTCCAAACAAGACCGCAGCCGGACCTTTAAGCACCTCGACCCGTTCCAGGTTGGCGGAATCGAATTGGGCTCCTTCCCCAATCCCCAAGCCATTAGAAACGAGACCATTACGAAAAACCCGACCATTCCTAAAACCTCGGGTAATAAAAGCATTACTTAGACCCAAAGACGATTGCGGACGCACACTGCTGACATTCTCGAGCGCATCTTTGATGGTTGTTGTTTTTTGGTCGCTCATCACGGCTTTGGGCACCACCTGAATCGATACAGGCGTGTCAAAAATGGGGGTGTCGGTTTTGGTGGCGGTGGATGAATTCGCTACCGAATACGATTGGTTATATGGATCGCTGGTATTGTAGGGGTCATTAGAGTCATAATCCGCCTCCACTGTCACTTTCGGCAAGGTCGTATCGCTATTCGATTGTGGTTCGGACGTTACTTCGACATTGGTCGTCTTTCTAAAATTGGCATCCGGTTGCTCCACCGTCACGGTTTTGGCATCGACAAAGCGGTAGGTCACCCCACTGCCTTGCAGCAATCGTGATAAGGCTTGCGCCGAAGTCATACTCCCGTCCAGGCCGTTGCCGGTCAAGCCGCGTACCTGGTCGGCCGTGAACAGGATTTCCAGGCCGGAATCGGCGGCCAGCCGTAACAAGCCGCTGTCGAGCGCTTGCGCCGGGATGCGGTAATGACGGACACCCTCGTCCGCATTGGCGGTTCCGACCAGGGCGATCAAGCCGACTTGCAATCCGGTACAGAGCACCCTTAGTATTTTTGGGCTAATACTTAGCCATAAATGACTTTGATGCACCGGATTTTGCTTATCGCACATACGTTCTCTCCTTATTAATATTGTCATTAAGGAATCTATGAACAAGTCCTTCGACAAGCAGGACGAACGGCAGGGTGTTGATTCCGTTCGCGGTGAGCTTTGTCGAACCATAAATGGAATCAACTTGTTCAGAGCTTCGTTAACTAAGACGAACGAGGGTGCTATTTTATACAGTGCTTACGCAATTAATTACCGGTTGCCGGAATGGATAGTTTTGCCCTTAACGGTGCAACAGTACCCACAACGGCCCCAAGCGGGTTTCTTTTAGGCCCAATATTTTCCGCACTTTGGCAAGTGATGCCTCGGGGTCAGCCAGGGAAAACAAGCCGGTCACGCGCAGGTTGTTAAGGTTGGCGTCGCCCAGGAAGATACGGCCTGGACGGTAACGTTCAATTTCGGCGACTAATTCGGCGAGCGGACGATCCTTGACGATGACCCGGCGTTGCCGCCAGGCACCGGTGAGTTCATCGTCGGCTGTTTCTGGGGAGGCCAGTGTGCCGCTGCCGCTGGCGTAGTGCAATTGCTGGCCTTGCTGGATGTGCATTAGCGGTTTTTGCAGGACGTTGCCGCCATCGGACAGGCTGGCGGCAACGGCATGTTCCTGGACGGCGACGTCGATATCGCCGGATGTTTTCCGGTAGACTTCAAACACCGTACCCAGGGCGTGTACTTGGAGTTCGCCCACGCTGACCGTAAACGGGCGGGCTTTATCCCCGGCTACGGTAAACTGGGCTTGGCCGTGGTGGAGGATGATTTGCCGATTGTCGTCTTGGTAATCCACAGAGACTGCTGTATCGGTGTTCAAGAGCAAGCGGCTGCCGTCGGCAAGCGGGATGGTACGTTGTACTCCTGTTCCGGTATGGAAGTCGCTGAGGTAAGCGTCCCACAGGCTGGCTTGTTGTGGCAGCACCAAGGTGACCACAAACAACCAAACGGCGGCCAAAGCTAAAGGGATTGCCAGCCAGCGTGCAGGACGGCGCTTAAACGACAGTGGGTAGGCGACGGTGACGGCATATTCCCTCACACCATCTGGGATAGGTTTTGCGACCGCTGATTTTATTTGCACGGCTTGGGTCATGGCGTCGAACAGGTCTTCGGCGTTGGCGAAGGCGTGGGCATGGCTCAGGTCGTACGAGAGCCAATCGGCAAATTCCTGGGTTTCAGTCTCGGTCAATTCGTGGGTACGCAGCCTGATAAGCCATTCGATGGCCTGTTGTTGCAATTGAGGCAAGTTGGCATCGTCGCTATCGGTGGGCATTAAGGCGTTCAGAGGAAATCCGGGGCGTTACTGAGTAAGACGTTTGACAGGCTCAAAATATTCGCCTTGTTCAAGATTTGGGTTCATTCTGGGCATTCAGCGTGAGCTGGCAATGACTCATGGCCTTAATCAGCAGACGGTAAACTTTGACCTGGGAAACGCCTAAGCGGGCGGCGATTTGGGCTTGCGTCAGGCCTTCGAGGCTTTGCATGATAAAAGCGTTGCGGCAGTCCACGGGGAGTTCTTCTAGCGCGGCATACACCAGTTGCAACTGTTGGCGGGCCATGGCAATCCGTTCCGGCCCGGTGTCTGCCAAGGTTTGTGCATTGGGAAGTCGGCAGGATTCATGTTCCTCATCGACCATGACTTTTTGCTGGACTTTCATTTTTCGCTGGTAATCGGTCGCCAAATTAACGGCAATGCTAAATGCCAAGGCTCGGGCGTTATTGGGCGGTGTCGATTGGATGAATTGGTGGAAACGCAGGAAGGTTTCATGCGTCAAGTCAGCGGCGGCTTCCTGGCATTTGATCCGCCCCGCAAAAAAGCTCAACAAATCCTCTGCCAGGGCTTCGTTCCAGTATAAAGCCATATCGGGAGGCGGTGATGTTGTCATAATCAATGCGGTAGATTGGTTAAGCTTAATTTTCGGGCATTATCTTATGAATCGTTTACCAGCGCTAATAATTTGATTTTTAATCAGCGAGGTAACCGCGTTTCCGATTTTTGTAAGAAAACTGGGTGTTTGAAATAGACAGCGATTTTTTATGATTTTGGTTTATTCGCTTTTCCACGCAGTATTGCGATATTGACATTGTATTTCTGTATGGGCTTTTTGGCATTTTCCACACGATTTTGAAATACTAAAAAACAGTAGCACAAAGTTACCACATCATCTTATTGATATTAATAACTTATTTTAATATTCAGCAGCATTTCAACAATCCCTAACAATTTTATTTCAAATTACCGTGAGAGATTGGGCTGGTAAAACGTGTTAGTAAAGTAAGAAGCCATTTTTTACGCAAGGAGAACACATGCCCCCAACCTTTTTTCAACCAATAGTCGAGCAAACGAGCAAGCTTTTTTCCTGCTCATTATTCGCCGCGCTAATGCTGCTTAATAGCGCAACTGCCTTAGCCGACGGCAACGTCCGCCCATACGATATCCCGGCACAATCGCTCAACAACGCCCTGATGCAGTTTGCCGCCGACTCCGACCTCAAACTCTTGTTTACCGCTGATAAGGTGCGCGGGCTTGATACCAATGGGCTAAACGGCAGTATGACTCCAGCGCAAGCCTTATCCCAACTGCTGCAAGGCAGCGGGATGACTTACCGCTTTGTCGACGCCAAGACCGTGACCATCGACCCACCGCCAAACAATTTGATAAAAACCGCCAACACGGTACAAAACCACGAGCCGCAATCCAGCGGCGATGGCCAGACGATGCCGAAAGTCACGGTTGAGGCGGATGAAGAAGTTGATCCTTACGATCCGGCCAATACCGCTGATCCATACAATAAATCTTACACATCTAGCAGTACGCGAACAGCCACTAAAACCGATACGCCGATCATGGAAACCCCGTTTTCCGTGAAGACGGTAACCCAACAAGTCTTAAAGGATCAACAAGCTGTCCGTATCGAAAAGGCAATGCAAAACGCCAGCGGTGTCGTGCGTACATCTGGCATAGGGAATGGTACTGATTCTTTTAATATTCGGGGGTTTAATAACACGACTGTCTATCGTAATGGGGTGCTTTTCCCATCGTCTTTCAATTCCAGCGGGATCGGTTTGAAGCGCGATCTTGCCAACATTCAAAGCATAGATGTATTGAAAGGCCCTGCATCGATACTTTTCGGACGGACGCAACCCGGCGGCATTGTCAACATTACCACCAAGCAGCCTTTAGCAAAACCTTACTATTCCTTGGGACAACAATTCGGCTCCTTTGATTTCTACCGCACGACATTAGATGCCACGGGCCCAATTACCGAGGACGGGAATTTACTTTATCGCTTCAACTTAGGTTACGAAAACTCGGATTCGTTTGAGGACTTTGTCTATAACGATAGAGTGCTGGTGGCACCAGTGCTGAAATGGAATGTCAGTCCACAAACGCAAATCACGTTTGAATTGGAATATCTGCATTCCGACGACTCACTACAAAACGGTATCCCTCCAATTGTTGGAACAAATCGCCCTGCGCCGGTTAGCCGCGGTTTGAGCTTAGGAGAGCCCTGGTCTGGGGAATTCACTAACGATCTGTTGGTAGGCATGAACTGGTCGCATGCGTTTAATGACAGTTGGACATTGCGTCACCGATTTTTGGTCGATTTTCTCGACCAGGGCGGAAAAGCCGGGTCATTTGCTTTAACAGACGCTCAGCCGGACGGGACTGTGAATCGCGCTGCCGCCCAGATTATTGGCGGCCCCAAAGCCGATAGGTACTTTAACACGGTTGACCTAACCGGAAAGTTTGATACGGGTTCCGTCAAGCATACTTTAATGATTGGCGGCGATTATTACCGGACGGATGAGTCATTGGTTAACCAATATTGCTGTCCAGAGATCACCCAAACACCGTCTTTTAATATTTTTAGACCAATACATACCAATGCTCCACCGCCCAATTTATTAACCCCTGCAAATGCTTTCGGCCCGCTTAATTGGACAACCGAATGGTACGGCATTTACCTGCAAGATCAACTAGAACTACCCTTCGACCTATATGCATTGGGAGGTCTGCGTTATGACAACGCTGTCACGCATGATAATATAGCAGGCAAGGTCAGCAATGACGACGACAAAATAAGCCCGAGGGGTGGTCTATTATGGCAGCCACTGAAGTGGTTATCCGTTTATGGCAGCTATTCTGAGAATTTCGGAACCTCGAATGGCTTTAAATCAGGCAAACCCTTGCCCTTCGAAAAAGCCCAACAATGGGAAACCGGATTAAAAACTTCATTTTGGGATGACCGCTTGACGGCTACCTTTTCGTATTTCGAACTGACGAAACAAAACACCAGCATCCAGGATCCCAATGATCGGCCATTCGGGACTATCGCGGCAGGAGAGCAGGAAAGCCACGGAGTTGAATTCGATGTAGCCGGCGAAATATTGCCGGGTTCGCAAATCATCGCAAATTACGCTTATACCCCATTCGCCGAGATTACTAAAAGCAATCCGATCTCTTTCCCACCCGTGGGTAGCCGATTCGCCAATGTGCCTCTTCATAACGGCAATTTTTGGAGTACTTATGAATTTACGGAAGGTCAATTGAAAGGCTTTAAGTTTGGCGCGGGCGTCAACACCGTCAGCCAACGGCAAGGCAATCCAGGAAACTCCTGGCAAATTCCTGGGTACACCATTGTCAACTTAATGGCAAGTTATAGCTTTAACATAGGCAAAGCTGTAACCCATTTCCAGTTGAATGTCGATAATCTCCTCGACCACACTTATTTTTCTGGAACTGACGACAATACGGCTTATTACGGCACACCACGTTCATTTATGGGATCGGTGCGGGTTGAATATTGACACTAAACTATAACAAGAAGTGACCGTATAAACGGACAAATGAACTTCCTGTAGATTTGAAGTGATTCATTTATTGCCTTTTATGAGCGCAGGCAAGAAATTTACAAAATATCGCAAACTATGGCTGCAAGTCCATATTTACATCGGCCTGACTTTTGGGGGCATGTTTGCTGTTATTGGACTGACTGGCAGCCTGATTGTTTTCTGGCAACCCATTGATGCGGCGCTAAATCCAGTGTTGTTTGAAAAAACTTCTGGTTGCGCCGAGGCGGCTTACCGCCCGTTGGATGAGTTGATTGAAGCCATCAATAGCCATGCACCCGCCAAGGGGCAACTGCGGTCACTCTTCTTCCCTGACCCTGAGCGAGGATTGTTCACAGCCACTTTCCATGTGCCTGCACCCGGCGCGGATTGGGACGACCGCTATTCCGTATTTGTCGATCCCTGTAGCGGGGTGGTGAGAGGCCCGCGGTTTCTGGATAGCCAATTGAAGGCCTGGGGTGGCTCGTTGATAAAAGTTATTAACCGGATACATGTTTCTTTGCTCCTCAATTTTCCGGGCTTATGGCTGGGCAATCATCTGCTCAGCTTTGGCAGTGTTTTACTTATGGTTTCGATTTTAATCGGCGGTTACTTATGGTGGCCGCGCAATGGCCGGTGGTTGAAGGCTTTAACATTCAAACGCAATGCCAGCGCGGAAAGGTTAAACTACGATTTGCATAAAACTTTCGGAATTCTTACAGGATTATTATTGCTGATAAATTTGTTCACCGGAATTCATATGTACAGCCCTTGGACGGATTGGATTGACCACAGTGTCAACCAATTGTCTCCCGTCACTCGGCTGGTGTCTGCACCAGCACACTCTCAGCTAATACCCGACAAACAGGTCATTAGCGCCGGACTAGCGGTAAAAATCGCCAGAGAT
Source organism: uncultured Methylomagnum sp. (assembly GCA_964435245.1). Taxonomy (GTDB): domain Bacteria; phylum Pseudomonadota; class Gammaproteobacteria; order Methylococcales; family Methylomonadaceae; genus Methyloglobulus. The sequence goes on from CAYSYU010000020.1 coordinate 78,249, forward strand.
AGCATTCCAGGCGGATAGCCCGCAGGCATTTCATTTCCTGTCGATGAAAATGGTGTTTATTCAATCAGCTTAAAAACCGGGGATGTATGGGACAGTGAAGTGAGTATCGATCAATATAGCGGCAAGGTATTACAGCGTTACACGCCGATCAATGCTACTGCCGGTGATAATTTTTTGGGATGGCTGTTTCCTTTGCATACCGGCCATGCTTTTGGTTTGCCGGGGCGGATTTTAATTCTGGCGTTAGGGTTCGTGCCAACGGTTCTTTATGTCACGGGCCTTATTCGCTGGCTGCAAAAACGTCGGGCAAAAAAAAGCGCATTATCTACAAGGAGGGGCAGATAATGCGCTATGCTTAAGAAAGCAATTTTTACCACGAGGAGCTAACACACGCCTATTGCGTATGCATTAATTAAAGCAATACTAATGCCAACTTTTTTATTTTTTGAAATAATTTTATTGGTGCTTAATAAGTGCTGAAAAAACAGAGTATTGAAGATTTTTTGCTCGATAAAATGATATCCCTTGGGGATCGGGAGGTAACCAAAATTTTAAGAAAGTGACAATTTTTTGCCTCAACTAAAAATTAGTGGCGAAGCCTGTGTCAATTTGTGGTCATTTATGCCAATATTTTGTCGCTATCACATTATTGATTCGACCCTTTAATGTTTGAACCGTTCGTGCTGAGCGAGTCGAAGCACATAAGACTTTCGACAGGCTCAAGGCGAACGGAAGTTAAAACTTCACAAGGCCGAATCAATAGCTTCTCCTTAGCCTAACGATATAAGGTGTTTCAATGCCTTATCAGGTCAGGAATCATGTCGCCAAATAAGGGCTTAGATGCCGCTTAAGTCAATTAAAACCCGACGGAAATAGAAAATACAACGCTTGCTTTCAACGTGTTAGGGTGGTCTCGAGAAATATTTTGCCCCAATTCATCCAGGTAAAAGATTTCTTTGGCGTCGTAGTAACGCAGGTCTAAAGCAAGAAATTTATAACGTCCAGTCAGACCTGCATTCCAGTAATAATAATCCGTATCTAGCGCATTTTGGGTTTGGCCGTAACCGAATGAGCTTGAAAATTCCAGGTAATCGTTTAGCGGATATCGGCCTGTAATTTCATAAAAAAAAGAATCCTTCTTTAGCCCATAGTAATCATCGATATAAGAAGCTTGCAAACTCAGCAAGTCCCGATAATGGAGGAACAGATAAAACTCATTATAATCCGCTGTTAGCGCGTAAATTTTCCCGTCATAAAAATATCGTGAATACTGTAAATCTACCCTCCAAGTGTCGGTAAAGCTATAGCTCCAGCCAACATAAGGCGTGATTTCGAGTTGGGCGGAATCGGGGAAAATGATGTCTTCTTCCTGTTCGCTAGGGCCTATATTAAAATTAGAAATGCTTGTGCCGACGTAAAGCCCCGATGAATGCTGGTAATCAAGGTTGCCTTGCAAGGCGGGGCCGTTATTGCTTTTGGAGTACATCCGCCAAACATAATTGGTTGTGCCTGTGATTGTCCCGTGAATTTCCGCATAGGCGAAACCAAAAGGATAAATGAGCAAAGCCCAACAAAGCATTTTTCTTGCAAGAACGGGTGCATGGTCTGTAGGCTTTAAGTTTTTTTTGTTTAGCGACATTTGCCTGCCTCCAAATTGCCTGGAGTCTTATGCGCTTTGCAAAAACAAAGGTTTGCCCATGGTTTGGCAAATAAAACCAGTTTCATTAAGGGATAGTTAGACGGTTTTTTTCCATGACCCATGCGTAGCTTGCTTCCCTGGCAAAGATGCGATTGTTTCCCAGACTATACTAACTACGTTTATGCATTGCAAATTTGGTTCTTTATCGATATTAAGCCGATGCAATTGCCAAGAAATATTTAATTAAGATGGCCCTACACTGCCAGGCAAATTGGCTACCATGCTTTGAGTTCTGCCAGACGGTTGGAGTAAGATATAATGGTTCTTTGAGTCTTCAAAAGATATCCTAATGACAGAAAAACCAGCGCCAACTCTAGAGCCTGAGAAAAAGCGACGCTTGTTGTCAATTTTTGAAAACTTGCTGCCAATCGTGGACAGCCTCGCCGACAAACTGCGCTTGCTATGGATCCTTGGTGTTTTGGTGACGGCCTGGTTAGCCGTATGGTGTTACTTCTTGAAACACTACTCCTTAGGCATCGCTGTATTTGCCGCAATAGCAGCATTTTTGCCTACATTGATCCTGCTAAGGTTCTGGTGGGCGTTGGAAGAACTAAAATGCCTACCTGAAATTTCAGGGCAGATGTTAGGCGATGCCAAATCAGGGTTTCAAGCGTCGGTGCATAACATCCGCGCCGGTAAAACGCCTAAGCTAGGGTTCCTTTCTGCGGGTAAAAACCTATGGTCGGTTGGCGCTATGGCCATAGAGGCAAGGGAACTGGTAGGTTCCTATTTCAGCCTAGCGACATTGGCCAACCCGTTCATGTTGGTATTGGGTGTGGTTTCGATTTTTAGCATTTTTTTGTTATTTTTTGTCGGCATACTGTTAGGGTTTTTCATTTAACGGCCTGTTTCAATTACAAACCCCTATCGTATGCAAATAATCGCCATTTACCCCGGCACTTTTGACCCAATAACAAACGGGCATCTCGACATCGTTGCCAGGGCGTCCCGTTTATTCCATAAAGTTATTATCGCAATTGCGGAAAATGCCGGGAAAGGGCCGTTGTTTTCCCTGGAAGAACGGGTAAACTTAGCCCAACAAGTGATTTCAGTACATGCCAATGTGGATGTTATCGGCTTTGACAACCTTTTGGTCGATTGTGCACGGCAGTACGGTGCTTCGGTCATATTAAGGGGGCTTAGGGCGGTATCCGATTTTGAATACGAGTTCCAAATGGCCGGCATGAACCGAAACTTGGCCCCAGAGCTGGAAACCTTGTTTTTAACGCCGCCTGAGCAATATACCTTTATATCGTCCAGCGTCATTAAAGCCATTGCCCAGTTGAACGGCGACATTTCCTCATTCGTCCCGGACTGTGTCAATGAGCAACTGATCAAGAAGTTTAAGTAAGCAAGATTATGTCTTTGATAATTTACGATGAGTGCATTAACTGCGATGTTTGCGAGCCCGAATGCCCCAACGGGGCAATTTCTCAAGGCGAGGAGATTTATGTCATCAACCCTGCTTTATGCACCGAGTGCATCGGCCACTATGATTTGCCCCAATGCGTAGAAGTCTGTCCGGTCGATTGCATCACAAAAGACCCCGATAATATTGAAAGCCAAGAGACTTTGTACCAAAAATACCTGAAGCTGACGCAAAAATAAATCCCCTCCCTTTTGCATACGGGAATGTATGTTGATCCGATTTTCTTAACAGGCTTTCACTTAGCGTTTGCAAATCTGAATTAAACACTTAGGGCGTTGGATTAAAAATACCAGTCATCAATAAATCGGTTATTTTATGCAACCAAACAAACGCAAACTCCATTTGATGGTCATTGTTCTGTCGCTCTGTTGCGGTTCCCTAAGTTTTGCTGCGAAACATACCGCTACCAAAGCAAAACCCAATTTAAATGATATCGAACATATCATTGTCATCTACGCCGAAAACCGCAGTTTTGACAACCTGTATGGCTTGTTTCCAGGTGCGAACGGCATTAAGCAGGCTTCCAAGGAACAAACTCTCCAGGTCGACCACGACGGCAAACCGTTCAAGGAACTGCCGCCAATTTGGGCTATCGAGGACGGTAAGCCGCCGTTGCTTGAACATCTGCCCAACAAGCCGTTCCAAATTGACCGCATACCCTTGAACTTACCTTTGTCCGCCAGGACACGGGACCTTGCCCATCTTTATTACCTGAACATCGAGCAAATTAACGGCGGCAAAAACAATAAATTTGCCGCCCTATCCAATGCCGGCGCGTTGGTCATGGGTTACTACGACGGTTCAAAATTGCCGCTTTGGCAATGGGCTAAAGAATATGTGCTTGCCGATCATTTTTTCATGGGCGCGTACGGCGGATCATTCCTCAACCACCAGTGGCTGGTCTGTGCATGTACCCCGCAAAACCCATCGGCGCCGCAGGAGCAGCGTACTCCCCTTGATGGGCAAGGTTTGCTAAAGCGTAAACCGGATTCGCCGCCTTCGGCCATGGCAGGGCCGCCCAAGTTTCAAGGGGACAAACTTCCCTATACTCCAGACGGGTATGTGGTGAACGTTATACAGCCGCCTTACCAACCCTCGGGAATACAGCCTGCAAAAAAGGGCGACCCACGGTTTGCCGACCCTGAAAAAAAAATATTGCCTCCGCTCACCGCCAAAACAATCGGCGACACCTTATCGGACAAACATATCTCTTGGGCCTGGTACGCTGGCGGCTGGAATCAAGCCTTGACTGACGGCATGCACCCGCCAGGGGACAGGCATGCCGTAATTTATACGAATAAGCCGGGAGCCTTGAACTTCCAACCCCATCACCAGCCATTCAATTACTATGCCCGTTATGCGCCCGGCTCGCCAGAACGGGAACTGCACCTAAAGGACGGTGAAAATTTCTTACAAGCCTTGGAAAAAGGCGACCTCCCGCAGGTCAGCTTCTATAAACCTGTTGGTGACCTGAATGAACATCCCGGCTATACGGATGTACTGTCGGGTGATCGACATCTCGACCAAATCCTGGATAAAATCAAGCAAAGCCCGGTTTGGAAGAAATCCGCCGTAATTGTCACTTACGACGAAAACGGCGGTTTCTGGGACCATGTGCCGCCGCCTCAGGGCGACCGCTGGGGGCCGGGTACACGAATACCGGCCATCGTCATCTCGCCGTTCGCCAAAAGGCGTTTTATCGACCATACCCCTTACGACACCACCTCGATCATCAAATTTATTACCTTGCGGTTCGGCTTGAAACCTTTGCCGGGAGTTAGGTCCAACGCGGGCGATTTGGTGAATGCGTTTGATTTCAAATAGCTTGGACGGAAAAGGAAAGGTCAGTTTTGGTGTCAAACCCGACTGTCACGATCCTAATTTCGTCGAAAAAGCAAGACACTATACCGGTCAGGATCGGAGGACTATCGACAATTTACCGGAAACTTCAGATCAAAATCATAAGCAGCCATTTTAGAATTAAACTGTTAACAAATTACATTTAAACAGTCGATCAAATTCATTCCTATCAGCAATAACGGGACAATAAAACCCATTTAAAACAGCCAACTTGGATTTACTTCCTTACTAGGCTATTATTTAGCAATGATTATATCGCGTCGCCACAATACCCCATTATCGCTAGTGCTGATATTTACGGTTCTGTGCCATTTTGGCTTGGGCGAAACCCTCTTTTCTGGTAATGTCTGGTGTTTTGGGACAAATGGCCATTTCGCAATGGAACCTGCTGGCCATCATCATGATGCTAAACCAGCGCCCGTTGCCTTGGATAAACAAATCGTTACTGATCGATCAGGTAACAAACATTCCGATTGCATCGATATCTCAGTTTCTGACGGGGATCAGGCCTGCACTCCTAAACCGATGAAAGATTTGTTCAAGTTTTCTATCGATAAGATAGGCTTGGCATTCTGCCTATTCATTCTAAGTTTGCCCCTTGTCGTAAGAATAAACCGAAATCCATTCTTAAGATACCGGCCATTTATCGATTCTGGCCAACTTGCCCTACGTAGTACCGTACTGCTGAATTAGCCCCTTCATCAATCTTATTTCGCCACAGGTATTGCAATACCAGATTGCAGCCGTGGCTGGCAATGATTAAATTTTTTGAAGAGGCATGTTATGTCACCACACCCAATGCTGCGGCGTATAAGCGGCATCCTTCTATTTTTCTTGCTGACGCAGCTTGGCTCTGCCAACGTCACAGATGAAAAAAAGGAAACAGCGCCGGGACTAACGGCTCAAAACTACGCCGCCCCGCAACTCGACGAACCAACCGGTGAGTTAACCTTACCGCAAGCGCTGGCGTTGGCCTTGCTCAAAAACCCTGGGCTTGCGGCGTATTCAGAAGAAGTCCGAGCGCAAGAAGCCGCGATCCTTCAAGCCGGTTTATTGCCTAACCCTGTATTTGGTGCTAATGCAGGTAATTTCGGTAACAGCGTGATTCATGGCTTTGACGGTGATGTGGTCACATTGCAACTCAGCCAGCTTATCGAACTTGGTGGAAAACGTGCGGCCAGGGTTGCGGCGGCGGAACTGTCCAAACAGCTCGCCGACTGGGATTATGAAACCAAGCGCGTGGATGTGTTCACCGGGGTGTCATTAGCCTTCATTGATGTCCTGTCTGCGCAGCAACGGCTCGCGCTCACCCAACAAATGCAAACCCTCGCCCAGCAGATGCTGGCCAGCACCTCCGCCCGCGTCCAGGCGGGTAAAGTCTCTCCAGTGGAAGAAAGCAAGGCCAAAATTGCGCTCGCATCGGCACAGATTGAATTCCAACGCAGCCAGCGGGAACTGGAAGCCACAAGAAATCGTTTGGCCGCAACCTGGGCAAGCACCGAGCCCCGTTTTGAGCGGGTCAAAGGGAGCTTGGAAAACGAACAGGTCCCTCCCGCCCTCGAAACCTTACTGCAACGCATTACCGACAATCCTGATTTAGCCCGTTGGGCAACCGAGATCACCCAACGCCAATCCCTGGTTGCGATGGAAGAATCTAAAGCCATTCCCGATGTCACTGCAACCGTTGGCGGCAGTAAATATTTAATGCCGAACGATTATGCCTTGCTGGTAGGTTTCTCAGTGCCTTTGCCGGTTTTTGACCGAAACCAAGGCCGAATCAAGGAAGCGGAACATCGCCTGGCCAAAGCGGAAAATGAAAAGGAGAGTGCCGAGATTCGCATCCAAACCGCACTGAATACTGCTTATCAACGCTTAAGTACCGCTTTCGCGGAAGCTAATATGCTGCATCGCGATATTTTGCCGAATGCCGAGAGCGCCTATAACGCGGCCACTATCGGCTACCGTTATGGAAAATTCGGCATATTGGATGTCCTGGATGCCCAACGCACCTTATTTGGCACACAAAACCAGCATTTGCAGGCATCAGCCGAATACCACAAAGCCCTGGCGGAAGTTGAACGCCTAGTTGGCGGCGGTCTGAACCGCACCAATAAAGACCCAAAATAGAGACCTGACCATTACCTCAAAACAACTTAAGATTATTTTTGGTTTGATTGCGCTTGGCATTGTCCTGGGCATCTTGATCTTGAACCTAAAAACGCCTGTTGTGAGCGAAGAGCCTGAGGGCGGCCATGAACAGGCAGAAGAAAATAACGGGCTTCACGGCGGGCAGCTATTGGAGAACGGCGATTACGGCATAGAAGTGCGGCTTTCCGAAGAAGGAGGCGAGCCGCATTTCCAAATTTACCAGTATGACAAAGGGAAATTGCTTTCCCCTCGTGCCAGTAGTGTGCTGATGGCATTAACCCGCCCGGACGAGCAACCAGAACTGATTGACTTCGAGGCTAACCGCGATGCCCTGGTCAGTAAGGAAATTATCGAAGAACCGCATGTGTTCGATGCCCTCATTACGGCTCAAACTCATTACGGTGCGATGGAATTTAAGTTTAGCAAGGCCGAAGGCAAAATTGAACTGAGCGACCAACAGATAAAAGACAATGGCATTGACATCCAAACCGCTGGCTCAGCTAAAATCAGGGCGACCGCTACCTTGCCTGGTGAGATTCGTTTTAATGAGGATAAAACCTCGCATGTCGTTCCCCGCGTTCCCGGAATCGTCCAGGATATTCAGGCTAATATCGGCCAACAGGTCAAAAAGGGACAGCTTCTGGCCGTCATTGCCAGCATCAGTTTATCGGAGCAGCGGAGCGAATTGCTGTCTGCGCAAAAACGGCTGGAGTTGGCGAAAGGCACGTTTGAACGGGAGAAATATTTATGGCAAGCCAAAATTTCCGCCGAGCAAGATTATCTGCAAGCCAAGCAACTATTGAACGAAGCAGAAATTGCCCTTAATAATGCCCAGCAAAAACTGCGTGCGCTCGGTGCCAAGCCCACGGCCACAGGAAGCCCGGACGAGCTTAACCGTTATGAGATACGCGCACCTTTCGACGGCATGATTGTCGAAAAGCATATTGCTCTGGGTGAGGCGGTAAAAGATGACACCAGCATCTTTACGCTGACGGATTTATCGTCGGTATGGGCTGAAATCGTAGTCTCGGCCAAAGACTTGAATGTTGTGCGGGTCGGTCAAACCGCCACCATCAAGGCAACGGCCTTGGATTCAACCGCAACCGGCACCGTCTCTTATGTAGGGTCATTGATGGGTGAACAAACCCGGACGGCTAAGGCCAGGGTCACTTTGGCCAACCCGGAACTGGCATGGCGGCCTGGCCTCTTTATCAATGTCGAAATGGTCAGCAATGAAACCGAAGTGCCTGTGGCTGTGGCAGTGCAAGCCGTGCAATTGATCAACGATAAGCCTACGGTTTTTGTCCGCATACCCGGCGGCTTTTTGGCGCAACCGGTTGAAACTGGCCGTTCCGACAGCCAATCGGTTGAAATATTAAAGGGGCTGAAACCCGGCGCACGTTATGCCGTCAATGGCAGTTTCGTCCTGAAATCGGAACAAGGCAAGGCAGGGGCATCCCATGAACACTAATGCCAGACCCAAACCCAATGCCGGTAGTGTATTGGCTATGATAAACCTGTCAGAGGGCGAAGGCCATGTTTGAACGGATTATACGCCTCGCCATTGAACAACGTTGGCTGGTCATGATTGCCGTGGCCGGGATCGCGGCCGCCGGTTTTTATAACTACCGGATATTGCCTATCGATGCCGTGCCGGACATTACCAACGTCCAGGTGCAAATCAATACCTCGGCACCGGGTTATTCCCCCCTGGAAATAGAGCAGCGGATTACATTCCCCATTGAAACCGTCATGTCGGGGTTGCCGAATCTGGAACAAACCCGCTCGCTGTCCCGGTACGGATTGTCCCAGGTGACCGTGATCTTTAAAGATGGCACCGATATTTATTTTGCCAGGCAATTGGTCAACCAACGTATACAGGAAGCCAAAGACAAGCTGCCACCCGGTATAACGCCCTTGATGGGGCCGATTTCTACGGGTTTAGGCGAGATTTACTTATGGACAGTCGAAGCCAAGGAGGGCGCCAAGAAACCGGATGGGACTGAATACACCCCGACGGATTTACGGGAAATACAGGACTGGATCATCAAGCCGCAACTGCGCAATGTGCCGGGCGTGACCGAAATCAATTCGATTGGCGGTTATGCCAAGCAATATCAGGTCGCCCCTAACCCGGAAAAACTGGCCTCTTACGGGTTAACATTAGAAGACGTGGTCACGGCGCTTGAACGCAACAACAACAATGTCGGTGCTGGCTATATTGAAAGGCATGGCGAACAATACCTGATCCGTGCGCCGGGGCAAGTGCATACGGTCAACGACATCAGTGAAATCATCCTGGGTACGGTCCAGGGGGTGCCGATCCGGATTCGCGATATTGGCGATGTAGGCATTGGCCGCGAATTACGGACGGGCGCGGCGACTGAAAATGGCCGTGAAGTGGTGTTGGGGACGGTCTTCATGTTGATTGGCGAAAATAGCCGTAGCGTTTCGCAAGCGGTTGACTTGAAAATGCGGGAAATCAACCGGACGTTGCCGGAAGGCGTACAAGCGGTGACCGTTTATGACCGGACGGTATTGGTCGATAAGGCCATCAATACGGTCAAAAAGAACCTGGCCGAAGGCGCTATTTTGGTTATCGTGATTTTGTTCCTGTTCCTGGGCAATATACGGGCAGCCGTTATCACTGCGATGGTCATCCCGTTGTCGATGTTGTTCACTTTTTCCGGCATGGTGACATATCAGGTCAGCGCGAACCTGATGAGCTTGGGGGCGCTGGATTTTGGGGTCATTATCGATGGCGCTGTCGTCATCGTCGAAAACTGCGTCCGCCGTTTGGCGCATGCCCAAATGCAGAAAGGACGCAATTTGACGCGTGCCGAACGTTTCGAAGAGGTGTTTATCGCCTCCAAGGATGCCCGCCGTGCCTTGTTGTTTGGCCAATTGATCATCATGGTGGTGTACCTGCCCATTTTTGCGCTAACTGGCGTGGAAGGGAAAATGTTCCATCCGATGGCCTTTACAGTCGTCATCGCATTAGTTGGGGCAATGATCTTGTCGGTCAGCTTCATACCGGCGGCGGTCGCGCTGTTCATTGGCAATAAGGTCGATGAGAAAGAGAATGTCATTATGCATTCAGCGAAGCGGGTCTATGCGCCGGTTCTCGACACGGTCATGGCGAATAAGCCGGTGGTGCTAACCTTTGCCGTTATCGCGATTATCTTGTCTGGTTTGTTGTTGACGCGCATGGGCAGCGAATTTGTCCCCAGCCTCAACGAAGGCGACTTTGCCATTCAAGCCTTACGGGTTCCGGGAGCCAGCCTGTCCCAGTCCGTTGCCATGCAGCAACAGATCGAAACCGCCCTGAAACGTCAATTTCCTGAAATTGACCGTGTTTTTGCGCGTACCGGCACAGCCGAGATCGCCTCTGACCCGATGCCGCCCAATATTTCCGACGGTTACATCATGCTCAAGCCGCAAGACCAATGGCCTGACCCTGAAAAGCCGAGGGATGTGCTATTAGCCGAGGTGCAAGGTGCGACAAATAAGCTGCCGGGTAATGTCTATGAATTTTCCCAACCGATCCAATTGCGGTTCAACGAACTGATTTCAGGCGTGCGCAGCGACGTCGCCATCAAAGTCTTTGGCGACGACATGGATGTTTTAAATGAGACCGGCACCAAGATTGCCGCCATTGTTGAAAAAATACCCGGCGCTTCGGAAGTCAAAGTAGAACAGACTACCGGCCTGCCCATGCTCACTGTCAATATTGACCGTGACAAGACATCGCGTTACGGCCTTAATATCGGCGATGTCCAGGATGCCGTTGCTACCGCCATTGGCGGCACCGAAGCAGGCACATTGTTTGAAGGGGATCGGCGTTTTGACATTATCGTGCGCTTATCGGAGAACTTGCGCAGCGACCTGGAAGCCATCAAACGTTTGCCAATTTCTTTGCCCCGTGCGGCAGGCACCTTCGATAACGCGACCTACATTCCCTTATCGGAAGTTGCCAGCCTGGAACTTGCGCCAGGACCGAACCAGATCAGCCGGGAAAACGGTAAACGCCGTATTGTGGTGAGCGCCAATGTCCGTGGTCGCGACCTCGGTTCATTCGTGGCCGAAGCCGAACAACGGTTACAAAAGGAGTTTAAAGTGCCTGCCGGTTACTGGACGACTTGGGGCGGCCAGTTTGAACAACTCCAATCCGCCACGCAGAGGCTAGAAATCGTGGTGCCCGTCGCCTTGCTGTTGGTGTTCACCTTGCTGTTTATGATGTTCGGTAATTTTAAGGATGGCTTGCTGGTTTTTAGCGGAATCCCATTTGCCCTGACGGGCGGCTTGGCGGACTTATGGTTGAGGGGAATTCCTTTGTCTATTTCTGCTGCTGTCGGCTTTATTGCCCTTTCCGGAGTGGCCGTGCTTAACGGTCTGGTCATGATTGCTTTCATCCGTCATCTTCGTGAGGAAGGCCTGCCCCTGGACAAAGCAATTGCTGAGGGGGCTTTGACCCGGTTGAGGCCTGTTCTGATGACGGCATTAGTTGCCTCTTTTGGCTTTATCCCGATGGCGATTGCCACCGGAACCGGGGCTGAAGTCCAGCGCCCTTTGGCCACGGTGGTGATCGGCGGCATCCTGTCATCCACCATGTTGACTTTGTTGGTGTTGCCGATCCTTTACTGGTTTGCCCATCACAAAGACGAACAACCAGATGTTTTGTCGCCTGAAAAGGCGCACATTGGGATTAGCGAGGATCAATAAATGAAATCATGCCATCAACCGAAACAGGATTGTGGTTGCGCTGGGGAAGGTTCAAAATTTCCACCGCCTATCAATTCAAAACCTGCAAGCGGAATGACTTTCAAGGTCGAAGGCCTGGACTGCGCCGAAGAAGTCGCCACTTTAAAAAATACACTCGGTTCGATGGTGGGCGGTAGCGACAAGCTGGCGTTTGATGTTTTAAATGGCCGGATGACGCTTTTACCCGATGCCGAGCCCGTGGCTGAAAAAGCTATCATTCAAGCGGTGGCCGCTACCGGCATGAAAGCAACCCGCTGGCAGGCAGGTCAAGCGCAAACAGACGAGACCCATCTACACCGGTCAAAGACGCTTTATACCTTGCTGAGTGGTCTTTGTATCTTAGTTGGTATGTTGATCCATGTTGTCCTGGCCGGTGGATTTTCTGATCTGCAAACCTTAGTTAGCCATCCTGAAGGTTGGTCTCCCCGATGGGAGGTGATCACCCGCTATCTCACTGGCTTACTGAACGCACATGCGCAGCAAGCAATGCCCTTGCCTGAAAAAATCGCTTTTGGCCTGGCGGTTATTTTTGGCGCCCGCTATGTGATTGTTAAGGCTTTTTATGCCTTAAAGCGCTTGCGTGCCGATATGAATCTGTTGATGACTATCGCCGTCATCGGTGCCCTATTCATTGATGAATGGTTTGAAGCGGCCACCGTGAGTTTTCTGTTTGCCCTGTCACTGGCGATTGAAAGCTGGAGCATTGGCCGCGCCCGTCATGCGGTAGAAGCCTTATTGGATTTGGCGCCTTCCACCGTCAAGATCAAGGATGAATCCGGCAAGGAACGCACAATGCCCGCCGCAGACGTGCCAATAGGCGCCCGTTTCATATTAGCGCCCGGCGATAAGATCCCTTTGGATGGCGAAGTGTTGGCGGGGATTAGCACCGTGAACCAAGCGCCGATCACGGGCGAAAGCATGCCTGTGGGCAAACAAACTGGCGATGAGGTTTTTGCCGGCAGTATCAATGGCGAAGGGGCGCTGGAAATCCGTTCAACTAAACTCGCCACGGATACCACATTGGCGCAAATCACCAGAATGGTTGCAGAAGCCCATAGCAAGCGGGCGGAAGCCGAACAATGGGTAGAGAAGTTTGCCCGTATTTATACCCCTGTCGTGATGATCGTAGCCCTGGCCGTATTTGTTATCCCGCCGTTATTTTTCGGGGGCATCTTGAACGAATCGTTCTACCATGCCTTGGTGTTGCTGGTGATTGCCTGCCCATGTGCTTTGGTGATTTCAACCCCGGTCAGTATTGTTGCCGCCTTGGCCTGTGCTGCCCGGCAAGGCATAATGGTCAAAGGCGGTATTTATATTGAAACGCCAGCCCATCTTAAGGCGATTGCCTTTGATAAAACTGGGACGCTGACCCGTGGCGAACCGATAGTCACTGGGATTTACCCGTTCAACAGCCATAGCGAAGCAGAATTGTTAAGCCGCGCTGCCGCACTGGAAGCCCGCAGCAGCCACCCGCTGGCGAAAGCCATCTTAAAATACACGGAAGATTTGGGTATCAAGGTTGCCAGTGCTGACAATGTAACTGTTTTGCCCGGTAAAGGCATTACCGGGCTTTTTAATGGCACGGATTTCTGGTTAGGATCGCGCCGTTATTTATTGGAAAGAAGCCAGGAAATACCGGAAATCAGCTCAAAAGCCATAGCCCTTGAACAGGATGGACAAACCGTCATTGCCGTTGGCAATGATCGGCACATTTGCGGCCTGATTGCCGTCGCCGACCAGCCGCGCCCTGATATTAAAGCAATATTGCAAGCGTTGAAACAAAACGGAATCCAACATTTGGCCATGTTGACCGGCGACAACCAGGTGACCGCGAACAATATCGCAGCACAAATCGGCATTGATGAAGTGTATGCCGAATTGTTGCCCGCCGATAAAGTTGAGATCGTCACGCAACTGGTCGAAAAATACGGGCAAGTGGCAATGATTGGCGATGGCGTCAATGATGCCCCGGCACTGGGTCGGGCTAACTTAGGGATAGCAATGGGCGTGTTGGGTTCGGATGCGGCCATCGAAATAGCGGATATTGCATTGATGGGTGACGACCTTGCCAAGCTCCCCTGGCTGATCGCGCATTCCAAAAGGACATTGGCCATCATCCGTCAAAATATTACCTTTGCACTTACCGTTAAAGCCGCGTTCGCGGTGTTGGCATTTATGGGTGTTGCAACTTTATGGGAAGCCATTGCAGCCGATATGGGGGCTTCCTTATTGGTCGTTGCCAATGGCTTGAGGCTGCTTCAGCCCAAAACGCTTCCCTTAAATAATCTGAACAACCCTTAAAACCATTTTTAAACTATTTCGGAGCAATCCATGAAATTAAAATTACTGATGACCCTTTTTTTAACGCAATGTTTACTATCCGCCTGTAGCAACTTAAATAGTTATTCGGTGGCTCCTGAGCTAGCCATACAGCATGAGTCTTTGGCTAAACATTTGCAAGACGAGGCGGCAGAAATCCAGGCCAAGATTGATGAACACAAAGAATTTCTCAATAAATTCGAGTCAAAACGCTACGTCTACGGCAGGCATGCAAATGACCTGAAAGCCCATAGCCAAGTAATGATTCGGATTTATGAACAAGCCGTTTCTGCAAATCGGAAAATGGCTGAACAGCTACAGGAAATGGGGCATTGAGATACTTAATGTCCGCTTTTTTGGAATGAAGAAGTTCAATAAATCTTAGTTGAATGACCGGTTCACGCCCTGAGTCAGTCCGTCAAGCATTTTTAACTGGTTACACTGGCTC
>CAYSYU010000021.1:0-91270 GCA_964435245.1 uncultured Methylomagnum sp.
GGTTGCCGGCCTGAAGCTGGGTTAGAGGCCAACCAGCCCACGGATACCCCAAACAGAATTTCGTGAAGGAAACATTCCTAAATTTAAGGGCTGGTGGTAACCAAAGGTACCGAAGTTATGGTAGTTGGGACTACGGGGCTCTAGTTAGAAAGGCTCCTGTTTTGGGTTATATGCTAGATATGGAAAAATTCCAAAACCAAGTCGCCCTTTCATTTTTCTACGAGCGCCGTCTCGTTTGAAGGGGTGTCTATCGCGCTCATTTGGGCAGAAATTTAAGTGACAATGCCAAACCAGTCTGTTGGCACTAGAATAGAAACCCTAAATTTTAAGTTTTTAGACCCCATAACCTATGCAATATTGAAATTGCATAGGTTATGGTTAATTAATACGGGCTCTTGAACGATTAAGAAATGGGGTTTAATTTAAATTCCATCTATCCCGTCAATACCTTCTATAGACCAGTTAGCAAAATCGAGAGCCCCATCAAGGTTATCGCCATTTTCGTAAGCAATTCGACACGCATATTTTTTCTTTTCTGTATTGGACGAGCTTGTTAGGGTAGCTTCGCCATTAATGACATATTCGTAATTTCCAAGGCTCCATGCATTCAGGGGCTTTTCTGCAAACGCAATCGTAGTGTCAGGGCCAAGTTCTGACTTGATATGATTATTACAGTGCATAAAGGCCAAATCAGTCATGGAGTTTGAGATAGGCAGTTGGCTGCCTTGGTCTTTGCTGTCAATTAGGAAGGCATCGGATTTGGCAACATTATAGACAAGCGGCAGGATAATTTTTTGGGTTATTAAAACTAAAATGCCTATGCCGATAATCAAAAAAAGCAGTGAATATTTCTTCATATTTGTGTGACTTGGTGTTTATTGAATTAGTTATTGAAGTCTTTGATCAGTGTATCAGAAATCCGTCTTTTTCAAAGTATTTAGACAAAGTGAGATGTAACGATTTTGTTTTGAGTACATGGCTCTTGTGATTGAAGAAAATTTTGACTTGACACATACAGTCGAACTGGTAGACTTATTGCTCACGAGAGGGATTGAGTGACATCCTGCGCTTAAATTTAAGCATTTAAACGCGTTAAGGATGAGTGAATGGACTTTAATAAATAGACTCCCAATGCCTTTTGGTTTGGGGATTTGATAATTTTTAGGAGGTAGAAATGGCAGCTACAACTGAATCAGTAAAAGCTGATGCTGCGGAAGCACCGTTGTTAAACAAAAGAAACCTGTTTCTCGGTGTTGCGTTGTATTGCGTATTTTACGCATGGGTTCGTTGGTACGAAGGTGTTTATGGCTGGTCAGCCGGCATGGACTCATTCGCGCCAGAATTTGAAACATATTGGATGAACTTTTTGTACATTGAGTTCGTTTTAGAAGTAAGTACTGCAAGTATCTTGTGGGGTTACATCTGGAAATCTCGTGACCGTAAAGTTATGTCAATCACACCTCGTGAAGAGTTGAGAAGGCACTTTACTCACTGGACATGGTTGGTTTGCTATGGCGTTGCTATCTACTTCGGTGCTAGCTATTTTACAGAGCAAGACGGTACATGGCATCAAACAATTGTTCGCGATACCGACTTTACACCAAGTCACGTTATCGAGTTCTATTTGAGCTATCCGATCTACATCATTACTGGTGGCGCGTCATTCTTGTATGCAAAAACAAGATTGCCAACTTATCAACAAGGCAACTCCATTCAATACATGGTTGCAACAGTTGGTCCATTCATGATTCTGCCAAATGTTGGCTTGAACGAATGGGGTCACACCTTCTGGTTTATGGAAGAACTGTTTGTTGCTCCTTTACACTACGGCTTCGTATTCTTCGGATGGTCGGCTTTGGGTGTATTGGGTGTATTGAACATCGAAGTTGCAGCACTTGCAAAACTGTTGAAAAAAGACTTAGCTTAATTTTTTAAATAAAGTTGGTCTTTTGGTTGTAATTACTATCTCCCCGGCTGCTTTGCCTTTTTTGGCAAAGCAGCTAAGAGAAGATAGTGATTAATATAAAAATAATTTAAATCCTTTAGGAGGTAAGCTAATGAGCGCATCTCAATCAGCTGTACGTTCACGCGCAGAAGCCGTAAAAGTTTCTCGTACGTTCGATTGGCTAATTATGTTCACATTGTTTTTCGTTATTCTGGGCGGCTATCACGTTCACTTCATGCTTGTGGCAGGTGACTGGGATTTCTGGTCTGATTGGAAAGACAGGCGTCTGTGGGTAACTGTATTACCTATTATGGGTATTACTTTCCCAGCGGCAGTTCAAGCGGTTCTATGGTGGCGTTATCGTATTGCCTTCGGTGCAACACTTTGCGTATTAGGCCTGATATTTGGTGAGTGGGTTAACAGATACTTCAATTTCTGGGGTTGGACATACTTCCCTATTAATTTCGTATTCCCATCACAATTAATTCCAGGTGCTATCGTACTTGACGTTGTATTGTTGGTTTCTAACAGCATGCAGTTGACAGCAGTTGTCGGTGGTTTGGGATTTGGGTTGTTATTTTACCCAGGTAACTGGCCAATGATGGCTCCTTTGCATTTGCCTGTTGAATACAATGGTATGATGATGACCTTGGCTGACTTGTCAGGTTACCACTATGTTAGAACCGGTATGCCTGAATACATCCGTATGGTTGAAAAAGGTACACTGAGAACTTTCGGTAAAGACGTTGCTCCAGTATCAGCGTTCTTCTCTGGTTTCGTAAGTATCATCGTTTATTTCTTGTGGCATTTCTTCGGAAGATGGTTTGGAAGCACCGCTTTCACCAAAGGTTCTTAAGAAGAATTTGGCAGTAATAAAAATAATAAGCTTGATTATGGAAATTAATAAATCCATACAAGTAGATACTAAAAACCAATAGATTCTCTATTATAGAGGAGGATATATGAAATTAATAAAAGACAGGATAGCAAAATTGTCCTTTGTCGCATTGCTGGTTACTGTAACAGCAGCAATGTTTTATGCACCAACTGCATCTGCTCATGGCGAGAAGTCTCAAGCTGCTTTCATGCGTATGCGTACAATCCACTGGTACGACCTTAACTGGTCAAAAGAAATTGTGCCTGTAAATGACACAATGACTGTTACCGGTAAATTCCACGTATTCGCTGGTTGGCCTGAAACAGTCGCTAAACCAGAAGTGTCATTCTTGAACATCGGTATTCCAGGTCCAGTATTTATTCGTGCTGGATCTTGGATCGGTGGCCAATTAGTTCCACGTTCTGTATCTTTGGAACTGGGTGAAACATACGAGTTTAAAGTATTGTTGAAAGCTCGTCGTCCAGGTGACTGGCATGTTCACTCAATGATGAACGTTCAAGACGGAGGCCCAATCATCGGTCCTGGCAAATGGGTAACCATTACGGGTTCTATGAGCCAATTCACCAACCCAATAACCACTTTGACAGGACAAACCATTGACCTGGAAACTTGGAACATTGGTAACATCTACTTTTGGCATGGGTTCTGGTATGTGCTTGGTATTGCATACATTGCATATTGGGCAAAAAGCCCAGTGTTTGTACCACGTTTAATCGCATGCGAGGCTGGCAAAGCGGACTCACTTATCACTCCATTGGATAAGAAAGTGGGTATGGGTTTTGCTGCTGCGACCTTGTTGATAGTTGCTGCAACCATGCAAAGCACTAATGAACAATATCCAATAACAACTCCGCTGCAAGCAGGTTTGTTACGTGGAATGAAACCTATTGAAATGCCAGCAAGAACAGTTGCTGTCAAAGTTGATAGTGCAACATACCGTGTACCTGGCCGTGCTATGCAAATGACCCTGACAATCACCAACAACGGTGATTCATCTGTACAGTTGGGCGAGTTCATGACAGCTGGCGTTCGTTTCTTGGATCCAGCTGTTCATGAAGATGACACTGGTTACCCTGACGACTTGTTGGCTGAATCTGGTTTGACTGTTAGCGATAACAGCCCAATTGCACCAGGCCAAACAAGAACAGTTGATGTAACTGCTTCTGACGCGGCATGGGAAGTTTATCGTTTGGCTGACTTGATCTATGACCCAGATAGCCGTTTCGCCGGCTTACTGTTCTTCACTGATGAAGCTAAGAACCGCCAAATGGTAACTATCGATGCTCCATTAATTCCATCATTTATTTAATGTAGAAAAGTAACAAGCAGTATCTGTTACTAATGGAATTATGACCCCCATCACCTCCAGGTGATGGGGGTTTTTTATTGAATGAATTGTTAAAAAATTCATGCCGTTATAATATCAGCCATCATAGTGAAATGATGGCCAGATATCTTGTTGCATTAGAAAGATTTTATTGTGGAAGCTTAGGTTTAGAAGGTAAAAGAACTGGTAAGGCTATATTTTAATATTTAGGAAAGCCTTGCAAAGAAATAGAAGTTACTTAATTATAAGTAAACGAATTTAAAAGAAAGTGCTATAGTTTTCTAATTTTAAGGGATTTTGAAGCTTCACGGATGGTTTCAACAAAACTTGGATATGGATGTATTGTTTTCGATATATCTTCACCACTGGCAGAAAATTCCATTGCCAGTGCAGCTTCACCTATCAATTCGGAAGCATTGGTAGAAATAATATGAATACCGAGGATGGTATCTGTCTTGGCGCAACTGATAATTTTTACAAGGCCATTTGATTTGCCGCTAGATAAAGCTTTGTGGTTCATACTAAGGGGAAATATCCCAATTTTAATTGAGTCCCTAATCGATTTGATAGTTTGTTCAGTTTGGCCGACCCATGAAATTTCCGGTTCGGTGTAAATAACATTAGGCATCTTGTCATAATCAATTGGCGTACCTTTGATGCCTGCTATTTGTTCAGCAACAAAAACCCCTTCGGCAATACCTTTATGGGCAAGCATAGGCCCCAGTAAAGTTAAATCCCCAATGGCGTAGACGTTGGGCAAATTAGTCCGGCATTTTTCGTTAACATGGACATAGCCATTTTCATTTAATAATAAATTGGCTTCTGGAGCAGCTAGATTATCAGAATTGGGCTTCCTTCCAGAAGCAACGATCAACTTGTCAACCCTAATTGCATGATTTCCATAAGAATCTTGATATTCGACTAAAACCTTTTTGTTCGTGATTTTTGCTGAGGTAACACGCGTCCCCAACCGCAGTTCTAATCCTTGCTCGGTAAAGATCTTATAGGCCTCTCGAGATATTTGGTGATCCGTTAATCCAAGAAACGTTTCTTGGGCATCTAACAGGATTGTTTCAGCCCCCAATCTGTTCCAAATAGCGGCTATTTCAAGTCCAATGACTCCTGCGCCAAGTATGGCGAGACGTTTTGGAACTTCAGTTAGGTTTAAAGCGGTTACTGAGTCAAGGATAAGTTCATTATCTACTGGAGCACAGGCTATAGATATAGGGCTAGACTCAGTTGCTAAAATTATATGCCCGGCAGTAAGTTGGTTATTTTTTGTTGTTATTGGGTATGTAATATCAACGGTTTGTGAACTTAATATTTTCGCTTTGGCATGTATGAAATCAATTTTATGATCGGCAAATGTTTGAGTCAGTAATTGGTTTACCGCATTAAGGATATTGTCTTTCCTTTGTATCAATTGACCAACATTAAGGGATATATTTTCAGCATAAATGCCATGAGAATTGATCTCACTAATAATGTCAGCATAAAGTTTTGCTGATTCCAGTAAAGCTACAGTTTCTAAACACCACGCATTAGTAAAAACACCAGGAATAGGTTTTGAAATTTGGCTGAGTGAGGCGGTTAAATTATCAACACATAAGGTTTTCAATCCTAATTGGGCGCATCTTATGGCGCATGCACTTCCTGAAGGCCCAGAACCTATGACGATAACATCGTATTTTGTTTTAATTCGTCGCATGGTTTTATATATTAAGAAGCAGATGAGCAGGGGCTTCGAGGCATTCTTTGATGGTCACTAAAAATTGGACAGCATCGCGGCCATCAACTAACCGATGGTCGTAAGATAAGGCTAAATACATGATAGGTTTGATAACGATTTGGCCGTTTTCGACTACAGGACGGTCTTTGATGGCATGCATCCCTAAGATTGCACATTGGGGAGGGTTAAGTATCGGCGTGGATAACATGGATCCAAAAACACCGCCGTTTGTGATCGTGAAAGTGCCCCCCTTTAAATCATCAAAGCTTAGCGTACCAGAACGCGCCTTCTCGCCAAAATCGACAATCCCTTTTTCGATGCCAGCAAAGTCTAGTTGATCAGCATCGCGCAACACGGGTACGATCAAACCACGTGGGGTGCTGATGGCAATGCCAATATCGTAATACCCATGGTAAATAATGTCATTGTCATCGATTGAAGCATTAATGGCCGGGAAACGTTTTAATGCCTCGATAGACGCTTTGACAAAAAAAGACATAAACCCAAGCTTTGTATTATGTTTTTGTTCAAACCTGGATTTGTATTGGTTGCGCAATTCAATAATATTTTGCATATCGACTTCATTGAACGTCGTTAGCATTGCAGCATTTTGTTGCGCCTGAAGCAGGCGTTCTGCAATTTTTGCCCTTAGCCTTGTCATGGCGACGCGTTGTTCAGGACGATGCCCTCCTGAAATCGTAGTGGATTTAAAGGATTCCTCGGGTTTCCGGGCAACATTTTCTGTATTTGTTGTAATAGTTGGGGTTGTTATTACTTCCGTTTGCTCCTTGTTAAGATGTTCCAAGATATCTGTTTTGGTGAGCCTTCCGTCCTTTCCCGTGCCTTTAATTGTAGAAGGGTCGAGTTCATTTTCATGAACCAATCGACGCACGGAAGGGCTCAACGGTATTTGGGTTTCCGGTTTAGCTTCAGGCAATGTGGTTTCAGTGTTGTTAGCAGGCTGGTCGCCAAGGGGGGCAATGGATGCTAGTGGTTCCCCGCCAGTAACAATGGCGCCATTTTCCTTGAGGATGGCTGAGAGGACACCGGATTCAGGAGCCGGGACTTCAAGCACAACCTTGTCGGTTTCCAAATCAACAAGGTTTTCATTTTTTACTACGGTTTCACCAGGTTGCTTATGCCAGTTAACAACCGTTGCATCGGATACTGATTCAGGTAAATTGGGGGTTAAGACTTCAATGCTCATAATATTTTTCCTTAAAGTTTGCCGTGTAAGGCAGAATATATGACGGCTTTTTGTTGTTCGATATGTACATGAAAGTGCCCGACTGCGGGTGCTGCCGAGGCTTCACGGCCCACATAATTTACTTTGATTCGTGGATCTAGATTATCAGTAAAATGATGCTTTGATTGATACCAAGCCCCTTGGTTTTGCGGCTCTTCTTGGCACCAAACGAATTCGTTAAGGTTTTTATACCTTGCAACCTCCGCTTTAAAAAGGTCGGAAGGGAAAGGGTACAGTTGTTCGATACGCGCAATTGCGACGTTTTGTATGTTCCCCCCACGGCGCGCTTCCAGTAAATCATAGTATACCTTGCCGGCACAGAATATTAACCGTGTGATTTTTTTAGGGTCAATTGCATCCTGTTCACCAATAAGTGGTTGAAAATACCCATCAGATAAGTCTTCAATCGTTGAGATGGCAAGTTTGTGCCTTAATAAGCTTTTGGGGCTCATGACGATAAGTGGTTTTCTGTACACGCGGATCAGTTGGCGTCGTAGCAAATGAAAAATTTGTGCGGGAGTCGTCGGATAACATACCTGGATATTATGTTCCGCACAAAGTTGTAGATACCTTTCAAGGCGGGCAGAAGAATGTTCCGGCCCTTGGCCTTCAAAGCCATGGGGAAGCAACATCACAAGGCCGCATAACCTTCCCCATTTGGTTTCCCCGGAACTGATGAACTGGTCGATAACGACTTGAGCGCCATTGGCGAAGTCGCCGAATTGGGCTTCCCAGATAACCAAGGCATTAGGCATTGTGGTGCTGTAACCGTACTCAAAACCCAATACTCCGGCTTCGGATAGTAGGGAGTCGTAAATTTGGACTCGACCTTGATCTTTATCGAGATGTTTTAGCGGAATGTAAGTTTTGCCATCAATTTGGTTATGCAACACTGCATGGCGGTGGACAAAGGTTCCGCGGCCAACATCTTGGCCTGTTAGGCGAACATGAAATTTTTCCATGAGCAAAGTCGCATAAGCCATATTTTCGGCAAATCCCCAGTCTATAGGCATACCGCCTGCAGCCATTTTGCGTCTATTGTCCATAACTTTAGCTACTCGAGGGTTTAGTTCGAATCCTGTTGGTAACCGCAGCATCCGGTCATTGCAAAAACGGATGTGGTCAATAGAAACAGCCGTCCGGGCAGGGGCGTCCCAATTCTGGTTCAAGAATTGGTTCCATTGGGCGGTGTAGGAATAAACCTTGCTGTCCAAAACGGGCCGCGACACAATGACCCCCGCTTCAAGCTGATGCTGGTATGCGGATTCCATATCGGAAGCTTGGTCTTTATTGATAATGTTTTCCGATATCAATTTTTCAGCATAGATTCTGCGGGTTGTCTTGTGGGCCCGAATCTTTTTATACATCAACGGTTGGGTGGCGGCCGGTTCATCTGCTTCATTATGGCCTAACCGTCGATAACAAATGATATCAATCACCACATCCTTGTTGAAGGCCATCCTAAAATCAAGCGCCAATTTTGTCACGAAAATGACAGCCTCTGGATCGTCGCCATTCACATGAAAAACAGGGGCTTGGATCATGTTGGCCACGTCTGTGCAATAAAGGGTAGAGCGGGCATCACGCGGATCGCTGGTAGTAAACCCGATTTGATTATTGACTACAATATGGATTGTTCCGCCCGTGTTGAAAGCCCGGGTTTGCGACATGTTCAATGTTTCCATGACGATGCCTTGCCCTGAAAATGCGGCATCTCCGTGTATTAAGATTGGAACTACACTATTTTTTCCCTCACGTCCGGTACGGTCTTGACGGGCTTTTACCGAACCTTCAACAACAGGGTTGATGATTTCCAAGTGTGAAGGGTTAAATGCCAAAGTTAAATGTACAGGGCCGCCTGGGGTTTCCACATCGGATGAAAAACCCATGTGGTACTTAACGTCACCGGAGTGTACCCCAGGCGAGTGGGAACTTGTTCCGGTAAATTCATTAAACAAGCTGGACGGGCTTTTCCCCAAAATGTTTATCAAGACATTCAATCTTCCGCGATGCGCCATGCCTATGACGACCTCTTTTACTCCCTTGGTGCCGGAATTTTGGATCAGTTCATCCAATACAGGGATTAATGATTCGGAGCCTTCAAGGGAAAACCGCTTTTGTCCCACAAATTTATTCTGCAAGTAGTGCTCAATGCCTTCAGCGGCGGTCAACAATCTTAAAATGCACAATTTTGTTTCGGCTTCAACTTTTAAATTTGAAGTGTAGGCCTCGATACGGGTGATTAGCCAACGGCGAATTTGGGTATCGACTATGTGCATGTATTCGGAGCCTATACTGCCACAATAAATTTCCTTAAGTCGGCTGATAATCTCACGTAAAGGCAAGCGGTCGGCTCCGTAAAGGGCTCCCGTGTCAAACAATGTGTCCATGTCGAGTTCGGACAAGCCGTAATAGGCGGGATCCATGTCTGTAGGCGTTGAAATTTCGCCACCTAACGGGTTGTTGTCGGCTATCTGATGGCCTCGGACACGATAATGGTTAATGAGCCTGGCGACTGCTGATTGTTTTTTTACGCTTTCTTCTGTAAAGCCTTGTAGTTGGGCGATCCTGCTTTGCGGCTTTAACGCCAATTGACCAAAACGCTCTAAAATAGGGCTATGGGGGATTTCATACGTTACCCCTTTATGGATTTCGCGGAATTGCTGCCGCCATCCCGGCTCTATCGACTCGGGGTCTTCCAGAAAGCGCTCATATAGGTTCTCGACAAAAGTGGCATTACTGCCGTTCAAGGAGGAAGATTCTTCAAAAAATTCTAACAGTGTTTTCATTTAGGGGATCCATATTATTCCGCGAAAGCTATCAACTAAAAGAACGTCAAAAAAAACAAAAAGTTCCCATAGTATTATTTACGCGCCACTTCTGTGGGGTAAATATAACCTTAAACAAGCTTAGGATTAAGTTTAGCAAAAAGAATAGTGTTTCTATGGCAGAAATCATGCCTATATTAACAAGGGTCAGGGCTAAATTCGACTAAATATATGCTATAGTTGGCTTTAACATGAAATCGTATAAGTCAACGGATAAAGGTTAATTGATTTATGTCGGAAAATAAAAATATTGTCATTAAAGTTAAATATCCTTCACCTGGGAATAAAACGACCAAAAATAATTCCCAGCCCGGTGTAATCACTGAATGGAATTATAAGCGTATTGGATTGGCGGTCGGCGGCCTTTTGTTGGTCCTTATGTCGTTATCCTATTTTTTTACTGGCGGTAACGATGAACAGGCGACTGCCAACAGCACTCAATTGGCATTGCCCGAGCAAGCCCCTGAAATTAAAAATCAAGCAGACACGCTTGCAAAACCTCAAGAGCAACCGAAGTTAGACACGGCGAAGGTTGTTGCCAGGGCGCTGTTAACCAGCGATATTAAGAAAAACGAGCCGGTGGATATCTTAAAGTTACCGTTAAAAATCGGTAAAAATGAAAACTTATGGATTTATTATTTCGTTGAGTTTAAGGGGATGGAAGGAAAAACGGTTTTCCACGAATGGTGGTTAAATGGCAATCTAGTATCCCGGAAAAAAGTCAATATATCCGACAACGTTTGGCGCACGGCAAGTAAACAATTAATTACCTACACTACTAATAATGATTGGATAGTCAGGGTAGTCGATGAATCAAGAAATAAGTTGGCCGAGAAAAGTTTCAACCTGGAGTTGAAATAATGCCATTCTATAAACTAAGATAAATTATATAAACATCATTAACTTCCCATAAAAAAACGGCAACATTAAATAAATATATATCGAGGAAAAGTAAGAATGACTGATTATCAGAACCTTTCCGAAACTGAATTACAGGCGGTCATCGAAAAGGCCGAAATCGCATTAAAAAATAAACAGGCAAATAAACGCAAAGAGGTGATTGCCAAAATTAAAGAATTGGCGGCTTCCATTGATGTGCATGTTGAAATCCATGAGGTCGGTAAGAAAGCGCCGCGTTCTGTTTCTAAGGTTCCAGTCAAGTACAGGCATCCGAAAGACCGTGATAAAACTTGGACAGGGCGGGGTATGACACCCAAATGGGTGCGGGCTTTACTTGATAAAGGGCATGACCTTTCCGAATTCAAGGTTTAGTTTTCGCTATCAACCCCTGGCTTTTCCTTTGTATTTTTAATTAATCGATAAAACGTTTAATGAGATCCGCATACTCGTCGATCCTCCGGTCTCGAAGGTAGGGCCATATTTGCCTTACCCGGTCGGTTCTTGTCTTGTCGATAACACAAGACAAAAGTTCAGGGTCAGTGGCATTAGCGCTGGACAAAATCTCCCCTTGAGGGCCGGCAATAAAGCTATTGCCCCAGAAGTTAATGCCGGTTTCCGAATCAGGCGCCTTTTCGAACCCTATACGGTTACAGGCAATTACCGGAATGCCGTTAGCAATGGCATGGGAGCGTTGTATGGTAATCCAGGCATTCAATTGGCGCTGTTGTTCGTCAGCGGCATCATTTGGGTCCCAGCCAATAGCCGTAGGATAAATCAGCATTTCAGCGCCTGCCAAGGCCATAAGCCGTGCGCCTTCAGGAAACCATTGGTCCCAGCAGACTAATACGCCAAGCTTGCCGATAGAAGTCTCAATTGGCTTGAAACCGATGTCGCCAGGGGTGAAATAGTATTTCTCATAAAACCCAGGGTCATCGGGAATATGCATTTTCCGGTATTTGCCGGCAATACTCCCATCCTTATCAAATACCACGGCGGTGTTGTGGTACAGTCCAGGCGCCCGTTTCTCGAATATCGTCGAGACGATCACAATGCCCAGTTTTTTCGCCAGTTCAGATAAAATTTGGGTGGTGGGGCCAGGGATAGGCTGTGCGAGATCAAAATGACCGTAATCCTCATTTTGGCAAAAATACGGATCCAGGTGAAGTTCTGGCAGTACGGCCAAATCGGCATGGTTTGCGGCAGCTTCCTGGATTTTTGCGACAGAAAAATTAAAATTGGTTTCCCGGCCCAAGTTGCAAGCTTGCTGAATAGCGCAGACGGTAAGTTTATTTTTCATAATAAATTAAAGGTAAGTTAACAACCTTATTTTAACGTTTTAGAAATCGCTATGATAGGGAGTTCAAGCTAAATGCCGATAACTCTATAAAACTCGCCCAACCAAAATATCCGCGCTTCTAAAAAACGTAGTTTATTTAATTATCTTTAATTTGTTTAACTAAAAGGATTTAGGGATAATGTCCTACAGGCTTACCTTATACTAAACAGGCGGGGACATGACGGAGCTAATGAAAAGCGGCATTGAAATAATGTTTGTCGGTATGGGCATCGTATTTATATTCCTTGTCATGTTGGTCTTTACAATCAATTTGATGTCAGCGCTGGTACAGCGGTATTTTCCAGATGCCTCGCTTAAAATTCACGACGTGTCCGGAAGTCTCGACAAGAGCACTGTTGCCGCTATTACCGCAGCGGTGCACCAATACCGAAACAAGCATCAATAACCTTTTAATTACAGGGCTATTCTAACTATTTGAATATAATGCTTTAGACATTTAGTTAGAGGTTCACTTTAGCATCAGATTTAAGAGATAACAGTAATAATGGCAACAAAAGACAAACGAAAACCTTTGGCCATCACCGAGGTTGTGTTGCGTGATGCACATCAATCTATACTTGCAACCCGCTTGCGGATTGAAGATATGTTGCCTATATGCAGCAAATTGGATGAAGTCGGCTACTGGTCAATGGAATCCTGGGGCGGCGCGACTTTTGATGCCTGTATCCGTTATCTGGGAGAAGACCCTTGGGAACGTTTACGATTGTTAAAAAAAGCCATGCCCAAAACGCGCCAACAAATGCTGCTACGCGGCCAAAACTTGCTGGGCTATCGGCATTACGCCGATGATGTCGTTGATAAATTTGTCGAGCGGGCAGCAATAAACGGCATAGACGTTTTCCGCATTTTTGACGCGATGAACGACATGCGTAATATCCAGCGGGCGGTAAAAGCGGTTTTGGATACAAATGCCCATGCGCAGGGTACAATCTCTTACACCACTAGCCCAGTACATACGATGGATGTATGGGTAGATTTGGGAAAACAGATTGAAGATATGGGCGCACATTCCATCTGCATCAAAGATATGGCAGGCTTGCTGAAGCCCTATGATGCGTTTGAACTGGTCAGCCGACTAAAAAAGAGCACGGCAATCCCGATACACATGCAATGTCATGCGACCACCGGCTTGAGCGTTCCCAGTATCATCAAAGCCGCCGAAGCCGGTATCGACAATGTTGACACCGCGATTTCTTCACTGAGCATGACTTACGGGCATAGCCCTACCGAGACGATAGTCGCCAGTTTTGAAGGCACCGACCGCGATACCGGGCTTAATTTAGTCAAGTTGGAGGAAATCGCTGCCTATTTCCGGGAAATCCGGAAAAAATACGCCCAATTTGAAGGCAGCCTGAAAGGGGTCGATGGTCGGATCCTTGTCGCACAAGTCCCAGGCGGCATGTTGACCAATATGGAAAGCCAGCTAAAAGAGCAGGGCGCAGCCGATAAATTTGATGAAGTCATAAAGGAAATTCCGCGTGTGCGGGAAGATTTGGGGTTTATCCCGCTGGTGACACCGACTTCGCAAATCGTCGGCACCCAAGCGGTCATTAATGTCATGAATCGCGAGCGTTATAAAACCATCACCAAAGAAACTGCTGGGGTGTTGAAGGGCGAATACGGTGCGACACCGGCGCCAGTGAACAAACAGTTGCAAGCCCGCGTTTTGAACGGCGGTATAGCGATTACTTGCCGTCCTGCCGATTTGCTTGAATCGGAAATGAACAAGTTAGTTGCGGACGTGTTGGAAAAAGCCGAGAAAGAAGGCGTAAGGCTTGCCGAAAGCGTCGAAGAAGATGCCCTAATTAATGGGATGTTCAACCAAGTCGGTTGGAAGTTCCTCGTTAATCGCGGCAATCCGTCTGCTTTTGAACCCGTCCCGAATCCAAACGAGGCCGTAAAAACCGCACCTGTCGTTTCAACCTCCGGCGTGGAAGCGTACTCCGTAAACGTCGACGGAAGAAACTTTAAGGTGACTGTGGGCCCTGTCGGCGCTTCGTTAAGTATCAAACCGGAAGTCAGTGCGGCTTATGCAACCCCAGCATCCAGTAGCGGCGAAGTGGTTGTTGCCCCCATGGCGGGCACTATTTTGAAGATCCTCGTCGAAGTGGGCGCCAACATTGGGAAAGGGGAAGTCGTAGTCATTATGGAAGCCATGAAAATGGAAACGGAAATACGCGCCAAAGTCGCCGGAATTGTCAGCGGCATTAGCGTTAAAGAAGGGGCTACCGTTGCCAGTGGGGATGTGCTGGTTTCCCTATAACGAGTTTGGCTACGCCCAAAAAAATTAGGGTCAATCGTCTAAGGATTTCGGTATGTTCGTTATTCGGAATGGTTTGGGCTTGCCGGTCGTAATTGGTTCTGCTTTAGGAAACATTAACAGTTTATGGAAAATCTAATTTCCCTGTGGCAGAGTACAGGGCTTTATAACTTTACCGGCGGCCAAGCTTTTATGATGCTGGTGGGTTTTGTTTTGCTCTTTCTGGCCATTAATAAAGGCTTTGAACCCTTGTTGTTATTGCCGATAGGTTTTGGGGCAATCCTAAGCAATATACCGGTAGCGGATATGGCGAAAGATGGCGGACTGCTCTACTATTTTTATTTCGGTATTAAGGCGGGTATTTTTCCGTTGCTGATTTTTATGGGCGTGGGAGCCATGACCGATTTTGGCCCTATGCTTGCCAATCCAAAAACCTTGTTGTTAGGGGCGGCGGCGCAGTTCGGCATTTTTGCGTCATTGTTGGGCGCATTGGCCCTGAATATTATTCCGGGATTGGAATTCAGTTTAAAAGATGCCGCAGCCATCGGCATTATCGGTGGGGCGGACGGGCCGACCGCTATTTATGTCGCTTCAAAGTTAGCCCCGGACTTGCTAGGGGCTATCGCCGTGGCGGCGTATTCCTACATGGCTTTGGTGCCGTTGATCCAACCGCCGATCATGCGCGCCCTGACCACGGAGGATGAGCGCAAAATCGAAATGCAGCAAATGCGCGATGTCAGCAAGACCGAAAAAATCGTGTTTCCCTTGATGTTGCTTGTCCTGTCCGTCTTGCTACTACCTTCCGCTACGCCCTTGATTGGGATGTTTGCCTTGGGCAATTTAATGCGGGAGAGCGGCGTGGTGGAACGCTTGAGCAACACCGCGCAAAACGAGCTTATCAACATCGTGACCATATTCTTAGGGCTTTCTGTAGGATCAAAGCTTAGCGCCGAGGCATTTTTGCAATTCAAGACCTTGGGGATATTGGCTTTGGGGGCTTGCGCTTTTGCCATCGGTACGGCGGCCGGAGTCATCATGGCGAAGATCATGAACCGGTTCAGCAGCACCCTGATTAACCCTTTGATCGGTGCGGCGGGCGTATCCGCCGTACCCATGGCGGCGCGGGTGGCCAACAAGCTGGGTTTGGAAAGCAACCCCCACAACTTTCTGCTTATGCACGCCATGGGGCCTAATGTGGCCGGAGTGATTGGTTCGGCGGTGGCGGCGGGGGTTTTGTTGAGCCTTGTTAAATAATTTTTGAGTTAATAACAATGCTATTGAATTGAATTGAAGTGTTAATCAAACTTACATCCTTACTTGCTATTGGCAATTCAAATTACCTTTTGTCACTAAATTTAGTTTTTTCCGATCTACTGGTTTTTATAACTACGTTACCGGCCAATTTACCGTGCCGACCTTATTCTCTTTGGCAGTCCATGCAGGTACTAAAGGCTTAGGTTTAATCTTTTTAGGGCGACCCTTATCCTTACCTTTTTTAACTAATTGCTTGTTATAATAATTAAGATTAATAGACAGCCATTCTGATCGAGAGAATAAATGATTCAAGGTAGTATCATCGCTTTAGTCACGCCCATGGAAGAAAGTGGCGCGGTGGATTGGGCAAGTTTACAGAGATTAGTCGAATTCCATATTGCACAAGGTTCTGATGCGCTGGTTGCAGTCGGTACTACGGGTGAATCTGCGACACTGGATGAAGATGAACACTGCGAGGTAATCGAAGCGGTGGTCAAATACGGGCAAGGCCGCATTCCGGTCATTGCAGGCACAGGTTCGAACTCAACCACTGAAGCAATCACCTTGACGCGCAGGGCGAAAGAGGTCGGTGCCGATGCCTGCCTGATTGTAACGCCATACTACAACAAACCCACCCAGGAAGGCTTGTACCTGCATCATAAAGCCATCAGTGAAGCGGTTGAGATTCCTCAGATACTTTATAATGTCCCCGGCCGTACGGCATGCGACATGTTGCCCGAAACGATTGGTAGGCTATCCAAGTTAAAAAATATTGTCGGGGTTAAAGAAGCGACTGGCGATTTGTCCAGGATAAAATCCATCAGGGAGTTAACTGGCGCTGATTTCGCTATCTACAGCGGCGATGACGCCACCAGCCGTGAATGTTGCTTGATGGGCGGTAACGGCACGATTACTGTAACCGGTAACGTTGCGCCTAAATTAGTCCACGAGATGATTATGGCGGCGATTTCTGGCGACGCCGAAACAGCTTTAACTCTGGATAATAAACTAACAGGTTTACATAAGCATTTATTTGTCCAGTCGAATCCCATTCCGGTGAAATGGGCGGTAGCGGAAATGGGGTTGATGGCTAAGGGTATACGGTTGCCGTTAACATGGTTGACTGAGGATTGTTTTGACCTTGTCAGGCAAGCCATGCGACAAGCCGACATTATTTTGTAATCCTATGGAAATTTGTAAGTTCTTAATAATTGTTGTTGGCACGATGGGTTTGTCGGGCTGTAGTTATATACAAAGCTATTTTCCAGATAAAGAAAGGGATTACCAATACACCACTGAAATCCCCTTGATTAATTATCCTGCCGAGTTAAGAAGAAACCAGCCTGAAGGCGGGGCTTCCGACGCTAATGTTAACGAGGCGTCTCCAGTTTCGGCAGGGAGCGAAAGCGGAGGAACTGGCTTGGGGACAAACACAGGCCAGCCGTCTGAGGATAATTATTCACAGGAGAATCCTCCAGAGCCGCAGCCTTTACCTGGCCCGAAAGCCAGTAGCACCGAAGTGGTTCCTGCCGATGAATCCGATCTACAGGACACAGTTTCGTCGGTGGAAATCGTCAAATACGATGACGGTGAAAGCCGGTTGCGCTTAGGCTCCGGGTATTCAAAATCATGGCGGGTGGTCAATAAGGCCTTGAGCCGCAATACAATCGAAGTCACGGAACGAAACCACGATAAGGCGCAAATCATTATCCAATACGACCCTGACGAAAAAAAGGCCAAAGACGAATCCTTCATGGATGAAATTGGTTTCATATTCAAGGGTATCGATATCAATGACAGGGAATTTGTTTTGAAACTGGAGGAACATGGCCAGAAAACTGATGTGATTGTCCTGAATGAAGAACATTTGCCTATGCTGAATGACGATGCCGCTTTACGCTTATTGAAGGTTTTGGCGGATACCATTAAGGCCGATTTGGCTGATAAGGTTAAGTAAAGTAGGCCAGAAAATGTGGGTTGGATTAACCCTTCGCCACAAGGCGGTTTTCATCGGCCTCCGGGCGGTTGCTTTTCAGCCAATTCAATTTAAATGCTGTACATGATGCAATTCCACCCCTATCCCCGTTACTGCCCAAATGCTTAAACTTCCAGGTTCCCCCGCTTTATCAACTTTTCGTATTAACCGGCTGGTTTCGGAATGCCGGGCGATAGAACCCAGCATAAGCTCCCTTTCGGCAAGGTTTGCCCATTTTGTGGATATTGACGAAGGGTTGGGCGATGCCGATTTAACCTTAATGAAAAACCTGCTTTCTTACGGCAATCAAGGGATAATTTCGCACACGGATGGAGAAAGCTGGCTGGTGGTTCCGCGTCCTGGGACGATTTCGCCTTGGTCCAGCAAGGCGACAGAAATCGCCCAACGCTGCGGCCTGGACTCAGTAAAGCGTATCGAGAGGGGAATCGAATACATCATAAAGTTTGGTTCCAGACTGCCTAATGCCGTTAGGCTGCAACTTTCGGCTTTGCTTTTTGACCGCATGACGCAAACCATCTGCTTTGGCGAGATTGCCCCCGATTTCTTTGCAGCGCATCAACCAAAAACCTTACATTCTATAGATGTTATCGGACAAGGACGGGCCTCCCTGGAAACCGCGAATACGGAATTGGGCATGGCCTTATCGGACGATGAAATCGACTATCTGCTGGCCAGCTTCACAGCGTTAGGCAGGAATCCAACCGATGTCGAATTGATGATGTTCGCCCAGGCCAATTCGGAACATTGCCGCCATAAAATCTTTAACGCTAATTGGACGATAGACGGTATCGAGCAAGCACAGTCATTGTTCGCCATGATCCGCAATACCTCGGATCTTAGTCCCAAAGGAATTTTGTCAGCTTACAGCGATAATGCCGCCGTCGTTGAAGCTGGAAACACAAAGGTGTTCATCCGTAACCCCATGACCGGGGAATACGCATATACCGAAGAAGCAGCGCATTTGCTGATGAAAGTAGAAACCCACAACCATCCGACCGCGATTTCTCCTTTTCCCGGGGCGGCGACGGGTTCCGGCGGTGAAATCCGGGATGAAGGTGCGACCGGCAGGGGCTCGGCAACTAAAGCCGGATTAACCGGGTTTTCGGTGTCGCATTTGAAGATTCCCGGCTTTGTCCAACCCTGGGAAGACGACAATGGCAAGCCTGAACGGGTAGCCTCGGCTTTGCAGATTATGCTGGAAGGCCCGTTGGGCGGGGCGGCATTTAACAATGAATTCGGGCGCCCTAATTTGGCGGGATATTTCCGTAGCTTTGAGCAACCTGTCCCGAATAGCCCGAACGAATATCGGGGTTACCATAAACCGATCATGATCGCTGGCGGCATGGGTGCAATCCGCCCTATGCTGGTCAACAAGCAAGCGATCCCGCCGGGCGCGTTAATCATCATTTTGGGCGGTCCCGCCATGCTAATCGGTTTGGGCGGCGGTGCAGCTTCTTCACAGGCGTCAGGGTCGGGGGCGGAAGACCTGGATTTTGCTTCCGTCCAACGCGAAAATCCGGAAATGCAGCGGCGTTGTCAGGAAGTCATTAACCATTGCAATGCGTTGGGTGACGATTCGCCGATTATATCCATCCACGACTTGGGTGCAGGCGGATTGTCTAACGCCGTACCGGAAATCATCCATGATTGTAACCGTGGCGGACTATTTGAATTACGCAATGTGCACAATGCAGACCCTGGCATGTCACCTATGCAAATCTGGTGCAATGAAGCGCAGGAGCGCTATGTCATCGCTATCAAGCCTGAATCACTGGATTTATTCGCTACGTTTTGCGAGCGGGAACATTGCCTGTATGCGGTTATAGGAAAAGCGACTGGAGAAGAGCACTTACAACTTAGCGATTCATTATTTGGGGACAACCCCGTAGATTTGCCCATGTCGGTATTATTCGGCAAGCCGCCAAAAATGCACCGCAAGGTTAAACGCATTGCGCCATCTACTGGCACATTGGAATTTGACGGTGTGGAATTGAGTGAAGCCATAAAGCGGGTGTTGTCGTTCCCGGCTGTAGCCGACAAGAGTTTCTTGATCCACATTGGCGACCGTTCCGTTACCGGACTGGTTGCAAGGGACCAGATGGTCGGCCCTTGGCAGGTACCGGTCGCGGATGTAGCCGTTACTGCATCGGGGTTTTTCGCGACAACAGGGGAGGCGATGGCAATGGGTGAACGGACGCCGATTGCCGTTATCAATGCCCCTGCTTCTGGACGGATGGCAATTGGTGAGGCAATCACTAATATTGCCGCTGCACAAATAGGAACATTAAGCAATATTAAACTGTCTGCAAACTGGATGGCGGCAGCAGGTTATCAAGGTGAAGATGCCGCCTTATTCGATACTGTCAAAGCCGTTGGTATCGATTTATGCCCTGAGCTGGGCATTGCCATCCCCGTCGGTAAGGATTCCTTATCCATGCTTACGGTTTGGCAAGACCGTTCAGGCGAGAAAACCATGACTGCGCCATTATCGCTAATCATAACTGCATTTGCGCCAGTGGATGATATCACACTTACCCTTAACCCTCAGCTCAAGGAGGTTGACGATAGCGTATTGATCCTGGTCGACTTGGGTTGCGGCAAAAACCGTTTGGGTGGGTCTGTGTTGGCGCAGGTTTACCAGCAGATGGGTAATGTAAGCCCCGACCTTGATGATCCGGGTCTCTTGAAAGGGTTCTTTAAAGTAATCCAAACATTGAATAGGCAAAATAAATTGCTTGCCTACCATGACAGGTCCGATGGCGGGTTGCTGGCCGCTGCCGCAGAAATGCTATTTGCGGGCAGGCTGGGGGTGTCCTTACAAATTGATTGTTTGGGTGATGATTTGCTGGCGGCCTTGTTCAATGAAGAATTGGGGGCGGTGCTTCAAGTAAGCCGCCAGGATACCGATGAAGTTGTTGGGCTATTTGAACAGGCCGGGTTTGCAAACGGCATCCACATTGTTGGTAGCCTGGACAACTCCCAGGAGTTGTCGATATATCGTGGCGATAAAATGATCTTTTCCGCTTCCCGCGCCGAGTTACAATCAACTTGGTCCGAAGTCAGTTACCGCATGCAAGCGTTGCGCGATAACCCGGATTGCGCCCGGCAGCAGTTCGAGAAAATTGCCGATGACGACGATCCCGGGCTGCATGCTGTATTGACCTTCGATGCCAACAAAGACATTTGCGCACCATTCGTTAAAACAACCAAACCTAAAATTGCCATCTTGCGGGAACAAGGGGTAAACGGCCATGTGGAAATGGCGGCTGCCTTTGATCGCGCTGGTTTTACCAGTGTCGATGTCCATATGAGCGATATTATCCACGGGCGTCATAGCTTATCGGGATTCAACGGATTGGTTGCCTGCGGGGGGTTCTCGTATGGTGACGTATTGGGGGCGGGCGGAGGCTGGGCTAAATCCATTTTATTTAATTCCCGCGCCAGGGACGAATTCGCCGCATTTTTTGCCCGGCCAGACAGTTTTGGTTTGGGCGTGTGTAACGGCTGTCAAATGATGTCCGGATTAAAAGACATCATCCCCGGCGCTGATGATTGGCCGCGCTTTATGCGCAACCAATCGGAACAATTCGAAGCCAGGTTAGTCATGGTTAAAGTTGAGCAATCGCCATCCATTTTGCTCGCAGGTATGGAAGGCTCCCGCTTGCCGGTGGTAGTCGCGCACGGCGAAGGCCGCGCCGAGTTTGCAATTGATCCAACGCTTTTGGCCAATGCGGAGAAAGTGGTGCTTAGATATGTCGATAATTACGGTTCAGTAACCGAGTCATTCCCTGCCAACCCTAACGGTTCACCTTTCGGTATTACCGGATTGACGTCAACGGATGGACGTTTTACTATCATGATGCCGCACCCGGAGCGCTGTTTCAGGGCGTTGCAGAATTCATGGCACCCAAAAGAATGGCAAGAATACGGCGGATGGATGCGGTTGTTCCGGAATGCAAGGGTTTGGGTTAATCAAATATAGGATAAGTATCCCCGTAGTTTCCTCAAGATTCGAGTGGCATATGAACAGGCCAATATATCAAAAAGTTATCTTACATTTGAGTATGTTCGGTATAGCGATAAGCATTTTGGTAGGCTTCTATGACGTGATATTTCATTCAATATTGGATTTTATCCATACCTTTTTAGAAATCATTGAGATAGGCTTGGATAACCTCATTGAACATATTTTTGAAACCGAGTTGCGCGAAACCCAAATAATCGTTTTTTATATCATGCTGTTTATCGGCGGCGCGATAATTTACTTTGTGTGGAAAGTTTCGGTTCAGGTTTTTAATGTTGCTGGAGAATATCTTAAAAATGAATGGCTGGAATTTAAAGATACTGTTATCCATGATTGGCAGGGTATGACAATGGCAAACCGCATAATTTTTATTTCAGCTTTCTTGTTGGTAAATTATCTGGCTTCATTCTTGTTGTTCTAAACATTACTTTTTAGTAATACTTTTATAAAACCAAGTAATTATGGAAAAAATTAAAGTGCTTTTTGTTTGCATGGGCAACATTTGCCGGTCTCCAACTGCGGAAGGGGTCTTTGCCAAAATCATAGCCGAGAAAAACCTGTCGTCCCAGTTTACTGTCGACTCGGCGGGCACCCATGCTTACCATGTAGGGAAGCCGCCGGATTACCGGGCGCAACAGGCCGCCCTTAAACGCGGGGTGGAATTGCAGCATTTACGCGCACGTAAAATACACAGCAGTGATTTTGAATACTTCGACTATGTATTGGTCATGGACGATGAAAATTATTCGATAGTCATGGACAGTTGCCCCGATGAACATAAAGAAAAAGTTAAGCATTTTCTCGATTATGCCCCACACTTAGGGGTTCGCGAAGTCCCTGATCCGTATTACGGGGAAAAACTCGGCTTTGAGAGGGTCCTGGATATGGTGGAGAATGCCTCTTTGGGTTTTATAGAAACTTTAGGGCAAAATGGTGTCATTAAATTAAGCGTTTAGCTTAGGAGGTAGTATGGCGATCATCGAGAACACTGTGGTTTATACGGATGAAGAAGCCGTACTCGAAGCTTTTTTTGCCTTTGATGACAGTTTTTCAGGACAACGTCCCGCTGTGCTGGTTTGCCACGCCTGGTGCGGCAGGGATAATTTTGTTGCCGAAAAAGCCAGAAAACTGGCAGGATTGGGTTACCTTGGTTTCGCCCTAGATGTCTACGGTAAGGGCGTCTTAGGTTCCAGTAAAGAAGAAAACGCGGAGTTGATGCAGCCATTCATGGCGGATCGCGCTAAATTGCAAAAACGGATGAAAGCAGCGCTTGATGCGGTAAAGAAACTGCCCTGGGTGGATGGGCATAAGATAGCCGCAATGGGTTACTGTTTTGGCGGCTTATGCATCCTCGATCTGGCCAGGACAGGGGTAGACATAAAAGGCGTGGTGAGTTTTCACGGATTGTTGGGCGCCCCAGGCAATACGGAAGGCCAAAAGATAAAAGCAAAAATCCTGGCCTTGCACGGGCGGGATGACCCGATGGTGCCTACAGGAGAAGTACTTGCTTTCCAAGAAGAAATGACCCTGGCCGGGGCGGACTGGCAATTCGTGACTTACGGCAATACAGTCCATGCCTTTACCAATCCTGTCGCCAACGACCCGGATTTTGGCACGGTTTACCAAGCCGATGCCGACAGGCGCTCATGGCGGGCGATGCAAAATTTCTTCGCAGAAATATTTGCTTATTGATTTGGCTTTTTAATGTTTGAACCGTTCGTGCTGAGCGAGGCGAAGCACATAAGACTTTCGACAAGTTCAATACCCAATGGGCACAAGGGCGAACGGAAGTTAAAACTTCACAAGGCCGAATCAATAAAAAGTTATCGCGCTTTTTTCTTTCATCATAAAAATCCGCGGTTTAGCTTCCGTCCGAGTATGCCCGCAGGGTTCACCACCAGTTTTATATGGCTGGGTTAATTGTCAACAGGCTCTAGTTCAGCCTCGCTTTTTTAAAAATTTCTTAAGCTAAAAAATGCATTTTTGAAGGCTATGTAAACGTTCAATATGGAAACCTTTTATAGTACGGCTCTGAGCAAATTTCATAACCCTTGTAAAATAAGGTCTTTTGCAGAAAATTGAAAATTTTCAACACTTAACGGTTACATAGCTTTTTTGAATGTCGGCTTTGAGGGTTTTTTTGATGCTAAGTTCGGTGGTCTCTTATGGGCTGATTAAGCCAGTTCATGATTAACAGAGTTTGAAAAACTGAATAACTATATTGGAAATTATCGATGGCTCTTTACGTAATTTTGGGTAGCTTTGGCAAAGCCTATGTCTTGGAAATATTTCTATAAGATTTAGTGTCTTGCAAAAGGTTTTAGGGTACATGGGATACCTGACATAAAATTGGCTTGCTTTACCGAAACCTTATAATACTTTCTCGACAATAGTCATGCCGATTTCAAAAGCAATCAAGCCGATGATTATCCATTCGAGGATTGAAGAATGGCGATGTTTTTGTTCGTCGGCCAGCATTTCGAACAATTCATGGATTGTCTCCAGTTTTTTGGACAACACTTCGGTCCTGGGGGCAACTTCTAAGTACTTGGCGGCGATAGTGTAGTATTCTTCATATTCTGGGTATTCCCAAAAGAAATCCGGTTTATCCAACAAATCGTAATTCAGGATAATATCGCTTTTGGTCAAGAATAATTGACCCCGTATTTTTGCAATCTCTTGGCGGCTCAATTTGATGTTGCCGTCCGCCGCCAGCGATTTGGGGATATAACTGGTGTTGTTAATGGTGGTGATGGCGTTCGTTTCGAACGAGGCCAGTTTGATGGATTGCGCCATGCCTTGGGATAAGGAAAACAGGATCATGGGGTCGGCGGATTCGATTTCAATATGGTCTTCTGCGATTCGTGTTTGCTGGTTGTCCAGTGTGAAAGTAAAATGGTCTTCCTCTGGGGTTTTCAGTGGATTTTCCGCGTGATCCAGTAGCAGCAGGTGCAGTTTGTGTTGCCCGTCAGAATCGATATTCCAATGGACAACCGCCCCATACGCAAAAATCATAGACCAAGAGTCGTCATCCTCAACCAGTAACGCACCTTTGATGATACGTATCAGGTTTGTTTCCGACAGGATTCTCGCCAAGGCGCTGATGTCGAAACTTTGCGCCAAACAATAGGCCACGCAGCGCTTACTCGTTTGTGATTCAGACATGGCTGGCGTTTATCGTATGGAGTTTGTAGTTAAAGTACTTTATTGGCGACATATGCCATAGTATAGCGAGTTTGGGTAACCACATCCAAAATCGATGTTGATTGATATTAGCCATAAGACGGAAATTGACGCTTGCCTAAACAGGTAGGCGATGGCTAACCTAGTATTATTGATTCGGCCTTGTGAAGATTTAACTGCCGTTCGCCTGTCGAAAGGCTTATGTGCTTCGACTCGCTCGGCACGAACGGTTCAAATATTAAAGGGCCGAATCGATAGGCTATCGTACAATAACCCCGGACACAGGCTGCCCAAAAAAGGAAAAAACAATAACTGGTTGGCCTTTAGTAACTATACCCGTTCGACGTTTAGTTATATAAAATGTAAATAAGCTCGCGATCCATACCAGAACTACAGCGATGGAAGCACTTTGTTAAAATTTAAGCCAATCCTTGCCTTATTTTGGGGCCAATTCCATATTTTTACTGAAAATGAAATTTAAACGGGTCCCACTTGTGGCTTTTATTTGTATATTGCCCGTCTTAATTGCGCTTGGCGTGTGGCAACTAAACCGCGCGGAAGCAAAGCGCTCTTTAGTTGAATTACAAAGCACAAGGCAAGCCACAGATTCTGTACTTTTATCCGCTTCCCTGCCTGATATTTCTCTCGATCTTTTGTTCAAGCCAGCCAAAGGCGTTGGCCATTACGACAACAACCACCAGTTTTTGTTGGACAATCAGGTCAGGAAAGGCAGGCCGGGTTTTTTTGTGTTGACCCCGTTCCTGTTGAAAAGCCAAAACAAGGCGGTTTTGGTCAATCGCGGATGGGTGCCTTTGGGTAAGCATCGCTCCGATTTACCTGACATTAACGTCGAAAATACTGAAATTACACTTACCGGCCGAATAAACCTTTTCCCCGGTGTTGGCTTAAAGTTGGCTGGCGCGGAGATCCCAAGCGCTGGGTGGCCGGCTTTGGTCCAGGTCGTTGACGCCAATGCCTTAGCCAAAAAGTTAGGCTATCCTTTATACGGTTTCCAGATCGAGCTGGATAAGGCAGCCGCTAACGGTTTTGTGCGGGAATGGCAGGAACCGATGGCCATGACACCTGAAAAGCATGTCGGCTATGCGGTACAATGGTTTTTATTGGCAATAACGCTTACCGTACTATTCATTAAGTATGGGATAGATAACAATAATGACTAACAGCCAGCAAAGAAAAAACCGTATATTTGTCCTGTTGATTTTCGGGATGACCATTATTCCCTTCGTTATCGCCTGGATATTTGGTGGAAAGGCGCCTTTTATCGAAGGGCAGGTAAACAAAGGGCAACTTATTGCGCCGGTAGTGGCAACCGAACGTAGCGATTTATCAGGGTTGGATACTTTTTCTGCCGATAACATTGCCGAATTACAAGGCCATTGGGTGATCTTAAATGTAATCCCGAATGAGGATTGCAATGCCATCTGCCTTGAAGCCGTCCATAAGACCAAGCAATTACGTTTGATGTTGAATAAAGATTTGACCCGCACCAGAAGGGCCGTCGTATTTTTAAAGGACGTTAAACCGGAAACCGCAGATAAATGGCTGCAAGACGATAAAGTTTTATTAAAAGTTAAACCCAGCGCCGCATTAAGCACTAAAATTACCAAAATCAGGAATGGCGAGGTACCGGATGGGCTGTTGCTGTTGATGGATCCGATGGGTAACCTGATGATGCAATACGAACCCGGTTTCGACCCCTATAAAGTAAAAAGTGATCTCATGCACTTATTGCGAATTTCACAAATTGGTTAAAGGAACTATGTATAGAAAAATAACAACGTTTGGCTTGATTTTGGCGTCCTTCGTCATTTTGGCCGGTTCGCTCGCCAGATTATATGCCCCGGAATATTTGCTTGGCGGCATTCAACTTCATGGGCTCCATGTCCATAGCGCTTACGGTTTGGCTGTTGTTTCATTGGTTGTGTTTCTGATGTCAGGGTGGCAAGCCCGATGTCGGGCGGCAGCCGTAACGGCATCATTGGCTTTGATTGTTTTGTTAGGCTTCCAGGTCGCGTTGGGGGTTGGGATATTGAAAGCCCCTGAACTGGTGATCCTGGTGACGGGGCATTTGTTGTCAGGTATGGCAATTTTCTGGGTATATTTCTGGCTATTTTTACGGCTTAACCCTGAAATTTCGCATTTGGCCAACCCTGCTGGGCCGGTCTGGTTTGCCCGCTTCTGCATGGTTTTGTTGTTGTTGCAAATCGTATTGGGCAGTTTGGTTACTGTCAACCATGCGACATTAGCGTGTACCAGCTTCCCGCAATGTAACGGGCAATGGTGGCCGCAGGCGGATTATCAAGGCGTATTGGATGGCTTGATGACTGGATACGGCAATAGTTCTGACGAAGCCCAGGTCGCGGTGCATTGGTTACACAGGGTTGTCGCGTTAGCGAGCTTCATCTTATTGAACTGGCTGATGCTGGTTGCCACAAACCCGAAATGCCCGAAAGCAATACGGATATCCGGGTTATGGCTAAGCTTCCTGCTGTTTGTGCAGGTGGGTTTGGGGGTTGTCGGTTTTAAATTTGCGATGCCGTTGTGGGTGGTGCTTGCCCATACCGTCTTTGCGGCGTTGCTAATGCTGCCGCTGATTTCGATTAGCTTTTATAGCCGTTATGGTTTTGCCGAGGCACTGGCCCCAGCCAAGGAAATCAAGCCTGAACCAGAAAGCCTTGAAGCCAAGCCAGGGCAGAAAACGGCGGAACCCGAAGTTGTCAAAGCGGATTTAGAAGAACCTTATGTAGAAACCGCACCGGAATCGCTTTATTTACGCCTTAAAACCCAATTGGCTCGTACCCGGACAGGTTTAGGCAGTTTGTTGGCTAATTTGCCGGGCCAAAAAAACATCAATGCCGACCTTTTGGAAGAGATTGAAGCCAGCCTGCTAATGGCGGATGTCGGTATCGATGTCACCACCAAAATCATCAACCGCCTTACCCAAAGCCTGGAACGCCAGCAATTGGGCGATGCCAATGCATTAACGTCAGCCTTAAAACAAGAATTGTTGGGTATTCTTGCGCCTTGCAGCAAGCCGCTGAGGATTCCGCAACAGGACAACCCATTTGTTATTTTGGTCGTCGGTGTGAACGGTGTGGGTAAGACAACCACGATAGGCAAACTTGCCAAACGCCTTAAAGCACAAGGGCATAGCGTCATGTTGGCGGCTGGCGATACCTTCAGGGCGGCGGCGGTAGAGCAATTGCAAATCTGGGGACAGCGTAACGACATCCACGTTGTCGCACAACATACCGGAGCCGATTCCGCCTCCGTGATTTATGACGGTATCCAATCCGCGCAAGCAAAAGGTGTCGATGTCCTGATCGCCGATACCGCAGGAAGGCTGCACACCAAAGATAACTTGATGGAAGAATTGAAAAAAGTTAAACGTATCATGGCTAAGCTGGATGAAACCGCACCCCACGAAGTCATCTTGGTCTTGGATGCGGGCACCGGCCAAAATGCCTTGTCGCAAGCAAAGCTTTTCAATGAGGCAATCGGCCTGACGGGTTTGGTCTTGACCAAACTTGACGGCACCGCGAAAGGAGGGGTGATTTTTGCATTGGCCAAACAATCGGGGATACCTATTCGTTTCATAGGCGTAGGAGAGGGCATTGACGATTTACAAGATTTTAATGCGGAAACGTTCGTGGACGCCTTGTTCGTGAAGGACTGACCCCAGCCATGTTAAAATTTGAAAATGTCGGCAAGCGTTATGCCGAAACCGGGGATGTCTTGAAGAATGTCAGTTTTCACCTTAAGAGGGGAGAAATCGCTTACCTTACCGGGCATTCCGGTGCAGGTAAAAGCACAGTACTGAAATTAATTGCGGTCATGGAGCGCGTTACCCGCGGCGACATCGTCCTGGACGGGCAAAAATTAAGCGCCGTCAAGGAGCGTCATGTCCCTTATGTCCGCCGGAAAATGGGTTTTATCTATCAGGATTATAAGTTGCTGACTGACAGGACGGTGTTCGATAATGTGGCCTTGCCCTTGGTGATTGCGGGCTACGGCCATCACGAAATCAGCCGTAGGGTTCGTGCCGCTTTGGATAAAGTGGGTTTGTTGGGGAAAGAAAAAAAATTCCCTTTGGGATTGTCCGGCGGGGAGCAACAGCGCGTTGGGATCGCCAGGGCGGTCGTCAATAAGCCTCCCATGATTATTGCGGATGAACCAACCGGCAACCTCGACCCTGAATTATCTGCGGAAATCATGTTGCTATTCGAACAATTCCAGAATGTCGGCGTCACTATCCTGATCGCCTCCCACGATATTTCCTTGATTAAGCAAATGAACCATCGCGTCTTAAGGTTGGATCACGGGCAATTGGTGGCGAGTTAAGCGATGAGGCAGGTTGATAAATATCCGCATAAAGCCAAAGCCCAGGTAAAACAGGAAGTTCGCCAGAATACCAAAGCGGGCGGGAGCTTCAAGGAACGGTTGCTGGCTTACCGGGACCAACATGCGCAATCGCTATTTTCAAGCCTTGGCCGCTTGTTTTCCAAGCCTTTTACGTCGACGATGACGATAGGCGTGCTAGCAATCGCAATCGCATTGGCAAGCGGTTTTTACCTGGTTGTCGTCAATTTGCAGCAATTGACCGCAGGATTGGAAGCCAGCAATCAAATTTCCTTGTTCCTGCGCGATGAAATTTCAGAAGCCCGTGCCAAGCAATATGCCGATAAGCTTCGTAAAAAAACTGAAGTCCAGGATGTAAAGCT
This sequence comes from uncultured Methylomagnum sp., assembly GCA_964435245.1. Taxonomy (GTDB): domain Bacteria; phylum Pseudomonadota; class Gammaproteobacteria; order Methylococcales; family Methylomonadaceae; genus Methyloglobulus. The sequence continues at coordinate 29,690 of CAYSYU010000021.1, forward strand.
GATCACCAAAAAGCAGGCTATGGAGGAATTCAAGGGGTTTAGCGGATTCGGCGATGCCATTGATGTGCTGGAAAAAAACCCGTTGCCGATTGTTATCGAAGTTTTGCCGAAAGATGCACTAACCGATAAAGACGCCTTAACAAAGTTATTTGAAGACCTAAAAAAATCTACCGAGGTCGATTTCGCCCAGATGGATATGGCTTGGGTGGAACGCTTACAGTCTATTGTCGCGACTGCCCGGCTTAGCGCCATCCTGCTCGCCGTATTGTTAGGGTTGACCGTGTTTTTTATCGCAGGCAACACTATACGCTTGGAAATTCATAACCGCCGCAACGAGATAATCATAGCCAAACTGGTCGGTGCCACAAATAGTTTTATCCAGCGCCCGTTTTTATATACGGGTTTTTGGATCGGTTTTATTTCGGGCATCTTCGGGTGGTTTATCGTGACAATCATGATGTTGATCCTGAGGCCGTCGGTAGAAAACCTATCCGGTTTGTATAAAAGCGCTTTCCATCTTCTGTTTTTTAGCTATACCGAAACCTTCGTTTTGTTGGCCGCATCAACATTATTGGCCGTATTCGGCTCGTGGCTAGTCCTGCATATCCAAATCAAACAATTGCAGCCGGAATAATCTGTGGTTGTATATGGCTGACATATAGGCTGATGTGCTAAATTTAAAATGAATCACCCGGTTTATTCATAGGAACCCTGTAAACGGTTTCGGATATCATCGGAGGGGCAATTTTTTGCCCTGTTATACCTGTTATTCAATAGTATTTGCGATGATTGTATGGATCCGTTTAATGCCAATCGCTGTTATCAGCAAAATAATGGGAATGGAAACGCCTTCAACGAGTTGCGGGTTGATTTTCCAGCCGACGATATGTAACGCTTCGGCAATTTTACCGATAAGGTTGGTCACATAATAGGTAATGGCGACCATCGAAATGCCTTCTACCATTTGCTGCATGCGCAGTTGCATTTTTGCACGCAAAGCCATTGACGAAAGCAGGCTTTGGTTTTGCCGCTCGAGAATGATGTCGACGCGGGTACGCAATAATTGGCCGGCATTACTGACGCGTTCCGATAGCAGGGTAAACCGGTGCGAAACCGATGAGCAGGTATTCATCGCCGGTTCCAGCCGCCTTTTGATAAATTCGCCCACGGTCTGGATGCCTTGAATGCGGACTTCGCGCAGGTCGTTTACCCGTTGTTCGACCAACTGGTAATAGGCGCTGGCCGCCGCAAAGCGAAACTGGTTGCTGGAGATATGGTTTTCCACTTCGGCTGCCAATGTGGTCAATTCATCCAATAATTCAGCATCGTTATTCTCTGGCGATGTCATAGCGTTGGTGATCGCAAACAATTGCCGATCAGACTTATTCAACGTCGGGTACAGTTTGCGCGCGATGGGAAATGCCAGCAATGCCATGACCCGGTAAACTTCGATTTCAAATAGCCGTTGCAATAGGCGCCCTGCCTGTTCTGGCCTTAGCCCATGGTTGATAATCAAAAAACGGCAAAACCCATCCACGTGGATGCGAAAGTCCGTGAATACCGAAGCGGCGCCGCCGGTAACTTTTGAGCCGATTATCGAGCTGTCCGGAAAGTAAGGGGCGAGGGATGTTATATCCGTATTCTCGTCAAAATTTATATCGGTTGCGGAGACTATGGTGGTGTGTGCAGCCACAATGACCTGCCCGGTTAATTGCGCCAGCCAATCCACCGGCACTTTATTCAAGGCGGAACCTTCAAAAGGATCTTGTGGGCTATCGTGGACATAAAAGCTATACGTGCTGAATTCGCCGTGCTGTTCCCAGCGCATTTGAAAGGAATTAAAGGCAGCGCTAAAGTGGTCCGCTTCTTTCTCTGGCAGGGCGGCTCCAAAGCGTTCACAAAGCGTTATCAAATGCTGTCGCTCCTGGGTTTTTTCATCGTTACTCAGCAATAAAGCAAGATGGCTAGCCCTTACAGGCAATTTGATATTAAACGATGCGCGTGCGTGGACTTCATTATGGAGCACAAAGCGTTGCGGATGATTTTTAGGAAGGTGGAATAAGGTCGCCACAGTTTTTTTACTTGAGTTTAAATTCATGGTTGAGGATACCCTACGCCCATTCGCAAAGCGCATCCAAATAATTAATTGTAAATTATTGATATTGGCTATTAATAGCGAATAGTTTATGGCTTGATGAAAGTTGCTTTATCCTGAATGGTCCCATCCAGAGCAGAAACCAACGCCTCCCGCAATTGTTGTTGTTTGCTTAGGTCGGTGAGTGGCTGCAATTGTAAATTCGTTATATAAAACATGTCTTCAACCCGGCTCCCGATAGTGGTTATCCTTGCACTATGCAGATTGATGCCTTCGTTGTAAAAAACTTGGCCGATTTGGGAAAGCAGGCCTGGGCGGTCTGTCGTAATCAGTTCGAGTATCGTCTGGTTGTTCTGCGAATCGGGGTGAAACTGCACGTCTGTCGGAATCGGGAAGTATTTGGCTTGCCTGGACAGGCGATGGATATTGATGTGCTCCTTAATCTGTTGATGCAGCAGGTTGTTACGCAAGGTATTGCAAATATGGGAGATTCGAAAATCCTCGCTGACAGGTTGGCCGGATTGTTCAAGCACTTGGAAGGTATTAAAAGAATCGAGGACATAATCATCTTTGGTGGTCATGATCCTGGCATCAAGGATACTAAGGCCTAATTGGTCCAGGGTTGCTGTGCTGATAGAAAATAATGTCTCCACATTTTTTGCGTAAACAAAAACTTCCGCATTACCCCGGCGAGTTTGCGGACGTAAAATAACCACCGGAAGGTCGCTGTCGCTGGCCGATGCGATGGCCGATGTCTGCCAGACTATTTCATCAGTTGAATACCGTAAAAAATAATCATCGTTAACATGTTGCCAGACTTTTTCCAGTGCTGTTTCGGTGAAGCCGAGCTTACACAATTCATGTTGGGCTTCCTTTTTGTTTTCTTGGATTCGGTCATCCAGGGTAAGCGTATTTTGTAATTCCCTACGTAGGGTGCTCCGGGTTGTCGAGTAAAGTTCTTTCAGGAGCGAATCCTTCCAGGCGTTCCATAAGCCGGGATTAGTGGCCCGAATATCGGCAACGGTTAACAGGTACAAATGGTCAAGGTATTCGATACTGCCGACTTTTTGGGCAAACTTCTGGATGATATCCGGGTCACTGATGTCGGTCCGTTGGGCGGTCATGGACATTACCAGATGGTTCCGAACCAACCAGGTGACGAGTTTAATATCTTGGGCGGTGAAGTTGTGTTGGCGGCAAAAATCCCTAACAATGTCTTCGCCAAGCTTTGAGTGATCGCCGTCTAGGCCTTTGGCAATATCATGGAAGAGCGCCGAGATGTAAAGTATTTCCGGTTTTTTAATTAAAACAAAAATTTCACTGCAAAAAGGTAGTTCATCCCGGTGTTTTTCGAGTGCGAAGCGGCGCAAGTTACGGATAACAAAAAGCGTGTGTTCATCGACAGTGTAAATATGGAACAAGTCGTATTGCATCCTCGCAACAATATTGGCAAAACTCGATAGATAAGCCGCCAACACCCCGTGGCGGTTCATCCGGCGCAGTTGCGTGGTTAGCCCATGCGGTTGCCGGAAAATCTCCATAAACAGATGGTTGGCGGCTTTGTTTAGGCGGAAGTTCTCGTCGATAAGGTACAAGTTTTTTCGGATCAACCTGATCGTCGTCGCGCGAATACCTTTCAGTGCCGGATTTTTTTGCAGGACTAGAAAGATTTCGAATAAGGCCAGGGGTTGCCGTTCAAAAACCTGTTCATCTTTGGCTTCGAGATAGTCGTTTATGATGATAAAGCGGTCATCGAAAGGTTCTGTTTGCTTACTGGTTTCGGTAACGACAAAGCGTTCCTGGAATAACTGCAACAGCATTTCGTTAAGGTGTTGCAATTCCACAATGGTTTTAAAGTAAAACTGCATGAATTGTTCAACATCCTCGTTGTATTGCTGGTTTTCCTTGCTAAAGCCGAATTGCCGGGCGAGATCCCGTTGGTAGTCGAAACTCAGGCGGTCTTCACTGCTATTGGTAAGCAAATGCAAAGCATAACGAATCCGCCACAATACGTGCAGCCCGGAAAAAAGTTGGTTGTATTCGGATTCCGGCAGAAAACCGTGCTTAATCAATTCCCTTAATGTTTCTGAATTGTACTGCCGCTTAAAGACCCAGGTAATCACTTGCAGGTCCCTCAACCCCCCCGGGCCTTCTTTAATATTGGGTTCGAGATTATAGGCAGTATCGTGGTATTTCGCGTGGCGCAACAGTTGCTCCCACATTTTGACCGCAAAAAACTGGTCCGATGGCCAGATTTTATCGGGGGTAATTTCGTCCCTCAGTTTTTGGTAAAGGGCAACGCTACCCGTAATCAGCCGATTTTCCATGATATTGGTCATGATGGTCTGGTCGTTTGTTGCGGAGGCCACGCACTCTTCAACCGTGCGGACGCTTTGCCCCGGTTTTAAACCGATATCCCAAAGGAAAGTCGTGAAATTGGTTAAAATTTCTTGATAAACGGAAATGCTGTTATGATCTAATAAGATAACAATATCAATATCGGAATGAGGAAAAAGCTCCCTTCTGCCATAGCCACCCACCGCAATCAGGCATAAATTATCGGCATAGCCGTCAAGAAAATGCAGCCAGCTAGAACGCAGTAGTCCGTCGATAAAATCGGATTTTTCCTTGAGCAGGTCGGCAACTGAACTATGGGGATCGAATTTTTGCTTAAGTTCGAGATCTTTCTCTTTTATAAGTTGCTTGAAATGTTGTAAGTGTTCCTGCTCAGAAAACCTGGTGGACGTGATGGTTTGTGATAGTACGGTCATTTTTTGGCCCAGTCCTAGCTTCAGCGTTTTATAGCCATTTTTCGTGACGGCTTCGGCGTGTTCCGTACAGTAAAAATATCTGATAGAAGTTATTTGCCATCACCAACTGATTGATTGTTTCTGGTTTAAGTATCCCGTTAACGGTTTAAATCTTCTTGCCTAAAATCCATCCCTTCCTAAATGCAGTTTCCTGGGGTTTAAGAAATTGTTTTAAGTAGTTATCCACAGAAAAAATCTGTGAAAGTTTCGTCGCATTTGTGTACGGTTTCTTAGTCGAAGACAACTAAGATGCTTAAATGAAAGGCTTGTAATTCCAGGTTAACGAACAAAAAAGCTTCTGTCCGGCCGCCCATTCATATCAATTGCCCAACTACCCTTAACCAAAAGCTAACGGATGCAATCATTTGCCTTATTTCCGTATTGGCGAGGGGAATAGGCTGATGGGCTTTATCGTTAGGCTTCAAAAATACTTAAGTTATTTTTCCGCAGTAGATTAATTTGATTAGGAATTTAATGTCGAGAGTTTTCAAAACGCGATTGTTACTTTCAATTAATTAAAACCTGTAGTGGCTGAGATTAAATTAAGCACACAACATGCCAGTTTACTTATAAAAAGTATCCCCTAAATTTATATAGGATTACAATGTGTTATGAAATGCGTATAGACGACAAATAGCTATGACTATTCAGGCTTCATGCATTGAATTTGTGCGTTGTTTTTTAGGCTGCACCATTACGGTGAGTTGTTTCGTTGGTGCAGCAATCCTGGGAAACTATACAATTATTGATTCGGACTTGTGAAGTTTTAACTCGTTGACAGGTAAGCCACTAGTTTGACTAGTGGACTCCCAAGGCTTGGCCTTTAGATTCAGTATAGAAGGTGGTTAATAAAGAGATGATGTTGTAATTTTTCCTTGGGCTTGACGGTCACAAGGGGAAATCATAATGACAACATCATCATCTTACGAAAGCTTAAGCCATTCGAAATGGGGTTGCAAATATCACCTGGTGTTTATTCCGAAAGGAAGGAAAAAAGAGTTGTATGGCAAGATACGCGGGTATCTTGGGTCTTTGTTCCATGAACTTGCAGCCCAGCGCAATTGTAAAATTGTGGAAGGGCACATGGTTCAAGACCATGTGCACATGCTAATACGCATACCACCGAAGTATTCTGTTGCTGAGGTGGTCGGTTACCTAAAAGGGAAAAGTGCAATTTCCGTTGCACGGCAATTCAGCGGGAGGCAGCGCAATTTCAATGGGGAGAACTTATGGGCACGAGGTTATGCGGTTTCAACGGTAGGATTTGAGGAGTCACAAATTCGCGCCTACATCAGAAATCAGGAGCAGTTAGACAGTAAAGGATTTGATGAAAAAGGTAATTTTTAGGGGGTGATTTTTGGCAGCCCTTGGGGCTGCTCCAAATTTCATCAATTGGTGCAATCTGGCAGTCCTTGGGACTGCTAACAACCGTCAAGCCCCCTGCTTCGCAGGGGCGTTCTGACTATAAAACCGAATGAAAGATATTTCGAGGAACAATGTGTTTTCGTTCGTTCAGCTTATCTTATGACACTACAAATTAATTAAGGGAGATGACGAGTTTGGATAAAAAAATAGCTTTTGTTCTTATGCCTTTTGCGGAGGAATTTGCTGATGTTTATCAATATCTCATATCTGAAAGTTTAGTTAGTGCTGGTTTTACAGTTAAACGAGCAGATGACATTAAAAACCAAAGAAATATTATTGGCGATATTGTAGAAGGTATCATATCGAGCGATCTGCTTGTTGCTGATCTGACTGGAGCAAACCCAAATGTTTACTATGAATTGGGTATTGCTCACGCTCTCAATAAAAAAGTAATTCTGATAACGCAAGAAATTGATGATCTTCCGTTTGATTTACGCTCATACCGAGTAATTGGTTATAGCATTCATTTCGCAAAGATGAATCAAGCAAAAAAAGAATTAGAGGAATTGGCAATTGAAGCATTTAATGGAAATCTACCTTTCGGTAACCCAGTCAAGGATTTTGGGAGTATAAATGACCAAAAGAATTGGCTAGTCATTTTTCAAAATGACAATAAGTCAGAAAATTCTGACGAAGAGCTAGGGTTGCTAGATTATAGAGTCAAGCTTGAAGATGGTTTTGAACAGTTGGGTGAGATTGTTACAGAAGTAGGAAAAAAATTAGTGCATGAAATCACCCCAGAAATCACTGAAGCTGGAGAAAAGCTGACTTCTGGGAAATGTTCTACAAAACAACAAAGAAATATAGTTAGTGAGCTATCAACTCATCTTCAAAAATTTGGTGCTTTTTTAAAACCTCAGAATGAGAAATATAGATTGCATCTTAAAGAAAGTGAAAGCGGCCTTGAATACTTACTTGGCGGAAACTTGGAGATTGATGACGACGATGGAGAAAAACAATTACGAGTATTTTTAGATACCTTATTAGGAGTTGAGAAATCGGCATTTGAAGGCCGGCAAGGTTTTGTATCCCTAATAGACACGATGGAGTCTCTTCCAAAAATAGAAAAGATATTTAATCGCTCAAAGGTGTTCATGGCATCTGAGCTTAAAGAATTTGTAGCTAATATTGATCAAACAATTTCTGTAATTGCAAGAGCAGGTAGGTTGGGGGAAAGTTTGTTGGAAAAATCACAAAAATATATTAAGTCGCTATAGAATGTGGTTGATGAATTTACTGAAATCTTGGCGTGAAAGCTGTAAGGTGGATTCGCCGATAGGCAATCCACCAACATTCAAAGGTTTGACGGTTTGCTGCCGCGAAACAGTTTTGCACTTAGGTTTTTCATGGCAAAAAGTTTATACTTGCAATCTTAAACAACTATAGAATCCATGTGATTAGTGAAATGTTTTAGAGGCATCTGTCGAGAACAAAACCACAGTCTTCTATGTTCACACACCTTAAGGTGCAAAGTATAGGAAAGGGGAGGAGTGATTTTAATTGCCTGAATTATATGAAATATTACGGAAGCATAAAGCGAGTATTTTGGATATTGCCCATCATTATCACGCTGTCAATGTCCGTGTGTTCGGTTCTGTGATGCGCGGTGAGGAACGTGAAGATAGTGATATTGATTTGTTGGTCGATTTTCTTCCAGGTTCAACGTTATTGGATCAGGTTGGCCTTATTGATGCGCTCTCCACAAAACTAGGCCGTAAAGTTGATATTGTCAGTGAACGAGCTTTGAACAGATACCTGCGCCAACGGATTTTACAAGAAGCTGTCGCGTTATGAAAGATCGATTTGTTTTCATTGCTGCAGCATTGGAAAGCATAGGATTGATTCAGTCTTATACCGAAGGTTACGATCTGACCAGTTTTTTGGCCGATAGAAAAACGCAAGACGCAGTGGTTCGCAATCTGGAGATAATCGGTCAAGCGCTTAAGGATTTTGGTATTGAAACTTTGTCGGCGGAACAACCTAAAGTACCCTGGCGAGATATCGGCGGTATGCGAAATGTGTTAGCGCACGAGTATTTGGGTGTTGATCCTGCAATGGTTTAGGAAACAGTAAAAGTCCACCTCGAACCATTAAAACAAGCGCTCGAAAAAATAATGCAATAATTGTTTTGGCGATTGGTTATCAAGGGATTCGATGTGGATCGAGAGCCTTATTTATTGAGATCAGCCAAAATTTTATCCCTTACCAATTGACCCGACAGCGTTACCATCGGCATACCTCCGCCTGGGTTGACGCTGCCGCCGACAAAATAAAGGTTTTTGAACTGCTTGCTACGCTGCGGTATTTTGAAGCCCAGGTTTTTGAAGCGGTCTGCCACGACACCATAAATCGAGCCTTGGTTGGAATAATAGCGTTGCTGAATGTCCACCGGTGTCCAGCTTTCTTCACAGACGATATGTTTCCTTAAGTCGGTCAGGCCCATCCGTTCCAGTTTGACCAAGACCCGTTCGCGGAATGCCGCATAATCTTCCGCTTGCAATGGGCGTTCCGCATCGATATGGGGGATGTGCGGCAACACCTTAATGATTTCGCATCCTTTGGGTGCTTGGGAGGGGTCGCTCTTTACCGGTGCAACCAGATAGATGGTGGGGTCATCGGACAAGCGGTTGTTATGGAATATCGACTTAAAATGCTCGCGCGGATGGTCGGAGTAGAAGAAGTTGTGGTGGGCAAGCTGTTCGTAAAGGCGGTCAACGCCGAGATGTAAAACCAGCCCTGAACAAGTCGGTGCAAACCGTTGCAGGCGGCGGACTTCCTGCTCCTGGTTTTTCAGCAGTTTTTTATAAGCCGGGATAACTTCCATATTGGAGACGACGATGTCCGCAGGAATATGGCTGTCATTAGTTAGGCGCACCCCGGTAACTCGGTTTCCACTTTGCGTAATTTCTGCGACTTCGGCATTAACCCGGATATTGACGCCCAGTTCTTCCGCCAGTTTTTGCAGTCCTTGCGCCATGCCGTACATGCCGCCTTTGATATACCAAAGGCCGTAGCCGAATTGGATGTAAGGTAGTAAGTTCATCAATGCCGGGGCATCGTAAGGGGACGAACCGACGTATTTAATAAAGTAATTGAGGACATCGACCAGCTTAGGGTCTTTAATAAAACGCCTGACGCCCTGGTCCATCGAACGGAATACGTCGAAATCCAGTAAGCTTCGGACAGCCCCATAATGGTTGATCAATTCCCAAAAAGTATCCAAGCCTTTGTCAAAATAGCCTTGTTCAGTGATTTCGCAGAGTTTTTTCGAGTAAGCCAGGAATTGCTCGAATTCTTTTGCCGTATTAGGCCCGAGTTTATCCAGCTCCTGCTTCATGCGGACGGGATCTGAACTTAAATCCAGTGTGCTGCCGTCATCAAAGAAATTACGCCAATGCGGTTCAACCGTTTGGATGCTGACGTAATTTTCCATTTTTTTACCGGCATGGGTGAACAGTTTTTGGAAGATATGCGGCATGGTCAAGATAGAAGGCCCCAAGTCGAAGGTAAAACCGTCTTTTTCCAGGATATTCAGCTTACCGCCAACCTTGTCGTTTTTTTCCAGTAAATCGACGCTAAAACCTTCGGTTGCCAACGATATGGCGGCTGACAACCCACCTAGGCCAGCGCCGATCACGACAACTTTTTTATCTATCCCCAGTTTGCCTTGCTTAACGTTCATTCAGTAATCCCTTCTTCTAAATAGGCTTATCATAAAGTTTTCCCAGTGTTGCCGCGCATTGGATTGGGCATAGCCGCGAAATGCCTGTAATTCCATCCAGTTACGGGTAATGCGTTGCCATAATGTGCCGCCGCCAAAGATAAAATCGATAAAACCTTTCATTTGCTGATAACGCAGGTCGGAATAGGGGAACCAGTTTGGTTCGTCATTCAGTTTGCTGCGGCTGGTAAGCCCCGAGACTGTGTAGGTGAAGTTGCGCAAGCCTTCAGCGCCATGATACCTGCCAAAACCGCTGTTCTTTACCCCCCCGAAAGGTAAACCGGCGTGGCCTATGTTTTTAATGACGTCGTTGACTGCCCAGTTGCCGACTTGTAACTGTCGGGCTACGCGTTCGGCCTTATCGATATCGGTGCTCCAAACACTGGCATTCAAGCCGTAATCGCTGTCGTTGGCAAGGCGGACGGCCTCTTCTTCGGAATTGAACGTCATTACCGGCAACAAGGCGCCAAAAGTTTCTTCGCGCATGATACGCATATCGTGGGTCACATCCCACAACACGACTGGCTTTAGGTAACGGCCATTCAGTTGCAAGGGCGAAGAGGCTTTTGCGCCTTTTGCGATAGCATCCTGGTAATGCGCTTCGACAATCGAGTATTGGTCCAGGGAAGTCAATGCCCCCAAATCGCCTTCCGGCCCGTGGCCGACGGTTAGTTTGGCAACAGCGTCTTGCAGCGTCTTAACGAATTCGGGATAGCAGGTTTCTTGGACATAAAGCCGTTCTGTCGCCACACAGACTTGCCCGCTGTTACTGAATGCGCCGTACATGGCCGCATTGCAAGCACGTTCCAGGTTGGCATCGTCAAATACCAGCATGGCGTCTTTGCCGCCCAGTTCGAGGATAACGGGTATCGGGTGTTGTGAGGCTTTCGCCATGATTGTCTGGCCCGTTTTCACGCCGCCGGTGAAAAACACCAAATCCGGCTTGCTGTCTATCAGTTGTCCGCCGGTTTCCCCTTTGCCTATCACGTGTTGCACCAAGCCTTCAGGTAATGCAATACGGTCAAATAAGTGGATAATTAATTCACCAACCGGGATGCTTAACTCGGAAGCCTTAAAAATCGCCGCATTGCCGCTGAAAAGAGCGGTAAGCAGCGGGCTTAAGGTTAGCTGAAACGGGAAGTTCCAGGGAGAAATGATGGCGGTTACGCCATAGGGACGGCGTTCGAATTGCGCGCTGGCGCTGGGGAAAGCCAAAGGCGACGTGGCCAATCGGCAAGGGTCGAGAATACGGGCGGCATTGGATTCATAGTAACTAAGCAATGCCAGCACTGGATAAATTTCCCCCAGTAAGGCTTCGGTCTTTACTTTACCCGTGACTGACATGATAGCCGCCGTTATCTCATCGCAATCCGCCAGGATTAGTGCTTTTAACTGCGAAAGCAGGGCAACACGCTTTTCTACAGGATATACGGCCCAAATGGTTGCCGCCAAGCGGGCGGTTGCCATTTTTTGGGTTATTTCTTCTCCACCCGTTATCGGGTAAGTGTTTAGGACTCGTTCATCCAGCGGGGATATTACCTGTATAGAATCGCCCATTTTTAAACCTGGACGGGACGGCAATCGACTTCGCTATAACTGACCCCGTGCTTTTGGCAAATCAAGTTTGATGATATCCGCGCCGATTCATAAATGGTCGGTAAGCCGCTGCCTGGATGGGTACCGCCGCCCACCAAATAGCATTGGTCGAGCTCTTCAAATTTATTATGTGGCCGCCAATACAATAGCTGGCTGAATTTGTGCGAAAGGCTGAACGTCGCACCCATGAAAACATTTTCTTCCGTTTCCCAGCTTAAGGGGGTGATGATTTTTTCGCAAAGGATTTGCTCGCGTATGTTTTCCATGCCCATTCGTTTGCCTAACGTATCCAGGACCTGTTCACGCATATCGGCACAAGTTTTATCCCAGTCTATACCGCTTTGGTTGTTAGGCATGGGGACTAAGATATACAGGGCTGATTTGCCTTCCGGCGCTAGGCTGCCATCGGTTACCGAGGCATTGTGGACATAGAAAGAGAAGTCTTTGGTTAAGGTCTTTTTGCGGAAAATGTTGCCGATGTTGGTCTTATAGTCATCGGCAAAAACAATCGTATGGTGCGGGATGTCGTAGCGCTTATTCAACCCTAAATAAAGCATAAACGTCGAACATGAGTATTCCTGTTTTTTCAGACGTTCCGGGCTATGCTTTGTAAGGACGTCGGGCTTAACCAGATGGCTCATGGCGTAGGCGAAATCGGCGTTGACAATCACTTCGTCGGCTAAAATTTCAGCGCCGTCTGGTAAGCGAACACCTTTTACAGTTTTGTTTTCAATGATTAAGGATTCAACAGGCGTATTGGTATGGATCGTGCCGCCTTGCTCTGTTATCACTTTAGCCATCGCATCCGCGATTTTGTTCAGCCCGCCTTTGACATGATAAATGCCGTATTCATGTTCAAGATAAGCCAGCATAGTAAAAAGGGCGGGGCATTCCCAAGGCGACATGCCTAAGTATTTGGATTGAAATGAAAATACTAGCCGCATTTTCTCTTCTTTAAAGTACTTGCCCAAATTGGAAAAAACATTGTGGTTAAGCGCCAGATACGGCAAAGCCTTAATCAAATCCATCGAAAAAAATGATTTTAGGCTGGAGTAATCGCGCTTGATGCAAGGGTAAAGCTTACGGAAGCGTTCGCCTTCTTTCTTGAGATAGGTGTCGAAACCCGCGCTGCCTTCGGGAAAAGTCCGTTGCAATTCGGCACGCATAAGGTCGCGGTCGGAATACACATCCACGGCACGGTCTGAAAATAGCAGGCGGTACATCGGGTCTAGCTTGGTAAATTCCAGGTAATCTTCGCTGCGTTTCCCGCAGAGTTGGAACACTTCGTCCAGTATGTATTTCATCAAAAGAAAAGTGGGGCCGGTGTCGAAGACAAACCCGTCCAGGCGAATCGGCCGGTTCCTTCCCCCAACGTCCTGGTTTTTTTCATAGATCGATACCTTAAAGCCGCGACGGCTTAAGAGCATCCCCGCGCACAGGCCGCCGGGACCCGCGCCGACGATAACAATATGTTTTTCTTGCATGTTATTGGAATAAACTTGTCGCTTTTATTGTAGTTATTAAGAATGGCGGTAAATTCTTGATATGAATGTAGGCCGATAGGTCTTATGATTTCACAGCTTGGATTCAACTTAAAACACAATTTTAACCCGCTAATAAATCCAGGGAAGCAATTTTTTAGTACGGAGGCTGTAGTTACCGTAAACTTTGCCAAAATGGTCGGTTAGCCATTTTTCTTCAATGCGTATGCGTTGCGTTAAAACATAAGCGATTGGGCTAATCAATGTCAGTAACGCCAGCGCATCCCCCATGGCAAATCCAGCGGCAAAAAAACTAATAAACAAACCCGTATAAGCCGGGTGCCTGATAAATCGATAAGGGCCACGCTCAACCAGGATATGCTGTTCGCGGGTCACAACCGAAGTGCTGAAGAATTTCCCTAGGCTAAACACCGCATAACAACGCAAAGCCAAACCGGAAATAAAAAGCACAATGGCTATAAGTTGGCGATAAAAAATTGTTATCGGCAGCATTGCCAAGTGCATTTGTTTAACCCAAAGCGCCGAGGACAGGGAGAAAGCCACAACCATCCAGATCAACCGTTCGGAGCGGTATTCCAAATGACTTATTGTTGTAAATTTCACGCGGGTTTTAAGTGCGATGACGATTTCAATAGCAGCCCAGGATGTGCCGAGGATTAGCCAGAATAGCTGGATTGTGGTCATGATGCCATGTGTCCTCTTAGGGTGCTACATGATAAAATTCATCATTTTATGGCACAGCAGCACTATTTATCCAGCTAACTTTGCTCATGACCCACATCATCAGCCTCAAAAATGTTTATAAAGCGTATGCGAACGGCCATATAAAGCAGATGGTTTTACACGACATATGCCTGGATATCGACCCAGGGGAGTTCGTGGCGATTGTCGGGCCGTCAGGCAACGGCAAATCGACGTTGTTGAATTTGTTGGCAGGCATAGACCGTCCTAGCGAGGGGCAGGTGAATGTCTGTGGCAGCGCGTTGCACAGGATGAACGAAGAACAATTATCGGTTTGGCGGGGAGCGAATGTCGGGATAGTCTTCCAGTTTTTTCAATTACTGCCGTCATTAAGCCTTTTGCAGAATATAGTCCTGCCCATGGACTTTGTCGGGACGAAACCGAAACGCCAACGCTTGGAAAGGGCGCGGTATTTATTGGAACTGGTCGGTCTTTCCGAACACGCCCAGCACCTGCCCAGCCAGGTTTCCGGCGGACAGCAACAACGGGCAGCTATTGCGCGGGCTTTAGCTAACGACCCGCAATTAGTCGTCGCGGACGAACCCACTGGTAACCTCGATGAAAAAACTGCCGACGCCGTCTTTGGGTTGTTCTTACAACTGCGGCAACAAGGAAAAACCCTGGTTATGGTTACCCACAATGAAGGGCTGGCCGAATCGGCATCGCGCCGAATTGCTATCCATTCCGGGCGTATTCATGAGGACCAAAAGACGGAAGCCAAAACAGCAGATGCCAGTCAAACGGCCACACAGCCGGGCATAGCCCTTGAATAATTATTGGCATAAGGTCCGTGCCGACCTTATCGAGCATAAATCGCGCAGTTTGCTGGCCGTGTCCAGTATTGCCATAGGCATGTTTGTGGTCGGCACTTTGCTGGGGATGATTGACCTGCAGCTAAGTAAAATGGACGCTTCCCATAAGGCATCGCAACCTTCGCATATTAATTTAATCCTTAAAACCGATATTGATTTTTCAGTCGCGGAACAAATCAAGTCAATACCCGGGGTTGCCAATGTCGACAGGATGACGCAATTTACGGTACGTTTTAAAACGGCCAAGGATCGCCAGTGGCAAACGGGTACAGCCTTATTCCGGCCTGATTATAAGGCGCAATCTTTCGATTTGATGACATTATCCTCAGGCCAGTGGCCTCACGATCATGCCCTGGCATTGGAACGGCTGTCGGCAAAATTTGCGGACTTAAAATTAACCGATAGCGTTGAATTTGAAACCGAAAAGGGAAGCCAATCTTTTCCTATAGAGGGCATTATTCGCCACCCTTTTGTCAAACCTCCGCCGTTTGGCGGACAACTGCATTTTTTTATTGCGCCCGAATCGGCGGCTGTTTTCGGCATTAAACCGAACACCTTTCGGCAATTACTGGTACAGGTATCCCAACCTTACAGCGAGGAGAAAGCGCGTTTGGTAGCGGGCAAAATCCGCACAAAACTCTCTTCCCTGGGTGTGGGCGTTAATGCGACATTGTTACAAAACCCGGAAAAACATTGGGGGAGGCCGTTTTTTTCCGGCATAAACTTGGTCTTGACGGTGATGGCCTGGGCATCCTTGGGCTTAAGTTCGGTATTAATCCTTAATACCATCGCAGCCCTGATCACCCAGCAGACCGACCAGATCGGCATCATGAAATCGCTAGGCGCCAGGCGTTCGACTATCGCCGGAATTTACCTAAGCATCGTATTGGTATTGTCTATGGTTGCGGTAGCCCTGGCTGAGCCGCTAAGCCTATTTGCCGCTTATTTTAGCAGCCGATGGCTATTGGCTTTGTTTAACATCGAGATGAGCGGCTTTGAATTTTCATCCCGCTCCGTGTGGCTGGTTGTTGCAGGCGGTTTGCTGACGCCATTGTTGGCTTCCTGGTGGCCCATCTGGCGAGGTTCATCCATGTCGATCCGTCGTGCGATTGCCAGTTACGGGTTGGGGGCGGATTTTGCCAGCAGCCGTTTCGACCGATGGCTTGAAACCAAATTTTTCAGCAAGTTGCCTACGCTTTATGCTGTTAGCTTAGGTAATTTGTTCCGCCGCAAAGCCAGATTGCTGTGGACGCAAAGCGTACTGATTATTGCCGGTGTCCTCTTCATAGTGATAATCAGCTTGATCCAATCGGTAAACCTCACCTTGGATAATGAGTTGGCGCGTAGCCGCTATGCAGTTAGGTTGGGTTATAGCGTCGATCAGCCATCGGTTCTAGTCCAAGATTTAGTCCGCACCGTCCCGCAAACGGCCGATGTGGAATTATGGAACAGGCTGCCGGCCGAGCTGGCACGGAACGACGAATTGCTGCGCCAATCGGGAAGCTTAGGTGCGCAACTAGTGGCCTTACCCGTGGAAACGGCAATGTACAAGCCGCTTATTACAGACGGTCGCTGGTTTGAAAGTAGGGATAGCGGTCGAAAAGTGCTGGTGCTTAATGCGGAAACCGCCGAGTTGAATGGGATTAAACCGGGCGACACTATCGATATTGACCTGTTTGGTCGCTTAAGTGCCGAATGGCAGGTTATCGGGCTGTATCGCTGGTTTGTCGGTTCAGGTTATGCCGTTGAACCCGTTTATGTACCTTTAGACACGGTACAGTCGCTTACCCAACGCACTGGCCAGAGCTCATTTACCTTGATTTCGGCGGATGTTAATTCCCTTGAGGAAGAAAAAAAATACGCCGATGCCTTAAAAGAAAAGTTTGATGAACAGCATATTAAGTTAGATTTTTACACGACCACTGCCAAGCTGGAGCAACGGCAATTTGCCAAGAACCAATTTCGCCCCATCACCAGCATGTTGTTGGGGCTTGCGACTTTGATTGCCGCTGTCGGCGCTATCGGCCTGTCTGGAACGCTGGCCATCGGCGTACTGCAAAGGACGCGTGAGATAGGCGTTTTCCGCGCGATTGGCGCAAGTTCAGGCACGGTTTTTAGGTTGTTTATGCTGGAAGGTTTTTTCCATGGCCTTATGGCCTGGCTAATCAGTGTCCCGTTGGCTTATGCTTTGGCAGGGCCGCTATCGAGAAAAATGGGTAAGGTCATGTTGGGCATACAGCTTGATTTTACGTTTTCATTGGCCGCAGTATGGGTTTGGCTAGGTTTGGTTAGCGTGCTGGTATTGCTGGCTTCGTATTTTCCGGCGCGTTATGCAACCCGGATCGTTGTAAGGTCGAGCTTGAGTTACTGAATCTGAATTATGATAAAAATTTTGGCGAATTATTTATCTCTTTATTGGCGAACACTAAACTTTTTTTCTGATCACAATAAATTCGGTGATATTGAATGAAAAATATTCCTTTATGTGATTTCGATAGGCAAGTTTATAGATGTGTAAATACAGCCACTGGTTTAGTTAAATGTTGTGCTTTAAGTGCATACGTTCATCTTGAGAAGGCATGGCTCTTATCAAATTTAGATGAAGAAATGTCATTATTTCGGGTAATCACCGCGGAAGAAGAGATGGCAAGGGCGATTTTTATGGCATTAATAAACCTAAAATACACTAATGCCGATAAATTGAAAGCAAACAGTCACGTTCAAAAACAAGGTCTGTATCCGTTTTGTACGGCAATTTGGCAGTTTCTCGATCCATCTAGAACATCAGGCAATCAAGTCCAGTTATATATCGAGGAGTTAACGAAGCCATTTTTAAGGCTTAGAATTTTAATTCCAGGGAATATGCATATAACGCCAGATCCCCCCTTATATCAAATAGCCAAGCAAGACGATAGGGAACTCTACAAATTTGAGAAAGAATTAAAAGATTACGCGAAAACTAAAGGCGCTGATTCGATCAATAAGCACATTAAGGAATTAGCAGAATTAAGAAATACACTGCTATATGCTCACGATAATCAACTCCCTACTTTCCAGGGAGATATTAAAGCAGAATTAATCAAAAGAACAAAAATAGTAGCAAATTTGGCAAGGTTGCTTTGCCTAATATTTCCTTATAAGAAAAAATCACCTTTGGTCGATCAGTGTTTAGAAATATATTTAAATGAGATTGCAAAAGATCGCCAGAAAAAATGCGATAAAACCATCTGATCTAAGATGTTAGATTTGAACAAAAACTTCAAACTTTTAGCGCGCAACCAAGGGGCTCTAAAGTTCCCCTGAACTTGCAAGATAGCGTGGGGGTAAGTTCGGGACAACAAATCCTTCTGGCGGGTTACACCGCCTTTAGGTAGCCCAACGTAACGTGGTACTGTCATCCTTAATTTTTCCCCCAATTTATAGCAGGCTAGCCTTATAATTTCGATAACCTAACCCAAAGGAAGTTCGCCATGAAAATCGCAATCATCGGGACTGGGCGTGTGGGTTCCAGCATCGCTTATGCGTTGGTGCTCAAACAATTTTGCGACCACCTGGTGATCGCAGGACGTAACCCTGAAAAAGCAAAAGGCGATGCGCTTGACTTGAAACACACCTTGGCTTTCTGTCCGCGGTTGATGGATATAGAAGCGAGCACCAATGACCGCGTCGTGGACGCCGATATCGTTGTCATCACGGCATCGGTGGTCATGGAAGAAAAGGTACTCTCTTCCCGGATGCAACTGGGCGAAAAAAATACCGCCATGTTCAGGGAATTGATCCCCCTGTTGGCTACCAATAATCCGAAAGCCGTGTTTATTATCGTTACCAATCCAGTGGATGTCATGACCTATGCGGCATCGAAGTTGTCGGGATTCTCCCCCAGTCGCGTGGTAGGTGTAGGCACCTTGGTCGATTCCGCCCGATTCCGCACCTTGCTTTCAAAAGAATTGCATATCCATCCCGATGACCTTCGCGCCTATATCCTTGGCGAGCACGGCCCCAACCAATTTCCTATCCTAAGCAGCGCGGAAGCCGGAGGGGAGCGTATTCGCGATACTCCCCGCCATCAGGAACTGTTCAATCAAGTTATCGATGCCGGATTTGAAGTTTATCGGCTTAAGGGTTACACCGACCATGCTATCGCGACAGCCACTTGTACTGTCATTGAAGCCGTTATCTTTGACCAAAACCGAACCATGCCCCTGTCCGTACGCTTCCAAGAGTGGATGGGAATTACCGATAACTGCTTCAGTATTCCGGTGGTGGTAGGGCGGGGCGGTATCGTTCGCCATTTACATCCCGATATGAATGGGGATGAACAGGACAGCCTCCAAAACGCAGCGACGGCGATAAAAAGCGCGATTGTATCGTTGGTTCCCGATCTGGTGGGTAATTTGTAAGCTTGCATTGGTTCCAAAATGAATAGGAAATTTGTTTCAGTAATAAGGGGAATGTTTTTGCTTTTTACCCTTGCTTTTGCTGTCTGGCGAGGATTGAATAGTTTGGAGCCCCAGGCGGAATGGCTTAAGGTGGAAGCTCCGCAATGGGTGAAAGCGGGCGGCACGCTGCCGCTTCGGTTGCATCTTGCACCGCAGAAGCAGCCGTGTAAGTTGAACGTCGACTTGAATTGGTCAAAGACGCATAACGTGTCGGAAGGTTTGCTGTCCATCGGCGGAACCAAGGCAGTGGGTCTGCAGGGCGGAAGCTTTGATTTTAACATCCCTGTACCGCCGAAAAACGGTATCAGATATGTCAAGGCTGTCATTTACCTGAGCCCAAACGGAAAATGGTACAGCCATACTCAAGCGGCCACCACTGACTATATTTCAGTGCAACTAACCGGTAACCAAATTCAAGTTGTGCCGATGAAGCCTTTGAAGGTTGAGCCGTTGAAAAAAGCCCCCGAGGTACGCCCGCGTTCGCAACTAATTACCAGGTTGCCCGTTGCTTTGTTATTTTTGATGACGGCGATCTTATGGCACAAAGGCCTGTCCTCGTGGGCTAACAAAATCGAACTCGGTGCAACGAACCGTTTTTGGCATATTTTGACCGTGGCCTTACTATTCGCCTGCCTGTGGGAATTATTCAATTTAGAGACCGTTTTAGGGGACAAGGCGCGGGCCTTGGCGCGGGCGGGAGACTTTTATTATTCACGCGCCATTTTCCAAAAAGCGATAATCAGCACAGTCGCCGCCGCGACGGTGCTTTTTCTCGCTTGGCTTGTTATAGTCCGCCATCCCTGCCGATTCTGGCTGGCCTGTTTCGGCATTTATCTTGGACTGGCGACGGTGAACCTGTTGTCGCTGCATGCGGTTGATTCGGTACTGGCCCTGGCCTGGCACGATCTTACCCTGATCCAGTCGCTGAAAATGGTTTGTGCAGCGTTGACCCTGTATGGGATTCGCCGTGCGCTTGTGGCGAGTCGGGTTTAAACAGGGGCAGAGACAGCCATTAAAGGCAGCACCGACACGTCTGGTTTTGCCTGATCAGGTACCTGTGGGATCGCGATAGCAAACCGGATTGGTTTTGGAATAGAAACAAATGATTTTCCTTGAAGAAACTGTCGTAAGAGGATGCGTTTTGCAAGCAGTTATCAGAAGTTCAACGGATTTTCAGTTAAGTTATCCTGTTGTACCCAGGCATGGATTTTCGGAGCAAATTAAATGTTGGGATCCTTCCACACCCGCAACCTACCATTAAACCCAACTTACCGTGTTCACATCGAACGCCCGTCGAAATTTTGCACGGGAATAGATGCAAGATCAATTTCTTCAACGCACCGCAGATTCACGGCGGCCATGCGATTCCCTTTTGGATCAATGCCCTCTGCATAAGGATGTATTCCACATGTCGGGCAGAAACGGTGCTTGATGATGTGTTTGTTGAATTCGTATGTGTTGGCAGCTTCCTCAGGGGTTTTCAACCGTAGCTTCTCATGAGGAACAAACCAAAGAAGTGATCCCTTACGAGAACAAATTGAGCAGTTGCATGCAACCGCACCCTTTATCTCGCCTTCAACCTCGAACGCGACTTTGCCGCAATGGCAGCTACCTTTGTAAAGCATGTGATTCTCCTTGTGGTGAATTTGTTTTTCTGGCCCACTTGACGCCCAACGTAGAGCTAACCGGGCGCTGCACGGAAAGCTGAAAAACAAAACCGCATTATAACCGCGCTCCGGTTGAGCGCAATGTTAGGCCAGATGCTTGATTGTAAGATCTGGTCCTTTATGGACATTAATTAAAGGTGCGCACTTTAGCGCGTCCCGCTTGAATGATGGGTTAGAGCCATCACCCGTATAACAGAATGTGGTATCTCCACCAGATAGCAATAAGAGTAGCGATGGAGAGACCGGCGTGCCAGAACCCAATGAGATAGGCGGGGTCTGGTTGAATACAATCAAGCATTGGCGTTAGCTCTGGCGGCACAGGTGGTGCAGAAACTGCTGCGAAGTTATTGACGCATTGTGCAGCAACTACAGCCTCCTTCTGCGAACTGACGACCAAGCGCCAGTTCAATATAGCGAAGACGGTGAAGGCAAAAGACAGAAAGATGAATGTTTGAATATCCGTCGGCTCCTCGCGCGACCATGCGAAAGCTGACGCACCTACCGCGACTGCTTGAAAGTACCCCCAGAACCTATGGGTCGCATCCGATACAGAGCGATAGTGCGAGAGAGCGTCATTCAAGGTGAGGGACATGGAACCTCCGAGCCTAGTAGTCTCTAACGTAAAGTAAGCACCTTTTTAGGTGTATGGCAAAAATTAAAAAGTGTGTATGTCATGGTTAACTGCCTTGATTTATTAAGAACTTATCACGGAATATTTTTGTTAGCAAACGTTTTATACCGACGGCGTTTACCCTGTTCAGGGTAAAGGCGCAATACTTTTCAGTTATTGCGCCCACCGGCTTATCGCTCAATCCGGCAAGAATAATTAGTGCCATAGGATGCGCAGAACAAAGTAGCGAAGCCCAACACTAAAGGCTTCGTCTGTGTCGGGCTTTATTGCCTATACGGATATAAAAACAGGCCATTAAATGTGATTGCCAGGATTGGAATGTAAATTTTTCACATTTGCCCAATATATTAGTTCACGGAAATCAGTTTGATTTCATCTTAACCTAACGTTGACTTCATTGGAGTCAGCGCATGTAACATCATGCGTTAACAGTTAAGTTAGGCATTTATTACATCCGGGTGTTTAGCTATTTTTGAAATAGGGTGTTGGAGCAATAACATGAAAATCTACAAACAGGCAAATCTTCTTTTTTTAGTTTTGATTCAATTCCTATGCTTACCCGCATTTGCCCAACCACAGCATTTTCCGGCGGTGGATATCCTTGGAGGGACTGCAACCTTATGGCGGATCACCGATTATGACGACACTTCCAATACGCAACCGCTATGGGCAACCCAGGATATTTGTTTTATCCAGGGCGCGGTACAAGGATCGAATACCACCGGATTGTGGTATTCAACGACTTACAACCGTTGGCTAGGACGTTACCGTCAGGAAGGCGATCAAGTCACAATGATTGGCGATTTTTGGAAAGGCCAGGGCAATGATGTTATGAAATGGGAGATAACCGTGAACGATAGGGAAGGGTTCGGCCACTGGGAAGAATGGGTGGAAGACGGCACCTACGGTAATTGGGTGGTCAAGGCCAATGCAAAACTGGTTAGGGTTGGCACTTGCGCATGGCAACCGCCTGTCGGCATTACCCTGCCCGAGCTGGAAAGGCTGGTCATCCAGCAAGCCGACTTTGCCCCAATCCGCGTCCGGACAGACGGCGCGCTGGCATTGCCTAGCGACCCGAAATTGGCGCCTATAGTCGTCAAGTAGCTTGAAATCGTGGGCACGAATGGCGCTAAGGCGCCATTCGTGCTTTTTTGAAAGAAACCAAATGCACTAACGTAGTTGGTTTTGCTTTTGAAATCTTTCCTAATGTTTAATTGGTAGGTCACATTGCCGCGAAAAGCGGTTATGTGACATGAGGGTATCCAAATTGTCAGGTAGCACCCAAGCGCAACCTGACCTACGTGGCTTATCATGTGTTTTTTGTTAGCAAACGCATCATGTAGGCAGAATCTGCAACTTTTATGGCAAAGGCGCAATAACTGAAAGGTATTGCGCCCACCGCCTTATCACTCAATCGGATAAGGATAATGAGCGGGGTGTTGACTTATCTTTATGAAATTAAGGTAAAGTCACTACAGAATCGTCGTTAAGCCTAAGGGGATCTTTCGGCCCGCAAGTATTGTTTGCTTCTTTGAGTTTACCCAAAAAGCCAATCACTGTGTCTGCATTCTCTTTTCTTAGCAATACATCGACACCGCTATCAACCAATGGGCCTAAGTCGGGATTTTCGGCTAAA
Organism: uncultured Methylomagnum sp.; assembly: GCA_964435245.1. Lineage (GTDB taxonomy): Bacteria > Pseudomonadota > Gammaproteobacteria > Methylococcales > Methylomonadaceae > Methyloglobulus. Next base: position 52,765 of record CAYSYU010000021.1, read on the forward strand.
GCTTCTTCCAAAGCTATTCGAGTGACATCCGTTACAGTCCAACCATGGATAAGCGCATAGATTTGTACCGCCGTCCAGGCCGTGTCGTTTTTCACAATATCGTTAGCAGTATTGAAAGCCAGCGTGGGTACGGCTAAATCGCGGAGTTTCTCAAGGACGGGGGCGCTGATTTTCGGCGTACAATGCCGTTCCACTAAGCCGATTTTCGATTTCAGGTACTTAGTGACAGATAGCCGACAGCTTCTTCGGCTATTTTTGACGGCGTTGATATTATCCAGCAATTCTTGCCGTAAATTTTGGATGCCTGCCTTATCTTCCGTCCTGACAGCCTCTAGTTTTTTGACATCTAAATAAAGTTCTAGCGGGAACACGACGACATTATTGCTGACACCCAGTACAAGGGTAGGAATATCCATTAAAAACTGCCCCGACGCTATAAGCTGCAGCGCGGTAAGCGATATTTTCACCTCTTCATTATTAAGGACTGTTTGCCGCGGCTTATTTACGGCCAGGAATCCTGATAGCTGATCCGCCCAAGCCCCGCAATTGGCATTCTTTGTCTTCAGGGTGTTTAGGCCAGTCGAATTCAGCCCTAGCCCTGCAATCGCAATCTGTGCGGGTAAACCTAGCTCGCTTGCCAACCTTATGGCTTGTTCCCTCGCTAAGGTTTGAGGGCTTTGGCTTGCTATGCTGTGGTCTTGGGCCTTGTCAGTTTCATTTAAAGTTTGGTTGGAACGAGCGCTTTGGCATCCAGTAATAAAGATGGATAAAGCCAGACTGGAAGAGATAAGAGCGAACAATAATCTTGCTTTTTTGGCCATCATTTTACTTGCCCCGCTTTCTTTAATGATATTGGAATTATTATCTGTATCTTTTCTAAAACTATAACAACCGCGTTGACAGGATGGTTTCCAACAAAGAATGCTAACTGTTGAATTTGGGAAGAAGGCTGTAGCCGATTGTCACGGAAAAAATACAGTTCGGTTTAAGGATAACACCCAATCATCGGATTCTAAAGCAGTAGATGATTTATGCTATTCCACTAAAAAATTAGCCTGTTTCCGCGGGTCATTTATTTCATTGTCGCTGGTTTCGTCTTTTAACCCTACCCCCGAAAGCTTGAGGTTTTCGGCTCCGTCGATTAAAAACAGTAATTTCTTCAACGCCTGCCAGTAACTCAGGCCATTGTTATGAATGTTGGAGATGCAGTTGCGGTCGGCATCCGTACTGATCCCCGGTTTAGCTTGGTAAGTGAAGTAAATGCCCATGCTGTCGGGCGAACTCAACCCCGGTCGTTCGCCGATTAAGACGATACATAACCTGGCGGCATAATGTTCTGCAATCGCATCGCCAATCGCTACCCGGCCATGTTGGACGAGACAGACCGGCGGCAGTTGGTAAGCCTTTGCAAGCAATTCGGGCAACAATAAACGAAGGAAGGGTACTGCGTGATGTTCGATAGCGCTGGAAGATAAGCCGTCGGCAACCACGACAACCGCATCGGCTTGGGTTTGCGCCTCTTGTTGCAGGCGTGCCATCGCGGAGTCGCTTAACAATCGCCCGAGATCAGGCCGCTGTAAATATTCAGATTGATTTTCTGCGCGGGTTTGTAAGGTCAGCGTTTGATAGCCAAGCTCTGTTAAGTGTTGTTCGAGCTTCGTAAAATCCAGCGGTATATTGACTGCATCACGGGCTAAGGCATGGGCGAGTTGAAATTCCAGCGTGGCGCGGGTCGGTAAGCTCATGCCCGCCCGCCCTAGGGCGATACGCGCGGGTGTGAATTGGCTCAAATACCGCCAGTTGTCTTGCGCTGTGGTTGGCAATTTATCCTTTCCCATCACCCGGCTCCAACAATTTTTCTAAGGGTTGTTCAAATACGGCAGGTATTTCCCGGAGTTGGTTTAGCCGGTTGTCGGTATCGAAAATTCTATGTTGTTGCAGCCAAAGTTCAAATTCAGGGGCAGGCCGTAATCCGAGAACTTGACGTAAGTAAAGCGCATCGTGGAATGAGTTGGATTGATAGTTGAGCATCACATCGTCCGCACCGGGTACCCCCATAAAAAACGTGCATCCGGCAACGCCAAGCTGCGTCAGCAACATATCCATATCGTCTTGGTCGGCTTCGGCATGGTTGGTGTAGCAAACATCGCAACCCATCGGCAAACCCAGCAATTTGCCGCAGAAATGGTCTTCCAGGCCGGCACGGATAATCTGTTTGCCGTCGTAAAGGTATTCCGGGCCGATAAACCCGACAACGGTATTGACCAGTAGCGGCTTGAATTTACGGGCGACAGCATATGCGCGGGCTTCGCAGGTTTGTTGGTCCAGCCCTTCATTGGCATTGGCGGACAATGCACTGCCTTGCCCGGTTTCAAAATACATGCAATTATCGCCTAACGCGCCACGCCCCAGTTCCAGCGCGGCATCGTGGGCTTCCTGCAACAAATTCAGGTTGATGCCGAAGCCGTCATTGGCTTTTTGCGTCCCGGCAATGGATTGGAACGCCAAATCGACCGGAGCGCCATGCCCGATGGCTTTCAAGGTTGTTGTCACATGCGCCAGCACACAGGATTGCGTGGGGATTTGGTAACGCTCGATTACGTCGTTAAGCATGTGCAATAAACGCAACGTCGCTTCCAGGTTGTCGGAGGCAGGGTTGATGCCGATAACGGCGTCGCCGCAACCGTACAGCAAGCCATCCAGGATGCTGGCTGCAACACCGGCTGGGCTGTCGGTGGGGTGATTGGGTTGCAGGCGCGTAGACAAGCGGTTTTCCAGGCCGATCGTGTTGCGGAAGCGGGTAATCACGCGGCATTTCTTCGCGACCAGGATCAAGTCCTGGATACGCATAATCTTGGAAACCGCCGCCGCCATTTCCGGCATCAAACCGGGAGCGATAGCGGTTAATGTTTCTGTCGTCGCTTGCCCGGACAGCAGCCAGTTACGAAAATCGCCGACCGTCAGGTGGCTGATTGGCGCAAATGCAGTGCTGTCATGGCTGTCAATGATTAACCGGGTGACTTCATCCTGTTCGTAAGGCACCAGCGCTTCATTGAGGAACTGTTTCAGCGGCACATCGGCAAGAAGCCATTGTGCGGCGACCCGTTCAAGGTTATTGGCTGCGGCCACACCGGCAAGATAATCCCCCGAACGTGCGGGTGTGGCCTTGGCCATCAGGTTGCGCAGGCTTTTAAAATTATAGGACTGGTTGGCTATAGTCGTTTTATACATGACTAACACGCATTAAGGCATCCCCAATAGTCGCGTTAACACAGTCTGGGTGCGGATGGCATTCCACAAAATCGAGCGGTTTGAAAGCCATTTATTTGTTATAAACCTGACGAAAGCAAAAGTTAAGTTTTATATAGTTATACTACAAAATTAGATTAAAATTTCATTAAAAATGAAGAAGTTTAGTAGGAGAGGATATACCATTCCCATTTAATATTTTGTTTTGGCTAGTGGATTGCTTGGCAGCAACCTGATAATCATCAGGGGCATAAGGATTTGGGTTAAAATAGTCTGAATATATGAGGGAATGTGTTGTAAGCCTATACAGCCCGATATCCCGAATGGATTATTGGAGAGCGGATTATTTTGAAGTTAATGAAACAGCTCATCGCCAGATTGTCCCTGCCTAGTTTCAGGAAGTTGGATTTGCCGGATTTTCGGCCAATATTAAGGGAACGATGGGATTTCCTGTGGGCCAGTGTCAAATTCAAGGATATTTTGTCCTTAAAATCCCTGATTATTTTAGGTTTTGTGATAGCGGTCATCCCACTTTTTTTGGCCGTTATGTACGCTGCTTACGGTATGCGCGAAACTTCGGCCTTGGGCAGGTCTATCAACTCGCAGGTATTCGAACAAACAAAGGCAATACGCTTGGTGATGCAAAAGACCGGCGATATTGAGCGGAAAGCGAAACTATTCGTCCTGCTGTCGGATCCGGCACTGCGCAAGCCTGATGAACAGGAATCCTATGAAAACACGCGGGCGGCATTCAAACAAGCCTTGGCGGTGTTGCTAAAACTGAATGTCGACAACAAAATCGCCCTGTTAGTCAATGAATTGTCGGAGAAGGAAAACCTGATTTACGAAGAGGTCATAGGCTCGGTAGATGGGCATAACACCCAGTTGCCGGTTGATGAACTTTTCCAGGGCTTGCGCGAATCTTCCAATAACCTCTCCCGCGAGTTCGAGGACTTTGTCGACCATGAATTCAACGAATTACGCCAGCAATCGGAATCCCTTGAACATGGTTTATTGGTCAAGGGTGCGGTTTTGTTGGCTATCTCGTTTATTTTTATCACGCTGCTGTTGGCAATACTTTCCCGTTCAATACGGCAACTGGATACATCCATCCGCCGCTTAGGCCTGGGTGAACTTGATGAACCGATTCATGTAGAAGGCCCTTCCGACCTGAGTTATCTCGGCAATCGTTTAGAGTGGTTGCGGTCGCACTTAATGGACTTGGAAGTTTCGAAACAGCAATTTATGCATAACGTGGCGCTCGAAATCGATTTGCCTTTGGAAGAGATCCGCATTGGTGCGGAACGGCTGGCAGAAGAAGCGAAAGAAGAAGCAGACAGCGCGCGGCAGGAAATTGCACAGTCGCTATGCCTGAATGTCGATAAGCTAAAATCGGTGTCTAAGGAACTGGTCCGTTTTAGCCAAATAAGCGTAAAATCGGAAACAAACCGAAAAGAAAAGATCAATATGAAAGCCTTGCTCGATTCGGTTATCGAGGGCTTTAAAAGCAGTCTAGAAGCCAAATCGATAAGTTTGAAAAAGCTGGTCAGGCCGGTCGAGATTTCCGGGGTACACGAGCAGTTAAGGGCCGTAATAGAACAATTGTTGTCGAATGCAGTTAAATTTTCGCCTACGGGCGGCGAAATACGCATCATGCTTCGGGATGCGGGCAAACAGATGGAACTGGAAGTCGAAGACGAAGGCTCGGGTATCGAACCTGATGAGCGTCCGCATGTGTTCGAGCCGTTCTTTCGCGGAAAAAATGCCCAAGTCGACGACAATGCCGAAGGTTTGGGCTTAGGGCTGGCAATCGTCAAAGAATATGTCACCAACCATCAAGGCAAGGTTGATATTATCGATACCCGGCACGACCAAAATGGGGCTCGCATCCGCGTTCAAATACCTTTAACCGACGAGGCCTAAGTTACATGAAACAATTATTCCTGCGCTGGCATTGCTTCCCATTTATGCGGTTGAGCCTAATTCTCAGTGCTTTGGTCCTGACCGGATGCGCAGAGTTCAATTCCGGTTGGAACCGATATTCATCCGGCTACAACGATCCCTACGCGCAATCAGACTTTGATGAGTTGCTGGGATTTGGGGACAATATGGCTAACACACCGCCATCTTCACGCGCCAAGGTATGTAAGACATTGCTGAAGCAGCAAAAAGGCCAGCCTCACCCAGGGGTGGTGTTGCACTTGATGGTAGGCCGCTTACTCTCTGATTCTTGTGGGGAAATTCCCAGGATTTTAGCCCAACTAAGGGCGCTTCCGCCCAGAAGCCTGTACGATAACCGTACCAGGAAATTGGTTGCAATCCATACGGAAGCCCTAAAGCGCTTATACAATGGGTCGAGGAGACTCGGTGCGGTGGATTGCAGGCAAAAAGATTCACAGCCTTCATCCGGCGCGAAAAATATGGGCGGTTCGAAAAGCAGTGAAACTCGCTTGCTCAGGGAAAAGTTGGAAGCGATCCGGTCTATGGAAAAACAGATGGATGAGAGCGGCGACGCGCAATAGATAATATGTTCCGTTTCCGTTTGGCAGTAGTCATCTTCGTTTCATTCGGTTTTGTCTTATTTTTAGGGGTTGTGCAATATTGGGGTTCAAATCAAGTAGCCCAGTATTTTCAACGCAGCCAAAAAGCATATGAAGCTTTCGACCAGTATGAGCGGTTGTCCCTGGAAGCGTACCGTCACTTTAAGCAGCGGATGGACAGGTTGATGGTTTCCAGCCCTAATGCGGAAGCTGGTGTTGAATCATCGAAGATTCGGCTTTATGGAGCAATGCAAGCACTTAGGGATACCGCAGTAAAGGCCTCGGCTACCGATGGCAGTGCTGGGGATTTATCGGATAAACCTGCCGAATTGGAACGGGTTGCCCATTTTACCGCTTTCTTGGATGCCAGCGAATATCGCTTCGACGAAGTTGAGCGACTAAGCGAGGAAGGCAAACAGGAAATGGCTGTGCAAGCGTTATCCAAATTTTCCGAAGAAGAAATTGATGGAAAATTTGAGCCGCTGATCGATGCAGCGATTAATGCTGAACGGGAAAAGGCGGGCGTAGCCAAGCATGAGCTAGAGGATTTGGTTACCCAATCGCGCTGGATCGCCATCCTGGCGTCCCTGGCAGCAGCACTGTTCAGCCTTACCTCCGGGGTATTCCTGTTTCGCGGCTTTAAGGGGCCGATTGAAGCCCTGATGGAGGGAACCGACGAAATAGCGTCTGGAAATTTGGATTATCGTATTTCTGTCGATACCGGCGACGAATTCGGCTATCTCGCCAGCCATTTCAATCAAATGGCGCGGGAATTAGGGATTCAGCAAGATAAGCTGCGTGAAGGACGGGTCGCCCTGGAAAAACGGGTAGTTGAACGTACTTCGGAATTACGGCGATTAAATGAAGAATTGAAGCATATGGATAACGCCCGGCGCGAGTTATTAGCGGACATTAGCCATGAACTGCGCACCCCGATTACCGTTATCAGAGGGGAGGCCGAGGTGACGCTGCGCGGCCAAGACCGTGATGCGGAAGAGTATAAGGATGCTTTAGATCGTATCGTCGAACTATCGATGCAGTTGGGGAAGTACGTAAACGACCTGTTGTTTTTAGCCCGTGCCGAAACTGCTAACCTACAATTTGAATGGGATAACGTGAATCTGGTCGAATTGGTGGCTAGCACAACCGAAGATTTTCAGGTAATGGCCGAGGAAAATTCGCTGACGGTTTCCTTGGCAGCCCCGCCCGATCCAGTGTGGGTGCGTGGCGACAAACAGCGGCTACGGCAAGTTTTGTTCATCCTTGGGGAAAATGCCTGCCGATATTCAAGGCCGGGCGGCCTAATCGGGGTAGCCTTAGAAGTGAGCGAAAAGGAGGTTAGCCTAAGCCTTTCAGACCAGGGTATAGGCATACCTGAGGAGGATTTGGGGCGGATTTTTGACCGCAATTTCAGAAGCGAGAATGCCCAGCGTTCACGCGACGATGGCTCGGGTTTGGGCCTGGCTATGGCCAAGTCGATTATGAATGCGCATGGCGGACATATCAAGGTAATTAGCACTGAAAATTTGGGTTCAACTTTTACGGTTACGCTACCGCTGATATTGACTGGGCAGGGCGGCGATTAATGGCCGATAATAATTTTTGTTAAGTAATCGAATTTGGCGATATGCGAATATTACTGGTGGAAGATGATCCACGGATTATGGATTTTGTCCAAAGGGGGCTGAAGGCTGAAGGCTATGCCGTCGAGGTTGCTGGCACTGGACAAGAAGCCATTGCGTTGAGTTCCGAAGGCCAGTTTCAGGCAATTATACTGGATCTTGGCTTACCCGACATGAATGGTCGGGAAGTCTGCGAGCACATGCGTAACGGGGGCATCGACACCCCAATCCTGATGCTGACGGCCAAGGACACGGTGCAGGATAAGGTTACCGGTTTGCGTTCCGGCGCCGATGATTATATGACCAAGCCTTTCGCCTTCGAGGAATTGCTTGCGCGTATCGAAGCGTTGATCCGCCGTCGCGGCGGCGAGGTTAAACCGGAAACCAGGGAATTGCAGTTCGCTGACCTTGTTTTGAACGGGGAAACCCATGAAGTCAGGCGAGGAGACAAGCTGATCGACCTAACACCAAAGGAGTTCGTATTGCTGGAATGCTTTATGCGGATGCCTGGTAAGGTTTTAAGCCGCACCAGGATTTTGGAACAGGTTTGGGGTTACAGCGCCGATCCTTTGACCAATGTTGTCGATGTGTATATACGCCAGTTGCGGCGAAAAATCGATGACGATTTCGACCAAAAGCTTTTGAAAACTGTGCGCGGTTTTGGCTACAAACTTGATGTCAGTTAACTAGGTTTACGGCGAAATGCGCAGCCAGTAGGTTTTATGCAAGCTCAACCAACTGCGTACAGTTTGGGGCATACTTTTATGCAAGGCACCGAGTTTGAATCCTAGCCATTTCAAGCCTGTCCTAAGTATTGCGGAAGGGATGAGCCAAGGGGCATGTTTAATTAGGTATCGCAATTCCGAAGCCACAAATCGCAAACCCTCGCCGGAAGCGCCGCCAAAGGTTTGCTGCAGCCATGCGGTTTGGGCATGGAAAACGCCGATATCGAAATAACGCTTGAATTCGTCCCTGAAACTATAGTCGTGGGAATGGAATACTTGGGCATCGGCGCAATAAGCGGCTTTCCAAGCGGACATCAACATCCTTCCTGCCACATAAGTGTCTTCGTTCATGATGGTATCGACGGGAAAACCGCCGACTTGCATCAATGCGCTCCGCCTGTAAGCGGCAAACGAATTGGACATAAACACAGTTTTAATGCCGAATTGCGCCTTGTCTTCGAGGGAACGCATCTGGCTGGTGCTTGAGTAATTAAATAGGCGTGCGTGGGCGGCTATCGGCCCGGCATTCTGGTGCGGCAGTTGACGGCCATAGGCGGCGCCAACCCGTTCGTCCTCGAAAACTCCTACCAAGCGTTCAATGGCGTCGGCATTCGCCAATAAGGCATCCTGCGTTAGGAAGACGATAATCGCTGCATCCGGCAACCGGTTTACGCCAAACTGGCGAGTGCCGCCGTGGTTGAATTCCGATTTGGGTATTGTTTGTACATCAAAGCCGTGTGCTTGGGCTAAGGCTACCGTGTTGTCGCTGGATGTAGAATCGATGACCAAAAGGTAATCCGGCTTTAGGGTTTGTCGTTCGAAGGCCTTGAGCCAAGCTTCCCATAAACTACCCGCATTTAGCGTGGGGACGATAAGGGCGACCTTATTCATAAGGAACCTTCCGTCAGTTGTTGCGGCTGGTTGGCTTGATAACGTTCCGTCAGTGCCTGCCAAACTTTATCGCCAAGTTTTATCGGATCCAGTTCTTGTTCAACATAACGACGGCCATTTGACGACATCCGTTCCCATTCCGAATTTTCCAATGCCTGCGCCCTGCGGAGTACGTCAATTACGGAAGCCTCGTTCCTATCGAAGACAAAGCCCGCTCCAAGCGCTTCCAAATGGTCCCAAGCCAAACCTTTGGCAACCAGGACAGGTCTGCCAACAGCCATCGCTTCAGCGACGACATTACCGAAGTTCTCCCGCATGCCGCCAGCTTCCTCCAATCCCGAAGGTAACGCGAGGAAATGGCTGGATGCCAACAATCCCAACACTTCGTCGCGCTGTAGATAACCTTTGTAAATGATTGCGCCTTGGGCTTTTTCAACTAAGCCTTGGAACTCTTGGAAGTAGTCGCCGTCCACACTTCGGCCGGCGATTACCAACCGATCAGAGGGTTGGCAAACTTTTAACCAAGCTTTGATAAAGGCATTGATGCCTTTTTCCTGTTGTACGTGCCCCAAAAAGCAGATCTGTTTGCCGACAGCCTCGGGTTGTTTGGCTACAGCAATATCCCGGCTGTCGATGCCATTAGGTACCAGGAGGATTCGGGCGTTTTCACCCAACACGTTGCGCACCCCCTGGGCTTCGGTATCGCTGGTGCAGTGCACGGCGATTGCGCGGCGTAAGGTTGGGAAGGTCAGCAGTTTATAGTACAGCCATTTATGGGGTTTTTCCCGACGGATCAAATCAACATGTTCAGGCATCAGCCCGCCGTGCACGGCCACCATTAAAGGACGGCGCAGTAAAATGCAGAAAACGGCCGCCAGCGTCGAAGGCCAAGTGGCTATGCCGTGTATATAAACAACGGGCACCTGCAAGCATAATTTAAGCAGTATTGGGATAGCGCCCATCCCAAAACCCCAGCGCCTGAACCCATAGCAGTTATAGAGTTTGACGGTTACCTGTTCGCCGAGCTGGACATCTTCAGGTTTCAGTTGCCCATCTATCGATTCGTCGGAAGCAACCAAAACCATTTTATGGCCTCTTTCAGCCCAGGCTTTGGTAAGGACGCTAGCCGTTACGGAAACGCCGCCGTAACCTTTAGCGGGAGGTATGTGTGTGGTAACTATGCCTACATCCATGGGCTTTCTCCTGAAGCAATTCTGTCAATATTAGGCTGAACAAGGGGCAATTTATTTTTCATTTTCTTTAGCCTTCATAAGCAAAGAATCCGCGCCAGACGCCAACGAGGTTGTAAAAGGAATAAGCCAACTTTTTGGGGTTCAATAAAACCAGGGCCAGCGTCATTTTTATGATTGGGGCAACAAACATTTTCCGGGCGATGTAATACAAGATAAACAGGTCGCGTTGGTTGGTAAACTTTCGGATGTAGGCCCCAATACCGGTCGAATACATCAACATTCTTGCGTTTCCCAACTTATAGTGGTCTTTATTAGGGTGGTAAATTTTTATTTCCGGTGTGTAATAAGCTTTGCCCCCGGCGCGCAACAAACGGTATAGAAGTTCGAACCCTTCTGCGCCGGAGTATTTGGAACCGATCCCGAAATCATGATCCAGGTGGAACAGCTTGGCGTCAATCCTATTACGGTCAAAAAACTGGGTAAACTCAACGCCCATCATCCCGAATCGGGAAAAATATTGGGGCCTAGTGCTGTTGACGCCTATGCTGAACCGGTTAGTTGCCTTTTCATAGGAACCGCCCACTAAAATGGAGAGCTTGTCTCGCTCAGCAAACTCAGCGGCCACTCTTTTTAAGACATCCTTGCCGTAGGTGCAATCGTCGTCGGGAAACGCAATGATCCTGCCTTGCGCGAGGCCGATGCCGTAATCCCTGGCCCTGGCATTCCCGACGAAATCCACTTTGACATGGTTGACGTCGATACGGTCTTTAAGGGCTTGGACAGAGGCATCTATCTTTCCGTCTTTGTTTTGGTCGATGACGATTAACTCAAAATCCTTGTAGGATTGGTTAAGCAAGGATTTAAAAAATTCCTCCACTTCGGTGTCCCTTCCCAGGGTTGCTAAAATCAATGAGATTTTCATAGTCATATTCCTTTGCCAATACCGGCTTTTGATTGCACATAAATTGTTGCCTCATACCAAGTAAACATGAGGGCAAACTCCAAGCCTGCGGCGCCATCCATGAAACCGCCCCTAAAAACGTAATGGTACAAAAAACGGGCAAGGATCCTAAAACAGGATCGGCCCAGCAAAACGCTTAAGCGTCCGCGCGTTGTCATCACTGCATTCGTTGTAGGCTTTAGCTGTACCTCTTGAGCCGCCTTATCAACATGTTTATGCATCCATTCAATGATTTCGCCATGATAAAAATAATGTTCATAGGGAATGTCCGAATAGCCGATTTTGCAGGCATTAATCACTGCTTCCCCATGGCCTGTATGGTTTTGGACAAAGCTTGTCGTTTCCCTGTGCACCAGCCTTGGATGGTAGATGGGATAACCCGGGGCATGGTTTAAGCGCTTGCCCCTCAGGTAAAGTACCGAAGGCACCATCCATACATCAATTGAACCCTTGGCTGCCAACCCTGACTCAAACCAGTCGTAAAATGATGGCGGGTAAATTTCATCGGCGTCGACAAACAGTATCCATGGCGTGCTAATACCGCATTGGTTAATGGCATAATTACGTTGCTCGGCAAAGCCAGGCCATGCGTTGTTATAAATGTTGCAATTACTGCCTTTGGCTATGGCGATGGTGGCATCTGTACTTCCCGAATCCACAATGACAACGGGGTAGCGTTCGGGGATAGCTGCAAGGCATCTCGGTAGGTTGGCTTCCTCGTTTTTGGTCAAAATAACAACGGTTAGCATAAGGTTTGTTTAGTCCTTAACTGCATAGAGGTTGATATAAATGCCTAATCCCAGGAAATTCATTAAACCTGCAAACGGGATCTGTAAGAACTTGACCAACCCGTCAGCTAAGGCGGCAGCCTTTCCGGTCAAACGCAGCCTTCTGGATAAGCTATTGAAGGGGATACGGGTGATTTGCTCCATTTTAACGACATGGAAGCCGTTTCTTTCCGCCAATAATTTTAAGCCGCTTTCGGTAAAAAAATTGACATGCTCGGGTACCCATAAACAAGCGTTATCCTTGGTGCCGAGCAGTTTGACTAAAAACGAATCATAATTGGGTACGGCGCAAGCCAAAACACCGCCCGATGCCAGCAGGCTGGCTACTTTATTGATGGCGCGATTCGGCTCAAGCATATGTTCTAACACTTGCGACATCACAACCACCCCAAACTGTTGGGACGGGTCGTAATTCTCAAACATCATTTCAATCGGCTCATCGCCATTCAAAGATTTGAAAACTTCATTTTCGTATTTGCCCGGATTAATGCTGACCGTCCCGTATCCCGCTTTCCTAAGCGCTTGCGTATAAAAGCCAAAGCCCGAGCCGATATCAAGGGCGCAACGGTTAGCCGAACTGTTCAACCGGTTGGCGTGCTCGCTCATGCGTTCGGCATCGACCTTGCAGTTAGGGAATTCGTCTTCCCTTGCCAGCACATCAGCCAACGTAATTGGCTGGGTGAGCGCTTGGCCTGAATATTGGTATATAGATTGCAGCCATTTCACATGGGGCGGGCGATTTAAGAAACCGGTGCCGCAGTTTTCGCAGCGGTAGATATGAAATTCTTCGTGGCTCACGTTTTCAGTATATTGAAAGTTTTTCTGGCGCCAATAACGTATTTTTCCGGCATTACAAGCCACACATTCATTTAAGGTTTCTCCGTATATTTCTGAAACAGCCGATGCATACGCCATAATATTGCCCCTTATCGTTCTTATTTAATGTTGAAATGGTTTAAAAAATACGGTAATTAAAATAACCGGTTAACTGTTAGGCCGGAACCTTACAGGTTGGCGTTTCCAGGCCTGGATTTTGTATACCTATGGTACGCCACGGTTTCGCCAGGATTATCAAGACCAAAGCTTCAACGCCGAAATAGATCGGGTTAGCCATCGCTGCCCCGAGCAAGCCAAAATTTTTCACCATTAAAGGAATGCTAATAGCCGCTGTTACTGCTCCGCATATGCGGCCTAGCAATATCAATCGCGTTTGCTTATTGGCCAGTAACGGTTGGGCGGCTACGGTTCCCAGGGCATGCAGGCTACAGCCGACCGCTATTGCCGGCATCAACTCAACCGCGGAATGGTAAGTTTTAGCGAGCAATAAGGCGACCACCCAATCCTTGGTCAGGTAAAATAATGTTACCCCGATAACCCCTAACGCAATAACATAGCCAATCCATAACCATAAGACCCTGAATCCTTCCTTCGCTTCGTTTTGCGAACAGGCTTGAAAATAGGCGGGTTGGAAGGTGCGGAGCAACACCATGGCGCTTCGGTTAAACGCTTCGTTTATTATCAAGTAGGTGGCTGCATATAAGCCCACCTCGGCAGCCGACATGAAATAGCCAATAATGTACCGGTCGCCCAAGCCGTTAACCCAAAAGATCAATTCCATCGGGATTAACGGTAATGCATAAGCCCAAATATCACCCTTGAAATTTCGGGCGAAATTGTTAAGGCTGTTTTCCGCTTTAACCTTATGGATAAAAGCCCAAACGGTATTTGAGAAAACGCTGGCCAGGATATAACCCAGCAATACCCATTCAGCCGTTTGGCCGCACCACCACACCAAGGAGATCGCCAACAAGGGACGCAGGAAGCTGTCGCTGGTTTGCCACAGGCTTGCGCCGCGTTGCTTACGTTCGCCGATAAGTAACTGTATGCCGATTTCCCGCCGGACGGTTACCGCCAGGAGGACGCTTAACAACATTAGCAGCCCAAAATCAACGTGGGAAAAATATCGATATATGCCTCCGCCTATCGCTACCAGGCTTATCGCTAAAACGGTCGAACGGGAAATTAGTTTAGTTACCACACGGTATAATGCGGCACGTTCATCTTGGTTTCGGCACTCGGGCAATATCCTCATGCCGGCGCAAATGAAAGGATACGAAAATAGGGCGACACCCAGCGCAACAAAACCATTCAGTAAAGCGACTTGGCCGTACACATCGGGCGTTACCAATTCAGTGAGGACTCGGGTACCCGCCAACAACGCGCAGGCAGACACCGCTTGGCCGAATAGCGCCCAAAATGCATCGCTGGATAATCGTCTTTCTTTTAAAGGCTCGGACATGATATTTTCCCCTGAATAAGCCCGATTCAGTAAATTCGCTGATAAACCGGACCCGAAGTTGCCGGATGGGCCAGAAATGAGGGCGAAGCTGATTGATAACCGGTACCTAAAACTGTACCCCAAAGATACATCAGCATTGCATTTTGCGGGAAATATTCCCACATGTTGAAAGTCAGCCCGGCAACGAAGATGAACATCGTCACCAAGCCTTTATTAGGGTGGGCGGACATCCTTGTCGTAGCCCATAAAAAGGTAATATACGCCAATACACCGACCAAGCCGTAGCCGTTCAATAGGAACAGGTACAGGCTGTCGGAATCGAACTGGCCTTTGAAATGTTCGGCGCCGAACAATATGTTGATGGTATTGGAACTCAGGCCGAGCCCCCATCCGAAAAGCAAATCCATCGGCTCGTTAATGTAATCCGAAAAAATCCGTTGCCATAGGTCTATCCGTCCGTCTTCGGCGGGGTTGGCGTCATCACGCCCGCTGAGCAAAGGGCTGGAGGCTAACAATAATGCCCCAACGGCGAGTATCGGTGCGGGCATAATCAACGCCCAACGGTCGCGCGGACGCAATGCCCCATAGACCTGGAAAAAAATGACCAGCAATGAACTGATCAAGGCAGTACGGGAACCGCTTAATAATGATAAAAAAACGCTGGTAGCAAGCCATTTGCCCATCCCTGGAACTAACGAGAATACCAGCGCGCAAGTCGCCATGGTAGCCCCGAATAAATTAGGGCTAACAAAAGTGCCGAACGGCCGTCCGCCGCCTAACATCGAAACACCGAACAAGGGCGGCGCCCACAAAGCCTGGGCTAAAGCCAGGAACGCTTGTAACGCTATGAAATACCGAAGATAAAGTGCGAACCGACGGATGATATGCTCCCCCTCACCCAGGCGGCTGGCCGCGAAGCCTATTAAAGCTAGGGGCAGGTATTCAAAAATGCGCAGGCCTGCCAGCGGCACGACAATCGGTAAATCCAGATATAACGCATAGCCGATTTCGAAAAGGACATAGGTGGCTATTACACCGAAAAATGCAAAAACGCGGCTGTTAATACACCCGTTCCGAATCCGGGGTTCGAAAAATGAATAGGCCACAAGCACCAGCAGCATGACTTCGCGTAGGATACGCAAGCCGAAATCCTGCTCGCCATAAACCTCCTTTACGCCAGCCCAGGCCGATTCGACCTGCGGCAAGGCGGCCACGGTCGACGTGCAGACCAGCACAACCAATAGGATCGGCAAATCTTTTTCGAAGCGGATTGTCATGTTACGCCTCTACTTCCCCCACAATTTCCTCTTTACCTTCTACGGCTGGCAAATGATAGCGATCCTTATATTGCCCGAACCATTTTTCAACCGCCTGATAACCGGCCTTAATTGTTGATGGGTTTTTAGCGTCCGAATAGACGCTATTGTAGGCATGGCCGTAATACGGATAATAGGATGAGCCTTCTTTCATGTCATTAATGATAAAACCATTCGGTTTTATGCCGACTTGTAGGAAGCGCTTGAAGCTTACCTCCAATTCTTGCGCCGTATAGCGGCCTTCCTTGACCACCAGGAAGGTGGCGTCGACGTGCTTGCCCAAAATTGCTGCGTCGGTGGCGCCCAAAATCGGCGGGGAATCGATTACGATATGGTTATAAAAACTCTTTAACTGCTCTAGGGTATCCCCAAGTTCGCCGAGCACCAACAATTCCGCCGGGTTGAGCACCGCGCTCCCTCGCGGTATCAAGTCTATCCCGACATCGGGCAAGCTGATGATGACCTCGCCGAGCGATACCTTGCCTGCAAGCAAATCGGAAAGGCCCGGCCCGTTCCCTACGGAGAATGTTTCGTGTAGCCTTCCATTGCGCATGTCGGCATCGATGACCAATACCCGTTTCTTGATGCTCGCCAACAAGACCGAAAGGTTGGCGCTGACGAAAGATTTGCCCATGCCGGGGGCAGGGCTGCTGACCATAATGACTTTGCTTTCATGATTAGCTAAGGTGGCTTCTAATGTAGTGCGTAAGCCGCGTAGCGACTCGACGGAAATATCCAAAGGTTCCTCGCTGACCAGGATGCCCGCTTGGCGGTCCTTGCCCTGGTCGACCAAGCGAGCCAACTGGCGTTGCTTCTTGCTGTGCGGTATGGCGGCATAAAGGGGAAGTCCCACTTGATATTCCAACAAGGCCGGATAATTGTCGTGGCGTTGCAACGAATGCCTTAAGAACACCAATGCCGAACCGGCACTCAACCCGAGCAAGGTTGCGATAGCCAACAATAAACCGGGTTTCGGCCAGTAAGGTTTTTCCGGGGTGACGGCAAAATCGACGATGCGGGAGTTGCCTAACGAACCGGCGGCGGCAATGCGTTGCTCCTGGGCGCTATTAAGCAACGAGGTATACATTTCGGTATTGACTTGCACTTCCCTCGATAGGCTGACCATGCGCTGTTGGGTGCGCGGTAAGTTTTTAATCCGTTTCTCAAGAGTAGCCAACTTACGGTTGACGCGCTTGATTTGCGAGTTAGTGGCGATCATGTCCGGGTGCGCAGCCGCCAACCGTTGGGTTTGTTCGTCGTACTTTTGTTTGAGTTGGATGCCCAGGCTTTCCATTTCCGAGGCTTGCTTTAAAAGCACTTCGGCTTCGGCAGGGATATCGACCGCGCCGTTTTCCTGCCTGTAGGCACTCAGCGATTGTTCGGCTTTTTCCAGGCGTTCCTTTACAATAGGCAACTGGCTTTCCAGGAAACTCAGCTTTTGAGATGCTTCCGCAGACTCCCAATTTATGGTTGCATTAACGTAAATGCTGGCGATATCGTTAACCGATTTGGCCAACTTTTCCGGGTCGCGGCCTTTAAGCTCCACGCTAAGGATATCGGTGTCTTTGGAAACTTCCTTTACAGAAAAAGCTTTCTGTAAAGTTTCAATCGCAGCTAAAGAAGTCTTCCTTTTTAACTCAAAATGGGTGCCGGTATGGGCCGTCAATTCAGCGACCTTGATAACGACAGGCTTGGTTTCGCCGACATTTGCAATAACAGTTTCATTGGTTTGTCCTTCAGCCAAGACCTCGTCCTTCGGCCCGAGCAGGCGGAAACGATTTTGATCCAGGGCGACCAAGGTAAATTCTTTGTCTAAATACCGGTCAGGCACATTGAAGGTTGAGATGGCGAGTTTTTCGCCACCCCAGGCCCAGCGGCTGAAGCCTAACCATGGCGTTGCAATCCCATCATGCACATCGTGTCGGCGAGCCAACGCTTCCCCGATAACAGGGAAATAATACGGGGAATATTCGACCATCAAATTCAGGTCATCGACGACTTTTCCGAGTACCGAACGAGAACGAAGGATTTCCACTTCCCGTTGCGCTCTCGGGCTTTCGGCTTCGGTCGGCGATTGGTTTGCTTCGCTTCGTAAGGTTGCGGCGAGCAGGGCTTTATTTTTGTCTATCCGTAATAACGCATCGGCTTTATAAGTACGTGGCGCCAATACCAAATAGATTGCGGTCACCATTAATACCGACGCCAATACAGCCAGGATGGTTTTTTTCCCTTCAAAAAGAAGGTCGACATAATCACGGATACTGATGCTGTGTTCTTCAATCCGTGAAGGGATCACTGTTATCGCTTCGTTCTGCGGGTACATAGCGCTTATATTCCAGTTGCTTTTAAAAAAATTAGCCCAAATGCCTTACATGCCCTGGGTGGCGGCAAGCGACATCATCGATGTGAACGAACCCGGCAGTATTTGGTTCAGCACCCGTGACCACTGCGTAACGCCAGCAGTGCCTACAAAAACGGTATCGTGCGCTTGCAAGGCAAACCGGTCGGCCAGGATCATGGCATCGGGCGAATCCGCATTCAATTGGAAGATCTCGGGATTCGTTTCGCTAGGCCGTATCACATAGATTTCTTCAGGGTTCGACGTGTTGAAGTCGAAGCCGTGCGATTCAGCCAATGCTTGCGAAAGCGACATTTTGCCCTTGTTGATCTGCAAAGCCTGCTGCCTACCCACTTCTCCCATCACTAACACTTTGTTGTCCTTATGATCCGGGATATATAGTACGTCGCCATCCTGGAGCAACAAGTTTTGGGAAGTGTTGCCTTTGGCGTACAGCGCCAGGACATCGATTTTGTAAACCTTGCCGTTACGCGCCAGGGCGACATTGCTCATGTCGGCATCCGGCGTCACGCCACCTGCATGGCTAATCGCTTCGGCTACTGTCAACGGGGTCTCCGTCATCGATTGGACGCCCGGGGTTTTAACTTCACCGACTACCGCAGCACGATGGCTTTGGAACGACAGCACACGAACGTCGAGTTTGACCTGTTTAAAATATTTGGAAAGTTCTCGGGTCATTTGGGACCTGACAGTACTTATCGTTTTCCCTGCGACGTGAAAGTTGCCTATGTAGGGATAAAAGAGGTCGCCGTTTTCGTCCACCACTTTGCCCGCCAAATTAGGGTCGATTTTTTCGCCGCCGGGATCGTTCAGTTCGGGATGTTCCCATACCGTAACCAGCAGCCTATCCTGGGGGCCGATACGGTAAACGGTCTTGCTGGTATCCACTTGCGGTAAGTTGTTGGTTTCCTGCATCCTTGCATTTTCCTTTGCTATGATCAGGTCGGCGGTAATCGGCAAGATCGGCGGTTTTTCCTTAACCATCTTGCCGTTCCTCACTACCGGTACTTCCAATGTCGACATATTGTTATCCGTTTTCATTTGCATGCCGGGCGTCAAGACACAAGCTGGCAACACCGAAACCAGCATCAGGATTATTATTCTAAACATTACGCATATACCCCTTTAATAGGCGTTTTTATTGATGAAACCGGTCAGCACTGTCCGGAAGGCGATTTCCAGGTCGAACCAAAGCGACCAATGCTGGATATAATACAAGTCGTGTTCGATGCGGCGGTTCAAGTCGGTGTCCCCGCGCCAGCCGTTAACTTGCGCCCAACCGGTTATGCCCGCCTTCACCATATGTTTTTTCATGTAATTAGGGACTTGTTCCTTAAATACTTCTACGAAATCAGGGCGTTCCGGCCTGGGGCCGACGAGGGACATATCGCCCATCAGTACATTGATCAGTTGCGGCAATTCGTCCAGGCTGGTTTTACGCAGGAATCCCCCGAACCGTGTGGCCCGGTTTTCGCCGGGTTTTGCCCATACCGCCCCTGTTTTGGCTTCGGCATCTACTGGCATCGAACGGAATTTCAGCATGGTGAAAGTACGGTTATTCCAACCGACACGCACTTGCCGGTAAAATACCGGGCCTGGTGAGCTTAGTTTTACACCGATAGCGATGAATAACAGTAAGGGACTAATGATGGCCAGTAGGATAAGCGCAAATAACCTGTCCTCTATCTCCTTGATATAACGGTTTACGCCATGCAAAGGGGATACTGAAAAGTCCAAAGTCGGAATGCCGGCAACGGTGTTCAAGCTAAGGAATTTGCTTTGCTTAAATGCAAAGCAGTCGATAACCAGCCGTATGCTTACCGGCAAATAGCGTAATTGGAATTGCGCACGCTCGGCTAAGGATTCGCCAGGGAACGCAATCCAGACTTCGTCGACGTTTTCACTTTTAATGAGGGAAATTAAATCTTGCAGTTTCCCCAGCCGCGGCAGGGAAAGCTCACCCACCGATTGCCGGTTTTCTGAACGGTCATCGACATAACCTATCACCTGCAAGCCGGTCCATGGCGAATGGTTCAATTGTCGGCTAACGGCGACCGCCATTTGGTTCAATCCGACCAAAAGGATGCGCCCTTGGGACCAACCGCGAGAACGCAACCATTGCAACCATTGTGAAAGCAGGGCGCGGGTGCTAAGCGTAAACACCAAGCCCAAAACCCACCATGTCACCATCCAGCGGTAGCTGGAGCCGAACCAGAAATGCAAACGGATCAAGGCGACGATAGATATGACAGAGACGATGGCGGACACCCAAGCCCTGACGATACGGGCGATTTCCCCGCGCATGGCGTCATTCCACCAGGGACGGTATACCTGGCCGATCTCGAAAAAGATGATCGCTGCCAAAATTCCGAGCGCGATTACGATTCGATAATCCTGGTCTATTTCCCACTCGCGAAGCCATAAATAATGGGAAACCCAGGCAGCACAAATTAGCATGACTATATCGATAAGCCGAAGCAATAGGATGACGGTATGTCCGTATTGCTTAAATAGCCCGTTAAAGATGTTACCAAAACCCAGTGGCACGGCGCTAACTCCCTATTTTGTCTATATTTTCCGATTGGCGGCGCAACACATTAATGCTAATGCATTGCTTCCGGCATCACTTACAATTCGTTACGGCTTAAAGAATACAGTGGCAATATGAAAACAAACCTTGAAGTTTGATTAAGATTGGATGAAGTTCGGGTTAATTTTAAATGAGGGCAAACCTCAGTTTGACAGCACTTTATTGATTCGGCCTTGTGAAGTTTTAACTTCCGTTCGCCTTGAGCCCGTCGAAAGGCTTACGTGCTTCGACTCGCTCAGCACGAACGGTTCAAACATTAAAGGACCGAATCAATAGTTAAGCGCAATTGCCAGGTTAGGTGTATGTTCCGATATAAAGCCAATTACTAATTCCGATTTATCAAGGCCGTTCTGGCTTGCGATAGGGCGGCCTATTTAAAGCCGGATGCTATGCCATCGGCTTTTCTACGCCTTAACTCTTGCGGCGCTACCGTTTTATAAGGGTTGGTAGGCATTCACACAGTTAATCGCCATTACATCAACGTGCTGCCATAAACCGATAATCGTTAAAACAAGGGCGAGTCCGATTGAGGTAATATGTACTAAAACTTTTAGGAAATCCTTATCCTATGCCAGGATAACGGTCAACGGTGCTAAGGGTTTTACTTGAATTGATGTGGAAGCTATTTTAAGTGAAATGAATAAAGCACAGGATATGAGTCAGCAAGCTTGTCTGTGCGGAAAGAATCAATAGCGGTCTTTCAGGATTAATATTTAGCTAGATAGTTGGTTAGACCCTAACCAACCCTCAGACGCTAAAAAAATAGCCGTATTGCCCAGTGGGTTAGCTCGATATGAACTCATCAGTTAGGAGTTTCTGTCCCGTCCTATGGTTTTTGAATTTGAGCTCCTCCTAAATAAACCATTGCCAAACGACAGGGCTTATTGGCTTGCCCCCGCTTCAACGGGGGCTTTCGATTAAATTTTAATCAAGGTGTTGTAAACGACACATCCACCCAATAGTTGGTCATATTCCAGGTCAGGTTGGGGAATGTGCTAGTTGAGCCGTAAGCGTAAACACCGTTGCCTCCCGACACACCATTAGCCAAGGCATGCAGTGGTGGATTATCTACTCCGGTGGTTGCAAAGTAGTTTTGGCCATCGCTGTAATGACCTATGTTCGTATGGTAAGAAGCAACATACACGGTGTTGGCAGCGACCGCTACGGGTGTGGCAAAATTCACTTGTTGCCAGCCTGATGCCGTTTCTCCGCTGAAGGTGGCGGTCGCCAGCTTCGTGCCTGTACTTGACCAAAGGTTGCCTACATGAGTTCCGGTGTTAGCGTTTGCCTTGTAGAACCGGATGCCGGTGATGCGGCCAGCGACATCTGTCTTGAATTTAACGCCCAATTCCACTGCACTGTCTGGGCCACTATCGACCACAGCTGGTATTGTGGTGCCAGGCCAAATGCTTGTCGCGGCTGTGCCAATGGTTATACTGAAGGCTTTGGTTGCTGTCGTGGCAGGGCTGGCGGAATCGCTCACTTTAGCGGTGAAGCTGAAGGTACCGGTAGCAGTGGGGATGCCGGAAATCGTGCCGGAAGTGGCGTTCAAGGTCAACCCATTAGGCAATCCGCCGCTTGCAATGGACCAAGAATTATAAGGTGGCGTACCACCGCTTGCTGTCAGTGTCACTGCCGGGTATGCAATACCCATTGTCCCTCCAGGCAGTGAAGCAGTTGTTATACTAAGGGGTGCGGCGTTAACCGTCAACGTGGCCGTATTGCTGCCCACCCCAACATAAGCCGCAGAAATAGTGGTGCTGCCAACACCAACGGCTGTGGCAAGCCCAGTGCTATTTATAGTCGCAATTGCTACGTTGCCGGATGCCCAGGTCGCTTGGCTAGTGAGTATTTTGGTCGTATTGTCCGAGTAAGTTCCAGTAGCGACAAACTGTTGCGTGCCACCGTTCAAAACCGCAACACTCGCCGGTGTTACCACTATCGATTTTAACGTCGGGGCTGTGCCAGAAGCACTGAATACGACATCTACCCAATAATTTGAAGACAGCCAGTCCTGAATTGGGAAAGTACTTCCAGAGCCGTAGGCATAAACCCCATTAAACCCCGACACCCCTGCCTGCAATGCATGGAGCGGCGGACTGTCAATACCCTTGTTCGTGAAGTAATTGTTATCTTCGCTATAATGTCCCACGGTAGCGTGGTAAGAGGCTACGTACACTGTGTTGGGGGTAATTGTTACTGGCGAGGTGAAGTTGACCTGTTGCCAGCCGGAGGCCGTCTCATTGCTAAAGGTGGCCGATGCCAACAAGGTACCTGTGCTGGACCACAAACTACCTATATGCGTTCCGGTGTTACCGCTGGCTTTGTAGAAGCGGATGCTAGTAATGGTTCCGGCAACATCAGACTTAAATTTAACACCCAATTCCACAGGGTTGTCTGCACCTTGGTCAACAAGAACTGGCAATGACGTGCTGGCCCAAATCGAGCTACAGTTACTGCTACATCCACCACTGCCTCCACCTCCACCTCCACCTCCACCAGTGACAGTTACAGTAGTGCCAGCGGTAGGCGTTTCTATATTCCCATTATCATCGACTGCACGGCTGCGAATAACGGCACTGCTGCCTGATACCGTCCACGCATACGTCCAAGTACCCAGCCCTGTTGCAGGATGCCAGGTTGTGCCGCCGTCTGTGGACACTTCCACTCCTCCTACAATGCCGCCCCCAGCATCACTGGCTGTACCGCTAACCGTTACCGTCGTTCCTGATGCGATAGCCGACCCAGAGGTGGGCGAAGTAATACTGGAGGTTGGCGGAGTCTTGTCAGTCGAAGCGGTAGCTAAATTCAAACCAGATTGCAACGAAGTGGGTTGTACGCCCATATCGGCAAACAGGTTTACCGTTGCCTGCTGCATTGCAGTGTTGGTAGTGGAGCCTTGGTTGGTGTTGTCGTGATGGTTATCCAAGCCCCACGACCAATTGTAAGACCCTGTTGAAAATACCAATGCGCCGCTTGAGTGGCGGTATAAGACAACTTTATGCGTAATTGTGCCAGCACCAAAGGTGACGCCGTAGCCACTATCCTGTGCTATTTGGGAGGAACTGGTAATCGACGTTGAGGAAAGCTGAACCAAGCCGGCTGGCCGGAAACCATTGTCTACGTCAGCATCGACTTCTGCACCGATGCTGCCTGGTGCCAAAGTAACCGAACCGGAAGACAGGTTGGCAACACTGGTGTTGCGCCACAAACGCATCTTGCCCGTGGCTGCCGGTACGGTGATTGCTGAATAGTAATCACCGTTCACTTCGAAAATATTGCCTTTGAGAGCATTCTCCGGACGGCCTCCATCAGCAGGTGGGCTAAACCGTGTGTCGCGCCAAGTCCCTGTCCAGGTGGGTGGATCATTCGGGTCAGTGGCATCGAGGTAAGTTTCCTTATAGCATACCAACGTGCGGTAAGGCGTATTGTTGCCGTCGATGCTATTCTCCCAACGCGTCTTCCAAAAAATCGTATTAGCGCTAAAGAACGCAAGGTGGACACCAGCGTTACGAGCCGCTTCAATGTTCGCCCGTTGCTGCCCAGACCAGTACTCATCGTGGCCGTTCGACATCCATACCTTGTGGTTCAGGATTAAGCTACCGTTGCGGTCGGTGTCGGTGTCGGTAAAGTACGTCACGTCGTAACCGTTGGCTTCCAGCCAACGTACCATGGGATATTCGGCGTTCATCACCCAGGAAACGGACTCGAATGAACGGGTAGTGAAAGGCCGGTTATAACTCACTTTATACGAGCGGCATGAGGCAACCCATTGCCCACAACTGTCGTCGGTATAGAGGTTTTGGCCGTTTAAGCTGTCGTTATAGGCTTGCCAGGTGGTATCGGATGCCTGAAATAGGATATCGGAATGGCTGGCATCGTTGCGCACGATAAAAAAGATATTGCTGGCCCCGCCGGTATCAGTACGGACGGCGTGGGCAAAATATATACCGGAAACGGCGGAGCTGGGAACTGGCCATGAAGCCGAAACGCCCCAATTACCGCAATCGTATAGGCCAACGCTGGCATTGGTTATACAATTGGGCTGGCTTCGCGGAGTAGTTGAGGCTGTTGCCACCAATCGTGCTCCGTTCCCCTGATAATATCCCATGCGGTAAATGTCCAGGCGATAATTAGCTGTGGTCTTAATCTTAAAATTAATCGTCTGGCCGACATTGATACTGATGTTATCGGCAAAGCCCTGGATCGTTGAATCCCCGGAACCGGAAACGTCCCATGTGCTCTGCGGTGTACCCGGCAAACTGTTCTCTGATACTATGCTGTTGACAGACCAGGCAGTAGAGCTGAAAAACAAAGCAGAAGCCAGAAGCCAGAGGGGTATGTGGAAGATGGTGCGCTTACGCATGGATAGCTCCTGGAGGAAAGAGAAAGGGTAGGAGAACGTTAAAAATAGGCAATTACATTACCAGATGTAGCAGCCTTTAAAATAGGTAATATTGCCTATATCCTTTTTTGGGTTTTTGAGGCAGTATGCGGGGATAAGACTTTTACCCGAATGCAAGTTTCGTATTATAAGAAGCGGAATTCCTGTACATAGCCTTGGAATATAAGTCACTTTGCGATTTTTCCAGAAAGGTACTTCAGCATCAATTTCTTCGTGGTAGTTGTTCTATTCGCTTTTAACTATAACTCATTTATTAGAAAACTAGATTTTGTAGGCTTAAACTATTCCTACGATTAATTTATGTTTCCGAGCGGATGCACTTACGGTCACAGATTTTTAATTTTCCGATCGATTTTGTATCGTAAATTCTGATAAAAACTCTAGCTTTAGGCCGCTTTCAAAATCAGCCTAACGTTTTGACACAGCTTGACACCAATTGCGGACAGTCATGGCCGAGGCCGTATTCTTCTGAACGGAAAGCACGGTGGTGTGAGGCCCGAACCTCAACGAAAAAGCGATTAAATTCATTGTTGGGGTTTACAAGTTCACCTCAATCGATAGGCTTGCCTGCCGCACTTTCGCCATCCTTGGCGGTTGTCTATGTCGTAATGACGGCCTGTGAACAGCCATCAATAAAACCTATTATAGATTTGGTCTTGTGAAGTATTAAGTTTCCGTTCGCCTTGAGCCTGTCGAAAGGCGGTGTGTGTTTCGACAGGCTCAGCACGAACGGTTCAGAAATTAAAAAACCGAATCTATAATATTTAAAGCAATTAATTTTTCATTCAGCCGCTTCCGGTAGGCGGCTACCAAATATAGTTGGTTTTTTACCAAACAGCCTCCGAAATACAAGATATTGACGGCATTGGGTACGCGAACGATGCGCCTCGGCATAGCCTCCCACGTTTATTTCATCGTAAATATGGAATTGCTGTAAGCAATATCGAATCCCCAGTGCAAGTCCTTATTTTTTGCGGACAACCGAAAAGATTCATCATTTTAAGCCGGGCTTAACGCTCATTTAATATTTTATTGCTTAAATTCAGGCCGGTTCTATTTGTTTTGGCCAAGCCTAACACAATGAAAAGCCAAGTGGACTAAGTATGCCTAGGATTGCCCTCGCTTGATCAAAGATCGAGCATAACCGTTCTCCCTGTGACACTGCATTTGATGGCTACTTATATGAAATATATAAATTGTTTGTTAACTTTAGTCGGCTTATTTTGTTCCGTTAAGGCAATAGCCACAACTTACTATGTCGATGCCTACAACGGTAATGATAGCTGGAGCGGAAAAACCACATCCATTTCCGCCA
The DNA here is from genome assembly GCA_964435245.1 of uncultured Methylomagnum sp. Lineage (GTDB taxonomy): Bacteria > Pseudomonadota > Gammaproteobacteria > Methylococcales > Methylomonadaceae > Methyloglobulus. The sequence continues at coordinate 79,018 of CAYSYU010000021.1, forward strand.
CGAACGGGCCGTGGCAAAGCATTGCCAGGGTCAACAATGCCGCACTCCAACCTGGCGATAAGGTTCTTTTTAGTTGCGGCCAGGTCTGGTACGAAACCTTAATGCCGAAAGCCAATGGTTCGGCTTCGGCGAAAATCTACTTCGGATCCTATCCGGCACAATGCACAAACAAACCTAAAATAAGCGGCCTAAGGACTGTTTCCTATTTCAACTGGAAGCCTTATCAAGGCGACATTTGGCAGGCGACTTTCCCCCAAAATCTCATCAGCAACGGCAGCTTGGCGCAATCCGTAGCAAATTGGGGTAAATCTCCTTCCGATTCCAGCCAAAGCTTCCAATACACTTGCCCATTGTCGGTTATCGGTTGCATGAGTTTTATTCCAGGTAAATCGGTTAACAATAGCGTTGTTTACAGCAGTCCATTTGCCCTTATAGGTGGTAAAAAATATACCGCTAAGGCGTCAATTTACGTCTCTATAGGAAGTTCGGCCCAGTTAATTGTCCGTGAAAACGGAAGAACTTTCCGTCCTTTAGGGTTGGTCAAAAAAATAGTGGGTAACAATGCTTGGCAAGATGTCAACGTCGAATTCACTGCGACCCATACACTGAAAAACGCGAGGCTGGATATCGCTATACCTAAAGACAAACAAATCTTTGTGCGTAACGTTGCTGTAAAAGAGAGCGCCGCTCTTGCTTTGCCCAGTATGCTTATTTTTAATGGGAACCCGGTTGCTATTGCCCATCACCCGAACGCAGGCTTCGATAGCGCCGACCCCGATTCGGTATATTTTAGGACTACGGCGGCGTCCCCCGTTGCATTAAATTCAAGCAACCAAAAGGTCAACACGCAGATAGTAACACCTAACCTAATGATCCCTCCTGGGGGAAGCATCGGCCCAGGGACGAAAATGAAATTACGTTCGGTTAATTGGCGTATCAATGATTTTACCGTAAGCGGCGTCGGGTCGGGTCGGTTATCCATAACACCAGGTTCATACTACCTTGTGACAAGTGCCGGTTGGGGCTTTTATTTTTATAATTCATTGTGGATGTTGGATTCGCCGGGCGAATGGTTTTTCAGTGCGGCAAAGCAAACGTTGTATTTTTGGTCCCCTGCTAGCTCAAACCCAGGCAGTAATGTTTTGTTGGCGACCTTGGATTTCGGCATTAATGTGGCTTCAAAGTCGAATTTGACGGTTGAAAATTTTGAAATTGAAGGCGCCAATACCGGTGTGAGTATGCAAAACGCAACAAACATTACTCTCCACTCGCTTTATATCCACAATATAAACAGCAATGCCATTTTTGCCAGGCAATCCGTAAATCCCACTTTTACGGCCAATCAAATGAAAAGGGTGGCATTATCGGGAATGGCCGCCATAAACGTCCACAACTCCACGAATGCCCTCATTGAAGACAATCAGATAAGTGACGTAGGGGTTGTTGTATCCGGGGGTAAACGCATTTCATTGCCGATGACCCAAGAATATGCCATTTTGGGCGGTATCGGCTCAATCATTGCCAATAATACCTTCACTAATATCGGCGGGTTTGCCATCCATACCGACAGGGATAGCGACATCGATGCAAATGTCATCGAGAACTCTTGCTTAAATCTCAATGATTGTAGTGCAATCTATCTGGCCAACAATTCGCTTAGGACAAAAATTCGGAACAACTTGATCCTCGGGGTACCGGCCGACATGACCGGTGTTCCGGTTGGAATGTGGAGACTGACTAACGCCATCTATCTCGATAAGGGGATTTCTGGGCTTTCAGTTACAGGAAATACCACCAAAGGTGCAGGTAACTCTATCCATTTGCATAACAGCGGCCAAAATACAATCACAGGCAATAAGTTTTACGGGCCCGATAATTATTCGATTTGGCAGCAACAAGATTCGATGTCGGCCGATTTTATTACCGGAAATAACATTGCCAACAATCAATTTTTCCCAAAAACCAATAAAGTCTCCATACAAAATGCATTTACATCAAGCAAATCGCCTGACGCCACTAAATTTGCTGTTTATAATAGTAACAAATACTCAACGATCTATTCCCCCGAGACAGTTAGGGAAACCAATACTATCAACGGTGCGTCAAATTCCTACACGCTAAAGCAATGGCAGGCAGCGGTCAACTCGGCCGGACAGCCACGGAACAATGACTTAAATAGCGTTTCAGCGGCGCCAATACCTTCGTTTGCCCAAGGGACTGTTGGTGCCAATTACCTGGTTAACGGCGATTTTTCAACCGGACTCCAAAACTGGGGCTCATGGAATCCCGGCACAATCATTACGCGACGCGACCTGGAAGGATGCTTGCCTGTGAGCATAAACTGTATGCATGTCACCGCCGGTTCCGCTGTAGCCTTGGTCAATAGCCCCAGCTTTTCCGTTACCAAAGGAAAATATTACCGCATCGCATTCGATGTTAAAACATCCGCCGCCAATGTGACTTTTAATTCGAAAGTTCAAGTTGCCGGCCCCACCAAATTTACAGACTTAATGAGCCCCGTCTTCAAATTTACGGGAAATGCCGCTTGGAAACGTTATTCCTATGTTTTTTTGGCGAAAGAAACAGCGAATAGCCCGAGCACAGCTAACCAAGGCGCCCGGTTCATTATCCAGGGACTTCCGGCCAGCAATCACTTATGGGTTGCCAACCTGGAAATAGCGCCTTACAATCCAGGGACTTTAGGCGCCATACGCACCGATTTATTGGTCAATAAAACTGACATAGATACCCCTGTGGATTGCCCAACCAGGAATAGTAACCCTACCTTGTGCGCAAGCTACTTTATTTTTCCTGAAGCCACTGCTGCCGTTTGGCCGATTTCAGTTCCGCCACGCTCTGGGCGTATTGTATTTACCCAGAACCTTAGCCTTCGTGATGCCGATGATGACGGGATAGCAGATTCTCAGGATAAATGCCCAGGAACCACCAAGGGCTTGCAAGTAAACAGGCAGGGGTGCAGCATCAATGACTAGTTGACACCTTTCGGCTAAACGCAATTTCGGTTGAAGCTTACTTGTCAAGCGTTCGTACTCTTTACGTAGCCGCAGCAGTGTTTTGGTGCGGCAATTATTTTTCCCATATTTTTTCTGCGTGCCATTTTTCCACCCAACTTGGCATTTGCGAGGCAGGCATTGGCCGTGCAATACCATAGCCTTGGGCTAATTCGCAGCCCATCGATAACAGTTTCTTTGCGTGCTTCATGGATTCCACACCTTCCGCTATTACTTGGCGGGAAAAGTTATTGGCCAAACCGATAACACCCTTGACAATAGACAGGTCATCCTGATCTTTAAGCATATCACGCACAAAACTCTGGTCGATTTTTAACATGTCCACCGGTAAACGCCTCAGATAGGTTAGCGAGGAGAATCCGGTGCCAAAATCGTCGAGGGCAAACCGAATACCCATTTCGCGACAGGCTTTTATTTTTTCAGAAACGGCAGGCAAATCTTCCAATGCACTGGTTTCCAGCACTTCCAACTCCAAACATCCAGGCTGGATATCAGGATGAAGCGATAATAATACGGATACACGCTCGACAAAATCGGCTTGCTGGAATTGTTTAGCGCCAATATTGACACTGATCGGGATATGAAGGCCTGCGGCCTGCCATTCACGAAGCTGGCTTAAAGCTGAATTTATTACCCATTCCCCAAGTTGGACGCCAAGGGAGTGGTTCTCAATGATGGGCAAAAATTCTACCGGCGCCAGTAAACCGCATTCAGGATGTTGCCAACGAATCAGCGCTTCAGCACCGATGACTTGACCGCTATTTATATTCACCTTTGGTTGATAATGTAGCACGAATTCGCCTGTATCTAGGGCGCAGCGTATGCCCTCTATTTTCGCTTGCTGTGTCTTAAACGCGACATCTTGTAAAATATCAAACACATGGTAGCGGTTCTTGCCTTCCTGTTTGGCGGTATACATGGCTTGATCCGCGTGGCGTACGAGTTGGTCTGCATCGACATTGTCCTGAGGATAAAGCGTGACGCCGATACTCGCGGACAGTTGCAACTCGACATTACCCAAGACAATCGGATCGGAGGCGGACTTCAACAAGCGCAACAATACCGGTTCGCAATCAGTGACCTGAGCCAAATCGGTCATTAGCGCCACGAACTCATCGCCGCCGATCCGGGCAAGGGTATCGCCTTCGCGTAAAACCTCTTTCATACGTTGTGAAATCGCTATCAACAGTTCGTCTCCGACTTGATGGTCGTAACTGTCATTGACCGATTTGAAGCCATCCAAATCAAGATAAACCACCGCTAACGACTGATTATGCCTTTCGCTTTGGATCATGGCTTGACGAAGCCGGTCAGTCAGGAGCACACGATTCGGCAAGTTGGTCAAAGCATCATAATGGGCAATATACTCAAGCACCTGTTGGTGTTCTTTGATTTGAGTGATGTCGGTAAATAGGGCCACATAGTTTTGTACCTGACCCAAGTCATCTGTCACCGCGCTGATTGTGATCATTTCGGCATAGACTTTGCCGCTTTTATGGCGGTTCCAAATTTCGCCGTACCAGTAACCGTTTTCAAGCAAGGCTTTCCACATGGCAGAATAGAATTCAGGCGGTTGGCGACCAGATTTAAATATTCGCGGGTTTTGCCCTACCGCTTCTTCATAGCTATAGCCGGTGATCTGTGTAAAGGTATCGTTAACCTCTATGATTGTGCCGAAAGCATTTGTAATCATGATTCCTTCGCGGGCATGGCTAAAGACTTTGGCAGCCAATTGCAGTTTCCTTTCGGCTTGTTTGCGTTCGGTAATGTCTCGACCGACGCCGATCAATCCCAGGATTTTTTGTTGTTCGTCCTTAAAGGGTATTTTGACGGTTTCACAGTAAAATTGTCGGCCGTCGGGATGTGTGATCAATTCTTCATTAAGGCAAATGCTATTGGAAATCAGGGTTTCTTTATCCCTTTGCCGGAAGAATTCTGCGGTAGCGGCGTCTACCAAATCGAAATCGGATTTGCCGATGATTTCATTTTCAGGCACGCCAAAATAATCTTCAACGGCTTTATTGCACGCAATATAAACACTTTCAGTATCTTTGATAAAAATATAATCAGGGATATTGTCTATTAAGCTACGTAACAATGCCTTTTCTGTTTGGAGTTGCTTATTCGATTTAGTTAACGCTTCGGTCCTTGCCCGTACACGATGCTCCAATTCAACATTTAAGGATTCCAGTTCAGATTTGGCCTGTTCAAGTTGTTGTGCAGAAGGTGCTTGCAAAACTGTCGGCATGATACGCCAGATAACGACCGCAGTTCCGAAAGAAAGTATCGCTGTTACCGCTTTTGCCGCTGCATTCGCCCAGTAATTGGGTTGCCAGATTGTCAACACATCCAGAAGATGGGTGACTCCGCAAGCGACAATGAAAAGACCAAACAGTATGAACACCCACCGATTACGGACATCGGGCCTTTTTTGCGTGAAAACCCAAATAGCAAACGGTATAGAAAAATACGAGACTGCGCTTAGCGAATCCGAACCGACCAAAACCCAAAGCAATACCGGATTCCATTTGATGCAGAAGCCGTGCGGAACCAGGCCGGTTAAGTTGAAAGAATCTGTTAATAACTGCCACATATTGACTTTCTATTGTTGTAAGCAAGATTGCTAGAACAAACACAATCTAAGAATTTAAAAACAAGTGCATCATACTTTCTAGCGAAAGTAAAAGTAGAAACTTACTGATTTTAGCAGAGAAAAATCTTGTTGCGGTTAAGCCAGATGAACCAGTATTCGCCCCCGGTCAGCCCTAATGGACTGCCCACCTCAGGTACTTCTGTGCATACGGTTACACTGGGGCGTCGTACCCCGCTCCACAAACGTTATGTTTCCTGTATCCATTTATGGAATGGAAGCTCTTTGTTAGCTGGTTTTGTACCCAATATTATTCTGCATTTTATGTGGATATCAATTCGGCATGGCAATTTTGGCTAAAAGGTTCTTCACTTTAAAATCCTGAAGCGAATCTAATAAACTATTAATTTGTTTGTCCTGATGCGCCATAACGGCGATAAAGAAAGGTTCGAATATTATCTTGTCAAATGAAGTTGAAAGGAATACATTCGACACAGGTAAGTAAATAATATTTTATCTTATCGAATATTAATTTGCTGATGATTTCTTACACTTAAGAAAATCTCGAATAAGGCTTAACCCTAAAATTTCCAAGTTTGGGTTTGAAACGAATTGATATTTATGGGAACACTTATTCATCCAACATAACTAAACATCCTTACGATTGGATATTTTATGGTCGACAGAAGGCATTTTTTACAGAGGGCCGCAACCGGATTGGCGGCACTTGGGGGAACCACCCTCCTGCATCGATCAGGTATTGCAGGCACTATAAGTCCGCAGGTGGCAACTACCCTTGATACGCTTCCTGGCAAAGGGGCGCTGATTAAACAAACCTACCGGCCACCCAACTTCGAAACCCCGGTCAATTATTTCGACACACCTTTTACCCCAAACAACCTTTTCTTTGTTCGTTACCATCATTCCGTCATACCCGAAATTAAGGCTAATGATTGGCGGCTACGTATTGGTGGCGATGCGGTTCGCACGCCCTTGGAATTAACCCTTGAACAACTGCGTAGGGATTTCAAAACGGCTGAAATTGCGGCTCTGTGTTTGTGCTCCGGTAATCGTCGAAGCTTGTTTCAACCGCATGTGCCCGGCGTACAATGGGCTTCCGGCGCGATGGGCAATGCGCGCTGGCGTGGCGTTCGCCTAAAAGATGTACTTATGGAAGTCGGTATTGACAAGTCAGCCCTGGAAGTGAGTTTGGATGGCGCCGATTCCGGTGTGCTGAAAAGAACTCCGGACTTTATCAAAAGCCTGCCGCTGGCGAAAGCGCTGGATGAAAATACCCTTATCGCCTTTGAAATGAACGGGGAACCTTTGCCCCACTGGAATGGCTTTCCTGCCCGCCTGGTCATCCCTGGCTGGACAGCGACTTATTGGATGAAACATCTCACCGAGGTCAATGCATTGTCTAAACCTTTTGGAGGTTTCTGGATGAAGGCCGCTTATCGCATACCGACCGACCGTTTTCCAGGCGGGCAATTTAGGTCACAAGAGACCCAGGCCGATATGCCGATCACGGAAATAGCCGTCAATTCCCTGGTCACCAATCTGGTTAACGGGCAAACTGTTTCTGCCGGTAAATTGATGGAAATCCGGGGAGTGGCCTGGGACGGCGGTACTGGCATCCAACGCATAGAGATTTCCACGGATGGCGGCAATAATTGGCATGAGGCGGCGTTGCAGCAGGATTATGGACGGTTTTCCTGGCGGCAATGGCGCTATGAATTTAAACCAAAACATCGTGGAGAATGCCAAATCATGGCACGGGCAACTAACCGTTCCGGTATCAGCCAACCCGTGGAACCGATTCCGAACCCTTCGGGTTACCACCACAATGCCGTGCAGAAAATTACCGTTCGGATCGCTTGAGGAAACAGGATGCAGCCACTGTTTTTATGGTTATCGATTTTTACCATCGCGGCAACAGCGGGGGAATCCCAGATCGTCCTGAAGGATGGTCTGGGCAAAAACCATATCGTTGCGCAGTGCGCAATGTGCCACAGCTTGGATTATATCACCATGCATGCCAAAATCCTGGATCGGGCAGGATGGGAAAAAACGGTCGGCAAGATGGCCAAAGTCATGGGTGCAACCATCGATGATACGGAAAAACGGTTCATCATTGATTACCTTACAAAAAATTACGGGAAATAAAGGTTACCCTTTTATTTTCCTATTTAAGTCTGACCCGCCTTAATTCAAGGATCGTTTTAAAAGCAGTCAATGATAAGAAAATAAGTTTGATGACCGGCCTGAACAGTAGAAAGACGCAATCGAGAAGCTTTAATCCTACATGGGTTGCCCCATGTGGAAAGTTTCCCGATGACCGGTCATTTCAGGAACCTGCAAGCGGTAAAGGTCATCCACATTAGAAAAAGGTATATTACATGGCAGAGATCGTGGAAAAAATCAGTAAAGCCTTACAAGAACGGGCAATACTTACAGCACAGAGATTACAGGCTATCATCTCGAATGCGGTGGCCATCTTGCGTGAAAAGGCCATAGAAATGGCTCGGGAAATCAACACACCCCCACAAACCGTCACGAGGGAGAATGAGACCACCGACCGTGCGGAAATCCATATGATGAGTCCGGTACCTACCGCCCAAGTCAATGAAACGGTCTCGGAGGTAAAAAAACGTCTAACTAGCCAACTGAGCACTTTCGATGTTGTTGAATTGTTATTTGTCACCGATGCCGATCAAAAGCTGCTAGGTGTGGTGCCCTTGTCCAAGCTCCTGGTGGCAAAGCCCCAGACGCCTATAAACAAACTTATGAACCGAGGCATCAAAAGCGTCACCCTTAATGACCATCCAGAACGGGTGGCCGAGATAGCATTAACCCATCACATACCTGCTGTCCCCGTAGTGGACGATCAGGGGCGTTTAGCCGGTGCAGTCTCAGCACACACGGTATTCAAAATAATGCGGGAGGATCATATCCAGGATATGGATCGCTTGGTTGGGATATGGCGGAACTCAGATCAAGCTTTGTCTGCTATTGAGGGAGACCCGGTACGCCGCGTGGTGGATCGTTTACCCTGGTTGATCGTGGGAACCGTAGGCTGCGTACTGGCAACCGGACTCATGGCAACTTTTGAAAGCACGCTTAGGACTGATTTGGCGGTCGCATTTTTCATCCCTGGTATCGTGTATCTGGCCGATGCCATCGGAACTCAATCCGAAGCGATTGCAGTGCGGGGGCTTTCGTTCAGCAGTACGCCGATTGTGCAGTTGCTGAAAGGTGAACTTAAAACAGGCTTTTACCTGGGCATCGCATTGGCACTCGTTGTTTTTCCGTTCATTTGGCTAGTATTCAGTGCATCCCTGGCATTTGCGGTGTCGATTGCCCTGATTTTTGCCAGCAGTGTGGCCACCAGCATCGGGCTTTTACTGCCATCGATTTTATCACGGCTGGGGAAAGACCCGGCTTATGGCAGCGGCCCGGTCGCCACAATTGTTCAAGATCTACTCAGCCTCATGATCTATCTCAGTGTGGTAAGTCTATTGATTTCTTGATAACGAACCGTTAGATGGAAAGTCAACTTGCGGCACGTGGATAAGCAACCGTAGTGATGGCTCCGCCCATCGCTAAGCAGGCAACTTACAGCCCAGCCTGTAATGGCCAACTAAAACAGGATGCTTTTTTAGGCAGCCGTCCGATAAAAATCCCGCTGCAAATTGCCGCGGGTATTGATGGCTTAACTTTGAATGAGGCCGTTTACTGTTGTAAAAGGCCAAATAATCAATAATGCCCAGTTCGGCTGATGCTTTGGTTCTAAGCTTTTTATAATTCAGCTGCCCATGTTTAAGGCAGCGGAAAAACCGTTCCTTTGGGCTGCTATCCCAGCAAATTCCTCTACGGCTCATGCCCTGTCCCATTTTCATGATAGACAAATGCTTATGGTATCAATGGCGGGTATATTGGATGTCCCGATCCGTGTGGTGAAGCGACTCCGGTTCTGGTTCCCTGCGCCCCAAGGGTAAAAAGGCCATTCGTGACGCACTGACGCACAGTGTAGTCTTCATATCGTCGGCGACAGCCAAACCCACTACTTGCCGAGAAAACAAACCAATGACAATCGCCAAATACGACTGAAGGAAGTCCCTTTAGGGGCAGCCAACCTTCAAGAGTCCAGACGTAGGTAATATCGGCTGTCCAGGCTTGGTTTGGGGCAATCCTTGTCATACCTGAGCGTTAAACGGCATACCAAAGGACTGCAAAGTAGTGGCACGAAGTCCCTCCCATGACGCATAAGTGCCAGATAAAATGACCGTAGCGTAATATCGAATCGGTGGCCAGAAAAAAAACTCCTACCGTGTAAGCTACGCCCCCTGCAATAATCAGGTAGACTCCGGTTAGCGGTACCTTGGCTAATAGTGGCTCGAATGCGATCACAATGGTCCAACCCATGAGCAAATAAAGGCTATTAAAGATTATCGGGCGGGACATTTTATCCAGGATAAGCAGCGCGACGCCAAGCGTGGCAAGCCCCCAAATGAGAAAAAATAGTGTCCAACCCCAGTACCCGTGAAGGATCCCAAGCGTAAAGGGGGTATAGGTACTGGCGATGAAGAGGAAAATCATCGCTTGTTCGATTGCCCGGAATAACTGCTTGGTTTTACCGATTGGTAAGGCATGGTATAGGGTGGATAAAAAATATAGCGCTATCATGGTCGTGCTGAAGACACTGGCGCCGATAATAAATGACAACTTTCCATGCCGTGTAGCCTGCATGACCAAATAAGTTGCGCCCCAAATGGCTCCAATCAGGCCTAGGCCATGGCTGACGCTATTGGCGAGTTCCTCACTTCTCGATTGTTCACGTTCTGGCACCGTAAAAAGTTTACGCATGTTACTACTCCTACGCACTGGTATAGGAAAATGTCAATTTATTTGAAAGTAATACCTGCTATTTTATTTACTTAAAGTTTGATTACCATCCTGGTCATCAAGTTCACGGAATCACTGCCTTCCTATAAAAATCCCGTTAAAATTGCAATAGTGACTGATAACCTAATTTTGAACTGGCGTCAACAGGCCAATCTCATCTGGGCTGAGTGACCGGGGCAACGATGCCAAATCCCAGTGGGCAGGACGGGCAATGGCGCCAATGAGCGCATGAACCCGATCACTGCATACCGTACTGTAACGAAAATAAGCCTTTAGCGCCGAAGCCAGCGCGCTGGCGTTGGAAGTTGTGCCACATTGTTACAACTGGTCTGCAATGAATTGGCGCACATCGGCGGGTTGCAGTGCCGACAGGGTAATTTGACGGTCGGCGAAACGTGCCAGCAAAAAGCGTTGCACGATACCAATCCGCCCACTTCGCGTCTTGGCCGCAAGACCCTGTGCATCACGCATATAGCCGTCAAAGCAGGCCAGTTCATCCCCAACTGGGCTGGCGGGAACCGCTGGCCTTGCAATAACCCCACTGGTTCGAAGAATACGAAGAAGATGCCCACAGGCGGCACGGAGGTCGTGGTAGCTCCGACATGTGGGAGCCGGGCAATCACAATAAGGCAAATGCCCATCCAGGAATTGGCTAACGGCCGATTCATCCAGGGTTGTAAGGTTAAGGTGTGACTGGCTTGCCCACCGTTCAAAATGCCCGATGCCGACAATATATTTCCTGATGGTTCCGTTTGCGTAACGGCCTTGCTTCAGTTGGTCAATAAAAGCCCCTAGATAGGGCGCAAGTTCACTTTCAAATGACTTGGCTGTAGCTGTGTGGTGAAAGAGAGTTGTCGTGCTTATGTTCATGGTAGTCTCCATTTTATGGGAACTACCACTTCAAATGAGTGTAGGAATTATGTCTAGTAAGTTAGTGGTTCAATGGGCAAAAAGACCATTAAAAACATTGGTATACATCCCTAGCAAGACGAAACTATACATAATTCGTAACTGTACATAATGGCCGTTATGCAAAGCTTTGCATAACGGCCAAAACCAGGCGTTTGCCGTTTCGATATAATCGATCTTCATATCTTGAAAAACAGGCATTCATTTTTTTGTCAACTAACTGTTGTTAGTAATGGCGGTATTTAAGTGTGTTGCGACAAGGTAATGAGCAAAATTATTAGTTGAAACGTTCCTATTTCGACTTATACAACAAACCCCATATTTTGTAATATGAACTCCTGTTATAGATGAGGGGGCATCACTAACCTGCATATTACGACTGGTCTATTCCTCACTTTCGTAATACCAGTAATTTGCTGAATAGTATAAAATTATTACCGTTAGGGGACGTTGAGGCTCTTGTCTCAGTGACACAACTTATGATTGACTTAGGAGATACTGCTATGACGCAAACTCTTTATGACAAATACGGAGGTTTCTCTACCATTTCCAAAATTGTTCATGATTTTTACAAAAAGGTTCTGGATTCCGATATTCTTAGCCCCTATTTTGAAAAAGTCGATATGTCCAACTTGATTAACCATCAAATTCAATTTTTTTCAACGCTGTTGGGCGGGCCGGTTACTTACGAGATTAGGCAAATTGACGAAATACACAAACGGCTAAACATATCAAATGAGGCGTTTCAGGATGTCATTGACCTGTTGTCGGAGTCGCTCGAAGACGCTGGCATGGATAACGCCGATGCTAAAAATGT
>CAYSYU010000022.1:0-89776 GCA_964435245.1 uncultured Methylomagnum sp.
CAAATTCGATGCATCGCTCTTTGGGCTGCCATCTTGTGACGACACTATCTAGGGTATTGGTTTCACTAAAGACGCTATATTCTTACCCTTTGGTTACAAGGCAACAGTCACTAATCGAACTTTCTTTTTAACGGGATCTGTCCAGGCGATATAGGCTTCGTTGCCTATGGTTGCCAGGCTAACATAATTGCTGGGCCAGCGCGGGAAACTACCGCGGTAGATTGTTGTTCGATGACTTATTTCGCCTTTGGGAGTTACCCGCGCCAATACCAATTCTTCTTCGGGGCCGACGTTACTGCGCCATGCCGCCAAGGCGGAGCCGTCATCCAATAACAATGCCTTGGTAAAACCAATGGCATGGTCGTCAACAACAATGGGTGTTTTGAAAGTGCCGTTGTTGGCAGAAAAAGCCAGCCGGACAGTGCCTTTACCGTCCCCGGCGCTAAACCAGGCGACAACTCCGTTACCTTCGGATAAATCCACGGACGGGCCGTTACTGGGGCAGCCGTTAATGACCCAGTGGTCGTCATGCACCGGAAATTGCTGGCCAACGCTGCCGCTTTTCCAGCGCACCGCGCTGATGTCGCGGATTTCCCTTTTAAGGTGATCGCGGTAAACCGTCATTAATTCGTCTCCGTCGGCATCGGTGTAGACGCGGCAGCAGGAGCAGACGTCGTTGTCCAAGGTTATTTCCTCGCCGATGCGCCCGTCCTTGCCCAAGATAGCGGCCATGATTTGGTAACGGTTTGTATTGTTGGGCGCTTCTTCCTTTTCTTCATGGTCTACGGCGCGGCTGTCTGTCCAAACCAGCGCCAACTTGTTTTCAGGCAGCGGGGCGAACGACATTTGGGCGTCGTAGATTCGGGCTTTTTCACCGTAAGGCTTGATAGGCGCAGACCAGGTTTGCCCGCCATCGTTTGAGCGTACCCAGTAAATATCGGCGGCATAAGGATCTTTATCGCTTTTTACCGATTGCATCCAGGCGGCGGAAAACGTGCCGTCGCTCATGCCAAATACCATGGGTGCTGCGGCAAGTTTAATCTCTGTTTTGGCAACCGTCCGAGTGGGTTGCCAGTTTCCGTTTGTGTAAACAGCAAAGCGGACAGTGTTGAGCGGACCTTCCGATTCCACCCAACTGGCAATCAGTTGATTATCCGCCGTCCGCGTCAACTCATGCTGCCGGGTAATGCCGATGGCGGGAAGGGTTAACTCCCTGACGCTGAGTTTTTCAGTATTTGGGGCTGTTTGACAGCCTTGGCAAAGCAGCAGGCTTGTTAACAGCAAGGTATTTATCATTGTTATTTTCATATCCCGTCCTCTCGAATGTATAAGTAACCTGCAACCTTATATGGCGTTTTTTTATGCTTTTTATTTTATAAACCAATGTAACAACAAAATAGAAAGTAGGGGGGACGCCGTTGGATTGCATCCCCTTACGAATAAACTTGTTGCCTAATATTCCACCCTTATCGAACCAATCGCCGTCAATGGCGCGCCGGGGGCAATGCCCAGACTGGGGGCAATGTTGTAGAATGGATCGGTGCTTTCGTAATAGTCATGATCCAGGATATTGCGAATATTGAACTGGGTAGTGATCTTCGCGCCCGCCACTTTGGTTTTATAGGCGGCAAAGGCATCCATACGAACATAGCCCGGCATCTGGAAACTATTGGCAAAATCGCCTTGCCTTGAGCTTGCCGCAACACCGCCGACACCAAAACTGAAGCCGTCTTTGGCATCAAAACCTTTCATGTCGTATTTCAGCCACAGACTGCCGGAATGTTCGGGCACGTTAGGCAAGCGGTTGCCTTCAGTATCGCCGGAAAAATCTTTCAAGACACTGGCATCAGTAAAAGCATAGCTGCCGATCAAGCTGAGTTGGTCGGTAAATTGTCCGGACACATCCAATTCAATTCCCTGGCTGCGTTGTTGATTGGATTTATAATCAAACGGCGACGGTGTGCTTAGGTCAGCCACAAGAATATTATCCTTGGTAAGATAATAGTAAGCGACGGTTGCTAACAGGCGATCATCAAACAATTGGGTTTTTAATCCTGCTTCAAATTGTTCGCCCGTTTGCGGGTCGGGTATTGAGCCATCTGACATTTGGCCGTTATTAGCGTTAAAGGATGTAGCCCAGTTACCGAAAATGCCCAGTTCTTTCACCGGTTGATAAAGTATTCCCACACGCGGGCTGAATCCTTCAGCTTTTACCAATTTTAGATTTTGTTCGGAAACATCGAACGAAGTCGAGTAATAATTGCCGGAATAAGCCCAGTCATAACGGCCGCCTCCCATGATGTGCAATTTGTCCCATAAAGTAATGTGATCCTGAAAATAGGCGCCGTACCATTCCTGCTCAAATACGGCGCGGTTGTCGGTAAAGTTGGGATCGGTACTGTCCAGGGATTTCTTCACTAATTGAGGATCAATTCCGTAAGTGGGCCGGTAAATGTTAATGGTCAAATCCGGGTTGGCTACAGTATAAAAGCCGTTAGAGCCATAGTTTTGGGAACCGTTGGTGTAATCGAAGCCTACCAGAGTTTCATGATGACTGAACTCCCAATCAAACTTTCCGGTCAAGTCCAGATTGGTGGAATACAGTGCGCCATTATCGAATTGCTCAAAGATGTTTCGCCGCAAATCCCCGTTAGGTCGCAATGCATAGGTTGGATCACTTGGATCATTGGTAAAAGCATTTACCACGCCGGTAAAAGAAGAAAAACCTTGAGTAAAAACAGAATGAAAGCGGTTGTGGATTGCCCAGTCGTCATTGAAGCGGTGGTTCAGTTCGGTATAGATAATGGCTCTTGACTGAAAATCATTAGGACTGCTGGGATCGTCCAGCGTTCTGCTGATAGGAATCGGTGCC
This sequence comes from uncultured Methylomagnum sp., assembly GCA_964435245.1. GTDB lineage: Bacteria > Pseudomonadota > Gammaproteobacteria > Methylococcales > Methylomonadaceae > Methyloglobulus. The sequence continues at coordinate 2,873 of CAYSYU010000022.1, forward strand.
GGCTTACCCTTTTTGGTTAAGATATTCGAGATGGCTGGTACGCCAAAATCGGCAAAGTAATCCTGGTCGAAGCCTTCAACATTGAATGTAAAGTCCGTACGCTCAGTCGGCTTCCAGGTAATTGATACATCCGCCATCACTCTGTCGGTAAAGATAAAGTCCCGGAAGGAATTCGCGTTTTGATAAGCCCCCGTGAAGCGGTAGGATAAACTGCCATCCTTGGTGATAGGGCCGGTTGCGTCCCATTGGGTGCGGTAATAATCGTAACTGCCGAACTGCTGTTCCAACGAATAGAAGGGAACGTCCATCGGTTTTTTTATACCCATATTGACCAGGCCGCCCGGTTCAACCCGCCCGAATAACACCGAGGCTGGGCCTTTCAGAACATCGATGCTGTGTAAATTGCCGGTGTCGTATTCCGAACTAAAACCATCCATGTCAAGCACTAAACCGTTACGGTATACATGGTTGGAGCGGAATCCGCGCACGATAAAGCCGGTTCCCATTCCCAAGGTGGGCTGGGTGCGCACGCCGCTGATGTTTTCGAGCGCATCTTTTAGCCGGGTTGATTTCTGGTCGTCCATGACCGCTCGCGGCACAGAAACAATGGAAACGGGCGTATCGAATATCGGGGTATCCGTTTTGGTTGCCGTCGTCGAATTGGATTTTTTATAGAATGTATTTTTCCCCGAGTAATTGGGGTTATAGACATCGCTATTTTCATCATCTGGGATGGCGTCCGCTTCGACTTTTACTATACCTAGTGTATAGGCATTGCCATCTGCTCCAGGTGATACTTTTTGGGTGCTGTTTCCTTGGTTATCATTGCCCGTGTCCGTTATTTGCGGGTCTTTTGCAGGGCTTGTTGAACCATCGGCGGCTAAAGCTTGCGCCGCAACAATCAAGAACAAGGCGCTAATAACCATCCGGCCAATGTTTGGATGTTTCTCCTGGCAGTAAAATCTCTTCTTCATCAATTAAATTCCCCTTCAATATCAATATTAAAGTTTTATATTTTTTGAGGCCGCTAAACGGTGTGATGACCATTCTAATTTTCTTAATCTTTAGGCCGTCTAAAAGTACAGCAAAGAAAATGCCAGTTTTATTTTTTGGAGACAATTCCGGGGAACACATTGCCCTACATCTATAGGTAATGTGTAAGCAATTGTTTTTATATAATATTTATATTAATGGTGAGACGGGGCGGATGAGATATTTATGCGGCTAGTAGACGGGCGAAACTTAGGCTTAAAAAAACTATGTTATATAACGTAATTACTGTGTCATATGACCCACTTCTTCCCATAATCCTGCACGTTCCTAAGTAGGAACGGGCTTACAACGGGTATGAAAACAGCCTCAACCAGTCTTTGCTGCCAAAATCTGTTTTAATGCGAAGCCTGTTCCAAAGCGCTATATAAGGGATGCTTCGCGGGTTCATGCCTATCTGAGTGAATGGCTGATTCCAGCAAGGAAATCAGTTCGTCACAGGTAAAGACATCTTGGGGTGAACGATAAATTGCTTCTGCCAACCCTGTAATTGCGAGCCAATTTAACCGGTCATTGATAAAGCTGTAGGCTTCCAAAAACAATGCCGCAAGTTTTTGCTGGCGTTCGGTTTTGTTTTCCGGAAACAAACATTCCAGGTAATTGTTGATAATTTCCAAGTCCATGCTGCCGCCGTAAAACCTTAGCGCGCCCAAATAGACCAGGTTGGCGTTGAAAACTTCGCCATCGCGAAGTGCGACATATTTGGCTTCCGCCAGGGAACCGGCCAGGAGATTAATCCCATCGGCCTCAAAAGCGATTTGGCACTGCTGCTTCTCGGCCTGGGTTAACCGTTGAGTTGCCACTTCATAACAGCAAGGCAAGTCGGGCAGCAGCCTTCCGCCTTCCAGCTTTAAAGACCGCTTGATAGGGATTTTGGCAAACCTGCCGTTTAACTTGGTTTCCTGATTAAAGGGACTGGCAACAAACTGAAAATGCACGGCTGGCAATTTTTTTTGCATATTGCCGCGGTGAATGGCGGCTACATGGCCCGCCTGATGATAGGCATTCCTCTTGCCGATACGGAAGGCCGAATGATTGTTGATGATTATCGAGTTACGCTCCAATTTCATATGTGCCCCAGGTCAAAAAAATGCGGGTTGGTTACGTTTAAGAGACGAACCGTAGTGCTGGCCAACCCGCAGAGAGAGGAAGGATGCTGGCTTATGAAAGTGATGAACTTCAAAAGCCTGTTAAAGCAATACTGCAATGCTTGAAGGCGGCTATTCGGGAGGTAGCCCAAATGCCGCTGCCAAGACGATAAATAAAAAGCACATTCCGTGCCAGAAAATTTGAGAAAAACATCGGGAACATCTGTTACCGGGAAAGGCTTGCTTTTACGCCGAATGATTTCAATGTATTGATTATAAATAATTTATTGATTTATACGGCTGCCGGTGGCTTAGTTCGATTATTTTAATCACCCTGGATTAAGTTCCATTTTTCGTAGGCCGATATAAAAATTGTGTGGAATGGCTTAATTTCCGTTTTTATATGTAGCCCGGAAACGCCCGTCCTTAGCGGCTTTCAGAAAAAACTGTGTGATATGCCGCAGCGGGTGTGTGAAATCACGTAGTTTTTTGGAAGTTTTTTGCGGGTGACATTTTTCCAATGGCGTCTATCCAAATTCTTGAATCGCCCAACCCAAAAAAAGCGGCATCCTTGCCATACCATGAAAAAGTTACACTTGAATTGGGTTTAAATAGATGTCGACAATAACAACAATGTCGGCAACGGTAAATGCGATAGATCGCGCACTGTGTGGATATGGCTCAACCTTGTTAAGGAGGAACGGATGCTATAGTTTAACGGTGAAGCGTTTGATTAATCAACACGGATTAATTGAAAACCTTTGTCCGCACTATGCCAGGTCATGAATAGGCGCTTGCCGTCGTTGATTAACGCCGGATGCGCAGACGCAGTTAACGCTTCCGATAGCTGTTCCGGAGTTGACCAATGTTGGCCGGCGTCATCCGAGTGCATGGCTTGAACGGTGGTTTTTTCCCCATCGAATTCCTTCCAAACAAGCGCGACTTTTTTGCCTAAGGCCATCACCTCCGCCCTACCGGGCAGTTTATTGGGATCGCCGATCATAAGCGGCTTGGAGAAAGTTTTGCCTTTGTCTTCAGAATGCGCATAAAACAAGCCGCTTTGCGCCTTTCCCTGGCTGAACCAAGCCATGTGGTAACGCCCGTCGTTGCTTATCGATAAGGCCGGGCCGTGGGTTGGGCAACCGTCCAATTTCCAATCGTCGTAAGTCGCACGCCACGGTTGGCTGGGTGTGCCGTCGGCAGCGAGCTTTATAAGGCCGTGGTCCCTGATGCTGCCCGGATAGACGTATCTGGCCAGTACTACCGGGCGGTCGTCCACATCCAGGGCCATTGCGCTACGGCAGCAAGAACACACGTTCGTTGCTATCCTCTTGTCGGACGGCAGCGGGCTCAGCTTATCCTTGGCTGCGGCAACATAATAAATAGACAAATCACCGCCGCCGTTTTTCTTGTACTCTTCCTCGTCGCGGTTATCGTGCCACATGAAATGCACTTTTCCGGCATTATCGACCAGCATTTCGGTTTGGTAGTGGATATTCGTATCGGCTTTCGTACTTACCTTAGCCGGTTCGCTGAAACGGTTGCCGTCGTCCGACCGGCTGAAAAAAGAGGCGAAATCTTGCTTGTCGTCCGCAAAATAGAGTACGTACACGCGGCCTTGCTCATCGACCGCGATGGAAGGCGGGTTCTCATCCCAAAAGTTCATCTGCTGAGGTATGGGGTTCACCCGTACCGGTTTACTGTAGGTCTTCCCGTAGTCCAGGGAGTAATCTACCATGACCGCAGTTTCCGAAGGCAGTACCCGCCACAAACGCCCATCCGGGCCGAAAGTGGCCGCAGTAAACAATTTTTGGTCAGGTTTTGCTTCTTCAGTATAAGCGGGACGGCTAATTTCCATTAAGGCAATCAAGATGGCCGGGATTCCAAGCGCGATCCATTTAAATTTTTTATAGGACATATTTTTCTAGGATTAGGGATACAAATAGACGGTATAACCGACGAAATTAAGCATCGAAAAGGGTCGCCTCAAAAAATAAGACGTTTGAAAACAAAAAAACCACACATTTAGATAACAAAAAAACTGAGAGCCTGTTTGGTTAAAAAAACCAAATATATTTTGTGGTTACTTGCTGGGGGTGGCTAAGATAAAATTAATTGTTTAAATATCAGTAGGTTTTAATGGTGACTGTTCATAGATTCCGTCATTCCCTGACGACATGATGTGTAATAGGGTTTCCAAAAGCCTATACACCAATTAACCATAGCATGCCTTTTAACCAAACAGCTTCTGAAGTAACTGGCATTGAAAAAAGGTGCTGCCATTTAAGCGGATAAAGAATCCCGATTTTAGCAGCCGCATTAGCGGCATTGAGTTTTTTGCTTGTTATTATTGATCCGGCCTTTAGAAGTTTTAAGCGGCATATTTAACCTTGTCATCATGGAAGAAGCTGCGCACACGACCGGGATTCGCTTTCAGCATGTCCATATGTTGCTGGGTGGCATCACGTAATTTGGTTTTTGTCTTGACCGGTACTTTTTTGCCGATGGCCAGTTTGAGGTCTGCGTTCAGCCGTTCCTCTGGATTAAGTTCAGGACTGTAGCTGGGCAGGTAGAACACTTCGATTTTATCGGTGCGCTCCGCCAACCAAGCCTTGACCGGTTTTGAGTGGTGGACACGCAGGTTGTCCAGGATCAGGAACACTTTCTTGTCGGTGTCCTTGACCAATGCGCCCAGGAATTCGATCAGTTTGTCCGCGTTGAAGGCATCGTCTATGATCATCCAGCGGGCTTTGCCTTGGTTGGTGACCGTTGCAATCATCGACAGCTTTTCGCGCTTGCCTGCTGGCACGTAACTGACGGGTGTCTTGCCTGCCGGCGCGTAACCCCGGCCACGGACATCGGTGTTGCTCAGCGCGGTCTCGTCACCCCAGTGAATCTCGCCACCTTCGGCTTTGGCCTTGTCGGCGATGGCAGGGTAATGTTCGTCCAGCCAGGCTTGGACGGCTTCGGGGCGTTGCTCATAAGCCTTCTTGATCGGCTTTTGTGGCGTGAACCCCCAACGCTTTAGATATTTTCCCACCGTGCGTACCGGTAGCTTGAGCCCGCACTCTTGTTCGATCAGTTGCGCGACCGCCAAACGGCTCCACAAGTAGAAATCCAGCTTCAACTGTTCAGGACGCTTGTCGATGATGGCCCTTTGTATCAGTTGTTCTTGCCCATCACTGAGCAGCCTGCCTTGCCCTGATTCCCGGCCACGACCTGCGGGGCGTATCGCAGGCCAGCCACCTTCGGCAAACAAGTCGATCACATTGTGGACGGTCGGATAGCTTAACCCCACCATCCCGACAATCCGCATGACCTTGATGCCTTGTTTATGCAACCGCACTACCTGCTTTCGCCGCTCGTGCAGTTGCTCCAATGTTTGATACCTTGCGTCTTCTTTTTCCATGTATTTGCGACGCAAAATAACCGCATAAGTTCAAACTTCATAAGGCCGTATCTATAGGCTATGTTCGGTACGCCTGCCTATAGTGCGGGATTGGAGGTGCGGCTTGAAAATTCAGGTCGGGGCGACGAAACCCCGACCAAGCAGGAAAGGGTTTGCTTAGGCTTCGCAGCGTTGGGTTGTGCCGCAACAATCCGCCATATTGCCGCCGTGTGTTGCGCAGTGTTTGGCATCGCACTTATGGGCGGCAGCACCGGGATGCGTCATGCAATTAGCGCTGGTGCAGCTTTTCGCCGCAGCCGCTAAATGCTCATCGCAATGCTTCGTGCCGCAGGCATGCGCTTTCGCCATACTGTCCGGCGCACAATGTTTGGCGCATTCCTGGCTTTTTGCATTGGGATGCATCGCGCAATGCTTGCCGCAGTCATGGGCTTCAGCCGACTTATGGATATCGCAGTGTTGGGGTTTGGCTTTTTCGGCCAAAACAGCCGTCGGCATCAACAAAACGGAAAACAATAAAGTTGCTATTAAAAAATGAATTTTCATGGTTTTTTCCTTTTTAAACAATGAAGGTGAAACTATAGTTTACTCTCGGGCAACAATGAAAGGCAAAAAAACTGTGTCATATAACATAGATTAATTAAATAAAATAATAAAATCAAAATATTAGAATTTTATTTCAGCTTCGTGCTTGCAAACAGTTATGTCGTGCATTCCTTCACATAAAATTTATGGCTTAGCCAGCATAGGGCCAAGCACTATGATTGGAGTTTTAAGGGGTATCCATCCGATTTCTGCGGTGGAACACGGTTATCACTAATCGGTTAAGCAAGTTAGAAATAGAACGGGCGGAAAAAAGCATCCAAGGCCATTTAATTATCGTTCAGGCATTTGAAAGCAAAAAACCGCTCAAGATTAATAAGTTCCTAAATAGGCAATTCAAACAAAGTAACAATCATCTTGCCATTTTTTCGGATTTGTCTGGATGTATTCGGCGATTTTAAATAATCCCCGTCGCTTCGAATGACATGTTCGTAGTAATTACGTTGCCAACTCGTTGGGATATCGGCCTGTTGCCTAAACCATTTGGTCACCCCGATTTTAAAACCCCTGACCATAGAGCCAATTGTCATTGAGGTGCCGTACAGGGGTTAGGGCAAATTATTTTTTGCCCCTACTACAACTGCGGATATCAGGTTTGTTGACCGGTTTTGGCGGTAGCACGGCGCAGCGATTTGCCGGCGCTGGTTTCTTGTCCGGCATGCAAAAACCTAACCGGTAGGGGCAAAAAATATTTTGCCCCTACGTGGGAGGGTTCGGGCTAATACTCGATTTTAACCGCCCCCATAAATGTTAGCGGCGCGCCGTAATCGGTCGGGCCGTAGCTGTAAATCCTGCTGGTATAGGTTTTATCGAGGACGTTATCGACGTTTAACTGGGTGGTAATATTGGTCTTGCCAACTTTCCACAATTTGCTCGCCATCAGGTTAAAGGTAACGTATCCGGGGGCTTGCGCCGTTTCGCCATAACCGATTTCTCGCTGGCTGACCGCTTGCACGCCAGCGCCAAACTTGAAGCCTTGTAACACGCCTTGTTGAAGCTCATAAGTCGTCCATAAGTTACCGTTATGGACGGGGGCGTTGTTTAAGCGTTTGCCAGTATTGCCCGGATTAGTTCCACTTGGCGTTGAATCATCAGAAACAGCATCTTTAATCGTTTTCGCAAAAGGCGTATAAGCATAGTTGCCTATAATATTCCAGCCCGGCAACAGTTCGCCGCTAAAGTCGAATTCCAAACCACGGCTTTCTGCTTCGCCGACCGCTCGATTCACCAATTGGTTGACCGCAATCGGCAGGTTTTTCTTGGTTAAATCAAAATAGGCCAGTGATGCATTAAAACGACCATCCAAGAATTCGGTTTTAATGCCCGCTTCCCATTGCTCAGCCGTTTGCGGCGGCAATGGCCTGCCATCCCGACCGATATAATTAGACTGACCGAAGTTTTCTGTGTAGCTACCGTAAAGCGATAACTCTGGAAGCGGTTGCCATAAAACACCGCCACGGGGTGAAACTTTATCAAAACTGCCATATGGCTCCTTGCCAGAACCAAACTCGCCAGCGCTACTGCCTGAGCTTTCCGCATTGTCATACCGTAAGCCACCTAAAAGATGGATATGGTAGGGCAGTTCGATCTGATCCTGGGCGTAAAGGCCAAACCAGGGCAACGTGGCAGTGAAGTAACTCACATCCGTTGGCAATATTGTCGGCGGTGTTGATTTATGTACAGGGTTGTTAATATTGATTGTATCGTAAAGGTTGGGGTTGGTGCCAAAGCCCGCCATCGTAGCCCGATAATCGGTGCGGTAGTAATCGCCACCCACAAATAAAGTGTGCTTGAGTATTCCGGTGTCGAATTTTCCAGTGAGTTCCAAGGCATTAAAAAAGTTGTGCTGGTAGTCGTTACCGTCAGTATTTTGGGCGAAAAAGAATCTACTATTGATTCGGCCCTTTAATGTTTGAACCGTTCGTGCTGAGCGAGTCGAAGCACATAAGCCTTTCGACAGGCTCAAGGCGAACGGAAGTTAAAACTTCACAAGGCCGAATCAATAACATCCCCTGTAGAAGGGTCGACACTTCCCCCATTAGAGCCAGACATAGTTAATGTATAATCAGTAAAATTGAAGCGATGACGTAACTTCCAGTTTTCATTGAAACTGTGTTCGGTATTTAACGAAACCATGACGTATTCTTCCTCTTGTAAATTCCAAGGGTCGCCAAGATTTTGCGAACGAGGTATCGGTGCGGGGCGATTGCCCAAAAGAGGAACCCTACCTCTACCTTTTTCTTGGATATCGCTGTATTCGACCCTTAAGGTTGATGTGGTTTGGTCGCTGATTTTCCAGCGCAAAGTGGGTGCGACCATCAACCGTTCATCGCCGCCGAATTCTTGGAATGTCCGGTTGGTTTGATAACCTAAATTGAAACGATAACCCAGGCCTTTATTGGTGGTGAGTGGCCCTGTCGCATCGATGCTTGTCCGGTAATGGTCAAACGAACCGAATTGTTGGCGCAAACTGTAATACGGCATATCTAACGGCTGTTTGGTGACAAAGTTGACCAGGCCGCCCGGTTCGGTCCGTCCGTACAGGATTGATCCGGGGCCTTTCAGCACTTCAACCCGCTCGATGTTTTCAAGGTCTTCCGTATGCGCCCATTGGCTTTGGTTTAGGAAGCCGTCCCGATATAGGTTGTAATTTCCGAATCCCCGGATAAAAAATGTCCCTGTACCGCCCGCACCGCTAACAACGCCGCTGACATTCCGTAAGGCCTGGTCGACGGTGATCACTTGTTGGTCTTTTAGCACTTGTGACGGCACTACCTTTACCGAAAGAGGCGTTTGCATCAACGGCGTATCGGTTTTGGTTGCGGTAACTGCGTTCGGGCGATTATAGTCGGAATTGCGGGGATCGTTTGTCCAAGCGGGATCGTCGTAAGGATTCCCCGCATCCGCCTCCACCGTCACTTTCGGCAGTGTTTCCCCTTTTGCGGCCTCCGCATCTGACGTGACCTGCACCACGGGCAAGAGGTAGGCGTTGTTGCCGTCAATTGCGGTTGTCGGCTTTTCAGGACGGTACAGCACAACCGTATTGGGGTCGGTGAACTGATAATTCAGTTTTGAATTTTGCAACAACTGGGATAAGGCTTGATTGTTGTTGCGGGCGCTCCCGATACCAGGCGACGATAAGCCTTTAACCAACGCGGCGTCATAGACGAACTGGATGCCGGACTTCTCGGCGAATTCGGCCAAGGCCGAATACAAGGGCTGGGGTTTGACCGAATAAACGCGTTCGCTATTGCGGCCCTGTGCATTAGCGGGAGCAACGCACCCGGCTAAAATCACGATGACGCAACATAATAATGGTTTAATTTCCCTTGTTTCCGGCTGTGGCCGTATATTGTTTTTATTGTACGTGTACGAACTCATGGATTACCTGTTTTAGCGGATTAAAATGCTAAAACGAATAACTTAAGCAAAATCCGTACTCTAAAATTAAAATAATTTCAGGTGTTGCGCCGTTTCTCAAGAACGGCTTTATTTTTGCCGTTATTCCAACGAACAAAGAAATCCTTAAAAGCCGCGGAATAGGCCTGAAAGCTTCAACCTATAAAGGGCAGTTGATCTGTAAAAAATCCGTTTGACCTGAGTCCAGTCGAAGGGTGAACGGATTTTTGATAGCTCACCGAAAGGGTCAACAAGTGGAATTCCGCACATGCTTCGACTGGGCTCAGCACGAACGGAATTCCACTTGTTCAAATGCTCTTTTAGGTTCAAGATTCTTCGTTATATCCGGAATGACAAGCCTAGAATCACAAATAATTTCGGTCTCGAGGCATCTGAGAGATAAATGCGCTTTTAATCCTTTTCGACTTTGGCTTTACCCGCATCCGCTTCTTTTTGGATGCGGGTAACTTCTTGTTTGAATTCGTCCTGTGCGGCATTGGCGCTGGTGGCGATGATTTGGTTATCGACATTCGCCTCTTTCACGATGCAGTTATAGTATTCCTGGGCTTTGGCTTGCCAGGCGTTGATAGCTTTGACGCTTTGGTTGAAATCATCCACGCTTTTGGTGTTAACTTGCGGTGCGGTGGGTTTTAGGCCGCAGTTGGCCGGTTGCCATTGGCCGTTGGCAAGGTTTCCAGCGTGGGCAGATAAGGTGATGAGGCATAAGGTTACGGTTAGGGCTAATGGTTTACGCATGGGTGAAAGCTCCTATTCTTGTTGGTTGTTATTGGTGAATTAAGACGTTTCAGTGCGGCAAATTCCCCACTGCTTCCTTATCTCGAACTTATCAAGATCACCGGGCCTAGGTGCCGCACCCTGACCGGCAAGCTGGTCTCCAGGGCGTCCAACCAAGTGTTGATATGGTTCAGGTCGATGGCGGCATTAATTTCGCGGGTTGCCAAACGCCCGTCAAGCAGCTTGACCGTACCGCGCCGGTAACGGTTGATTTCCTGGATGGCTTGACCCAAAGTGACGAAATTCATCAGCAGGAGGCCGTGTTTCCAGGCATCGGCGGCGGCGATTTCGATAGCGTTTAAGGTGCCGATCCGATTATTGTTAAAAGGCGCTTGCTGGCCTGCGGTTAAAATTACTTCGCTTTCGGTCTTACTGCTTCCAGTTTGCGAATAGCTACGGGTTTTTCCTTCCAACAGGCTGATCAAGCCCCCGTTGCCTTGGAAGCGCACCAGGAATTTTGTGCCGATAGCCTGGGTTTTGATTTGCCCGCTGGTCACGATAAAAGGCCTCCGGCTGTCGTGGGCGACTTCAAATTCGGCTTCGCCTTGTAACAATTCGATTTCCCGTGCATTTGGGGTAAAGCGCGTATTGATGGCTGTGTCGGTATTAAGGTGCATGAGACTGCCGTCCGCCAATGTAATTGCGGCCCGGTCGCCGATAAGGGTGCGGTAATCCGCCCAGGGATGTCGCCAGTAATCCGGAAACAGGTTAATTGTCGCTAAGATTGCAAAACCGGCGGCGATTGCAAAGGCTCTGAAACTAGCCCGGAGGAAGTTTTTTTGGGGTGCAACGTCTTCAAAGGTAATTTTTTGCTGTCCAGCAACCCTATCCTCCGCTTCGGCTTGTCCTTGCTGCCATACCAGTAAAGGCTTATCCAGGCTGTCCCAAAGGCCAGCGATCTTTTGATAGGCTTGTTTGTGCGCCGGGCTACGCTGCCGCCATTGCGCAAACTCAGCGAAATCATCGGGATCGGCGTCGCCAGAGGTTAACTTGACCAGCCAATCGACCGCTTCTTGTTCCAACCGGTCACGGTTGTGGGAAATCAATTTTTTCATCAACGCGTGTTCATTTCAGTAATGACCATACTATAACGGATGACGGCAACAAAAACCGCACCCTTCAATCATCACTTATCTTGCTTCGGAGGTGGTTTAGCGCGCGGACGAGTTGTTTTTCCACCCAGCTTTTGGAAATGTCCAAGCGGTCGGCAATCGCCTGGTGCGTCATTCCTTCAATCCGGCTTAGGTATAGCACATCGACGCAAACCTTGGGCAACTCTTGAATGGCGGTTTGGATGTACGCTAACTGTGCTTTGTGGTGAAGGGCTTCTTCCAGGGCGGGAGCCAAACTTCGGCCATCATAACTGGGTAAATGCCCAGCCAATATTTCGTTGTGGCGCCTTTCTTTCCTGAAATGATCGGCAACCAGGTTCGCCGCTACCCGGAACAGCCAGGCGCGGATCGCCGTTTCCGAATCCGGGATAGGTTTTAATAGAGGCAAGCGCAGATAAATTTCTTGCAATAAATCGGAAGCTGTATGCGGGCAATGGGTCGATAACGTCAAGTACCGATGTAATGCGGGGCGGGATTTGAAATAGACGCCGGTTACGCCTTCTTCAGCGGCTTTATTGGCGGGCATGGCAATCAGGGTTGGAAATAGCCGAAACCAAGTGTTTCCTTTAATGCAATAAAGCAGCTCCGCAACCCCAGTGTTACCTTAATCATTTTCAGCGAAGTGAACATCCCGTTGTGCATTTTATTGACGGACTGATTGGTTCCAATCCATTTATAGCTGTTATCCATATGTTTATTCAATTCCACGGTTTCCCAAAAATACTGCGGGCAATACAGTTGCCCGCAGAAAGAGAGGAAGGTTTTCGCTTTTGCCAGGAGGCGCTGGCAAAAGTAAGTTGAGGTTAACGGTTGTTAGGCCTCGAAATTAATAAGCATTTTATATGCCAGCACTTGCTTGGGCTTTTGTGCCCCAAAACAACATAAGGCAATGGGGTTAAAAAAGTAATTTACTGATAAATATAGAAATTAAGTTAACGTTAAGCAAATAAAAAACTGTTTGGTAAGCCCCATAAAGCAGGAGCCGACGAAAGGCAATATGAATGGTGAGGGATAAAAATGCGTGAAAACGCCTATTTTGATGCCTTTACCTTTGTCCTGAAAGCCTTGGCTGGCCTCGCTTTAAGTCAATACTGTGTCATATCACCCAATTGCTGTGTCATATAACACAGTTTAATTTGCGAGGCATCAAGGCCTTTGTCCTCCCGGCGGCAGGTTAGCCCAAAAATATCGTCCCGTGTGGGCGGCAATACCGCAGCATGGCAAGTAACTCCATGGCGCAGCCAAATTAACCCATAAATTACAAACCCAAGTTCAACGGCCTATATTAAGAAAGTAGGCCTTTTCCCACGCCAACTGTGGCATATCACACACTTTTTAGTGTTAGTGCAATTTAATGCATTGTTTTTAATGAAAAAATAAATTGGTGTAAAACTTGCATTCGTTTAAAGCATTTATTGCTTTGTTATGCCGTGATATGAGCGCTGAAATTGCCGGTTTGTACTTGTCATGCCGAAAGGACTTGCTGAAGTACTTGTTTAATATGCTACGTTGCCAGGAAACGGCGGAAGACTTAGTTCAAGAATCCTTCCTTATCCTGGCGAATATCCGAAATACGACCAACATAGATTCGCCGCGAAGGTTCCTGTTCAAGACGGCTGGCAACCTGGCGGTGGACTACATCCGTCACCACAAGGTCGTCGCCCGTCACTTGGAGCAAGAACTGCAGTGGGTCGACGAAACGCATGCATCGTCCCTGGAGCAAGAAATTTCGGAAGGGGAATGGTCGGCGTTATTGAAACAAACATTGGTTAACCTGCCGCCGAAAACACGCGATGTTTTTATCTTGAACAGGCTTTACGGGCAGAGTTATAAGGAAATTGCCCGAACCTGCAATATTTCCGAAAGTGCGGTGGAAAAGCATATAAGCCGGGGGTTGCTGTATTGCCGCAAAGAATTGGGGCCGTATCTTTTAAAGCCGCCTAAAAAAGATTGAGGAAAACTACCGTTATAAACGTCATATTGTAAACAGGCAGTTTTTATCTACGACTTGTCGACGTTTATAATGAGACATGAATCCTAAATACTCAGAATCTGTTTCCAACATTATCGGGACTGCCAACCAACATATTTTTAAGCAAGCCAGCGACTGGTTTGCCAAAATAAACGGCGGCCGAATGACAGCGGAAGAGGGCAACCGATTCCGGATCTGGTTGGAAGCCGATCCGGTCCACAAAAAAACCTACCGGGAAATCGAGAGGTTTTGGCACGACCCAGGCTTCCGTAAGGCATTGTCTGAAACTGAAAAGCAGAGGCAACTGCCGCGTTTTTTCAACCGGAATTGGCTGGCAGTGTCGGCGGTTGCCGCCGGTTTTGCAATTGTTGCCGCCTTACTGCAAACAAACCTCAACTGCATTAATGCGGACTACTGCACTGCTGTGGGCGAAACCAGCGCTATCCAACTGGCCGATGGCAGCCGTGTTACCTTGAATTCCGCCTCGGCAATCAAAATTAGCTTTCAGGACAGGCTCAGGCAAGTGCAATTACTCCATGGTGAAGCGTTTTTCGATGTCCGTCGTGATCCCGAACAACCCTTTGTAGTGGCTAGCCGCTACAGCCAGACGCGAGTATTGGGCACTCGCTTTAACGTCCGTGAAGACGAGGGTTCCGACACTGTAACTGTGAGCTATGGCGTGGTCTCTGTAAACCGACCGCACCAAGAGCCGTTCATCCTGCATGCCGACGACCAAATCACCGTTGGCGCGGAAAAGTCCGACAACGTTATCCAAGCCTCAAGCGTAACCGCCTTAGCCTGGGTGAAAGGCCATTTGCTGTTCGACAATACCAATTTGGGCAAAGTGGTCGCCGAGATTGGCCGTTACCGAAAAGGGACGATAATCGTCAAAAATCACCGCTTAAAAGCGTTGAAAGTCAGCGGACGTTTTACAATCGCCGACACAGACAAAGCCCTTGATGCCCTAGAACAAACCCTGCCTATCCATGTGTACCGGCTAACGCCTTGGTTAGTGGTAATTGCCTAAATATGTCCTTTACAACCCGATAATTCACTTTCCAATTCGGGGGTAACGGCCGGACTTAAACGTCTTATAACTTAATAGTTAGTTTTCTATTGGATGGGCGAGGCTATCGTTTCGCGCATCGAAAATCCACTGCAGTAAAAATAGTGCAGGATAGTAAGCCTGGCCTAAAATCACGCCGTGATAAGAGTGCAAGCTTAGCGTACAACGTTCTTGACGTCGCAAATCCTCTATTTTACCGTCCGGTTAGCTTATGCCATAAACCTAAGGGTAGTGGTTTTCGTTTCCGATAAGCAGCCTAAGTCTTATAACTGTGTCATTTCACATATCCTTTATGGCATATGACGCATTTTTACTCCCAGCAGAAATAAATAAATATTACTTAGATCAATATAATCAGTATGTTGAGAAAATGGCATTATTCCTGCTATTAAATTATGCGGGTTATCCAATTGGCGTATTAGGAGGTTTCCCCTGGGGTATCTCGGCAAAAAATTACCTAAATAATCATCACGGAGCTTAATTAAATGCTTAGCCAAAAATTCAAAACCATCCTGATAAGAATACTCTTGGTGCCGTCGTTATCCTTTATTCCTTTGTTTGCCTTTGCCTTGGGAAATGGGCACGACCTTGTTGCCCTAAGTAAAGCCGCATATACGGATCAAGGAAATAAACAGCGTATCACGACGATGGAAGAACTGATGAGCCTTCAGCCCAATCCGAATGTCAATGTGAATGGTATCGGGATTTATGTTTATGACGGCATGTTCTCGTTGGATGCCTTGGGGCCGTACCAAGTCTTTAAAAGCGCCGGCTTAAAGACATTCCTGATTGCCAAGAAAAAAGGGGCGATCAAAATGAGCAACCAACTGACTATTACGGCGGAAAAATCCATTGACGAAGTCTCAAAACTGGATGTCTTGCTGATACCAGGCGGGGCCTATGAAACCGCGATGCAAACGTTGGATCCCGAAGTCTTGGATTGGATCAAAAAGATCGACGAGTCCAGCATTTACACCACAAGCGTATGCACCGGCGCATGGATCCTTGGCTCGGCGGGTTTGCTTCAAGGTAAAAATGCAACCACGCACTGGTATAGGGCGCAAGAAATGCTAACCAAATACGGCGCCAATTTTAAAGAAAAACGTTGGGTTCGGGACGGCAAGTATTGGACATCCGCAGGTGTGACGGCAGGCTTGGATATGTCGTTGGCGCTGGTCAATCACCTGTTCGGTAAAGATTATACACAAGCCGTCATGCTTGACCTGGAATATGACCCGCAACCGCCCATAAAAGGCGGCTCGCCGAGAAAATCAGCCCCGATCATAGTGCAACTAATGCAAGAAATGTACGACTACTTCTTGAGTTGGTTTGTGAACCTTTAATTGATATTGAAGGCGTTGTTTGCCAAATCGGGTTCAAGGGCGAGAGGTTATAAATCTCGCCCTTTCTGTCCCAGGATAGGTTTTCCTGTCGCCGTATACCTGAAGCAACTTGCCGCAATCCTAAGAAGTTCAGCCACTGTATTTTGAAACAACCTAAAGCCCAGTCGAAAAGGTAATTCTGTATTGGGGTAAAAGCGCCCTTTAAACGTCATATTCCTGTGACATTAAAAAACGGAACTAATCTAATGGCTTGAAGAAAGCATGACGAGAATGCTATCGATAAAAATGAACAAGCGTATATCCAGCAACTGCGGCAACATCCGTCCCTTTGAACCCTTGACGTTTTTGGGATCGGCCAGGCCGGAGCTTTAATGAGAAGAATTACTTGATAATTAGCGCAGTTTCGCCTGCAAACGCTGATGGGAAAAGCATTGTTAGGGATTTTCGGATCAAAATGTTGCTTAGCTCTTGACCTTAGAAGAGGGAGCCATTTAGTTGAAATTCAAACGAGGGATATTACAAAATGATAAATAAAACGACACGAGATAAACAGGTAAGTAAAGCAAACATGAGCAAAATGTTGTATGGGTTATTGCTTATGGCTGCAATCAATTCAATACAACCGGCGGTAGGCGACGTAGCAACCGAATCTTCTGCTGTTGCTCAAACAGTTACCGACGACCGCAAGCAAACATCAGACAATGTGTCGTCAGGACAAACGGGCGGCAATGCTACCTTGCCCAAAGTAACTGTCGAAGCGGATGCCGAATACAATCCCTACGACCCGACCAACACCAACGACCCTTATAATAAATCCTATTCGGTCAGCAATTCGTCGACTACAACCAAGACCGATACGCCGATCATGGAAACACCCGCGTCAATCCAGGTAGTCTCGAAAAGCGTACTGCACGACCAACAGGCATTCCGGCTCCAAGACGCGATCAAAAACGTCAGCGGCGTGCAGACCTGGCATGCTTATGGCGGCGGTGCGGAACGCTTTGTCATGCGCGGCTTTTTGCAAAGCCCGGTCAATTTCCGGAACGGTATCCGCATTCCCGTGACCCATTTCGATCTGGCGAATGTCGAGCGGGTCGAAGTTCTCAAAGGGGCGTCCGCCATGCTCTTTGGTTTCGCCGACCCCGGCGGGATCATCAGTGCGACGACCAAACAACCCAGTTCCGACCCTTATTATTCCCTCGAGCAGCGTTTCGGTTCTTACGATTTTTACCGCACCGAAGCCAATGCCACCGGCGCGTTGAGCAAGGATTACGGGCTGGATTACCGTCTGGATTTATCCTACCTGAATTCGAATTCGTTCCGGCAATTGGTCAGCAACGACCGTATCTTTTTCGCGCCGACCTTAAGCTGGCAACTGACGTCGGATACTAATTTGACCCTGTCGTTCGAACATTACGACCAAGACTTGATGTATGACAGCGGGATACCCGCCCAGGGCATGCGGCTGGCCAAGATAAACAGGTCGACGACCTTCACCCAGCCTGGATTGGGCGACACCCATTCCAATAACCTGATCGAGCTGAGGATAGACCATCGCATCAACGACAACATAAAAATGAATGCCGGAACCTTGGCGTTCCAGAACATAAAGGACTTGCGCGAATTCTACCTTGACGCTAACTTGAAAGAAGGCGAAGTTGCCGGTCAACGATGGAGCTGGTTTGGTGACGAAAGGTTAGACTCGCTGACATCTTGGCTGAACTTCACTTTCGACTTTGAGACTTACGGGGTTAAGCATAAGGTATTGCTGGGTGGCGAATATTACACCACCTATTTACATGCCGACGCCGCTGCCGAGTTTGTAGACAAAGTCCCCAATGTCTTTACCTTCAACCCTAACCTTTCCAACGTCCCGACGGCCTTTTACGACAATGCCGCACGGGGTTTCCAATGGAACCTCGACAACACCAGCCAATCCATTTATTTACAGGACCAGATGACGCTTTGGGAGAAGCTCCATATCCTGGGCGGTTTCCGTTATGACTGGATGGAGCGCAAGCAGGAACTGGCCTATTATTCGCCCTTGGAAAAGGACACGCGATCCGACGATTTTGTCAGCCCAAGGGTTGGAATCCTGTACGAGCCGCTGGATTGGCTTTCGGTTTTCGGCAGTTTCTCCGAATCCTTCGGGCCCGCCATTAATTATGACGGCGCAACGCAACGGATATTCGACCCGGAAAGCGCGACCCAATTTGAAGGCGGCCTGAAAACAACCTTCTTCGACGGCAAATTTATCGCCAACTTGGCTTATTTCGATTTAGAAAAAAATACCTTTGTTGCAGACCCTAATAACAGGGCTTTTGTTAAGCCAATCCAAGGCCAAAGCAACGGTGTCGAATTCGACATGCAAGGCCAGCTTTTTGAAGGTGTGAGCGTGATCGGCACTTACGCCTATACCGATACTAAAGTAAGCAAAGATACGGTAGCCGAAAACATAGGGAACCGCCTGCCTTATGTGCCCACGCATCAAGGCAGTGTCTGGTTGAAATACGACTTCAACGAGGGCATGTTCAGGGGCTTGAGCCTGGGTGCGGGCGTATATGCGGCAGGACGGCGTTACGGCGACACCGCCAACAGTTATTTCGACGAATCCTATGCGCGGCTGGATTTGATGGCGGCCTACAAGAAAAAGCTCGGCGACACGACCTTGACCACACAAGTCAACATCAATAACGTCAACGACGCCGAATATTTCAACCTTCGCGCAAGGTGGACGAATTTGCCTGCCGAACCGTTGACGGTATTGGGCTCGCTACGTCTTGAATACTAAATTGGGGTAAGATGTCCGCCATCAGGTAAGTTTTAAAGAGGCATCATGAAACAGGCTTTGGGGCATAACCCGGTTAATGTAGCGGGCAGGATCGAAGCTATTGATAAATTGAGGGGCTTGGTCATGGTCTTGATGGCCCTGGACCATACCCGCGATTTTTTCAGCGACGTCGATTTTGACCCGACCGACTTGACCAAGACTTCCGCCGGGTTGTTCCTCACCCGCTGGATTACCCATTTCTGCGCGCCGACCTTTATCTTCCTGGCCGGTACCAGCGCCTTCCTGTCCCGAGGACAGTTCGGCGCCAACCGACTCAGTCGGTTTTTATTGACGCGCGGATTATGGATAACGTTCTTAGGCCTTACATTCGAAACTGTCATCTGGAGTTTTACACCGGATTTTTCGGTGATTTCCGGCTCGGTGTTGTGGGCGATCGGTTGGTCGATGGTTTGCCTCTCCTTGCTGGTATTCTTGCCGTTGCCAATGATTGTAAGCGTCGGTATTATTCTGATAGCTGGGCACAATGCTTTCGACGCTTTAAGCCAAAAGGATCTAGGAAGCTTCGAGGCGCTCTGGGCCATCCTGCATACGGGTGAAAAAATCCAGCTTACCGGGCATTTGGTTTTTGAACCCTATTACCCGCTCGTCCCGTGGATTGGCGTGATGGCGGTGGGTTATGGTTTCGGTAGCTTAATGTCGTTGGAGCCAGCGGAACGAAACCGAAAGCTTTACCTTTTGGGCAGCGTTGTAGTTTTGCTGTTTATCGGCCTTCGCTACAGCAATATTTACGGCGACCCCCGCCCTTGGGCAAGCCAAGGGTCGGCGACTTTTACTTTATTTTCCTTTATCAATTGCGATAAATATCCGCCTTCGCTGTGTTACTTGCTGATGACGTTGGGGCCGGCCATCGCTTTCCTGCCGTTATTAGACCGGTTAACCGGTCAGTTTTCCGGGATATTGCAGGTATTCGGGCAGACGCCGATGTTCTTTTATTTATTGCACCTGCCGTTGATTATTTTATTTTCGTTATTGAACGCTTTGGCAATTACAAGCTTACAGCTTTCTATCAGCCTAAATTTTACGGATGGCTTTCCGCATACTTACGGTTACGGCCTACCCGTTGTTTATTTGGTGTGGATAGTTGTGCTGTCGGCATTGTATCCGCTATGTAACCGGTTTAATGGGCTTAAACGCCGTAAAGCCCATCCCTTGCTGCGGTATCTCTGAAAGCTCCTGGCCCAATGGCTTTTTAACAAAGCCGCCGACTACAAGGCCGCACCTTATATTCAAAACTTTAATTTCCTGTTGGGGTAAAACGTCCCTTCAAACGTCATATTCCTGAGTCCGTAAAAAAATCGGATGTATTCCACGGTCAGGGGACAACTATGGCAAGAACAAAAACTATAAATCCAAAGGACAAGGATTGCCAAATAAACAAGGCACAGGGCAACAATGTTTATTTTTATGCGGTAATGGCGCTGCTCAGCGTAGCAACGGCAAAAGCCGGTGAGCCCACCCAAACATTCCATATCCCCCCGCAAAGTTTGGCTGGCGCATTGAACGAATACGCCGCTGCGGCGGATGTGCAACTGAGCTATCCGGCACAGGAAACGGCTGGATTGAACACAATCGGGCTCGACGGCGATTACACCCAGACGCAAGCCTTACAAAAACTGCTTTCGGGAACCGGGCTTTCCCCCCAACTTACCGCGAACGGGACGATCACCCTGGCGCGGCAAGGGGGACTAATTAATGTCGCCGATAACGGACAAAACCCACAGTCAGCCGGTGAAACTAGCTTACCCAAAGTGATGGTGGAGGCGGATGGCATTGTCGGTTACGATCCAGATTACGACCATGATCCTTATTAATACGGAATACAATCGCAGTCGCGCCACTACCGCCACCAAGACGAACACGCCATTGATGGAAACGCCGTTGTCGGTACAAGTGATTCCTAGGCAAGTCATGAAAGATCAACAAGCCGTTAATATGGGCGATGTCATCAAAAATGTTAGCGGCATTCAGTATTCAAACTCTTACACCAGTTACGAAAACTTCCTTATCCGAGGCTTTAAGACCGACTACGACGGCACCAGTATCTTACGTAACGGTTTGCGGCGGAGCGCAAACAGCTATGAACTGGCGAACATTGAACAGGTTGAAGTGCTGAAAGGCCCCGCTTCCATCATGTACGGTCGTGTCGAACCGGGCGGTGTGGTTAACTTTGTGACCAAAATGCCGTTATCCACGCCTTATTATTCGTTGCAACAACAATTCGGTTCTTACGATTTTTACCGGACCACCGTAGACGCAACCGGGCCGATCAACAAAGATAAGACGCTGTTATACCGGCTCAATTTTGCCGGACAAGATTATGCCGGTTTCCGTGATTTTATCGGCCATGACCGACTCTTTGTTGCGCCGAACTTAACTTGGAAACCTTCCGACAGCACCCAGTTTAATTTCGAGTTCGAATATAAGCGGGATACGGATTTGATGTCGGATCAAGGGATTCCGGCTTTGGGTAACGGCAGCCGGAATGTTGCGCCAGTTTCAAAAGGTTTCTCGTTGGGTGAAGCTTGGGCTAAAGATGCCATCGACTCCTTTTGTCGGCGCATTCAACTGGTCGCATAAATTCAACGATAATTGGACGATCCGTAACAATTTTCTTGCTGACTTGACCTATTACCACTTTACCGATATAGGCGCTGATTCTTATGTGCAAGATGCCCAAGGCAAGGACACCACAACGGTCAGGCGATGGCTCTATGACGCCAACCAATCACGCAGGCGTTACGCCACCAATTTCGACATATTGGGAAACTTCGATGCTTTCGGGATGGAGCTTTCGACTTTGTTAGGGTTTGATTACTATAACTTCAGCGCGCCTGACGACGATACTGTTTTCACCTTGCTACCCGATTCCTATAATATCGATTTATTAAATCCCGTTCATGGCGCACCAAGACCGCTTATCCCGGAACATAAAGGATTCTTCGATTCTAACTATGATTGGTACGGCCTTTATTTCCAAGACCAGGCCGCCATGTTTGACCGTAAACTGCATATCCTGTTCGGCGGACGTTATGATTGGGCAAGTTTAGAGAATAGTTCTGCTACACAAGCCGATTTTTCGGATGCCAGCGTAAGCCGGTTTAAAGACGATAAATTCAGCCCTCGGGTCGGCATCGTATACAGGCCATTGTCTTGGCTGTCGGTTTACGGTAATTATACCGAGTCTTTCGGCGCAAATAATGGCAGAGGATCAGGGGGCGTGGCACTCGCGCCACAAGAAGCGACCCAATACGAAATCGGGCTTAAGGGTGAATTTTGGGGTGGCAGGTTAACTTCATCTTTGGCTTATTATCATTTGACCAAAAGCAATATCCCTTTTAGTGGCAGGAATAACGTCACCTTGCTTGTCGGTGAGGCGCGTAGCCAAGGCGTTGAGTTCGATCTGTCAGGGCAGGTCACCGACAAGTTCAACTTAATCGGCAGCCTTTCCTATACCGATGCCATCATAACGCGAGACGAAGACGCCTTAATCGGCAAAAAACTGTTTGCGGTACCGGAATTCTTCGGCAGCATTTGGGGGAAATACGACATTACCAATCATTTCAGCATCGGCACGGGCATATTTGCCGCGACTGAAAGCCCTGGCGACCGCGCCAACACTTTCGATTTACCAAGTTATGTACGTTGGGATGCGATGGCGGCTTACCGTTTTGATATCGGCAAAACTAAGCTTACTGCCCAGGTTAACGTTAATAACCTTTTGGATGAACGTTATTACAACCATACGGGTGGTTTTCCCGAAAGGATGGGGGTAACCCCAGCGAGCCCAAGGACGGTGATCGGGTCGCTTCGGCTGGAATATTAATTGACCACATCATTATTTTTTCTACGGAAACCCATGTTATTTGGTTTCCTGGCTTCGGTTTGGGTAAGGGGCAACCGTCGGGTTTTATGGGTTCATTGATGTTGGATGATTAAGAATATCGAAGCGGCAGGTAGGCGTGCTGAAATATCGTCAACTTAAAAAATAACCATTTTTCATATTCTTATGAGCGCTATACCGAAACAGATCGACATTAAACTAAAGCCAAAAGCTTTGGCTAGACTCAAAGCACGTAGAAAATTGTGGCTGGATGTCCATTTATGGCTGGGCTTAGGCTTTGGTTTTTTCCTGGCGGTTGTCGGCTTGACCGGGTCGGTGCTGGTGTTTTGGCATGAGATCGACGAGGCGATCAACCCTTCCCTTTATGAAGCCGTCCCAGCCCAAGGTTTAGCCAGAAAACCGATCGACCCGATAATCGCCGCCGCCAAACAGTCGGCACCTAGGGGTTGGGGTTCAGTCTGGCTGGATGCGCCGCAGGAAAACGGCAATTATGTGTTCGGCTTTTACTACCCTGAAACCGGCCCACAGCCGGAAGAAGCGGAATCCCTCAATATCGCCATTAACCCTTATACCGCCGAAGTCGTTGGTCGGCGGGTTTTTTATCACGCATGGAACCCGTTAAAACATAGCCTTATCGGCTTTTTCTTCAAGCTGCATTACGCCCTGTTCCTGGGGGAATCCGGCGTGACGATAGTTGGCGTATTGGCGGTGTTGTTCTTTGTTTCGGTCATGAGCGGATTGATCTTATGGTGGCCGTTGACCGGTAACTGGAAGCGGGCCTTGAGCGTCAAACGGCGCGCCAGCACTGAACGCTTTAACCACGACTTGCACCAAAGCGCCGGGTTTTACAGCTTGGCCGTGATGCTGGCGCTGTTAATCTCAGGCATCTATTTCAACTTGCCTGACCAGTTCCGTTGGTTGGTCGAACGGGTTTCACCGCTGACGCCCGAACCCGAGGGGAAGGCGTCCCTTGGGTCGCCCTCGATGGTCACTCCGATCCATAATGCATTGATTAAGGCTCAGGCTTTATATCTAGGCGCCACGCCGCATTATTACTCGTTCGGCAGCGGCGAAAAGTCCGTGCTGACGGCTTGTTATAAGGAAATTCCGGCATTGCGCCCGAAAGTCCTCGATATGGGTTGTGTAGTAATCGACCCGAGTGATGGCAAGATTCTCCAAATCAAGGATCCGGCACATGGCAGCGGCGGCGATGTTTTTATGCAATGGCAATGGCCCTTGCATTCCGGGCTGGCTTTTGGCTGGACGGGTCGGATTTTGGTGTTCATTACGGGCCTGATTTGTCCCTTGGTGTTCGTCACCGGCGTTATCCGTTGGCTGCAGAAACGTAAGGTCAAATACCGGCTGGCTGCTCGGCATAGGCTAGCCGCAGTCCAATGACCTATCCCATTATTTGAACCCCACAAGGAGATTAAGACTTAAGGACAACACGATGACTTTTCGTTTTTCACAGAATAAATTAACCAAACCACATGAGGAAAAAAATGAAGCTAAGTAAAAACCGGTTCGCCCAGAAATTTCTCGGGGCAGCTTTCCTGGTAATTCAAGGGATAAGCCTTAATGCTTTCGCCGGCAGCAACTGTTTGCTGCTCAGGGCGGACAGGGTATTCGACGGTTACGATTTGCACAACAATGCCGAAGTTTTAATTAAGGGGCGAAAAATCGTCCAGGTTGGCGCCAAAAATAGCCTGCAAGGTTGCAGTAAAAAAATGGATTTAGGCAACGCGACCATTATGCCAGGGTTTATTGAATCGCATGCGCACATCACTTTCCAAAATGTCAGGAAGGATACTGTTCTTGAGCACGGGATCACTACCGTACAAGACACGGGCGGGCCAATAATCGCGCCTGAAGGCGGTTATGGCAAGTTACGATTGTTAAGCACAGGCCCCATCCTGCAAGCCCCCGGAGGTTACCCATTGAATATATTTGGCGGCACGGGCGGCTACGACCAGGTCGGTTATCCCGTCGGCACCGTTGAAGAGGCGCGGGCCGCTGTCCAGCATCTCGTCGATGGCGGCGCGACTGCCATCAAGATTGCGTTGGAGCCCGGTGGCGAAACTGGCGCACCCTGGATGCAGCCCCACGGCGAAAAGCCAGTCCCTGTAGCGCCTTGGGACATACTGGATAAACCTATCGTGGAGGCGATTGTTGATGAGGCGCACCATCCCCATGATGGCAGGCCGGTTCGGAGGGTCATTGTGCATGTCGGGGAAAACGAGGGCTTCCAACGTGCGCTTGATGCGGGTGTTGACGAATTCGCCCACATGCCTTGCGCCCCCATAGGCTCAGCCTTGATTGCGCAAGCCGCAAAAACGCCGGGGCTAACCTTTGTTTCGACTGTAGATACTTTGTCCTCATGCGTTGACACCACTACCCATATGGGCATACATTCCAACACGGCGCAGCTGGCCGAAAAAATTGCGGATTGCCAATTAGCCCAACCAGGGCAATGTGCGCAAATTTTGTACGGCTCTGAAATTGGGCATGACAATGTCCCGTGGGGGGTTAACGGCGAAGAAATGGTTATGTTATTGCACTTGACCAGCGGGAAATCGATTGATTTTGGCGATGTCCTAAATGTTTTTAAGTCGGTCACTTCAAGTGCGGGGAAAAATATCGGTATTAAAGACCTAGGCACTTTATTGCCCAATGCCCCCGCTGACGTCATTGCCGTCCGCGGCAATGCGATCGAACGCTTCAAACTGTTGGAATATCCCGATCTGGTTATTTCCGGTGGTTATGTAGTCATTAATAAGTTCAAATAGAGCTAAGGGTTCAGCTCCCAGGTTTTTAAACCTGGGAGCTGCTCAAGTTCTTTTCTATCGCTATTGCGATTATTGGCGCCGATCAATAAATTGCTTAAGTTTCATGAACACCCCAGTCGGTTTTTTCCAATTTATTACGGCGCCGAAACCGTAATTGACAACTCGATGTCATGGAGATTTAATTAGTAAAGGCTTTGAATTTGATATAAATTCCCGAATAAAGTAAATATTACAAACAGTTCCAGTTAAATACTTCGCTGAGATCGGTCCTGGTTGCCCTTAAGCTAAGCAAAGGCCCACTCTTTTGGCCTTTAGTCGATAACCAAATGAACGGCCACATTTTGCCAAGGTATGCGTGATTTCAAAGTCAAAAAGGGGTAAGAAATGATCAACAAGAAATATGTCCTAACGAAAATCAGTTTCCTTTACGTGTTTGCTATGCTCGCTGTGGCAATGGCTGGATGTAAAAACTCAACCCTGGTGCCTGTTACAGAAAATCTTCCCGGTAAAAGTAACTACGAGGGTTCTGCTTTCAAAGCGCTAAAAGCAAAAATTTGGGAAAAACCCTATAGTGAGTTGCCCACTTACGAAGTCGATAAAAAGAGAATCCATTCACATGAATTCGTCAAGAATTCCGCACGGACAGTCGATATCAGCCAAGACCTTATCGAAAGCGACCGTCCAAAAATAGTCCATCCCAATGGGATTTGCCTTTCCGGCGTTTGGGATATCGCCCCTGACAATGAAGGCAATGCCTATACGGGCTATTTTGCCAACGGTAGCAAAGGCTTGGTGTTAGCCAGGCTATCTACAGCAGGAACGAATGTAGGTATCGATGAAAATGCCCGTTTGGGCAAGCTTACGGGCGACCAATATATTTCATACGGCTTTACCGGCAAGATTTTTCCGACAACCGATGTGGAAGACGCCAGAAAATACCGGCCAGCCAATTTCATTACCCAGACTGACCTTGGCGGACAGCCAAATGCCGACATTAGCGATGTTGAAATGCTGAATGCCCCGCACGTAACCGTTTTGAACCGGGGAGTCCTTGGCGGCGGGGTGAAAATTCTCGCGATAACGGGTCGGACCTTTGAATCGGTCGATGAGGCAAACACCATCAGGCAGGTTTACGAAATTGCCGAACTGGGCAAACCGTTAACAGAAAAGACCAATACCCCCAAATACCTCAAACTAGCGGCCTCCCCAGGTGATCGCGGTAAATTGGGCAAAGGCGATTTTAGGAAGACGCTGCAAGAGTATCTCCACAGCAAAAAGCAAATTTCATTTGATATCTTCGTGGCTAACGAAGGTTATTCGAAGATGTTTACCAAGCTTAAGCAAAAAACGGTAGTGACCGATGCATGGAAAAAGTTAGGGACTATCTCTTTCTTCGATGCGGTAACCTCACGGGCTTGTGATTTCAACTTGCACTTCCATCATCCGGCTTGGCGTAAAGACAGGAATGATCCCGGTACAGTGGTTCGCCATAAAGTTGTAGAAAGCGGAATTAAGCAGGATTCGCCCACAGGCAATAAGCTTTACTGATTAGGTACAGGTTTCAGCGAAGACCAAAACAGCGATGGTTCCAAGAATGCTTCAAATGTCGTCACCCCGGCATGGATTGCCGGGGTCTAGGCTACATGGATGTAATCTCGGTGCTTTCTTAGCGGGTGAGTCATATTCCTGTGTTCTGGATACCGGCAATCTATGCCGGTATGACGGTTACTTGGGCGGTTACTGATGAAGCTGAAAGTTGTACGTAATCAGGTAAGTTTTAGCTTTGGAAGGTTTCTTAAGTAAGTAACTGCAATATTTGACTTGGGGTTGTTTACAATTAATGCTACGGAAGCCTATACCATCGGGTCGCCAGGGAATGCCAAAATGACATGGTTCCCTTCCTAAGTAATTTTTCAATCCGGCAGCAGTTCCTGCCGCAGTTATCCATAAGCCGGCTTTAAATCGCAAACCACAATTATTTCGCCGGTTAATTGCTCATGTGGTTTTTACTCCTCCCAAAACTGGACTAAGCTTGTCGTACTTTATTAAAGAAAAGGACAAGCGATGTCAGTAGAACAATCCACCCTTATCGGCTATTTGACTGAAGTCCGTGGCGATGGCATGGAGGCAAGGATCGCCAAGGAGCATTCAGGCAATTTCCCCATCATTACCATTGGCGGCGAAGAAATGCTGGCTGGCCAGATAGGGTCGTATGTCGTTGTTAAACAAGGCAATATTAATGTGTTGGCCTTGATTTTCAAGACCTGGGGGAAGGATCGTTTCGACACGTCGGACAGGCGCATGACGGATCGCTTTATTTCGCTGATCCAAGTGGGGGAAATACAAGACAACGGCACCTTCGTGCGCGGTGTCCGCCATTATCCGACACCTGGGGCGGAAGTCTATGCGGTTGGGCTTGAAGAAATCAATGTGATTTTTTCCAGGTTCCGCGAGTATGAATTTTATATCGGCCAATTGTCCTCGCATAAGGACTATCACTTAAGCCTGGATCCCAGGGCGTTGTTCGGCCGCCATTTTGCGATACTTGGCCAATCAGGATCCGGTAAGTCCTGGACGGTGACCAGTTTGATCCAAAACACCCTAAAAGCCATGCCCAATACCCACATTATCATGCTGGACTTGCACGGCGAATATTGTTGGAAGGACGGTAACGGCATGTTGCATTCGGCGTTTCCGGAAGAAGTTGTGCAGTATGTGGACGCCTTGGAAATGGAAATGCCTTACTGGATGATGACTTACGCAGAACTGGTGGATTTGTTTATTGACCGTGACGATAGGGGCGCGACAGTACAAATGTCCTTTATGCGGGAGGTATTGCAGCAGCTAAAGCGCAAGGAAGCGACCCAAATCGGCATGACGACCACGGTTTCCATCGACACGCCGATTTACTTTTCCCTGGCGGAATTGTATATGCAATTTAAGCTTGCCAATGAGGAAAGGAAGGAATTCGGAAAAGTGACGGGCCCCTTGTACGGGCAATTCGACGAATTCCTGATACGGATGCAAAGCCGGTTTAACGATGTCCGTTACGATTTCCTGTTAAAGCCCAAAAAGCGGAATAATTCAGCCAGTATGACGGACTTATTGCGGCAATTTGTAGGGCTTGGCTACAAAAAAGCCAATATTACCGTGATTGACTTAAGTTCCGTACCTACCGATGTCAGGCCTGCCGTGTCTGCCCAAGTCGGTCGGTTGGCTTACGAATTCAACTATTGGAACCCACGGCGGCGCGAGTTCCCGATAACCTTAATTTGCGAAGAAGCCCATGCTTACATTCCCAGGGAAAAGGGAGGACAGTTTGAAGGCACCAAGAAAATGATGGAACGTATCGCCAAAGAAGGCAGGAAATACGGGGTATCGATCGGCGTAGTGAGCCAGCGGCCTACCGAATTGTCGGAAACGATGCTGGCGCAATGCAGTACCTTTATCTGCTTGCGCACCACCAACCCCGACGACCAGGATTATATCAAAGGCTTGGTGCCGGAAGCCGAAGGCGATTTGACCGACGTTTTAACCTCATTGGGCCGCGGCGAGGCGCTGGTGTTGGGAGAAGCCGCGCCGCTGCCGACTCGGGTGCAAATCTACCGGCCAAACCCGGAACCGAAGAGCAATGACGTGGACTACTTCACTGCGTGGCGGGATGAAGGGCTTAAAGAATTGGATGTGGAAGAGATTGTTAACTTATGGCGGACCCAGACTAGGCGTTAAGGTAACGGCTTTTAGTCTTATTATCGCTTTCCGTGCAATATGGCACGGCCAAAAATAATATCGCTTAAGGTTGGTAAAGGACGGTTAGGCTGATCGCCGCTAACGGGCAATGACCATTGGCAAATATTTAACCTCACACAAATTTTTCCAGTAGCGCTGCATGCTGTCCTGTTCGCAGGATTTCTATCTGGTTCCCATGCAGCGGCATTGGCAAAAACAAGTGGCTGGTAATAAATCCCGAGACGCGAAGGTTAATTCCTCACTTGTCCCTGTACCCGAACTATTCACACCTTGCTTGCCTTGACATAAATTAGGTGCAATACCCGTTGTTAACGCCCTAACACCTTTAACGATTCAATATACGGACAATGCGCTTCCTGATGCCGGATAAGTCCAAGTTAAATGTTAGTGACTTTAGGTGATGGGGATTGGCTATTTTTTACCCATAAAATTGCAGCTACCATAAAAAATGTATCTAAGAAATAGGTAACTATACCTATATAGTCCTACGGTCAGTTGAGTTATTGTCTATTTGGGGTAACGCCTTAGCTAAGTTGCTGGTGTTAAGGCTTGAAACCCTTCCTCATTTGTAAATGGATTTGTTGCCCACGATAGCAAATTGGGTATCCCATGCGAAGATGACGCTTTCTTAGTGGCTGCCTACTTGGAATGAGGGTTAGAAGAACAACTGGATAGTTTTGGCAACCTTCGGGCTCGTTAGCAACTATCAAACCCTCTAACGAGGATCACATTACTTCTAGGGAAATGAACCATGGAAACAAAATACAAAACTACGCTTTTAAAATGGTTAATAGCTTTTGGCTGCGGCATGATACTAGCGCCGTCCGCGCATGCGCTAACCAATACCCCTTTGGACTGCCCAGGGGTAATTGCTGTCCAAGGCGGTTATCGGCTTACCCAAGATACGGCCTGCGTATTATTTAGGTGGGATGAGAACGACAAGGTTTTAAACCTGAACGGCTTTAACCTCACTATAACCGGAGCTGGCTTTTATCCTTCGGGTAACGGCCTCACAATCCGTAATGGGAAGTTACATATCAATTACAGTAGGTGGGATGGATTCAATGGGGTACTGTCAAATTTGTCTATTGTAAACGGTGGCCTATATCCAAACGGAACCCTGATTGAGGCTGGAAACAATTTTACTGTGAAAGGTTGTAGTTTTACAAAAATTGGTCTGGGTTTTTATTACGGTAGCGGTGGGTCGGTCACAAATTCAAGGTTTATTGGGAGTCGTACGGCAATCAGTATCCAGAAAAGCTCTAACGTGCTGATCGAGAAAAACCAGTTTATTGGTAACGGTAATGGGGTCAATCTTTGGAACGAAGATTGGCGAGGAGTTAATTACAACATAATTCGGAACAATATCTTTAAAGGAAATGAAGTAGGGATCAATATTTTAGCTAAGGCCGGACTTCTCCCAGGTCATATCGGGATGGAGGGAAACCAGATCGTTGGGAATAAGATCAGCCGCAGTAGCCGCTCCGGCTTACTTATCAACACTCGCTGCGATACTCAAAGATCGCCCCTGCCGCCATTATGTCTTGCCCTGAATATGTCGGTGAGCGGCAATCGCTTTAACCGTAACGGTTTTGGGGCGCTCACGGGTTTGCCTGTCGGTGTCGAGCCGGATGATGACGGGGTTACCGCTCGGGCTTATGTGCTATCCAGTGATTATAGGACAACAACCCCTTACCCCGCCGGTCTTTCTGGGATAACGTTGACGAATAACCGCGCTGACCGTAATGCCGACCTCGGGTTTGACGTGGAAGGCGTAACAGATGGCGGGGGGCAAGTTGCCAATTTCAACGGAAGCCCAGCGCAATGTATTGGCGTGGCTTGCAATGCTGATCTCATCGGGGCTAATGTTGTCGAACTGGACGATAATGTATCCACCCCTTTGGACGGTTTGACCGATAACGTGTCTTTTGCGCCATTGTCCAGAATGCAAAAGGGTACGCCTGCTGACACCTCATTTGAAGCCGGTCAGATGAGGCATACAAAAAAATAACTGGGGAACCTTGGAGGCTACAAAAAAATTGGTATCTCGGGAGTTCATTTAAGTGGAGAAGTGGTGTCCGATAGCTCCACTCAGTTTCGCTTACGGATAAAGGCGTTTAAAACGCTGTGTGCAGATATTTCATTACAGGCCTATAACGGACACTTCTTAAAGGGGTTGTTATCTGCAAGATAACCGTTATGATGGCTTAGGTTATGGTCATCTTCCTTTTTCCTAAATGAATAAAAGCCAGCAGGCCGGACAAGCCATTCGGGAAGGGGAGGTAAGCACGAAAAGCTTGGTTTACCTGACTTTTCCGGCGGCCTTGTCTGCCATGTTGAATAATGCCTACCGGGTCATCGACCAATATGCGGTGCAATGGTTAGGCGTAGATTCGCAGGCCGCTATCGCTTCTTGCACCTTCGTGTTGATTGCGTTCTTTGCCGGTTATACCATATTTGCGTCAGGTGCCATTGCATTGGTTGCCCGTGCGGTGGGCCGTGAAGATACGGAAGAACAAAGCCGTTTGATTGGCAGTGCGCTAACCTCCGCCGTCCTGGCGGGAATTATCATATTGGGGCTAAGCGGCGCTTTGGCGCCTTGGACAGCCCTTAGCTTAGGCCTGCAAGACGGCTTGGCAAGGCAGGCCGAAACCTACCTGCGCTGGCATGCGCTCTACTGTTTGCCGCAAGCGGTTATGCCGACTTTGGATGCGATTTTTATCGCCTACGGTCGTACAAAGACCGTCCTCGTTTTGCAGGTTACCGCCTCCGTGTTGAATTTTGCGCTCAATCCTGTTTGCATTTATGTCTTGGGTTTCGGCATTGGCGGCTCTGCCATGGCGACTGGGGTCAGTGAAGGCATTGCGTTGTTATTGGGCTTAGTCCTGTTGTCCCGAACAAAAGGCTTTGACAGCAAAGCATTCCGACTGAACAGCCATGCCTTGCGGATTATCAAAGTCGGTCTGCCGATGTGTTGGGGTACCTTGGTGTTTGCCGGTGTTTACTGGGCGCTGCTTAGGTGGGTGATTTCACCATTAGGCCCTTCCGTCAATGCGGCATTAGGCATCGGCTTTTCAGTTTTGGAAGGCTTTACCTGGCCCGTGTTTTGGGGGTTTTCCATGGGTATAGCCAGCATAGTCGGCCGTTGCCTGGGCGCAGGCGATCTTGCCAAGGCGCAACACGCAATCCATTTGGCTTTAAGGCTGGTGACATTATTCGGTTTATTGGCGTCGGCTGTTTTTTGGTGGGCAGGTGAAGCGCTATCAGGGATATTTACCAATGACGCCGATGTGTTGCAGCAAGCGGTGTTATACGCCCAAGTGCTGGCATTCTCGCAGCTTTTCGTCGCCTACGAAGCCTTGGCGGAAGGCATCTTAAGCGGTGCAGGAAAGACCAAGGCCATTTTTTATTGGTCGGCGCCGTTAAACATCCTTAGGGTTCCTTGCTGCTGGCTGTTTGCCGTGCATTACGGCTATGGCGCGGCGGCGGTATGGTGGGTTATCAATGTTTCCACGATTTTAAAATCCCTGGGGAAATGGAGTACCGTCATCAGCGGCCGTTGGCAGGTTTAGGCAAAAACGGTAAATACCGAAGGGGATTAGGTTTCTTAAATTTTGCAAATTCGGTAGAATGCGCCGCTTTAAATCCGATATGTAAGCATACGTAAGTAAACTTAAGGCAGGTATTGCTGATACTGATTGTACCGCCTTAACCCGTGGCCGACTAATCGGATTACAACTTCATAACCAATATGTACTTGAATGCAAGTGCATGTTTTTCAAAGTACTATGTCACAAACAGAAATAAGCTCCGAAGCCTTACGCCGGCGTACTTTCGCCATCATCTCGCACCCTGATGCAGGGAAAACCACGCTTACCGAAAAACTACTGCTGTTTGGCGGGGCAATCCAGCTTGCGGGTTCGGTGAAAGGGCGGAAAGCGGCGCGCCATGCAACTTCGGACTGGATGGAGATGGAAAAAGAACGGGGCATTTCGGTTACGACGTCTGTCATGCAGTTTGAGCATAGAGGTTGCATTATCAACCTCTTAGACACCCCTGGGCATGAGGATTTTTCCGAAGACACTTATCGCACCCTGACGGCGGTCGATTCGGCTTTGATGGTGATAGACGTAGCGAAAGGCGTCGAAGAGCGGACGATCAACCTGATGGAAGTCTGCCGTTTGCGGACTACGCCCATCCTTACGTTTATTAATAAGTTGGACAGGGAAGGCAAAGAGCCTATTGAGTTGATGGACGAAGTGGAAAACGTCCTCAACATAAAATGTGCGCCGATGACCTGGCCGATTGGAATGGGTAAGCGTTTTAAAGGCGTATACCATTTATATAAAGATGAAATCCATCTGTTCAGCGCCCAACATGGCGGTCGCATTGCCGAGGCTGAAATCATAAAAGGCCTGGATAACCCCAAGTTGGATGAACTGTTAGGCGAACAGGCCGATGAGCTTCGGGATGAGATCGACTTGGTCAAAGGCGCAAGCCACGAATTCGACCTCGCTGATTATTTGGCGGGAAAACTAACGCCCGTGTTTTTTGGCTCCGCCATCAATAATTTCGGGATTCTGGAATTATTGGACGCATTTGCTGAATTCGCACCTTCGCCCAGGCCAAGGAAGGCGGAGCAAAGGGATGTCAGCCCAGAAGAAGAGAAATTTACCGGCTTTGTGTTTAAGGTCCAGGCCAATATGGATCCGGCGCACCGCGACCGGGTCGCGTTTTTGCGGGTTTGTTCGGGAAAATTCGACAAAGGGATGAAGCTTTACCATGTCCGCATAGGCAAACAGGTTCAAGTGGCCAATGCGCTTACCTTTCAGGCGGATACGCGGAAAAATATCGAAGAAGCGTTTCCCGGCGACATTATCGGCCTGCATAACCATGGGACCATTCAAGTCGGCGATACTTTTTCCCAAGGCGAAGCGCTGAAATACGGGGGAATTCCTTATTTTGCCCCTGAATTATTCCGTAGGGTCGTTTTGAAAGATCCGTTACGGGCAAAGTCCTTGCAAAAGGGCTTGGTGCAATTGACCGAGGAAGGTGCGACCCAGTTATTCAAGCCGTTAAAAAATAATGACCTGATATTGGGCGCGGTCGGTATTTTGCAGTTTGATGTGACGGCTTACCGCCTTAAATCCGAATATAATGTGGAATGCGTTTACGACAATGCGCCAATTACCACAGTACGTTGGGTGAGTTCGGAAAAACCCGCAAAACTGGAAGAATTCAAGGCGAGGGTTTTCGAAAATTTGGCCGAGGACGGCGGCGGTTATTTGGTTTATTTAGCCTCCAGCCGGGTCAATCTGCAATTGACCGAGGAAAGGTGGCCGGATATAAAATTCAGTTCAACCAGGGAGCTATAACCAACAAAAACAATAAACTCAGGATTTTTGTTAATCCAATTAGTAATGTTAGTAAAGTGAAACGACTAAAATCCTAACTGGTTTGCAAATGCATCTACAGGCACCTTTAGGGTATGCGATTTTTGATTTGTTGTTAAGTTACCCTAATATACACATTAGGGTAATAAGCAATTGGCATTGACATCCGTCCCCTTTCTACTTTAAAGTTACCGCCGCATAACGAATATGTAAGCAACTATTATTATAAACCTTCGGAGCACGTACCATGGCAAAACCATTAATACAAATGGCATTAGATTCTTTAGATTTCGACGCAACCGTAGGGCTTGCTACCCAAGTAGCTCCCTATGTTGATATTTTCGAAATCGGAACCCCTTGCATTAAACACAACGGCGTTAATCTCGTAAGAGAATTGCGCTCCAGATTCCCAGATAAGCTGATCCTTGTTGACTTGAAAACAATGGACGCAGGCGAATACGAAGCAACCCCATTTTACGCTGCTGGCGCTGATATCTGCACAGTATTGGGCGTATCAGGATTGGCTACCATTGCCGGTGTTGTTAAAGCCGCCAATGCACACGGTGCAGAAGCCCAAATCGACCTCATCAATGTTGACGATAAAATCGGTTGCGCACGTGCAAGTTCAGACTTGGGCGCACACATTGTTGGCGTTCACACCGGATTGGATGCGCAAGCGGCAGGACATACCCCTTTCTCTGATTTGGGCGACATAGCTAGACTCGGATTGCCAGTACGTATTTCTGTCGCTGGCGGTATCAAGCAATCTACCGTACAAGACGTAGTCCATGCCGGCGCGAATATCATCGTGGTTGGTGCTGCGATTTACGGCGCCCCATCTCCAGCAGAAGCGGCACGTGAAATCCGTGAATTGGTCGATGCGGCATAATATTAGGGACTGGTATGCATCAGAAACTTATCATTGATAAAATATCCAGCATCTTGGATGCGACGGACAGGTCTCATGATGTCAGGTTGACTGAAATGCTCGACAGCGCCCGGCGTATTTTTATAGCCGGTGCGGGACGTTCAAAGCTGGTAGGCAATTTTTTTGCGATGCGGCTTGTGCATGGCGGCTATGATGTCAGTGTGGTCGGGGAAATCGTAACACCTAGCATCAAGAACGGGGATTTGTTGATCATTATCTCCGGCTCTGGCGAGACCGAGCAATTGATCGCTTTTACCAAAAGCGCGCAAAAGGTGGGGGCGAAGATCGTCCTGATTTCCGCCAAAAGTAGCTCGACTATCGGTGATATGGCTGATGCAGTGTTCGCTGTTGGCACCTCTGAGCAATACGGAAAAGTTGTGGGTATGCCAATGGGGACGGTTTTTGAACTGTCCACCTTGATTTTTTTGGAAGCCATCATTTCACATATTATCCATGAAAAGGGCATTCCAGAAGAGGTGATGAGGGAAAGGCACGCCAATTTGGAATAACTCATTGATTTTACGAGCGGATGGTTGTTGCCATTCGTTCGTAACTGTTAGTGTCGAATAATAAGAAACTTGGTGTGGTAAGCCCGTAACTACCTAATTCATACCAAGAAAGAAAAATTACACAGGAGAAAAACTATGACTTCGCGTCGTGAACTTGCGAATGCCATACGCGCTTTGAGCATGGATGCCGTGCAAAAAGCAAATTCAGGGCATCCCGGAGCCCCAATGGGGATGGCAGACATAGCCGAGGTGCTTTGGAATGACCATATGCGGCACAATCCGGCCAATCCAAAGTGGGCAAACCGTGACCGTTTCGTCCTTTCCAATGGGCACGGTTCAATGCTGATCTACTCTTTACTGCATTTGACAGGCTATGACCTTCCCATCGAAGAGTTAAAAAATTTCCGTCAATTGCATTCCAAAACACCAGGCCATCCTGAATACGGTTATGCTCCGGGTATCGAAACTACTACGGGTCCGCTAGGCCAAGGCATAACTAATGCGGTCGGTATGGCGATAGCTGAAAAAGCGTTGGCGGGCCATTTCAATAAAGATGGCCATAAAATCGTTGACCACAAAACTTATGTATTCCTGGGCGACGGTTGTTTAATGGAAGGTATCTCGCATGAAGCCTGTTCCTTGGCTGGAACCTTGGGTTTGGGGAACCTAATTGCGTTTTGGGACGACAACGGCATTTCCATCGACGGCCATGTTGAAGGCTGGTTTACAGACAATACGCCGAAGCGTTTCGAGGCTTACGGCTGGCATGTCATTGCCGATGTTGACGGTCATGACGCTAATGCAGTAGCCAAGGCTATTGAAATGGCAAAGGCGATGACTGACAAGCCTACCATGATTTGTTGCAAAACCACAATTGGCTTCGGTTCACCAAACAAGGCGGGAACTCATGCGTGCCACGGTGCTGCGCTAGGAGATGCGGAAGTCAATTTGACTAAAGCGGCACTAGGCTGGGATCACGGCGCATTTGAAATTCCAGCCGATGTCTATGCAGGCTGGGATGCGAAAGCCAAAGGTACAAAAGCTGAACAAGACTGGAATGCCAAGTTTGCCGCGTATCAATCCGCTTATCCTGAATTGGCAGCGGAATTTGAACGTCGCATGAACGGTGATTTGCCCAAAAATTGGGAGGCAGACGCCGATAAATTTGTCGCGGCAGTTAATGACGAAGCTAAAACAACGGCAACCCGTTTGTCATCGTTGGCTGCAATCGAAGGCTACGCCAATCTGCTCCCAGAAATTTTCGGCGGTTCGGCAGATTTAGGGTGCTCCAATATGACCGAATGGAAAGGCCACAAGCCCATGCGGGCGGACAAGCCTGACGCCAACTATGTCAATTACGGTGTCCGGGAATTCGGCATGTCGGCGATAATGAATGGTATCGCTTTACATGGCGGCTTGATCCCATTTGGCGCGACTTTCCTGATGTTCTCCGAATATGCACGTAATGCGGTACGGATGGCGTCCTTGATGAAAATCCGCTCCATTTTCGTGTATACCCATGATTCCATCGGTCTCGGCGAAGACGGCCCGACACATCAACCGATTGAACAGACGGCCACTTTACGGATGATACCTAACATGCAGGTATGGCGGACTTGCGATGCGGTTGAAACGGCGGTTTCCTGGCGGGCGGCAATCGAACGTCGAGACGGCCCAAGCGTTTTAGTTTTCTCCCGGCAAAATTTGGCGCATATGCCAAGGTCAGCCGAGCAGGTTAAGGCGATACGCAAAGGCGGTTATGTCCTAAAGGACAGCGACGGTACCCCAGACGCAATCATTATCGCAACGGGGTCGGAAGTCGAGCTTGCCGTGAAAGCGGCGGATGAACTGGCATCCAAAGGCAAGAAAATCCGGGTTGTTTCCATGCCCTCCACCAATGTTTTTGATGCCCAAGACGAAGCTTATAAGGAGTCCGTCTTACCTAAGTCCGTAACTAAGCGTGTCGCTGTGGAAGCGGGCGTTACAGACGGTTGGTGGAAGTATGTGGGTACGGATGGCAAGATTGTCGGGTTAAACCGTTTTGGTGAATCGGCGCCAGCAGGACAACTCTTCAAGGAGTTTGGCTTTACTGTCGAAAATGTGGTCAAGCACGTTGAGGCAGTGCTTTAAACGTACAAGGCAGATTTTGTAATAAAACAGCGGCTAGAATTCCTTAACAAATTAACAAGTTAGGGTTTTCTGGCAATTAAATACGACTTATTAGGGTGAACAGCGTGAAAAATATTGATTTGACCAAAAGTGCATTTGTGGCGCTGCTGCTGGTTAGTACAGTAGCGGGCGCAGAAGATAAATATCCGGCATCTGATTTTCAACCCAAAGTGGTTTATCAAGATGAGTCGGCGGCTTCCGGGGAGTCTAGCGCCCCTGCTTCGAAACCTGCATCTACTTCATCAAGCGCTTCAAGCGGCAGTGATGCCCAATATCCTGCGGCAAATTTTGAACCTAAAGTCTTGTATTCTGACTCAGATTACAAACATACGGCATCTAGCCCCGGCTCTTCTTCATCTTCCTATTCAAGTCTTGATTCCGGCGCTACAGCGAGTGCAGCAGCGCCCGCGGCTGAAAAAAGTGAGTCATCGGCGGGTTACCTGCTTGGGTTAATTGTATTGGGTATCGCTGGTTTCGTCTTGTTCAAGAAGGGTGCTGTCAATATTGGTGGCGGCCAAAAAAACAGGCCGGCAGCAAGCGCCCCAAGAAGTGCAGGCGGTTTGACCGGTGTTGCTAGGTATGTCCTGAAAACTTCCGGTACCGGTGTACAACGATATTTAGAAAAAAATACAAAAGCTTCGGTATCAGCCTCTGCAACAGGTGTGGCTAAATACTTAGCCAGTAAGGGTTCGTCAGCTAAACCTGCCGGAAGCCAAGCCGCTACTGGTGTGGAAAAGTATATGCGTAACAAGGGGTAGTTAATGAGTCAACACAACTTTGGCAC
Organism: uncultured Methylomagnum sp.; assembly: GCA_964435245.1. Taxonomy (GTDB): domain Bacteria; phylum Pseudomonadota; class Gammaproteobacteria; order Methylococcales; family Methylomonadaceae; genus Methyloglobulus. The sequence continues at coordinate 41,718 of CAYSYU010000022.1, forward strand.
GGCAGTTATTCCTGCAATGGCTGGCTTTTTTTTGTTTGGGAAACGAGCCAAAGTTCAGGAGATTCAAGAAGAAAGGGAGAAATATTTGCCCGCCGTCATTAAGCCTGATGCCAGCGGTCAAACGGGGGTTGCCCGATACCTGTTGGCTTCCCCATTAATAACAAGTGTTGCTAAGTATGTAAAGAAAAAAGAAAAGCAACCGATCTCTGGGGTAGCCAAATACGTTTTGCGCCAAACGATAGCGGAACGGAACGCCCCCCCTCAAAGCAGTGTTTCTAAATATTTGGCAAAAGCTGCGAAAGAAGCCTCAACAAATAAAAAAACCAGTATCGATAGATATTTGGCAAGGTGTAACCTGGCTGAAAAAAAAATATCTGCGCTCACTGGTGTTGCGAAGTATCAGGCTGAACAGGATTTTTTGGAGAGAAAAAAAGCTGCCGCTATGCTAGTCCAACGTTATCGTGAGCAAGATGAGGCCGCAGCAAGGGCCGCAAGGGAAGCTGCCGAAGCGGCTTATGAATCGTCTAGCTATTTGGCGGAACAAATTGCACTTGAAGAGGAGGCTCCTGCCGTGACCCGTGTTGGCCGATATCTACAAGAACAGGCAAAACAATCGAATAAAGCCCCAAAACCGACAACGGTAGCTAAATATATCGCCAATAAGATTGCGTTGGATAGCCAAAAACCGGCCAATTCAATAAGCAAGGTCAGCAAATATTTGCGGGATCAAGCCCTGGCGGAGAGCAAAAAGCCAAACCTTACCGGCGTCGCTAAGTACTTATCAAAACAACAAGCCGTCATAAAAACTACAAAACCAAAGGAAAAGCTTGTTGAAAGCGGGGTGGCGCGTTACCTGTCGGCACAAGCTGTCGCCGATAGCAGCAAGCCTGTCCTTTCCGGAGTTGCCAAGTATTTGGAAAAACAGGCAAAACTCGAGCATGAGCGTGTACTTAGGCTTCCAGACCAAAGCCGACGCCTATTGGAGGGGGAGTTTATCCCTGCAAATGAATTTGCTCCGGCAACTGGCGTTTCCAGATATCTTGAAAGACAAGGCGCTATTCTTACCGTAGGGGCTGAAATTGCCAAGGGCAATGTTACTGGGGTTTCCCGGTATCTTGAGAAACAAGTAGGCTCGGTTTCTCAGGGGGAAGCTTCTAAGTCGACTGGAGTCGATCGGTATTTATTGACCAAGGTGGCTTGAAGTTGATTATGGGGTTAACTTGGCGATAATTATTAATATTTGATTGGGTCGGACTTAGCTTGTAATTCCCATGCCTTCACTTTTGCAAGGATTTATGATAACATCCTCTACCCAAAAAAATTCTAACTTTAATTAAGGTGCAAAACTATGGCAAAGAATCTACTTGAACAACTCAGAGAAATAACTGTTGTTGTGGCCGATACCGGCGACATACAAGCCATTGAAACGTTTAAGCCGCAAGATGCGACAACAAATCCGTCGTTAATAACTGCAGCGGCGCAGATGCCACAGTACCAAGATATTGTTGACGATACCCTTAAAGGTGCAAGGAACACCTTGGGCAATGATGCAACATCGGCGCAAGTTGCCAATTTGGCCTTTGACCGCTTGGCGGTGTCTTTTGGGTTAAAAATTCTCGACATCATCCCAGGCCGCGTTTCTACAGAAGTTGACGCAAGGCTGTCTTACGACACCGATGCAACCATCACCAAAGGCCGGGAAATCATTGCCCAGTATGAAGCCAAAGGCGTTTCGAAGGATCGCGTATTGATTAAAATCGCTTCAACTTGGGAAGGCATTCAAGCGGCGGCTGTCTTGGAAAAAGAAGGCATCCATTGCAACCTAACCCTATTGTTCGGATTGCACCAAGCCATTGCTTGTGCCGAAAACGGCATCACCTTGATTTCCCCATTCGTCGGACGTATTCTCGACTGGTACAAAAAGGATACTGGTCGCGATTCCTACCCTGCCGCTGAAGATCCGGGCGTACTGTCAGTAACCGCCGTTTACAATTACTACAAAAAATTCGGCTACAAAACCGAAGTCATGGGGGCAAGTTTCCGTAATATCGGCGAAATAACCGAGTTGGCGGGTTGCGATTTACTGACTATTGCGCCTTCATTGCTGGCTGAATTGCAATCAACGGAAGCCGAATTGCCGCGCAAGCTCGATCCGGCCAAAGCGGCGCAAGCCCCTATCGAAAAGATCACTATGGACAAGGCTACCTTTGAGCGGATGCATAAAGAAAACCGGATGGCATCGGACAAACTGTCTGAAGGCATCCTAGGTTTTGAAAAAGCATTGGAACAGCTTGAAGAATTGCTTGCTGCACGTCTTGCAAAACTGGAACATAAGCAAGCAGAGCCAGCTTAACTTAATAGTAGCGTTTTAATGGGCGCTCCTGTTTTCTAAAATGAATAAATCGCCCCACCACACCGTGATGGGGCGATTTTGTTATAACGAATTGAAAATATAGCTATGTTACAGAAAATTTCAGATGTTGTTAAACCCGGTGTCGTCACAGGCGAAGATTTACAAAAACTATTTTCGGTCTGTAAAGCCAATAGTTGCGCCTTGCCAGCTGTTAACGTGATTAATACCAACTCTATTAACGCCGTACTCGAAGCAGCCGCGAAAGCGAAATCAGCGGTTATCATTCAATTTTCTAACGGCGGCGCTGCTTTTATTGCAGGTAAAGGCTTGAAGGCCGAAGGGCAAAAAGCGTCCATATTAGGCGCTATTTCGGGTGCCCAGCATGTGCATTTAATGGCGGAACATTATGGCGTACCGGTCGTTGTCCACACCGACCATGCAGCGAAAAAGCTTTTGCCTTGGATAGATGGGTTGCTGGACGCAGGCGAAAAGCATTTTGCAAGTACCGGAAAGCCGTTATTTAGCTCCCATATGCTTGACCTTTCAGAGGAAAGCCTGGAAGAAAATATGGAAATCTGTGGCGAATACCTAAAGCGCATGTCGAAAATGGACATGACTTTGGAAATTGAATTAGGTGTAACCGGTGGCGAAGAGGATGGCGTTGACAACACTGACGTTGACCACTCGAGTTTATATACCCAGCCGGAAGATGTTGCTTATGCTTACGAACAACTCAACAAGATAAGCCCAAGGTTCACGATCGCGGCTTCGTTCGGTAATGTGCATGGTGTTTATAAACCAGGTAATGTCAAATTGACGCCAAAAATTCTGGATAATTCGCAAAAATACGTGAGCGAAAAATACGGCTTGCCAAATAATTCGCTTAATTTTGTATTCCACGGCGGTTCAGGTTCAACACCGGAAGAGATCGAGGAGTCGATCAGCTACGGTGTGGTTAAGATGAACATTGACACAGACACCCAATGGGCTTATTGGGCAGGCGTGATGGAATATTACAAAAAGAATGAAGGTTACCTCCAAGGCCAAATCGGTAATCCTGAAGGCGACGATAAGCCAAATAAAAAATATTACGACCCGCGTGTATGGCAACGCGCCGGTGAGGTAACGATGGTTACCCGCTTGGAACAAGCCTTTAAGGAATTAAATTCAACAGATTCGATAGCTTGAACATAATAACTATCGGGTAAAACAATAAGAGTGCATTAACAATGCTCTTCCTAGAACCGGCCAACGGCCGGTTTTTTTATTGATTTATATTAATCCCCAGGAATCCAGATAAGGTCTATAAAAAGACTTATCAGCAACCGTTGCGCCCTGCCGTCTTGTTATGGCTGTCGCGAATGACTGCGCTTTTTCCATGTTTTCAGTTAGAGGCCAGCCCAGGTTAAGGCCCAGCAGAAAGATTGCGGAGAAAGCATCCCCTGCGCCGACAGTATCAACAACATCTAAAGTGGTATTGCTAGGCGAAACGGAAATAAATTCACCGGCCTTGGTCAAGGCATAAGCACCTTTCTCCCCACAAGTAAGGATGGCGCCTTCCAGATTATGTTGTGCTAAAAAATGTCCCAAGTCCGCTTTAAGTTCAGTTGGATCATCCTGTAAGGCCTGTAGTTCATGGATATTCAATTTAACCCAGTCGGCATCATGGATAAGCTGCAAGGCATCAGATTTATCCCACCAAGGTTGCCGCATATTGACATCAACAAATATTTTTCCCTGATGCCGATTTTTAAGCGATAGCAATGTTTGTCTCGAGGTTTCGGAGCGTGTGGCTAATGTACCATGATATAAAATACCTGTGCGCCCAATATTTTCCAGCCCCTGTAGTTGGATACGGTCATATGCCTGGTCGGCTAAAATGGAATAGGCAGGTTCGCCATGGTTGATTATTACCTGTACCTGTCCGGTCGGAAAAGCAGGATCCTCCTGTAAAAAATCAAGGGTCATGCCCCAAGAGTCCATGGCTTTATGTATTCGGTTTCCCAGCGGATCGGTACCTACACGGCTTATAAATTGGGGGCTTTGCCCTAAGGCCTGTAAATGCCAAGCGACGTTGAAAGGCGCGCCGCCCAAAACACTTCCACCATCAGGGAATTGGTCGAAAAGCACTTCCCCAAACACAATGATAGGATGGTTTTTCATAAACTATTAGGGTTAAAGGTTTTTTGTTGGATAATCATCAAAAATTATAAGCAAACATGCCTATACAAGGACAAACTTTTTTAACAAGCCAGAATCATGACCGGAAATACGATATTTGACCAAGACTGCCGAAAATGCGCAAGGTTGGCTGGCTTCCTATGCGAAATCAAGGAAAGCTATCCCAGTTATCATGCCCGTCCTGTTCCCCCGTTTGGCGACCGACAGGTGGATTTATTGATTATTGGCCTGGCTCCCGGACTTCACGGGGCGAATGCAACAGGTCGGCCTTTTACCGGAGATTATGCGGGTATCCTGCTTTATGAAACGCTTTACGCGTTTGGTTACAGCACTAAACCGACATCGGAATCAGCCACAGATGGCTTAGAACTTAAGAATTGCCGAATAACGAATGCGGTGAAATGTTTGCCTCCGCAAAATAAGCCGACGACAAGCGAGATTAGCCAATGTAATCCGTTCCTGGCTGAGGAATTGTCAACTTTACCGGAACGAACAGTTATATTGGCCTTAGGGACGGTTGCCCATGAGGCCGTGTTAATGGCTTACGGCTTTAAGAAAAGCAGTGCTAAATTCGGCCATAATGTTTGCCATATACTTCCCAATGGGCGCAAGCTGGTCGATTCTTATCATTGCAGCCGCTACAACACGCACACGAAGCGATTGACAAAGGACACTTTTGCCGATGTATTTCGTAAGGTTGATAAGCTACTTGAAAAATAAATTAATCGGCCGCAATTATATAGCACCAATCATGCTTGCTTAATGAGTTGAGCTTAATGGTTGCTTCCATTAGCGTCAAATTATAAAAAACCGCACTGGATATTCCAGTACGGTTTTTATTCTATCTGCCGCTTATATACTAAACCCTAAATAAATCTAAGCCTTGTATATTCATTACAGCCGTTACCAATCAACTTGGACACGCGTTTCAATGATGTCTAAGTCGCCGTTATTAAACGCATTACTGGCGGCACTAGATGAGTCTGCGGTATTGATATCCAAAGAGTGTAAATAATTTGCCATAAAACGAACATGCGGATTTATATACCAGTTTATGGCGAATTTGGCGGCCGATGCCCTTCCACCTTTAATCTCGCCATTATTCAGGTTCATGTAATCATAACCTGCGACAAGCTCCCAAGCGCCCCAACCACCTTTCATATCAAAATTGTGGTCGGGTTTTATGCGGTCCCAAGCTGCAGTTTTAGCTTTGTAATTGCGGGATTCGCCCGTTAAAAAGTAGGACATATAGCCGTAGTAGCCATCGAGTGTCACATCGTCGTAGCCAGGGCCCGACACGTTTGTCTGCAAATATTCTGCCTGCGCTGAGAATGGCCCGTAAACTAAGGCGGACTCGGCGCCAAATCGGGTCAAATGATCCGCTTGAAGAAAATCAGCGGTTCCTTTTTGGCCTTTAGTTAAATTACCAGTATTTAATATGGAAGTACGGTCTACGTTATTACCGATGCCATTGGCGAAAATAATGCCGCCATTACTGAACGAACCGTCGGACTTATAATTATTGTTAATGTTTATGTAAGACCCGGAAGCGCCGACATGCAAGAATTTGGTTTTACTTTCCATCCACGGCAATCCTGTCAACCTGGCATTGGCTTCCCAACCCGTGTCCCCACCACCGCCATTGCGGTTGACGCCGCCGTTTGTATTAATTGCGCTTCCAGTGCTGCCTGTAAGCGAGTTATTTCCGTAAGCGTTGTAGCCGCCGATTCCCTCGGTTTGTAATGACGTACCAATTTGCCACCGTTCATCGGAGTAATTTGCCCCGATACCGACTTTATAGGTATTAAGGTTATCGACGAAAGTGTTGACGGACATGTTACGCTCAATGAACGTGAGGAAACGGTTGCTTGTGGCTTCTTCTAAGCTGAAGGGTTCTTTAAATGAACCCACTTTGACTGAGAACGGCTTGGAAAAATTATAACGTATGAACGCGTCAGTAATCCCGCCGGCATTTAAGCCATTGCCGCGAGTAAAATCGTATTCAAATTTATAGTCGGTAACTTTGAAAAAAGTACCCTCAACGCCCAAGCGGGCACGGCGAAGCGTTACACCATCATTCAATGCCGATGGCATTTGTGCGCCGCTCCCACTTAAAAAATCGCTGCCCAAACCTTCATTAACGTTTACCTGTGAATCTACCTGCGCGCGTCCATTGACAGCAACGGTAAAATTGCCGTCTTTGGTTTCTAGATGTAATCCGTCCTCGAGTTTTATTTTTACTTTTTCCGCTTCGGTCGCTTTTTCTTGAAGCGCCTTAATGGCATTGTCTTTCAAGGCCAGGTCTTCTTTAATGCTGGCCAACTCTTCAGATTCTTTCGCTGGAGCAGCGGCGTGCTTAGCTGGTGCATCTTCAACTCTCTCAAATGAACCCATAAGTTGCCTGTGAGGGCCGGGTTCAGCATAAATTTGTTTGGTTTTGACATCCACATAAAGTTCAATGGCATAAGCTGTAGTCGCTGGCGCGCCTAATATGGCAGCAACTGCCAAAGTTAGTTTGGAAAGTTTCATAGATTGCTCGCTTTGTGATTAACTCGGGCAAGCATAAGGGGCTAATGTTACAGTTATATTTCAATTATATTACATTTGTGTTACACGGCAACAAGATGAGGATTATGTTGTTTTTTTACAAAAAGATAGGCATTGTTTCATTAAGTTCTTATTTATATTGGGCACACTGCGTGCTTTCAAACTCTAAATGCTCATGTGATAAAATTGCCGCCACACGGACGAAATAATAGATGTCCTCCAATCGCTGCATCCCATGCCTGAATTACCAGAAGTTGAAACGACATTGCGCGGTATCGCCCCGCACATAGAAGGTCAGACAGTCAAACAGGTCATCGTCCGGCAACCCCAATTACGCTGGCCTGTCCCGGAAAACCTGGGTGAAACCTTAACTCACCTTAGTATCCGGTCAGTCTCGCGAAGAGCCAAGTATTTGTTGATTATGACCGATGTCGGCACGGTCATCCTGCATTTGGGCATGTCCGGCAGCCTGCGGATCTTGCCTGAAGGTAAGGCCGCCAACAAACATGACCACTTGGACTTCATCTTTAACAATGGCACATTGTTGCGTTTTAACGATCCCCGTCGTTTCGGCGCGGTGTTATGGACGACATCTCCCGCGGAAGAACATGCTTTACTTAAGGATTTAGGCCCGGAGCCGCTATTGCCAAATTTCGACGGCGCATACCTTTACCAATCTTCCAGGAAACGCAAAAAGCCCATCAAATCGTTCATCATGGATAGCAATGTTGTTGTGGGGGTTGGCAATATCTATGCAAATGAGGCTTTGTTCATGGCGGGCTTGCATCCCGCAAGGCAATCGGGACGGATTTCTTTGTCGCGTTACCAATACTTGGCGGATTGCATTAAGCAGGTCTTAGAAAGCGCCATCCAACAAGGCGGGACCACGCTAAGGAATTTTGTAAATGAGGCGGGCAATCCTGGCTATTTCAAACAACAGCTTAGGGTTTATGGCCGTGCCGGCCTACCCTGTAGGGAATGCCTGCAACCCTTAAAAGAAATAAGGATGGCGAACCGAACAACGGTTTACTGCAGCCATTGCCAGAAATAAATGCCCCGATTGCCTTGAGCCCGAAAGTCTTATGTGCTTCGACTCGCTCAGTACGAACGGTTCAAACATTAAAGGGGCTGAATCGATAACTCCCTATAATTGCCGCTCGCGCTCAGGTTTTAGTGGAAAACCAAAATCTTATGGTTAAACAGGAATTAGGTAAGGCCAACCTGTCCGCCGAGGAAATGATAGCGCCCAACGCCGGTACTGCCGTCTTCTTGTCCCCTTGTGTTCCCACAAACACACCATGCTCGGGCAGCACAGAGGGCAATCTGTTAAAACCAGTCCTAATCACCCAATGCTTGGGAACCTCCATCGACTGATTCGTTGCTACTTCCAGAAATGATGGCTACAGCTAACCGAAGCGAAACTTCTTTATCCCTATCTATATTATAATAATCGATACTAAAGCCTTGGATGGCTTATTTTTAACCTAACTTTTAGGAGCATAAATGAATAACAAATACTGGCGATACCTTAAATTTTTGCCGTTCGCACTGATGGGAACCATGGCGGTAACCCGTTTCAGCCACTTCGGGTCGGCATTCTCGTTGCCGGATGCCTCGTTAGCAGTATTTTTTCTGGCAGGCATTTCCTACCTGGGGTTTGGTTTTTTTGCCGTATTATTGTTTGGGGCTGGGCTCATCGATTATTTGGCTATCTCACAGCTTGGCGTCGGCGATTTTTGCATCACGCCAGCCTATGTCTGTTTAATTCCGACTTATGCGGTGATGTGGTTAGCCGGACGTTTCTGTAAGACCTTCAAGACCCTGGAATTGGCCGGTTCCCTTAAAACCTTTGCCATGGCAATTATTGCTACAGCCACCGCATTTATTATTTCTAATGGAAGTTTTTATTTATTTTCGGGCAGCTTTGGGGATTTGTCCTGGGGTAATTACTTTCGCCAATTGACGCATTATGCACCTTCTTACCTTAGCGCGACCCTAATTTATATTGTTGTCGGGCTGACGGTAATAAACCTGAAGAAGGCGATACAAACAATGGCCGCTGACAAGCGGAAAACCGTATAGGTATCCTAAATAAAAAAAGATATAACGTTAAATAACTGGCATAATTAGCAGTATTAAGGATAAGTGGTTATGTGGCCCAGTATCCTGATAACCAAATTGGGACGCAATTTAATCGGCCTCTTGGAATATAAACCGAAAGCTTTGATGACACATGGTCACCACGCCTTTTTTAATGGACATTGAGCCGTAATGGAAGAACTATTTATCGGTTGGCTTAAGGATTACGGTTATTCAATCCTATTTCTATGGAGCATCCTAGAGGGGGAGATGGGGCTGGTGATGGCCGGGATTATGGTCCATACCGGTGACATGAGCTACCTTATGTCAATATTTATAGCTGGCTTGGGCGGCTTTGCCGGTGACCAAATATACTTTTACATAGGGCGTTTTAATAAAAGTTTTATCCATCGAAAACTTCACGAGCAACGGCGTAAATTCGCAATCGCCCATTTGCTCTTAAAAAAATACGGTTGGCCGATAATTTTTGCACAACGTTATATGTATGGTTTGCGCACGGTCATCCCCATGTCTATAGGTATCACCAAATACCCCGGTAAACAATTTGCGGTAATTAACCTGCTTAGCGCATGGGCCTGGGCTTTTATTACGATTACCCCGGCTTATTTTTTCGGCGCAGAAATCCTTAAATTATTGGCTTTCGCCAAGGAGCATTGGTATTTTGCATTACCAATTGCAGGCGCCATCCTTTACAGTGTACATAACTATTTTATAAAGCTGGAAATGTATTTCTTGGAGAAGCGGCGTCATCGCAATAGCCAACCAGCCGATCCTGGTAACGACTAAGACTATAAATTCGCCTTTAATGTCCGAACCGTTCGTGCTGAGCTTGTCGAGGCTCATGCACCTTTCGACAGGCTCAATACCCAAAGGGCACAAGGAGGGCGAACGGGAGCTAAAACTTCATAAGGCCGAATCAATAAGGTCGGGTTGCCAATAACTTGCCCACGCCGCCTTCGATAGGATTTATCGCCACACCCTGTTCGGTCACAATCGCAGAAACCAACCCCGCAGGGGTAACGTCAAAAACCGGATTCCACGCACTTATCAAGGAATTGTCCTTATAGCAGGTAGGCAACAGTTCGCTTTGCTGCCGCTGTTCGATTTCAATCTCATCGCCGCTTAGTATCTTACCGTCAATTGTCGATGTCGGCGCGACGACCATAACTTTCACATTGTGCTGTTTGGCGAGAACCGCCAGGGAATAAGTCCCGATCTTATTGGCGACATCGCCATTTAACGCGATACGGTCAGCGCCCACGACCACCCAGTCGATCGCCCCGGATTTCATCAGCCATGCCGCCGCTGAATCGGCAATCAGCGTAACCGGGATTCCGTCTTGCGCCAATTCCCAAACAGTCAAACGCTGGCCTTGCAGCCACGGACGGGTCTCTCCGGCATAAATTTTGACGGGCTTTCTGGCGTAAGCGCTCCTTATCACACCAAGTGCGGTGCCATAACCGCCCGTTGCCAATGCACCGGTATTGCAATGGGTCAGGATGCCTTTGGTATTCGCCAGGATATCAGCGCCTAATTCGCCCATTTTATAATTGGATGCGATATCGTCGCCATGGATTTTTTCCGCGCATGCCAAGGTAGCTGATAATGGATTTTCCAGGCGTTCGTCCAATACCGCTTTCATCCGGTTTAAAGCCCAAAACAAATTGACCGCTGTCGGCCTGGATTTAGCCAGTGTTTCAATATCGGCCAGGACATGTTCCCGCCAGTTTTCAACAGCTATGGAATAATGCCGATAAACAGAAAGCGCTACGCCATAAGCGGCGGCAATGCCAATCGCAGGGGCACCACGGACACGCATGGTGGTTATGGCATCGGCTACCCCTGGGGCATCGGTATATTCATCATAGGCGATTTTTTCAGGCAATTGGCGTTGGTCAAGCACTTTTAATGAATGTCCCGTCCATTGCAAAGCTTGCACCCCGGATTGATTGTGTTTCGTCATTAATTTATAAGAACTAAAAGTAAAAAGTTATAATTTGGCCAAACCAACTTGGAAAATACCATGATCATCGATACCTTGATCCATTCCCGCTGGATTATACCCGTTGAGCCGGCATCCGTAACCTATGAAAACCATAGTCTAGCTATCCATAAAGGCCGGATTGTCGACCTTCTGCCTACGGAGACAGCCAAGCAGAAATACCAAGGGACAACGACCGAAAACCTTGCCACTCACGCCTTGTTACCTGGCTTCATCAATTGCCACACGCACGCTGCGATGACCTTAATGCGCGGCATTGCCGATGATTTGCCATTGATGGAGTGGCTGCAAAACCATATTTGGCCGCTGGAACAAAAATGGATGAGCGAAGCTTATGTCAGGGACGGTACCGATTTGGCGATAGCAGAAATGATACTGGGTGGCACGACCTGCTTCAATGACATGTATTTCTTCCCGGACATTATTGCACAACAGGCTGTACAACACGGCATCCGGGCTTGTGTAGGCCTGATTGTGATTGATTTTCCAACGATTTGGGCCGAAAACAGCGGGGCTTATATTGCAAAAGGGCTCGATATCCACGACCAGCTCCGTCATCAACCGCTTATCACGACCACTTTTGCGCCGCACGCGCCTTACACCGTTTCCGACGGTCCTTTGCAAAAAATAAAGGTATTGGCTGACGAGCTTGAAATCCCTGTCACTATGCACGTGCATGAAACCTTGCATGAAGTCGATGAGGCGCTCGCTACCCAAGGCCAACGGCCATTGCAAAGGTTACAGAACCTCGGCCTTCTTAACCCTTCATTTCTCGCTGTCCACATGACCCAGTTAAATGCCGATGAAATCGGTTTGTTTGCAGAGTCCGGCGCCCATATCGTGCATTGTCCGGAATCCAACCTTAAGTTAGCCAGCGGTTTTTGCCCGGTAGGGTTATGCCTTGATGCCGGTATCAATGTCGCTTTGGGCACGGACGGCGCTGCCAGCAATAACGACCTCGATATGTTAGGGGAAATGCGTACTGCCGCCTTACTTGGCAAAGCCGTTGCCCAAGACGCCAGCAGCGTCCCCGCTATGACGGCCTTGCGCATGGCGACTATCAATGGGGCTAAAGCCCTTGGCCTGGAGCATGAAATCGGCTCCCTGACTGTCGGCAAATCTGCCGATGTCATTGCCATCGATTTCGATTGCCTCGAAACACGGCCTTTATACTGCCCAATTTCCCAAATCGTCTATGCCGCCAACAGGCAACAAGTCTCGCATGTTTGGGTTGCGGGCAGGCAATTGCTAAAGCAAAGGGAACTGACCACGGTGAATTTAAGTGCTTTGCATGAAAGGATAGATGAATGGCAGGATCGGCTGAAGAGTTGAATTTTATTAAAGGATTACTTTAATTATGGCCGATAAGAAATGTTAGGCCCTAAAAGCGGGCAAAAAAAAAGAGCCCTGAGGCTCTTTTTTGAAATTTAAGCAAATAAACTTAGTCTTTATCGACTTCTTTCATGCTCAATCTAACTCGGCCTTGGCGGTCTATTTCCAGGACTTTAACCCTGACCACATCGCCTTCGCTGAGTTTATCGCTGACTTTATCCACATGGTCGTCGGAGATTTGGGAGATATGCACAAGGCCGTCCTTTCCTGGCAGGATTGTGACAAATGCGCCAAAGTCCATGAGCCTTGCAACTTTTCCTTCATAGATTTTACCGACTTCGACTTCATCGGTAATTTCTTCAATAAGCCTTTTCGCTTCTTCCCCGGCGGCCTTATCGACCGAAGCAATTTTGACGACGCCATCGTCGGTTAGGTCGATGCTGGCGCCGGTTTGTTCGGTAATGCCGCGGATGGTCGCGCCGCCTTTACCAATGACTTCCCGGATTTTGCTTGGGTCGATCTTAAAGCTGATGATGCGAGGCGCGAAATCCGACATATGTTCGCGGCTGTTGGCCAAGGCTTTGTTCATTTCATTGAGGATATGCAAACGGCCTGTCTTGGCTTGGGCCAAAGCTGTTTTCATGATCTCTGCGGTAATGCCGTCAATTTTTATGTCCATTTGCAGGGCGGTAATGCCTTCTGCTGAACCGGCAACCTTGAAATCCATGTCTCCAAGATGGTCTTCATCACCCATGATGTCGGACAATACGGCAAATTTATCGCTTTCTTTTATAAGGCCCATCGCAATCCCGGCTACTGGAGTTTTAATTGGCACCCCTGCATCCATCAAGGCGAGGCTGCTGCCGCACACTGACGCCATTGAACTTGAGCCATTCGACTCCGTGATTTCCGATACGACCCGCAGCACATAAGGGAATTCTTCCATATTCGGTAAAACCGCCATCACGCCGCGTTTCGCTAAGCGGCCGTGGCCGATTTCCCGACGTTTAGGCGAGCCTACTTGGCCGGTTTCGCCCACACTATAGGGAGGGAAGTTGTAGTGCAGCATGAAAGGTTCTTTATATTCGCCGGGTAAGGCGTCGATGATTTGGGCGTCGCGTTGGGTACCTAAGGTAGCCACGACCAAGGCTTGGGTTTCGCCGCGTGTGAATAGCGCGGAGCCGTGGGTTCTAGGTAACACGCCGGTGCGGATAGAGATCGGCCTGATTGAATCCAATGCCCGTCCGTCTATACGTTTGCTGTCGTTCAGGATAGCGCTACGGACGATTTTATATTCGAGATTTTCGATAATCGCACGGATGGCGCTTTCTGCATGTTCACCCGTGGCAGTTAGCTTTTCCACAACCGCAGTCCTGATTTCTTTCAGCTTGTCTTGCCTGATTAATTTTTCAGGAATTTGGTAGGCTGCTTTGACATCGGCTTCTATATTGCTTGCAACCAGTTTCTCAAGCTCGGTATTGCTGGCTGTAGCAGCCCATTCAACTTTGCCTGTACCGGCGGCTTCAGCAAATTCGATGATGGCTTTGATGGCAGTCTGCATTTGTTCGTGGCCGAACAATACGGAGCCTAACATGATTTCTTCGGACAAGCCTGCTGCTTCGGATTCTACCATCAGTACGGCTTGGGCTGTGCCGGCAACCACAAGGTTTAATTGTGACTCCTTAAGTAGGGCAGAGGAAGGGTTAAGAAGGTATTCACCGTCTTTGTAACCAACACACGCCGCTCCGATTGGACCGTTAAAAGGCAGCCCAGAAACCGCCAAGGCTGCGGAAGCGCCGATTAATGCCGGGACTTCGGTATCCACTTCGGGATTCAGGGACATTACCGTCGCAACTATCTGTATTTCGTTGGTATAGCCTTCAGGGAAAAGCGGACGGATGGGGCGGTCAATCAGGCGGGAAATCAAGGTTTCTTGTTCACTGGGGCGGCCTTCACGCTTAAAAAAGCCCCCAGGAATTTTGCCCGCAGCATAAGCCTTTTCCATATAATTGACAGTGAGAGGGAAAAAGTCGCCGCCGCTGGGTTCTTTTTTACCGACAACAGTCACCAAAAGCGTTGTGCCTTCAACGTCAATGATGATAGCGCCATCAGCTTGACGGGCGATCTCGCCGGTTTCTAAGGTAACGGTTCGGTTGCCGTACTGGAATTGTTTCCTGACTGGATTCACTATAAGGTTCCTTATGTGTTAAATAATTATTTAAGGGTGTTCACTGCAAAAAGTGAATCGGAAACAGCCTGTATGCTTGTTTAACAACGGCAGGCCGTTCCCAAGTACGTTTTATTTACGTAGACCGAGACGGTCAATCAAGGAACGATAACGGGTAATGTCCTTATTTTTTAAGTAATCCAGAAGCTTACGGCGTTGGTTAACCATGCGCAACAACCCACGACGGGAGTGGTTGTCTTTTTTATGTTCAGCAAAATGCGGTGTTAGATGTACGATGTGAGCTGTCAGCAAAGCGATTTGTACTTCAGGTGAGCCGGTATCCGTTTCTGATAGACGGTAGGCTTCGACAACGGCTTTCTTTTGTTCTGTGGTAAATGACATGTAAGTAATCCCTATTTTTAAGGTTAATAAAATTAAGGCTCGCCCTGGTCAGGGTTTTAGAGCCAGTGACAAAGCCATTTCCACGATAGGGTGTAGAAATAAGCTTGTTTTTTGGGTTTCAAGTAAAAATGATTAGGTTTAACCATTCAGGTTGAATAATTTTTTCGGCACTAGTTTACCATCCAAACACATTTCCCCCAACCCTAAAAAACCATGTTCGTGGTACATACGCACGGAGCCCGTCGTATTTTCGCCAACATCTAGGAGCGATTGCCCAAATTTGATAGAAGTGGCTTGTTGGTTAGTTAATTGTACGGAAGGTAATAATTTTAAGGGGATGTCAACATCAATAAGGCATGCCATTAATTGTTCGCTATCCAATCCTTGGAGCTGTTCCAAGGTTTTGGCCTGGCTTATTGAAAATAAACCTGATTGCGTCCTCCGTAAAGCCTTGACGGTTGCGCCGCAACCTATCGTATCGCCTATGTCTTCGGCAAGCGACCGGATATAGGTCCCTTTAGAGCAATAGACTTCAAGTTCCAAAGCGTCCTTTTGGGCATCATGTAAATTCAACTCAAATATCGAAATGTGCCTGGCTAAGCGTTCGACAGTTTTGCCGCTCCGTGCCAGTTCGTACAATTTTTTTCCGTTCTGTTTCAATGCGGAATACATGGGCGGCACCTGGGCTATGTTGCCGGTAAATTTTTTCAATATGGCTTTGATTTCATCAAGGGTAAATTCAGGAACCGGCCTTGTTTCAACGATATCGCCTTCCAGGTCGCCTGTATCTGTTTTTGTCCCGAGCTGAATTAACACTTGATAGCGCTTGTTGTCTTCCAGCAGCATCCCAGAAACCTTTGTGGCTTCGCCAAAACAAACCGGCAATAAACCGGTTGCAAGAGGATCCAGGCTTCCTGTGTGCCCTGCCTTTTTGGCGTTAAACAACCGTTTTACTTCCTGTAACGCCCGGTTTGATGAAATTCCCAAGCGCTTATCCAGCAATAAAATCCCGTGGATATTGCGGCAAGAATCTCCGTTTTTCATGCGTTTGAGCTTCCATCCTTTCCGGAAGGGTTGTTTTTGTCCAGATCGCTAAGTAATTCGGCAACCCGCATTCCGGTATCGAAAGAGTCGTCATAAAAGAACTTAAGTTCTGAAATATGCCTTAGCCGCATTCTTTTCGCCAGCATGTGACGGATCAAAGGCGCCAATTCGTTTAGCCATTTTAGATGGTTACGTTTTCCCGTTTCATCGGTATTCAATACGGTAAAATAAATTTTGGCCGAGGCTAGGTCTTTGCTCAGTACAACTTCGTTGATAGTAATAAACCCTAACCTGGAGTCATCAATGTCCCGTTGAAGGATAACCGCCAATTCTTTTTGCATTTGCGATGAAACACGGGCGCTACGGCCATATTCTTTGGGCATGGCTTATAAAACACGTTTGATTTCAGTGCGCTCAAAGACTTCGATTTGGTCGCCGACTTTGACATCGTTGTAGTTTTTCACGCCGATGCCGCATTCCATGCCCATTTTGACTTCCGTCGCATCATCTTTAAAACGGCGCAAGGATTCCAGTTGGCCTTCATAAATCACTACGTTTTCACGTAATACCCGGATGGGCAGGTTTCGTTTAACGTAACCATCGACAACCATACAGCCGGCAATGGCGCCGAACTTTGGCGACCGGAATACGTCGCGGACTTCCGCAAGCCCAACGATTTGTTCCTTAATTTCAGGGGCGAGCATGCCGCTGATTGATTTTTTGACTTCATCGATGGCATCGTAGATGACGCTGTAATAATGCAGGTCTATGCCTTTTTCTTCAATCAAACGTCGCGCTGTTGCGTCCGCCCTGACGTTGAAGCCCATCAAGATGGCCCCTGATGCCAACGCCAAGTTAACATCGCCTTCGTTGATGCCGCCGACGCCGCCGTAAATAACTTTGACTTCAACTTCTTCGTTCGATAAATCGGTCAGTGAGCTGCGCAAGGCTTCCAAGCTGCCTTGTACGTCCGTTTTTAACACAAGGTTGACGCTGGCGATTTCCCCGGCAGTCATCCTGGAGAAAACCTCGTCAAGTTTTGACGCGCTTTGTGCCGCATGCTTGCTGAAACGTTTACGGTCCTCACGGTGTTTGGCCAGTTCTTTGGCTACACGTTCGTTTTGGACGACCATAAATTCATCGCCCGCATTGGGGGTGCCCGACAAGCCAAGGATTTCAACCGGTACGCTCGGGCCGGCTTCTTTAATGCCTTTGCCGTTCTCATTGAACATGGCGCGAACCCGTCCGAATTCATGCCCGCACAAGACCATCTGGCCGCTTTCCAGCGTCCCTTTTTGTATCAATATTGTGGCAACGGCGCCGCGGCCTTTGTCCAACCTTGATTCGATAACAATGCCGGAAGCGACCCCTTCCACCGGGGCTTTAAGTTCCAGGATTTCAGTTTGTACAACCAGGGCTTCGATAAGATCGTCAATGCCTTCCCCGGTTTTGGCGGAAATTTTGAGGAATTGGACATCGCCTCCCCATTCTTCGGGAACGACATTGATATTGGCCAGTTCTTGCATGACTTTGTCAGGGTTGGCGTCCGCCTTGTCGATTTTGTTCATGGCGACAATGATAGGCACATTTGCCGCTCGGGCATGGTCAACGGCTTCTTTGGTTTGGGGCATAACACCGTCATCGGCGGCCACGACCACAATAACCACATCGGTGACGTCCGCCCCCCTGGCGCGCATGGCCGTAAAAGCAGCATGGCCGGGCGTATCCAGGAAGGTTACCGAGCCGTGGTCTGTTTTTACCTGATAAGCGCCGATATGTTGGGTAATGCCCCCGGCTTCCCCTGCGGCGACGCGGGTTTTGCGGATGTAATCCAGCAACGAAGTTTTACCGTGGTCAACGTGGCCCATGATGGTTACAATCGGCGCCCTCGGTAAGGCTGCGCGATTGTCTTCCTGCTGTGCTTCGGCAAGTAATTCTTGTTCAAAATCATCCTCGTTCTGCATGACAGCCTTATGGCCCATTTCCTCTACCAGGATGGCGGCAGTCTCTTGGTCAATGCTCTGGTTGATGGTAGCCATGATGCCCAGTTTCATTAACTGCTTAATGACCAATGCGGCTTTTACGCTCATTTTCTGCGCTAGGTCGGAGACGATGATCATCTCGGGGATCGTTACTTCTTTAACTATTGGCGCAACCGGCATTTCGAATTGGTGCTTGCCGTCAGATTGGACGGCGCCGCGTACTGGGGGTTTATTTTTCTTTTTGCCCCAGCGCGGCATGGCGCGGCCGTCATCATCAAGCTTATTTCTGTGCAAGGTTTCTTTTTTGCCTTCGGCCATTTGTTTTACGCGCTCGGAATTCCTTTTAATGGACTCTTCGAGACGCCGTTCTTTTTCATCCAGCTTCTTTTTGGGAGCTTCCTGTTCTTTAAGTTTTGTCGGCTTATCCTGCTTGGCCTTCTTTTCTATTTTTGCAATGGCAGGTTCAAGATCGCCAGTTGGTCCGGCCTCGATTTCTGCGATAGGTTTAGCTTGTTCCGCCGCTTGCGGTATGGTTTCGGTTTCAGTTGGTACGGCTGCCGGAATAGGCGCCGGTGCTTCCAGTTCGGCTGTTGCCGTTTGTTCAGTCCCAGCCTGGATAATCTCCGGTACCGGTGTAAGTTCAGGGGCTATTTCATGCTCAGCAACTTCCAACTTTTCAGGTTCGGCCGCCTTCAGGTCTTTAGGGTTGATGTAGGTTTTCTTTTTACGGACTTCTACGCTGATGGTCTTTTGCGTGTTTCCGGGCGCGTTGGGTTGCTTGATTTCAATGATTTTCCGCCGTTCCAGCGTTACGCGCCTGGGTGCATTTTCAACTTCCGCCGTGGGTTTGCCATGGCGGTTACGTAAATGCGCCAACAGTTTCATTTGGTCGTCATCACTGATTACATCATCAGGCTCGTTGAGTGAAAGCCCCGCTTCCTTTAATTGGACGATTAACCGTTCCAAGGGGATTTTGACCACCTCGGCCAATTCACGCACTGTTTTATCGCTCATATCCTGCTCCTTATTATTTGCCTGATGTTTCAGCAAACCACGGTTCGCGGGCTTTCATAATCAATTTCCCGGCTCTGTCTTCAGTCATGTCTTTAAAGGCCAATAAATCGTCTATCGACTGCTCGGCTAGATCCTCCATGGTGACAATGCCCTGGCTGGCCAAAGCATAGGCCAAGTCTTTGTCCATGCCATCCATTTCAAGCAAGTCATCTGCCGGTTCCACTGATTCGATTTTTTCTTCCGCAGCGATAGCTTTAATAAGCAGGGCGTCTTTTGCACGGCTTCTTAATTCATTGACCAAACCTTCGTCGAAGCCTTCGATTGCGAGCATTTCACTGAGGGGGACGTAGGCGATTTCTTCAACGGTATTGAAGCCTTCGTCCACCAGGATCATCGCAATATCGTCATCGACATCAAGTTGTTCAACAAATAGTTCCTTGATTTTGGCTCCCTCGGCTTCGCTTTTTTCTTCTGCTTTGGTGGCATCGAGGACATTAAGTTCCCAGCCTGTCAACTGGGTTGCCAAACGCACGTTTTGCCCGCCCCGTCCTATTGCTTGGGACAGGTTTTCTGAACTAACCGCCAGATCCATGCTGTGCTTGTCTTCGTCCACAACAATAGACTGGATTTCGGCGGGAGCCATGGCATTAATGACAAACTGCGCTTCACTGGGGTTCCAGAGGATAATGTCGATACGTTCACCGGCCAACTCATTGGTGACCGATTGTACCCTTGAGCCGCGCATGCCCACACAGGCGCCAACGGGATCAAGCCTGGGGTCGTTGCCTTTTACCGCTATTTTAGCGCGTGAGCCAGGGTCTCGGGCTGCGCCCATAATCGAAATTAAGCCTTCATTGACCTCAGGCACTTCCAGGCGGAATAAGGCGATCAATAGTTCCGGCGCGGTACGGCTTATAAAAAGCTGGGGGCCGCGCGGCTCTGAACGCACATCTTTCAGGTAGCCGCGGATTCGGTCGCCATTGCGGACAGCTTCCCTTGGGATCATGTCCTCTTTGGCGATAAATGCCTCGACATGTCCACCCAGGTCTAAATAGACATTGCCTTTTTCTATGCGTTTTACAATACCGGTAATCAGTTCACCGACACGGCTTTTGTAAGCTTCGACAATTTTTTTGCGCTCGGCTTCGCGCACCTTATGGATAATGACCTGCTTGGCGGTTTGCGCGGCAATCCGGCCAAATTCCACCGATTCAATTTCTTCTTGGGTAACATCGCCGACTTGTATGTCTTTATCTTCCATACGGGCGGTTTCCAGTAATATTTGCGATGCGGGGAATTCGACATCGCCGTCAATCTCCGGATTGGCGTCCACCACGTCCCATTGGCGGTAGGTAACGTAATCGCCGGTTTTCTTGTCGATGACGACACGAACCTTGATCTGGTTGGAGTGGCGTTTGACAGTGGCGGCTTCTAAAGCGGATTCCATCGCTTGGAACACGATTTCCTTGTCGATATCTTTTTCATTAGAAAATACCTCGGCTACCAATAAAATCTCTTTATTTGCCATTGCGCCCTCCTTTTTCAATTAAATAATCAGGTACCAAACGAGCTTTGCTCATCGCTTCAAAAGGCACCTCAAAAACTTGTCCTGCTTCACGCAGCGTAATAATATCGTCCACAACCTTTTCAATGATTCCGGTAATTTTTTTCCGGCCAGCAATAGACTGGTATAAGTTTACCAAGACCGTGCTGCCGATAAATTGTTCGAATTGGTAAACATAAAAAAACGGCCTGTCCGCACCTGGGGATGAGACTTCCAATTGGTAATTGCCTTGGATCGGATCTTCAACATCCAGCACACCGCTGATTTGGTGGCTTACCTTTGAACAGTCATCGACCAAAATGCCATTTGGGCTGTCGATATAAATCCTAAGCAAACCGTGCCTTGGGTGTGGGTTATATTCAATCCCGACACATTCATAGCCCAAACCTTCAACAATTGGCCCAATCAAATTTACCAAATGCTCAGGGGCTTGCTTCATTCGTTCCTCATAAATCTTCGCACATAAAAAAAGAGCCAACGGCTCTTCCCTAAACTATTTGCAAGAATGTGCTTGCAAATAAAACCTGCCACTCAGCCCCTGGTTCCGAAGCCGTAAAATAAAAAACCCCATAGTGGGGCTTTCTTGTTGGTAGCGGGGGCAGGATTTGAACCTACGACCTTCGGGTTATGAGCCCGACGAGCTACCAAGCTGCTCCACCCCGCGATTAGACTAATAATTATAACGGTTCTGCCAGAATTAGCAATTTATTTATTGGCAATACGATAAGCTAGGCTGCTTTTTTATTCTTAGGCTTAAGGGTATCTTCGGGTATCCTTTCCGGGCAATAATGCTGTTACAAATATCGCATCAGGCAACGATAGGGCTTATGATACTAGGCCTTAACCGAGCAAAAACGGCGGCTAACATAAACTTTCTAACAAATGGGCATCACCCCCATTTGGTTTTAATCCTGGCTAATGGTTTTTGTGTATAGTGTTTGGGCTTCAAACATATTCCTTATCCAACAATACCCAATAATTCATTAAAGGATAAACGGCAAACAAACCAAACCATGGGCATCATATTCAGGGAGTACGGCCGGGTTGTCTGGCAAAAGAAATGGTATTTTTTATTGGCGCTTTTGTCAGTCGCCAGCGCAACGGCTTTGGACTTACTGGTGCCGACTTACTATAAGAATATAGCCAACGGGCTGGCCGCTCCTTATTCTGAAGCGACTTTGGCATTGCAGTTGGAAAACCTGACTATGCTGGCGTATCTTTATGCCGGCATCTGGATTTCGTGGCGCTTCCTTGAGTTGTCAATCGTGCCCTTAGACGGCGGTGGGGTCAACCTCCTGGAAAAACGCTGTTTCGATGTCCTTAAAAAGCAGAAATATACATTTTTCGAAAACAACTTCTCCGGCAGCTTAATCAAGCAGGCGAACCGATTTTCACGGTCGTTTGAAATCATTATGGACTGGTTTTTATTCCAGTTTTATATGAATCTGCTTACGGTGACGATTTCCTTCGCCATTTTCTATCGGCACCAACCTGAGTTTGCCTTGTACTTCCTTGCCTGGGTGGCGCTGATCATCACTTGGAACATTGCGTTTTCAATGTGGAAAATGCGTTTCGATAAAGCGGTAGCCGAAGGCGACAGCAAAGTCGGCGGGGTCTATTCGGATGCGATCAGCAATATTTTTATCGTCAAAACTTTTGCGTTAGAAAATGACGAACAAAGCCGGGTCAATTCTTCTTCCAATGAAGTTTATCGAAGAAAAAAACTGGCTTGGCTGCTGACGTTCATTTCCTTTGCGGTGCAAGGGGCAATGACCTTTGGGATCGAATTATTGCTGATTTACCTGATGATAACTAAATGGCAGTCAGGGAATTTTCAAGTGGGGGAATTCGTCCTGTTCCAATCCATTTTAATTATGCTTATCCAGCGGTTATGGGAATTTGGCCGAAATTTCAGGAATTTTTTCTCCGCCCTTGCCGATGCCGCGGAGATGGCCGAAATTTTTCGCCGGGACGACCTGGAACAGGACTTGCCCCAGGCTAAACCCATCCTTATACAGCAAGGGACAATACGGTTAGAAAACCTAGGTTTTACTTATAACGCCTCCAACCCGAACCAGGCGCGGCTGTTTGAAAACTTTAACCTGGAAATAAAAGCCGGGGAAAAGATTGCATTGGTCGGCCAATCCGGTTCGGGCAAGTCGACCTTGACTAAATTGCTGTTCCGCTTCCTTGAGCCCCAGCAAGGACGGGTCACTTACGATGGGATCGACGCCAAGGCTTTTACCCTTGAATCGCTACGACGGCAAATTTCCATGGTTCCGCAACAGCCCGACCTGTTTCACCGTTCTGTCAGGGAGAATATTGTTCTCGGCGAAGAAATAAGCGAGGCCGATCTTACTGAAGCCGCAAGAAAGTCATGCAGCCTGGATTTTATAAACGGCTTGCCGGAACAATTCGAGACGATGGTGGGTGAGCGCGGCGTCAAATTGTCCGGAGGTGAAAAGCAGCGCGTCGCAATCGCTAGGGCTTTTTTGGAAGACGCGCCCATTGTCGTCCTTGATGAAGCAACCAGCGCGTTAGATTCGCTTACCGAACAACAAATCCAGGTTGCCATTTTCAACCTTATTAAGGACAAAACCGCCATCATCATCGCCCACCGGCTTTCGACAATTCTCAGTATGGACCGAATTGTCGTCCTGGAACAAGGAAGAATAATAGAAGAAGGTTCGCATCAACAGTTGTTGGAAAAACAAGGTAAGTACTACGAAATGTGGCAGCATCAGAGCGGCGGATTTTTGGTGGATTAAAACTGATGCCTACGGCAGCGGCTTCAAATATGGATTGCCGCCTTCACTGTAAACCAAGTTCGTAATAACTACTTTTACGGTCACTAAGTAGCTGAACAAAATACAAAATTTTTAAGCCTAAAAATAATTTGTCCCAAACGGCAAAAAATTCTTACAAACACAATATATTGTGCTAATATTTTAAAAAAGCACAATATGTCGTAATTAAGCTTTTTGCTATCTGATTTCGTTATTGTTTGTTTTATTAGGGATTTTTGTGGCGGCGGTTAAAAGCCTCACCCAAATCAGCATCGGTTCGTAACCAATACCGGAATGAAATAATGTAAGCCCTAAGTTAAATTAGGCTCAATCCGGCACAAAAACACATAAAAACCATCGTAGTCCCAAACTTTTGATATAACTAAAAACCTGGGAGACCATCCATGCCAGCACAACTCCATGTCATCGCCAATAATGTCACCGAAATCCCGTTCCAGGATGCCTCAATGGACATCTGGGACACCAAATACCGTTTGAAATCCAAAGACGGCACGGCCCTGGATGCCACGATTGACGAGACCTACCAGCGGGTTGCCAAGGCCTTGTCCAGCGTGGAGAAAGGCAAGGCGCAGCAGGAACAGTGTTATAAAGATTTCCTGTGGGCGCTGCGCCAAGGCGTTATCCCCGCAGGCCGCATTATCTCCAATGCCGGTGCGCAAGAACACAAGCCCGCCACCTCAACCATCAACTGCACCGTGTCCGGCACGATAGTCGATTCCATGGACGACATTCTCGGTAAAGTCCATGAAGCGGGTCTGACCTTAAAGGCCGGGTGCGGCATCGGTTACGAGTTTTCCACCTTACGCCCTAAAGACGCTTATGTATCGGGGGCAGGGGCTTACACTTCCGGTCCCTTGTCGTTCATGGATATCTACGACAAGATGTGTTTTACCGTGTCCTCCGCTGGCGGCAGGCGCGGCGCGCAAATGGCGACCTTTGATATCGGCCATCCCGATGTGGTCGAATTCATCCGCGCCAAACGCGAAAACGGCCGTTTGCGCCAGTTCAACCTGTCTTTGCTCATTACTACCGAATTTATGGATGCGGTCAAGAACAACCAAC
The DNA here is from genome assembly GCA_964435245.1 of uncultured Methylomagnum sp. GTDB lineage: Bacteria > Pseudomonadota > Gammaproteobacteria > Methylococcales > Methylomonadaceae > Methyloglobulus. Next base: position 66,275 of record CAYSYU010000022.1, read on the forward strand.
CCTGGTCGTTTTCCTTTCCCGTTACGGAGAAAGAAGCCAAAGTCGACCGCCTCGACCTTAATAATAACGAGAAAATTGTCTGGCGCGAATTTCCAGTGAAAACCGGTTATGTCGTCAATGACGACGGCCTGGTTGCCTGCAAAATCACCAAAACCATGCCTGCCCGCCGCTTATGGGACATCATCATGAGTTCCACTTATGATTACGCCGAGCCGGGTTTCATCCTGATCGATAAGGTCAACGAGATGAACAACAACTGGTTTTGCGAGAACATCCGCGCCACCAACCCCTGCGGCGAACAGCCTTTGCCGCCTTACGGCAGTTGCTTGCTGGGTTCGGTCAACCTTACCCGTTTCGTCAAGAAGCCGTTTACCGCGGAAGCCCATTTCGATTGGGAAACTTACCGTAAAACCATCCGTATCTTTACCCGGATGCTGGATAACGTTGTCGAAATCAACGGCTTGCCGTTGCAAAAACAACGCGATGAAATCCTGGGCAAACGCCGCCACGGCATGGGTTACCTGGGCTTGGGTTCAACCGTTACCTTGTTGGGCATGAAATACGGCGACGAGGCTTCCATAAAATTCACCGAGGAAGTCACCAAAGCCATGGCTATCGAAGGCTGGAAAGCCGCACTAAGCCTTGCCAAGGAAAAAGGCCCCGCTCCTGTCATGGAACAACTGTTCACGGTGACGGGCGAGATGCTACACAAACGCCCGGAGATGATAACCGACGGCTATAAGGTCGGCGACCAAGTGCCGGGTAAAATCCTCCATGCCAAATACAGCCGGTACATGCAACAGGTGGCGAAAGAAGAGCCGGAGCTCGTGGCAGAACTGATGGAAACCGGTGCACGTTTTACCCATCACAGTTCCATCGCGCCCACGGGCACGATTTCCCTGTCGCTCGCCAATAACGCCAGCAACGGCATCGAGCCGAGCTTTGCCCACCATTACTCGCGCAATGTGATCCGCGCAGGCAAAAAGTCCAAAGAAAAAATCGACGTTTTCTCCTTTGAGTTACTCGCTTACCGCGAATTGGTCAACTCAAAGGCCATGCCTTACAGCGACAAGCCGGATCAGCAATTGCCTGATTATTTTATTTCCGCCGACGACATCACGCCAAAACAGCATGTCGATATCCAGGCGGCTGCGCAACTTTGGATCGATTCGTCCATCTCCAAAACCGCCAACGTGCCGACCGATTACCCCTATGAAGATTTCAAGTCCATCTACGAATACGCCTACGACAAAGGCCTGAAAGGCTGCACCACCTTCCGCTTTAATCCGGAAGTATTCCAGGGCGTACTCGTCAAGGACAAGGACTTGGAAAACACCACTTACCAATTTACCCTGGAAGACGGCAGCGTGGTCGAGTTCAAGGGCAATGAGGAGATTGAATACGATGGCGAAATCCATAGCGCCGCGAATTTGTTCGATGCACTGAAAGAAGGTTATTACGGAAAGTTTTGATCGGTATAGGATTTAACTGTTAAATTTTAGGCGGCTTATGAAAATTAACTTCACCAAAAAAGAATACCGCACCTTACTGGATATCATCCATATTGCCGATTGGGTCATGCATGCCCACGATACCGAAGGGCGGACGGATACCCAGGAATATGAGGAGCTGTTCCAAAAACTGTTCTCATTCGCCGAGGAAATGGGTTTTGCCGATTTAATCCAATTATCGAAAGAAGACGGCAAGTACTATCCCACCTTTAATTTCGAATCCGAATCAGTCGCCGAGAATCTAATCCAGGAGTTTGAAAACAACTCCTTTTGGGAAGAATTGACTTCACGTCTTGCCCGGCGTGATGTGCTGAAAGAGAAGCACACCGAATCGGCTGCCGAGCTTTCGGAAGAAGAATGGTTTGCCTTAATGTCGAAAGCGGAAGAAAAATGGGTTAAGGAATTTGATGAATTTGATTTGGATAGGATTTCGGTGGATCGGGCGGTTAAGGCTGGAGTTCGTTGATTGTGTCGCTAACGCGGTTGTTTTAATGCCGGTTCTCGCACCGGCGGGCGAGATACTTTCTTTTGCTTCGCCAAAAGAAAGTATCCAAAGAAAAGGCGACCCTATGCCGCTTGCTTCCTGCGCTCTGACGGTTTTATCGGGGGTTGCTGGAAGGGACTCCTGTCCCTCCAGCAAAGTGCGGCATCCCTGCCGCACCCCTTCGGGCTATTCCCGATAAAACCGCCAGTGCTCGGCGCGGCATAAGGGGAATGGGGTGGTTAATTGTAGTGTGGGGCGAGCTTACGAACCCCAACGATAATGGTTAGTATCATTAAACTATACTGAAATACTCAGGAGTATAAAATGGCTGGTTCGCATCCCTATATCTCAGGTGCTGGAAATATTTCCCAAATGGTTTCACACCTAAGGAAATCGTTCCCGCAGAGTATAACTTCAGAGACAGTAAAAAAACTGGGCTTAGCTCCTAACAATGAAAGTTATGTCATTAATGCGCTGCAATTTATTGGCATTATTGATGAAACTGGAAAGAAAAGTAACATAGGCGCAAAAATCTTTTCATATCACAAAGACGAAGAGTTTGCATCCGAATTTGCAAAGCTTGTCGAGAATGCTTACTCATCTTTATTTGACCTTCACAGTGAACATGCCTGGGAACTAAGTACCGAAGAACTCATTACTTTTTTTAGGCAATCAGATCAAACTAGCGATGCCATTGGCAAAAGGCAAGCTGCGACATTTAAAATGTTTGCTGGAATTTCTGGTCACGGGGAGCCAGCGACTCTTCGAGCAACATCAAAAAATGGAAACGTGACTGTCAAAAAAAATCAAAATCAAAAGCAAAAACCGAAAGCAAAAGAAATGAAGGCTAGTGAATTAGTATTACCAAATGACCCAAAGACAAAACCTATAACTTATAAAGATGTAGGATTAACAGTACGAATAGAAATTAATTTACCTGCTGATTCAACTAAAGAAACGTACGACAATATTTTCAAAAGCATCAAGGAGAATTTGATTGATGCAACATAGCTTTTATAAGTTTGAAAATATAGTAAGAAACGCAAAGAATTTTACTGAGGCAAAATCTGAACCCATCGGTGGAAACCATCCATTTGATGAGAGAAACATTCATCCTAAAATTGCATTTGTTTCGATAAAACTATTTGATGATGGACATTACTCACAAGCAACTTTTGAAGCGTATAAATTGATAGATAAAGAAATACAAGCAATTACAGCCATTAATGAATCTGGTTACAAATTAATGATGCAAGCCTTCTCTGAGACATCTCCAAAAATAAAATTATCAAACTTATCAAATACTAGTGAAACTGATGAACAGAATGGGTATAAATTTATTTTTTCTGGCTCCGTAATGGCTATAAGAAATCCACGTGGACATGAATATGGTATCAAAGAAACTGCGGAACAATGTTTGGATCATCTATGTCTAGCTTCACTGCTTATCCGTAGAATAGATAATCGTGTTTCGTAAAGCCCGTAGGTCCGATTAGCGGAGCGTAATCGGACGCATGTATTAACCCCAACACGGAATTGAGGTTTCCGGAGTTGTAATAAACCATGCCCAATTACAGACGTGCATTCGTACCTGGCGGAACTTGGTTTTTTACCGTGAATTTGCTGGAGCGTAAAAATAATGATTTGCTCATTCGGGAAGTCGATTTATTACGTGAAACCGTGAGGATAGTAAGGCAACGACATCCGTTCCATATCGATGCGTGGGTTGTGTTGCCTGAACACATGCATGCTGTTTGGACGTTGCCGCCGGGGGACGCCGATTTCAGTAAACGATGGCGCTTGATTAAAAGTGGTTTTTCGCGGGCATTACCGCTTACCGAGTATCGGAGCAGCGTACGAAAAGCATCTGGGGAACGAGGCATTTGGCAACGGCATTTTTGGGAACATTTGATACGCGATGAAAAAGATTTCGAACGCCATGTGGATTATGTCCATGCGAACCCGGTTAAGCATGGGCTTGTTACCCAAGTACGGCAATGGCCGTATTCCAGCTTTCTTCGTTATGTCGAAAGGGGAATTTATCCGGAAACTTGGTGTGGTGATTTAGGGGGATCCGTAGAAGGGGATGGCTAACATGCGTCCGATTACGCTCCGCTAATCGAACCTACGCGGGCTTTGGTCGTGCAAAGAAAAGAAACTCGTCCGTGGGTACGAGAACCCACATTGAAGGAGTACAGGAAGCGTAACGATAGTGGAGCGGAGTACGACGACCCCCGGATAGCCGTAGGGCCGGGCGTTTTGACGGAGTTGTAGCGGGAGCGGAGTCGAAATGCAAGGCCATCCGACACGGCGTCAAGTCATTTGGGCAGCCGTGATGCGCAGCGTACCGGAGGGGAGTTGTGCATCGTGGCGAACCGAGGACGAATCCGGGCAGCCGAAGGCATTGGCGGTCGCGTTAAGTTAAGGCCGCTTGCTTGGGCTGGGATGCCCAAAACAAGCTTTCGCAAAAATAGCGACTCTCTTTAAAATAACCGTCGCGTTAGCGACACAAAAAACAAAAAGAACCACATCACCACAATCAATCAACCCTTGGGAGATGTTATGAAAACCGTAGAACCTTATACAACAAAGCTCTCCAGCGGTAATGCTTACTGGATGGCACGGATTGCGGCCGCTGTTTATACGAGGAAAAGCCCTAAAGATCCTTTTCCGGACGAAAAGAAGATCCTCGCCAACCTCAAAAAAGAAGACCCGAAGTTTATCAATGTTTACGGGTATTCAAAAAATACGGCGCAGGCGGCTTTGGTCGAGCACAGTGACTATTTTTGTTTCGCCTTTCGCGGTACCGATGAAATTAAGGACTGGCTGGACAATGTCAATGTCTTTCCTGAAAAAGCCTTGTTTGGCGAGTTTCACCGCGGTTTCTGGCGCTCGCTTGAGGATGTGTGGGAGCCTTTATACAAACAATATAACGGGTTGTGGAAAGAGGACGTCTCCAAGAACGTATTGGTTAACGGTAAGTTGATAATTAATAAAAAACCGCGTCCCATTTTTATAACAGGGCACAGTTTGGGCGGGGCTATGGCGATGATCGCCGCTGCCCGCCTTATCCACGAGGACAGGCCGTTTACGTCTGCCTATACCTTCGGGCAACCGCGCGCCATGAGTATCATGACTTCGAGAATTTTTAATACAGAAGCCAAAGGCCGTATATTCCGGTTTCAGAACAATAATGACATTGTCACCCGTATTCCAGCCCGGATGATGGGTTACAGCCATGCCGGTTCATTCCTTTATATTTCTGAAAATAAGAAGCTGCACAATGACCCAGGGTTTTGGTATCAATTTCTGGATGCCATCGACGGCGCTGTGGACTCGATAGGCGATAGAAAATTGGACGCGATAGAAGACCACGGTATGGCGTATTACCTGGAAGCAATCCATAAATGGGACGTTACTTTTTAAATATGCGAAAACATGCTTGATGATAGCCGTTGCGCTGGCAAGCCAGGGGTTTTAGGGAAGGCATAAGTAAAAAACTGTAACTAAACAATCGTCATCCTACCCATTAACTTAGAAGCCAAGGACATGAAATTACTTATCAAAAACCGGAATAAACTTAACGTTATTGTATTGGCGTTATTCATTTCCATGCTGCTTAGCTTGGATTCCGCCTGGGCGCTGGCGCGGCTGCCGAAATTTGGCCCCTACGCCATCCCCATTACCCAGCAAACCCAGTTCTTGCGGCAAACGCCAGCTTATGATTACTGGAAATTCAGCCAGTTTTACCTGCCCCAACAAACATCCAGCGCCTGCGGCCTTGCTTCAACGGCGATGGCGTTAAATTTTCTGGTTGGGGTTCCGCGTTTTTACGACGAGACCTTGGTTACCCAGAATGCATTGCTGGAGAATGTTTTTACCGGCATTTGGGCCGACCGGGTGGCGGAAGGCGGCGATGGCCTCAAATTTGACGACTTAGTGCTGTTAGTGAATGAGAGTTTGCGTGCCTACAAGCTCAATATCTACAGGGTGGAAATTGTTCGCTTGCCCAACACGCCGACAGGGCTTGCCCAATTGAAGCAGAAGTTGGCAGAAAATGAGAATAACCCGGATGACCTGATGCTGGTTTATTACAATCAGGGGGTATTGACGGGCGATTGGGACGGCCCGCATATTTCTCCCATTGGGGCATATGATGGTAACCCTAGCAATCCACAAGTCTTGATGATGGATGTGGACCGGGATTGGTATCCGCCCTATTGGTCGCCTGTTGCGAAGTTACTGGAAGCAACGCTACGTCCCGCTCCCGCCGACCAGGGAATTCTCGCCGGTGAAATCGGCGGTATCGTGTGGATTAAAAAAAGAAATTAATAATAGTGTAATGAATCATTCAAATATGACAAACGGAGATGCCCATGGCGCATAAAATCGACAAAAAGATAGTCAGTTATAAAGTCGTCACCGACGAAGACAAGAATGTCGCCGAACCCCAGGTTGGCGCCGAGGCACCGGTTATCGACCTGCAAAGCATGCACGAGAACCTTTCCCGGCCTGAAATCTTGTACGGTTCGACTTATAAAATCAAGACCCCTCAATCGGAACATGCCCTGTACATTACGATCAATGACATGATCCTGAACGAAGGTACGGAACATGAAGAACGCCGTCCTTATGAGGTGTTTATCAATTCCAAAAATATGGAGCATTTCCAGTGGGTGCTGGCGCTGACACGGGTTATTTCCGCCGTATTCCGCAAAGGCGGCGACGCCTGTTTTTTGGTGGAAGAGTTGAAAGCGGTGTTCGACCCTAAGGGCGGTTATTTCAAGAAAGGCGGTGTGTTCATGCCGTCGTTGGTGGCGGAAATCGGTTGCGCCATTGAATCGCACCTCAAGCGTATCGGCATGTTGAAAGACAGGGAATTGGACGACCATCAGAAGAAGTTCCTGGCCGCCAAACGCAAAGAGTTTGAAGCCATGCATAACGATTCCGCTGAAATCGATGAAGACGGGGCCTTTCCGGCCAAGGCCTTATTGTGCGGAAAATGCCAAACCAAGGCGGTGGTGCTGATGGACGGCTGTATGACTTGCCTGAATTGCGGCGAAAGTAAGTGTGGGTAAAGTGACTTATAGGAAAGGCAAGAACAACACGAAGGTTTAGGGAGTGAATATTATTGCTTCGTGTTGTCCGTTTTGGGTCTTGCTGGACTGATGTTATTTAACTTTTATTAGTTCTTTGCCTTCGCTGGTAAAGTGGCAAATTCCGGTGACAAAATCTTTGCAGTCCCCCGATTGGTCAACTTTTGCGCCTGTGGGGCTTAGCGTTATATCCAGGACACAGTGGGTTGCCGCTTCTTCGGAGCGTTTTTTAAGGGTGATTTTGTTTTTGTCCGTGCTTTTTGCCTCACCGGAAATGTCGGCGGAACAGGGCTTGGTGTCTTTTTCATTGGCGTTCGGCTCAAAGTCCACATCCGAACTCACGGTGATTTCTTCACCGAGTTGCGTGACCTTCAAGTGATGGACATGGTTGCCTTCGCGCAGGATATAATGGTCGGTCGCGGCAAATACACTGCCAGAAATCAGCATTGCAAAGCAAAATAAACTCTTTCTCATCGGGTTTCCTCTTATTTGGGTATTAGGATTCTTAGGTTAACTAGTCCAGTGTGGTACGATAATTGGATGGTTTTCCAATAAAAACGCCAACAGGCTTCATTGTAACCTACAGTATGCCCTTGTCCAAAAACACAATGAATGTTGAAACGGCATAATAAACCAGGAAACCCGATATTTTTACCGTTTAGAATCCTTAAATGCCAAGGCCAATTATCGGCCTATCTTCGGAAGCAACAGGTTTTCCGGCCAATTAAAGAAAACCCTCCAAACCAATGACTAAATTAAATCCCCAGCAACTAGCCGCCGTAAAGCTTATCGATAGCCCTCTGCTAGTGCTGGCTGGGGCGGGTAGCGGCAAAACCCGGGTGATTACCGAGAAAATTGCTTATCTCGTAAAGCAAGGCTTGCCTGCCCGCCATATAGCCGCCGTTACTTTCACCAATAAGGCGGCGCGGGAAATGAAAGGCCGGGTAGCCAAATTGCTGGACGGTCAGCAAAGCCGGGGCCTACGGGTGTCCACATTCCATGCCTTGGGACTGGAGATAGTGCGTAAGGAACACCTGATATTGGGTTATAAATCGGGCTTGACGTTGTACGACGAAGAAGACAAGTTAAAGCTGCTGAAAAACTTGGTTGCCCACAGCAAGCGCGATTACGATGCCGATGATACGGAAAAGTACGCTTGGCAGATCGGGCAATGGAAAAATGCCTTTGTTACCGCTAAGCAAGCGGAAACTTCGGCTATAACCGAACAGCAGCTTATCGGCCAGCTTTATGCCGATTACACCCGCAGTTTAAAGGCCTATAACGCAGTCGATTTCGATGATTTGATTTTATTGCCTGTGTTGTTATTCCAAAACCATCCCGAAATATTGGAAAAATGGCAAAATAAGATCCGCTATTTGCTCGTGGATGAATACCAGGATACCAATTTTACCCAATACCAGTTGGTCAAGTTGCTTGCAGGAAACTTAGGCCGGTTTACGGTGGTGGGCGACGATGACCAATCCATTTACGCCTGGCGCGGCGCGCAACCGGAAAATCTCAACCAATTGCAACAAGACTTTCCCCGCTTGCAAGTGATTAAACTGGAACAGAATTACCGTTCCACCGGACGTATCCTTAAGGTCGCTAACCACCTGATTACCAATAATCCCCACGCCTATGAGAAAAAATTGTGGAGCGATTTGGGTTACGGCGACCCGCTCCGGGTTTTAAGCCATAAAGACGAGCTTACTGAAGCGCAGCAAATTGTCGCCGAACTGATCCACCATAAATTCAAAACCGGCGGGCGTTACCAGGATTATGCCATCCTGTATCGGGGCAACCACCAATCGCGGTTGTTTGAAAGCAGCTTGAGGGAGAACAACGTCCCTTATTTTATCAGCGGCAGCACGTCTTTTTTCGCCTATTCCGAGATCAAGGACATCCTTGCGTACCTGAGGTTAATCGTTAATCCCGATGACGATGCCGCTTTTTTGCGGATTATCAACACGCCCAGGCGGGAATTGGGGCCGACGACATTAGAAAAACTGGGCGCCTATGCCAATCAGCGGCGAATCAGCCTGTTTGCCGCCAGCACTGAATTGGGTTTAAGCCAAACCGTTTCCAGCAAATCATGCGCTAGATTACAAAAGTTTAGTGACTGGATGACGGCAATAGCTAAGCGAATTGAACGCGAAGACACTTTTACCGTTATCGAGCAAATGATCAATGACATCGGTTATGGGCAATGGCTAAGGGAAAACAGTAAAACCAGCGCGTCGGCTGAGCGCAAAATGAAAAATGTGTTCGAGCTAATCGGCTGGCTTAAGCGCATTGCCGAAAAAGAAACTACGGAACCGAAACCTTTATCGGAAATTATCGCCAATATCATGCTAATAGATATCTTGGAGCGAAACCAGGAAGAAGAAGCTAACGACCAGGTGAGCCTGATGACCTTGCACTCGGCGAAAGGGCTGGAGTTTGGGCATGTTTTTCTGGTGGGCATGGAAGAAAACATCCTGCCGCACCAAAACACGATTGAATCTGACGATGCCGATGGGACGGGCGGCGTCGAAGAAGAAAGGCGCTTGGCCTATGTAGGGATAACCCGCGCCCAAAGGTCGTTAACCTTCAGTTATTGCACGCACCGAAAAAAATATGGGGATATCACGGAATGCCAGCCGAGCCGATTTCTCAATGAATTGCCTTTAGACGAACTGGAATGGGCCAACAAAAACCAGTTGCCGCCAAAAGAAATTAAAGAGCGCGGCAAAGCCAATCTCCAAAACTTAAAAACAATGTTATCGTAATTGCCTTGCCAATCCGGTAAAATGTGCGACCTTACGCGCCCGTAGCTCAGCTGGATAGAGCGCAGCCCTCCGGAGGCTGAGGTCAGAGGTTCGAATCCCCTCGGGCGCGCCAGTTTTTCAAGTTTAGCTTTTATTTGGAGCGAAACTGTTTATTTATTAATCAAATAGGGATGTGTCAAAGGCCCTTTCGATTAACCATACGCTTGCCAAGCCTGCGATTCCGACCGAACAATATCTAAGTATCACAGGCTCGTACAATCGATAACGGCTGAGCTTATACGCAATCGGCAGGAATACGGCAACCAGGGCAAGTTGGCCGATTTCGACGCCCAGGTTGAATCCCAGTAAGCCCAACAGCCGTGAATGCTCATTTAGGCTTAGGTCAGCCAGGACACTGGCGAAGCCAAAGCCGTGAACCAATCCAAAAGCAAAAGCCAACAGCGCCCGTTTGTCCGTAAAAATCGGCACGAGGTTATTCATGGCTGCCAATATAACCGACACAGCAATCGTGGATTCTACCCAACGGGACGGCAACTCGAGAAAGCCTAACGCTGCGACGCTTAAGGTGATGGAATGCGCCGCGGTAAATGCTGTCACTACCCTGATGACATCCCATAACGCCCTCTTGAAGTTGGCTACAGGTTGCCATGCTGTCGTTTGGTAAACCATGACCGACGGGATCAACAAACTGAACAAGAACAGGATATGGTCGAAACCGATCCAAATATGCCAGATGCCTTCAATAATAAAATCCGCCAATTCCGACCAAATCGCTTGGTTTGCGGAAATGTCGAAAACTCGCGCAGGGCTATTGGGTACCAAGACGGCGGCGGAATTTGCACTGCCATAGGTTAGGCTCAACAATCCGCGATGCTGGGGATCTATCTCGGCAAATAAACGGTATTCGACAACCAAAGGACCTAACGCTGGAATGCCGTCGCAGGAAAAGGACAGGATGGCGTATTTTCCATCCGTATGGTTATCCACTTTCAGTTGCCTTTGGTTATAAAGGCAGGTTTCATCGGAAACACTGAGTTGCAATCGGGAAAAGGCATACTGCCTGATTTCAGTGGATTTTCGTTTTAACTCACCCCATGTAATCGCGCCGTCGTCGTTGTCGTCCAGGCCGATGGCGAAGTCCAGGTCGCGCAAGGCGATATCCCAGCGGCCTGATAATCGGTCGCCTTTGAGGGAGAGGGACAAGTAGCTGTCCGAAGGCTTATGCGCAAAGGCAAAAAGAGGCCAAACACATAAGATGAAGCAGGCTAATATTCTCATTGCCTTATCCTTTTGCCAGTTTCAGTAAGGACGCCAATCGCGCGTCTTGCAGGTGCGTCCGTTCCATGAACACGATAACCGGAAGCGCAGCATCGGGCTGGTTCGCCGCCAATGCCGCTTCCAATAATATCCGCGCGTCCCGTGGCTCCTTTTGCACAGCCCAATTGCTGACGGCGAGGCTGAGTGCGGCTTTGACATCCTTCAATACCTGTAAGCTAAAGCGCGACTCATCCCCTTGATGGACAGTGTCGCCCCTGGCATTTGCTGCAGCTATCCTGTCTTTGATTAGGTTTGTATGGGCATCGTATTGGTTGTGCCTTAACTGTTGTTCAGCCAGGGTAAGCCTTAGTAGTAAAGTATCGGCCTGTGTTTCCCCTTGCAGCAGGTTCAGCACTTCCTTGTAGCGATTGTGGTCCAACAAAAAATCTGCATAGCTGGCCAATAGATAAACGCTACGATAGCCCTGGGAGATGGCTTTTCGGTACCAGTTGTCGGCTTCCTCAACGATATTTAGGCGTTCGGCCAACTCCGCCAATAAGTTGTATGCCCAGGTCATTTCCGCTGCATCTCCGTGGGCATCTGTTACTGCCGCAGTCAGTTGTCGGTAAGCGGATTGCGCTTGCCCGGACAGGCTCATTGCGGAATTGATGCAAGTTGAACTGGTCAATGAAGAAGAGAATTTTGCCAGCGCTGAACAACTGCGTAAGGCCAAGGCATAATCGCCTTGCACCTCGTACACGGACGCTAATGTCAACCAAGCTTGGGGAATGCCCGGGTTAAGGCTTAGCGCCGTTTTAAGGTCGGCTAATGCGGATTGGAAGTCGTGGCGGTTTTGCAAAATAGTGGCCCGCAGCACCAAGGCTTCTGGCTGCGCATTTTCGGGGTTTAACCAAGGGGTTAAAATGGCTTCCGCATAGCCATAATAGCGGGGGTCGGAATGGCTCCTACCTGTGGCTATATAATCCTTAGCCAAGGCTAGGGCAGTTTGGTAATCCTTAGGGTTTTTATTTACTTGATGCTGAAGTGCGCGTAATTGTTTTTTTTCTGAAGGTGCCACTGGCAAGTGTTCCAATACTTCCCAATCATTACTGGGAATGTAAGCTTCGCACCGGACAGCCATATTTTGAAAGAGTAAATACAAAAATACGATTGCCTTAATCAGTTTCATGGTTTGCCTCTTTGCTTAAGGGACAACAGGTTCCGAAGGTTGGAGAGGGGCAGCTCCCTCTCCGTACTGGCCGGATTCTTTCTGGCTTACCTTTATCAAAGGCCATAAAGATTAGCCAGTTAAGTTTACGGGACTATCATAATTGCTCGCCTGGATCGATGTGCCGACGATTACGGCCATCGTAGGGGGTAGGCAAGAATGGGAAGTCGGCGGCAATGCCTTTTTCGTTTATCCCGACCCCGTCGCCGACGAAATTGGCAATGAAATTCGACCCACCGGCTGCGCGTACGACAATGTCGGTGACATCGTCATTTGGCCTGCGCCCATTCGGAAAGCCGGCGTTATCGGGAGCGGCAACTCCCGCTGCGTCATGGGCGAAAGGCCCAAGGCGCTTGATCTGGCTTGGCGGCGTTGGCGAAACCGTCATATCCAAACGCAAAAGCTCGGAGAATGGCCCAACCTTTGGATCAGGATTCTGCCCCTTGTACTTCAACAGCAAGCCGACAATGTCTTCACGGGGATTGGGCGGAACGGGAACGCCAGAGACAAGTTGCAGCGCCCCGGCGACATCCAGGTTGCGGTAAGCGTCAAGGAACAGCGATTCGTCTTCGGGTAACGTCGCATTCCATAAATCTTTGCGCCCGAAACGGATGATAAGCTCGTTAACCAGTGGATTTGCCATGCGCGATACCTGGACGAACGGGCCTTTGCCCGCAATCAACCGTTTGGGCGGTTTACGTTCATTCAAGCGCGGTTCGCCAGCCCGAAACGTCGCGGCTTGCCGCAAAGTGCGCGCCCACATCCCTATCGTGCCGTTAGCGGCATTGGCAGGTTGATTATTGGCGGTGAGCCTACGGATAGGCACTTCGATAGCAATAGTGTTGATATTAAAGCCGCTGAAATTGTTGACGCCAAACGTATTTACGGCATCGTTGGCGTCTTCCGCCGCCGATTGCACGGGTAAGGGAGGCCGACCGGGAACGGCTGGTGGCGTTTCGACGCGCAGGTTAATCGTGTCGAATACCGCACCTAAATCAATGGCGAAAGTTTCGGCACGCTGTCCCGCAAACACCCTAATGCCGGTGTTTGGGTCGGTAAAAATGCCCTGTGCAGCCAAGTCCTCGTAATTCGGCATGGTTCGCGGGCCGATATTTGATGGCACGGTTGGCTTATAGTTACCGCCAAAAAGTTTGGTTTTTTGGCATTGCTTTAGTTCCTTGGTTTCCGTCAAACGGCAATTGCGTAATTCCGTCACGGTATAGCGCTGGATACTGGCCAGGCCTGCCGCCTCTGCGCCTTCCAAGGCAGTGATAGGGGGTAAAGGGTCGACCCCGGCGACCGGACGGATAAACTGCCCGGGATTGGTCACTTGGGTCTTGAAGCTGACTTCGTAAATGAGGTCGTCCAGGCCGCTACCGGTACGGTCGTTATCGATGACGAATTGATAACGGACGTTATCATCGAAAGAAAAATAATTCGGCCCCGATCCTGGCTCCTGGCCGGGAATGACATTCATAATAAATGTCACCATACGATCTTCTGGGGCGCGGTTCAGGTTTGCCTGGTCATAGCTGACAAAGGCATAGACATCGGTAATATCGGCGGCGGGATCCAAGGCGATCAAGGGCGCTTCGCGGTGACTGGCAGCCCAAGTGGGTGTGGATGGGGTCACGGCGGCAAGCGCCATTGTGGCGACCGCCCCGAGGACGGCTTGCTTGTTAAATTTGGGTAACATACTCTTTCTCCTACTCATGGCGGGTATGGGCAAGGGCAACAATAGCGCCTTGCGATACCTTATTTAATGTGTTGTTAACGGTTTCCTAAAGGATGATGCGCACTTCAACGCAAGTTAAAAATTCACTGTCCTGCCAGTCACTGAAAATCGATCCGGCATTTAAAAATGAATTCCAAACCGTTAAAAGGCTTTTCATCCTTTCACTTGGTAATACGTAACGCGGGAGAAATTGGATGCAAAAATTGGATTGTTTTTAGGAAAAACCGCATCTGTTGTTGCGGTTAGTAAGATAAATTAAGGGGTTATTGGGTTTCTTGGAGGGCGCCCCTAACATATAACAAAGCCCCGGTATCGCTGGTTATTTCCAAATGTCCGGTGCCCGCCGGTGCTAAGTGGTAATCGCCTTCCTGCAATAGGATATCGCCCAGGAAAATATCGCCGCTCAACATCATGCATTCTTCATCCAACGGATGATAATGTCCGGCAATCCTGGCGTCTTTAGCAATACGGATAAATTTCGATAGAACCGTGCCATCCGTCCACAGATCCTTTTGGTGTAAGCCTTTTTGTATTTTACGCCAACCGCCTTCATGGCTAAGGATGGATTCGCTTTCCTTATGGTTTTTAGGAAAAAGGCCGCCTAGCACTTCTTTGAACATGGAAAAGGGTTGACCGATAGAGCTGCCGCGCAAATAGGCGAGGGCGCCTTGTCTTGAGCGGATGCGTCCGTGGCGGCTGCCTGCGGGCGAAACATGGTAATCAAACTGTGATAATTCCAGGTCGTCGAGTTGTAGGCCGCCCGACAGTACGATCCCTTCTTCAACGTAATTATGGCGATGTAATGGCAAGGCTGACCCAGGGGAAAATTCGATTAATAGCGAATTCCCTGATGGGCTTTCCCATAAGGGCTTAAAACGTATGCCCGCCGTCAGTTTACGCCAAAGGCCATCCCTGGAGCGGACGGTAATTAGGCCTGCGTGTTTTGCAACGCTGGCTTGGATACGGTTTTCCAGTCGCTTTTCCAGGGATTCGAGCAAAGCCCCTGAATTTGGGGTTGCCTGTAAATGTTCGGAAAGCAAGGCAAAAACTTTCTCTTGCTCTTCGGTTTCGAGGCCGTTTCCTGCTTCTTGGGATGGGTACGGATGTTTCTCGTTCATTGATGCACCGCTATGGCTTGTGAGGTAAGAGCTTCCCGCAAATTGATAACCGCCCGGCGTAAATGCGACTTTACAGTACCCAAGGGTAAATTGGCTTGGCTTGAGATTTCTTCATGGCTCAAGCCCCTGAAAAACGATAAGGCAATCAATTGGCGCGGCAGGGGTTCCAGGTTTTCCAGGGCATTATGCAATAGGTGGTTTTCTTCGATTGCCGACAATAAATCGGGCAATTCGTCATGGCCTTGATTGTCGGCATCCTTTTCCGCTTCATAGTCTTCCCGGCTTTCGAAAGGGGGGATGCTGCGCCGCGCATCCAAGGCGCGGCTGCGGACTATGGTAAGTATCCATGCCTTTGCCGTTCCCCGCCCAGGTTCGAATCGCGGCGCTTGCCGCCAAACTTGGAACAACGCGTCTTCGGCTACTTCTTCTGCAAGTTGTGCCGAGCCGGTTATTCGCAGCGCCAAACTGTGGACACGGCCTGACATAAGCTTAAATAAAACGCTAAACGCCGCTTGGTCTTGCTTCACTATACGGGCAAGCAAATCCTGCAACTCCAGATCGTCTGCCTTGTTTGAGGACACTGCGTTTTGGGTGGCTAGGCTTTCAGCTCCCAGGTTTTCCTCGTTTTCCAAGCCTTGATCGAGCCCAAATTTTTCCATAGCCGAATGTCTAACCTCCAGCGAGTTACCGTAGTTGCCAGGAATTTTGCCAGATTTTATCAGTTCCATAATGAAACAATACGCCCAGAAATGGAAATTGGATGCAAATCCTATAAAAAACCAACGCGGCTATTATTGAATAGCATGGCGGTTTTTGGATTGTGCTTCCCTGAAAGTGGCTTACTCAATAAACCTAAGTCGATTTCCCAAAATCCGAAAGCGTTTTAGGGGGAACTGCCGCCCGTAATGCATTTAAGACGGCAATAATGTCGATTACTTCTTGGGCAATAGCCCCTGCAACAGGCGTCAAATAACCCAATCCCGCAAACACCATACCTATTAAGCTGAGGGCGATGCCGCCTACCGCACTTTGCAGGGCAATCCGGCGCATTCGTTCGCCTATGTGGAAAAGTTCATCGACTTTCAGTAAGGAACTGTCCATAACGACGGCATCGGCAGATTCCCCGGTGATATCGCTATTTTGCCCAAAGGCTATGCCGATGGTCGCAGCAGTTAACGAAGGCGCATCGTTTATGCCATCGCCCAGAAAAATAGTTTTTGCCGTTTTGGTTTCATGGCGGACTATTTCCAGTTTTTGTTCGGGGCTTTGGCTAAAGAAAATATGTTCAAGGCCGACCTGTTCCGCCAAATAGCGGACTTCGGACTCCTTGTCGCCAGACACCAACAGGACCCGATCAAAATGATGGTTAGGTTGTAAATGATTTATAAAAGAAGAACTGTCAGTACGCACCTCGTCACGAAACTGTAGGGTTGCCGCATAGGCATTGTCGATTAGCACTATGCACTCCAACCCGCCAGAGATCGGAGGCAATACGTCTGCAAATACCGGATGTTGTTTTACTATCTGGTTGCGGCTTGTAATTTGTATAAGCTTCCCCTCGGTAAAGCCTTTTAGGCCTTCGCCAGGCAACTCAGTAATATCGGTTACCTTCAATAAGGGTAGCCCTGATTTTTCAGCGGCTTTAAGTATGGCGTTTGAAAGCGGATGCTTAGAATATCTTTCCAGGCTGGCGGTTAAGGTTAAGACATCTTGGTCATTATAGCCTTCGCCGGGTATTAAAGCAGTTAGCGTTGGTCGGCCGTAAGTCAGGGTACCGGTTTTGTCAAAAATTGCAGTCCGGCAAGTACCGATGGTTTCAAGGATAGCGGGGTTTTTAATGATGATTTCTCGCTCTGCAGCCAATGAAATGGAACTGATTATTGTTACAGGGATGGCTATCAGCAAAGGGCAGGGCGTGGCGATAACCAATACGGCGAGGAAACGTACTTCATCACCACTCATTGTCCAGGCAATCAAGGCAATAATTAGCGCCAATGGGGTGTACAAAGCGCCTAGTTGGTCGCCTAGCCGCCTGATGTTTGGGCGATATTGTTCTGAAGACCGCATCACTTCCATGATTTTGGCGTAACGTGAATCGACCGACCGCTTGTCCGCACGGATCGTCAATACGGAATCGCCATTGATTGCCCCGGAAATGACCAGTGAACCGGTGGTTTTTGACATTAAATACGGCTCGCCGGTCAAATAGGACTCATCCATCGTGCCCGACCCTTCCAACACCGTGCCGTCTACCGGGCAGATTTCATGGGGTAGTATCAATAAGGTATCACCGACATTTACTTCTTCCTTAGCAATGTCAGTTAGTCCATCTTGCCCTGATTTCCGATGCGCCACTGACGGCATCCGCTTAGCCAAGGCTTCAAGCACTGAAGAGGCTTTGCGGACGGCGTAGTGCTCTAATGCAGCGCCGCTTGAAAGCATTAAAACGACTAGGCTTCCTGCCAAATATTCATTGAGCAGGACAGCCGTCATAATGGAAATTCCTGCCAGCATATCTGCACCCAGGTCGGCATGGTAAAGTTTAACGCCGATTTGATAAAGCAGAGGGATGCCGCCAAACAGCAATACAGCAATCAAAGGCAGTTGCACCAATTGAATAGCGTAAGCTTGTTGTCCTTGATAGACTGTTGAAATGGCCGATGATAAGGCTACATTCAACAATACCCTATAGACCTCATCCCCTAGACGAAATCCATAATGGAGCGTTAAATAAGCGCCGATACCCAACAAGCTGATAGCAACAATGATATTGTCGGATTTTGAATTTGTTGTCGCCGATTGTTGCGGTTTAGCCATAGTTTATAATTGATTAGAACCATCAATGTAGTTTAAGTCATTATTGCCTTCTGCCAAAAAACCTACACAACTTAAAGTGTGTTTTGCTATCACTAAATTTTCATTGGCGGCTACAATCCAAACGGATATTTTAGAATCAGTCGATGAAATCAGGGCTTTTCCGGCTTGATTTGAAGCTTCATCAATATGTAGGCCCAGCCAAGCAGAACCAAGGCAGATTCTTGACCTGATTTCGGATGAGTGTTCGCCAATCCCCCCGGTAAATATCAACGCGTCAAGCCCATCGAGCGCGGCAACCAGTGAACCTATTTCACGTCCGATACGGTACACAAACAAGTCAATCGCTTCCTGTGCATGGACACCATCGCAGTCAAGTAATGTCCGCATATCGTTGGAAATCCCGGAAACTCCGAGCAGCCCGGATTCATGATAGAGCAGATGCTCCAAAGCCCTTGCATCCATGTGATGGTGATCTATCAAGTAGAGTATCACGCCAGGGTCAAGGCTACCGCATCGGGTTCCCATAACTAGGCCATCGAGGGGGGAAAACCCCATAGTGGTGGCTACGCTGCGTCCCTTATGGATTGCACACAAGCTGGCGCCGCTCCCTAAATGGGCGACGATAACCCGTGCATCCTCAAGTTTTGGGTCAAGAGCGGGCAATAAGGAAGCGATGTATTCGTAAGACAATCCGTGAAATCCATACCTGCGTATCCCCTCATCGAAAAAATGTCTAGGTAACGCAAAACGTTGTGCGGCAGCGGACTGGGTGTGGTGAAAAGCGGTATCAAAGCATGCCACTTGCGGCAAAGTCGGCATAATTTCCTGAAATGCATGGATTGCAGCTAAGTTATGCGGTAGATGCAGGGGGGCTAAGGGAATGAGCGCTTCCAAATCTTTTAAAACTTCGGCATTGATCAAGACTGGGTTTGAGTAGTTTTGTCCGCCGTGGACGATGCGATGGCCGACGGCCAACAAGGTACCACCCGCTATATACGACAATAACCAGGAGTGGATGTTAGTTATAGCTGCCATGTGATTGGCCACTTCTTCGGCAGGGAAAGGGCTATCGACTATGACTTCACCAAGTGGGCGTTTTACCCTAAAGTTCGGTTGATTGCCGATGCCTTCTATTTGTCCATTTGCATCAATGGTAAGCCGGGATGATGAATCCAGTTGGTAAATGGCAAACTTGATGCTTGACGAACCGGCGTTGATGACTACAAGAAATTTATTCATGAAACCGCATCAAAACATCGCTTTTTTTGGATTATATATTGAAATTTGCCCTTAACTATCCGGTCGGGTTGGTAAAGTCCAGCCTTTATCCGATGGCTCTTTTTAAGCCCGATCCTTACCAAAATCATGTGCCTTCGCGTTCGCGCAGTTCACGTGACATAAAATTGCGGTCGCCTAAAATTTCGAGCATCGGCCCATGGACATCGAACTTGATGATACTAACCGAAGCTGCGGGCGCGTCTATGCGATCCCGGTATCGGCCAAGATCAATCCCCATCAAGCTACAGATGATAATGCGTATGGTGGCCTTATGGGATACCACCAACACGTTACCGTCCTTGTGCTTGGCTTCGATTTCGGCAATCACCGGAAGTGCGCGGCTGGCTACCTGGACGGCAGTTTCACCGCCTGTCGGGGGATTCCAGGCGGGTTCCGTCAACCAACGGATATAATCTTGGCCATAATTAATTTGTACGTATCCTTGTTCACGATTTTCCCAGTCACCGTAAGCGATTTCCCTAAGCCCGTCCCTAATCTTCATGGTGAAACCCAAAGCATCGCATAAAGGTTGGGCGGTTGCGACCGTCCTTTTCATGGGGCTGACATAGACATCCTGCCAAGATAAAGAGCGATATGAATCGGCGAAAGCATGCGCCATTTGCTTGCCTTCTGGTGTCAATTCGGGATCGATTGCCCCGCAATAAGCGCCGCGTTGACTATATTCAGTCTCGCCATGGCGGAGAAAATATAATTTTAGGCTCATGCAATAACACCCTTACTTGGTGCGCTCAATAAGGCCAATGCCACTGGTCGTCTTCCGGCCTGTCAACGCCATGTTCGTATGCGTAGTTGCAGCATTCGATTTGCATATCGCGTAACTTTTCTTTGACGTGTGCACCCGATACTTGAAGGCTCGGGATACGGTTGATCGCATCGATAGCCAGGCTGAAACGGTCGGTTTCGTTTTGAATCGCAAGTTCCAAGGGCGTGTTGATACTGCCTTTTTCCTTATAGCCACGGACATGCAGGTTGCGGTGGTTATTTCGCCGGTAAGCGAGCCGATGGATCAACCAGGGGTAACCGTGGAAATTAAAAATAATCGGTTTGTCCAGGGTGAACAGGCTGTCAAAATCCCGGTCTGTAAGCCCGTGCGGATGTTCGCTGCTTGGCACCAATTTGTAGAGATCGACTACATTGATAAAACGAACCTTTATCTGCGGAAAGTTTTCCCTAAGTAACACGGTTGCCGCCAACGCTTCCTTGGTGGGAATATCGCCCGCACTTGCCATCACCAAATCCGGTTCATGTCCAGCGTCATTACTCGCCCACTCCCAGATGCCTATGCCCTTGGTGCAATGCTTGATCGCCGCATCCATATCCAGGTATTGCAGGTGTTTCTGTTTATCGCAGACAATCACATTGATATAGTCGGTACTGTTCAAGCAATGGTTGGCTACGGATAGCAGGCAGTTAACGTCTGGAGGCAGGTAGATGCGGGTTACCGACGGGCTTTTGTTGACGACGATGTCAAGGAAGCCCGGATCCTGATGGGTAAAACCATTATGGTCTTGTCGCCAGACAGTTGAAGTGATCAGCAGGTTTAGCGATGAGACCGGTGCGCGCCAAGGCACTTTCTTGGACATCGCTAACCATTTGGCGTGCTGGTTGAACATGGAATCTATGATATGGACAAAGGCTTCATAGGTAGAAAAGAAGCCGTGCCGACCGGTCAGCAAATAGCCCTCCAACCAGCCCTCCAAAGTATGTTCGGAAAGCATTTCCATTACTCGGCCTTCCAGAGACAAATCGCCGCCGTCGGCATCCTCCGGCAAGTATTCCGCAAGCCAAGTTTTCTTGCTGACCTTATAAATATCGTCCAGCTTGTTGGAAGCGTTTTCGTCTGGGCTGAACACACGAAAATTGCCCATGTTATCAGCCATGATGTCGCGCAGGAATTTACCTAAGGGGCGCGTGTTTTCCGCTGACACTTTTCCAGGCGTTTCTAGCGCCAAGGCATAATCGCGAAAATCCGGCATCCGCAAGGGTTTACGTAACAGGCCGCCGTTTGCTTGGGGGTTCGCACTCATTCGACGTGTTCCTTTAGGCGCTAACGCCTTAAGCCCAGGGATCAATTTGCCCGTCGTATCGAATAATTCTTCAGGTTTATAGCTCCGTAGCCAATCCTCCAACATTTTTAAGTGCGCTGGATTTTCTTTCACGCCCGCAAGCGGAACCTGATGCGAACGCCAAAAGCCTTCTACTTTATGTCCGTCAACATCTTTAGGGCCAGTCCAGCCTTTTGGGCTACGTAATACGATCATGGGCCAGCGTTGTCGGGTTGGCATTCCTGCACTGCGTGCTTCTTCCTGAATCCGGCGGATTTCCATCACACAGGTTTCTAGAACATTTGCCATCAGTTGATGCATATCCTTTGGATTATAACCCTCAACAAAGTACGGTGTATAACCATAACCATGAAACAACTTTTCCAATTCCTCATGGGAAATACGTGAGAGTAGCGTTGGATTGTTAATCTTGTAACCGTTCAGGTGCAAAATCGGCAATACCGCGCCATCGCGTATTGGATTGAGGAATTTATTGGAATGCCATGAGGTGGCCAAAGGGCCGGTTTCCGCCTCGCCGTCCCCCACCACGACTGTCACCAGCAAATCGGGATTATCGAATGCCGCACCGTACGCATGGGAAATGCTGTAGCCCAGCTCGCCCCCTTCATGGATAGACCCAGGCAATTCCGGGGTGCAGTGGCTACCGATTCCGCCTGGGAAAGAAAATGATTTGAACAACTCCAACATGCCTTCTTCATCTTCCCCGGTGTTAGGGTAAATCTCGGCATAAGTGCCTTCAAGATATACCGGGGCCAAAACACCTGGGGCTCCGTGTCCCGGACCCGCCAGGAAAATGGCGTTAAGCTCATGCTTATTTATAAGCCTGTTCATATGGACATAAATAAAGCTCAAGCCAGGGCTTGAACCCCAGTGACCTAACAGGCGGTTCTTGATATGCTCCGGCTTGAGGGGTTCTTTGAGTAGGGGATTGTTCCGCAGATAAATCATGCCTGCGGCCAAGTAATTACAAGCGCGCCAATAAGCGTTAATCTTGGCGGTCTCATCCGCGCTTAACGGCGTGGAAAGGGGAGAATTATCTGGTGTCGTCATGGGCCGCTATCCTGGTTTCTTGGTCATCTTTCGATGAATGCTATCATCTATAGTAGCAAGTACTAAATTTTCTACTAAGTATTGTGGCATTTAAAATATTTAAGCAGTCTTAAAAAGTCGGCGCTTGGAAATTTAGAGCATTGGATATGAATTATTTATCATTTTACTCTACATGTTGATTTTTTAATTTGACCTGAATCAACTACCCCAAGCTCTAACCCATTAAGCGAGTGGCTTATTGCTATGAGGTAAAAACCGTAAGGCGCACTAATCAATGGGCAGTACGCCGTATTATCAAAATGTTAACCATCTATTTTTACCCTGTCGATTGATTAGTTGCTGTTAGTTTTTATGCTTATTTACTGGATTTCTACTTGTACAAAAACCTACATAAGGCGCATTACGCTATCGCTAATGCGCCTTATGTAGGTTTTTGTCCCAAAGCCGCCCTGGTGTATTAAAAATGAGCCAAATGGCGTAATTCATGATGCTTAGGGTTGACCCAAGTTATTTGGCCAAAAACCACTGGCCAATAGCCAGCCAATTTCCTAAATTTCGTCCGGCTTAGAAAAAACGTTAGTATTCCAAGGGCGGCTGCAAGCAACTCCCCTACTGGGTTTTAAGCCGAGGTTAAACGAGTTTAGCCGGGGTACGGACATGCGGCTTGAAACACAGGCAAAGGCCAACCCAAACGTGCCTGACGTAGGTATTTATACGGATATGAAACAAATGTAATATGAATACACTACGCCAAAACTAAGCATCAATCAATGGGATTTCAAAAATGGTTTTTAAATAATGCGGCGCAATAAGGCTTCCCCTATTGACGCCCTACGGGAATGCGCCTTACGGCCTTATAGCTCTACGCCAACCTTAAGCAGCAATAATCGGGATATGGATGATGAAACCTAATCGAACAATTCGGCGCAATCCCCGGTGGTTATTGCGCCTTTGGCCTTACGCATTAATTTTCGGCAAGCAGATACAGTAACGAAAGAAACAATTTAACCATATTCAAACCCTAGATAGTGTCGTCACAAGATGGCAGCCCAAAGAGCGATGCATCGAATTTG